>JBOFLF010000019.1:0-25476 GCA_051657715.1 Angustibacter sp. | reverse complement strand
GGCCGATCCAGCAGGACCAGGTCCCGTGACCGGCGGGTCGAGCCGGCCTGGTCGAGACGTGGGCATCGCCCTGCTGCTGGAGTCCCGGATACCAGCGCGGATCGCCTGGGTAGGGGCCGATCACCGGCCTTGGCTCACTCCGATGTGGTTCGTCGGCCGCGCGGACCAGGTGACGGTGGTGTCGTTCGCGGGGGCGAAGAAGCTCGCCGCGCTGGTGGTCGGCACCGCGGTGGCCGTCTCGGTCGACACCGAGTCCTTCCCCTACCGCCGGTTGACCGCCGAGGCGACCGTGGCCGACGTACGGCCGACCACCGGCCTGGCCCCGGAGTACCAGGAGGCGGCGCAACGCTACCTCGGTGCCGACGTCGCGCAGCGGTGGTTGGATCACGTCGGCCGGGACACCGACCAGGTGGCGATCGACCTGGCGGTCCACCGGCTGCGGTACAGCGACATGGCGATCGACTCGCCCTTCCTGAACGGCACCGCCGAGACGCCCTGAGGTCACCGGTTGAGCCACGCGTCCGGGTCGGCGGTGAGGCGACGGACCTGTTCCGGCAGGTCACCGGTGAGCAGGTCGTGCAGCGAGGTGCCGTCCAGCACCTCGCGCAGCGCGGCGCGCACGGCCACCCACACCGCGGGCAGGTGCTCGGCCGCACCGGAGTACGTCGTCTCGTGCGGTCGCAGGCCACGGACCCGGGCGAGCGGACCGTCCACGGCGCGGATCACGTCGCCGACGCTGATGTCCTGCGGCTGACGGGCCAACCGGTAGCCGCCGTGGGCGCCCCGGTGGGAGACGACCAGCTCCGCGCGGCGAAGGTCCGCCAGGATGGTCTCCAGGAACTTCACCGGCAGTCCCTGGTCGTGGGCCAGCTGCTCGCCGGTGGACCGCCCGTCCGCGACGGCGAGCACGAGCAGCGCCCGGACGGCGTAGTCGGACTTGGCGGACACCTGCACGGCGACATCCTGCCGCAGCCCGCACCTCGCGGCTCAACGCCGCATGCCGTGCCCACGTGCCACTCTCGCCCACCAGGTGTTCGGGTCGGCCGGGCTCGGGCGGCGTTCAGCGACCGCCGTCCGCCAATGCCCTGGCGCGCAACGCGATCTGGACGAGCTCGACGGTGTTGGCCGGGCGGGAGACGTCCACCCGCAGGCTCGGACCCAGCCCCAGCGGCCCGTCCACCCGCCGTCCGCCGAGCGGCGAGTCGCACCACAGCTCGACCACCGCTGCCGGATCGATCCCGGCTCGACGCAACCCGCCGTCCACGACCGCCGCGTCGGACGCCGGCCACCAGCTCTCCAGCACCGCACCGGTCGGGCACCCGGCCAGCAGCGCCCACAGCGCATCGCCCGCCTGGTGGCCGACCGCCTGATCGGTCACCAGCGGCAGGGCCAGCTCGGCGGCCACCTGCTCGGCGAGCACCGACCGGCCGGTCCCGGGCCGGCCGTTCACCAGCAGCACCCGCCGACGCCGCGCGTGCGCTGGGTAGGCCGGCGCGGGCCACTCCTGCGCGGTCACCGCGTAACGCTCGTGGTCGCGCCACCGGGTGCCGTCCGGTCCGCGCAGCAGCAGCATCCGTGGTGTCTCGCCCTCGTGCCGAAACCCCAGGCCGCGCAGCACCGCGGCGGACCGAACGTTGGCCGGTTGCACGTTGGCCTCGACCCGGTGCAGACCCAGCCCGCCGTCCGCCGACGCGCGGAACAGCACGTCCAGTACCAGTGCCATGCCCTCGCGGAACAAACCGCGACCGGCGTACGGGTCGTACGCGTCGTAGCCGAGGGTGCCGGAGTGAAAGGCGCCGTGGACGACGTTGCTCAGGTTGATCCTGGCCACCAGGCCGTGCGCTCCACCCGGGTCGATGGCCCGCACCACGAAGGTGCGGTAGGTGTCGGACTGCTGCCCGAGGTCCACGGTCAAGCGCCCCGGGTTCACCGGGTTCCACCGGGCGATGCGTTCCCAGGACGCCTCCACGGCCGCCTGGTAGGGCCCGAGGTCCCCGGCCTCGACCGGGCGCACGTGCACCCGCTCGCCACGGGCGGTCAACCGAGGACGCCGACCGGTGGACTGGCTCAGCACGCCGGCCCCCGCAGCCACCGGCCGCGCAGCACGATCGCCCGCGGGTGCGCCAGCACCGCCAAGTCGTCGCGCGGATCAGCCGGGTAGACGACGAGGTCGGCGGGCGCCCCTTCGGTCAGCCCCGAGTGCCGGAGCCAGGCACGCGCCGCCCACACCGCGGCGTCCAACGCGTCGTTGGTCGACAACCCGGCACGGGCCAGTTCGGCGACCTCGCTGGCCACCAGGCCGTGCGGCAGCGACCCGCCCGCGTCGGTGCCGCAGAACACCGGAACGCCCGCCTCGGCCGCCGTCGCGATCGTGGCGTACCGGCGGGCGTGCAGGTCACGCAGATGGGCCGCCCACCGCGGGAACCGCTCCTGCCCGCGGGCTGCGATCTGCGGGAAGGTCGCGATGTTGACCAGGGTGGGCACCACCGCGACGCCCCGCTCAGCGGCCATCGCGATGGTGCCGTCGGTCAGGCCGCAGGCGTGCTCGATGCCATCGACCCCGGCGGCCAGCAGGTCCGGCAGGCTGTCTTCGGAGAAGCAGTGGGCGGTGACTCTGGCCCCCTCCTGGTGAGCCGCGCCGATCGCCTCGCGCAGCACATCGGCCGGCCAGCACGGCGCCAGGTCGCCGATCTGGCGGTCGATCCAGTCGCCGACGATCTTGACCCACCCGTCACCGGACCGGGCCTGCCGGCGGACCGTCTCGACCAGCTCGTGCGGCTCGACCTCGTCGGCGTAGTTCCGGATGTACCGCTTGGTTCGGGCGATGTGCCGCCCGGCCCGGACCAACCGGGGCAGGTCAGGGGCTCCATCGACCCAGCGGGTGTCGGCCGGGCTGCCGGCGTCGCGCAGCAGCAGGGCTCCGGCGTCGCGGTCGGTCTCGGCCTGAGCCCGCGAGGTCGCCTGGTCTACCGCGCCGTGAGCGTCCAGACCGATGTGGCAGTGGGCGTCCACCAAGCCCGGCAGCACCACGCCGTCCACCGTGGTGGTCGTCGAGGTGGCCGTCCGCGGGGGGTCGAAGGTGATCCGGCCGTCCAGCACCCACGCCCGCTCCCGCTGCTCCTGCCGACCCACCAGGACGGGACCGGTGAGGTGCAGCACGTCCACGGTGCCCAGACTACGGCCGCCCGGTGTCGTAGTCCGACGGCAGACCACCGGCTGACATCACCGCACCGCTACCGTCGACGGATGACCCGGAGCGTGGCGCGCCTGCGTCCACCCGTCGGACTGCTCGCCGTGATGTCCATCGGGTTGACACCCGTGAGCGCATGCAGCGATCGGGCGGCCCAGAGCGCGGACCAAGCTCCGGTCACAGCAGCCACGACGACGCGCTCCCCCGGTCCTGCAGCCACCCCCGCGCCGGTCCGACCGGAGCGACCGTCGAGCACCGCGCCGCTGCCGGGCCGTGCGGAACGGGCCCTCGCCACGCTGGACCTCGCCGAGCGGGTCGGTCAGCTGGTCATGGCCGGGACGCCGGCCGCCGCGACCGATCTCGCCCCCGACACGGCGCGGACGCTGCGCCGGTGGCACGTGGGGAACGTCATGCTCACCGGCCGAAGCTCGGCCGGCGTCCATCGCACCAGCCGCCTGACCGACCAGCTCGAGGACGTGATCGCCCGCTCCAGCGGCCTGGTGCGACCGCTGGTCGCCACCGACCAGGAGGGCGGCGCGGTGCAGGTGTTGCGCGGGGCCGGTTTCAGCGACATCCCCGCCGGCACCACGCAGGCCGGGTGGAGCACCCGAACCCTCCGCGAGCGGGCCCGGCGATGGGCCGCGGAGCTCGCCGAAGCCGGGGTGACGGTGAACCTGGCGCCCGTCACGGACGTGGTGCCCACACGGGTCGGTCGAGCCAACCCGCCGATCGGCCGCTTCGGTCGTCAGCTCGGCTCCGACGCCCGGTCGGTGGCCGCACACGCCACCGCGTTCGCCGACGGCATGACCGACCGAGGGGTGCTGGCGGTCGCCAAGCACTTCCCCGGCCTGGGCCTGGCGTCGGCGAACACCGACGTGACCGCCGACGTCACCGACCGGACGACCACCACCGGATCGGCGGCGGTGCAGGCGTTCCGGGACGTCGTGGCGGCCGGGATCCCGCTGGTCATGGTGTCCAGCGCCACTTACACCCGGATCGATGCCAGCGGCCCGGCGTGCTTCTCCGCGCGGGTGATCACCGGCCTGCTGCGACGCGAGATGGGCTTCGACGGCGTGGTGATCAGCGACGACCTCGGCCAGGCCCGTCAGATGGCCGAGTGGTCGCCGGGCACCCGAGCGGTTCGGTTCGTGCGCGCCGGCGGCGACCTGGTGCTGACGGTCGACCCCGCGACGGTCCCACCGATGGCCGGCGCGTTGCTGGCACAGGCGCGTCGCGATCCAGACCTGCGTCGCCGGATCGACGACGCAGCCCTGCGGGTGCTGCGAGCCAAGGACGCGCTGGGTCTGCTCGGCGGGTGACTCGGCTACTCCCGTCGCCGCCCGAACTACTGGTTGACGGCGACCCGCCGCCTCACCTGTCAGCGACCGAGAAACTTCTCAAACCCGGCCGGTAGCTGGTCCAGGGACGCGGCGGGCTGGTCGTCCTGCGGCGGCTGACCGAACGCGCTGCCGGAGGCGCGTGCCTCCTCCTCGCGCTGATGTGCGGCCCGCTCCTGCTCGGCCCGCTTGGCCGGGTTCCCGCTGCGGCCCTTCTTGCGCTGCTGCTTGCCGCGGGCCGCTTTGCCCTTGCGTCCCGGACCGCCCATCCCGGGCAGCCCGGGCATACCCGGCAGTCCACCGCCGCGACGCATCTGCTTCATCATCTTCTGCGCCTGTGACAACCGGGCGAGCAGGTCGTTGACCTCGGACACCGTGCGGCCCGAGCCGCGGGCGATCCGTGCCCGTCGGGAGCCGTCGATGACCTTAGGGTGCTGCCGCTCGTGCGGGGTCATCGACCGCACCATGGCCTCGACCCGGTCGAACTCCCGCTCGTCCAAGGAGTCCAGCTGGTCCTTCATCTGGGCCATGCCGGGCATCATCCCGAGCATCTTCTTCAAGGAGCCCATCTGCTTGACCGCGGCCATCTGGGCCAGGAAGTCGTCGAAGGTGAACTCCTCCTCCTCGACGAACTTGCGAGCCATCTGCTCGGCCTGCTCACGGTCGAACGCCCGCTCCGCCTGCTCGATGAGGGTGAGCACGTCGCCCATGTCGAGGATCCGGGAGGCCATCCGGTCGGGGTGGAAGACCTCGAAGTCCGCCAGCTTCTCCCCGGTGCTGGCGAACATGATCGGCCGACCGGTGACCGTCGCGACCGACAGCGCCGCGCCACCTCGGGCGTCGCCGTCGAGCTTGGTCAGCACCACCCCGGTGAACTCGACCCCGTCGAGGAAGGCCCGGGCCGTGGTGACCGCGTCCTGGCCGATCATCGCGTCGACGACGAACAGCACCTCGTCCGGCGTGACGGCGTCCCGGATGTCCGCCGCCTGGCGCATCAGGCCATCGTCGATGCCGAGCCGGCCGGCGGTGTCGACGATCACCACGTCGTGCTGCTGGTCGCGGGCCTGCTGCACGCCGCTGCGGGCGACCGAGACCGGGTCGCCGGCCGCTCCTTGGTTGCTGCCTTGATTTCCGGGATCCGGCGCCCACACCGGGACGCCGGCCTGCTCGCCCACCACCTGCAGCTGGGTCACCGCGTTCGGCCGTTGCAGGTCGGCGGCGACCAGCAGCGGGGTGTGGCCCTCGGACCGCAACCAGTGAGCGAGCTTGCCGGCCAGGGTGGTCTTCCCGGCACCTTGCAGGCCGGCCAGCATGATCACCGTCGGCGACGTCTTGGCGAACCGCAGCCGCCGGGTCTGACCACCGAGGACGCCGACGAGCTCCTCGTTGACGATCTTGACGACCTGCTGGGCCGGGTTCAGCGCGCCGCTCACCTCAACGCCGAGCGCACGCTGCCGCACCCGGTCGGTGAACTCCCGGACCACCGGCAGCGCGACGTCCGCGTCTAGCAGGGCGGTGCGGATCTCTCGCACCGTCGCCGTCACGTCGGCCTCGGACAGCCGCCCCTTGCCGCGCAGGTTCTTGAACGTGGCGCTCAGGCGATCGGACAGGGTGGCGAACACGCGAAGAAACCCCTACTCGTCGATGTCTGCTGATCGGCGTCGCTGTGGACCTCGCACCGCTGGCCCGAACACGCCCAGGGTATCCATCGTCGACCCACCAAGACCCTGCCGGTGACCCGGGGCGGGTCACACCGTTCACGATGGCGCAGTCAGCCCAGCCGGCTCAGCTCACCGCCGGGAGCCGCCCGGCGTCGTAGGCGGCGGCCACAGCAGCGGCGACCCGAGCCGGCGGCAGCGGGCGACCGTCCGGCTCAGCCAAGTACAGGGTGTCGACGGCCTGCCCGGCGAGCGTCGCCACGTGCGCCGACCGGACGTCCACCTGCTGGTCCGCCAGCGCCCGCCCGACGGCGTGCAGCAACCCGGGGCGGTCGGCGGCCCGCACCTCCACGACCGTCGCCGACCGGGACGCACCCGGGACCAACACCACCCGGGGCTCGGCAGGTGTCGCCCGCGGCAGCCGGTACTCGGCGTCCCGGCGGGCCAGCCGATCCAGGACGCCGAGGTCGCCGGCCGTCAGCCGACGCAACGCGGTGAGCAGGGTCGAGGGGTTCGGGGGCTCGCCGCGTGGCGAGCCGACCCACCAGGTGTCCACCGCGGTCGCCTCCACGGTCCGCACCAGAGCGGACCGCACGGTGTGACCGTGCGCGGCGAGCAACCCGGCGACGTCGGCGAACAGACCCAGCCGGTCCTGAGCGACCACCGTGACCACGTGCATCCCGTCCAACTGCTCGGTGGCAACTTGAGGCCCGTCACCGCGGCGCACCGCGTCCAGCAGCGTGTGCTCCCGCTCGGTGAGCGGCGCCGGGTCCGGCACCCGCCCCTCGGCGAGCACCGTACGAGCCCGGGCCACTAGGTCGTCGACGAGACGTGCCCGCCATGCCGTCCACGCGAGCGGACCGGCGGCCACCGCGTCCGCCTCGGTGAGCGTCCGCAGCAGATCAAGGACGTCAGCGCGGCCGTCCACGGCCGCGACCACGGCCTCCACGGTGCGCGGATCGTCCGGGTCGCGCCGGGTGGCCAGGTCCACCAGCGTCAGGTGCTCCCGCACCAGCCGCTCGATGACCGCGACATCCGACACCGGGAACCCGACCGCTTCGGCGATCCGGCGGGCGATCGGCGCGCCGACCGCCGCGTGGTCCGTGGCACCGGGGAGCTTGCCGATGTCATGCAGCAGGGCGGCGACCAGCAGCAGGTCCGGCCGGTCCACTTCCCGCAACCGGGCGGCGCACTGCACGACCGTCTCCACCAGGTGCCGGTCCACGGTGTGCCGGTGCACCGGCGTGCGCTGCGGCCGGGAACGCACTCCCGCCCAGTCGGGAATCCACCGCGTCGTCAGGCCGGCCAGGTCCAGCGCCTCCCACACCCCCACCAACGCTGGGCCACCAGCCAGCAGCTCACCCAACGCCTCGCGCGCCGCCGATGGCCACGGCCTGGGCAGCGGCTCCGCGTCACGCGCTAGGTGCGCCACCGTCACCGGGGACAACGGCAAGCCGTGCCGCACCGCGGTAGCGCCCGCTCGCAGCGCGAGGACCGGATCAGCCGTGTAGACGCCAGCGCCGAGCACCACCTCGCCGTCGTGCTCGACCAGTCCGTCGCCCAGCGGATTGAGCCGAGGACGTCGAGGCCCGGGCCGTCGGCGTCCCGGAGCCGCCTGGCGGGCTCGCCGCACCGTTACGTCCACGGCATAGCCGATCGATCGCGAAGCCGCCGACACCTGAGTGAGCAGGTGGTCCGCGTCGTCCGCACCGACCAGGCCGGCGACGGCGTCCTGGTCAGCCATCATGAGCGTGTCTGCGGCTCGCCCGGTCACCACGTGCAAGGCGTCGCGGACGTCCAGCAGCAACCGCTGAGCTTCGTCCACCGGGGCGTGCGGACGGTCGGCCAGCCAAGAGGCGGTGAGCGCTCGCAGCACCGTGACATCCCGCAAGCCACCCCGGCTGTGCTTGAGGTCTGGCTCCAGGAGGAACGCGGCATCGCCGAACCGGTCGACGCGTTCGTCCAGCACCCGCACCAGCTCGGTCATCCTGCGGCGGGCTGCGGCCCGCCAGTCGTCCAGCAGCCGAGCGCGGGTCGCCGCGACTAGTTCGCCGTCGCCGACGATCACCCGCAAGTCGAGTAGCCCGATCCCCGCGGCGAGGTCGTGCGCGCCGACCTGCCGGCACTCCGCCGGGGAGCGCACCGCGTGGTCCAGCCGCAGACCGGCATCCCAGACCGGGTACCAGACCCGGTCTGCCATCTCGGCGACCTGCGCGGAATCCCGAGATCGACCGTCATGCAGCAGGACCAGGTCCAGATCGCTGGCTGGGCCGGCATCGCCACGAGCCAGGCCACCGACGGCAGCCAGGGCCACCCCCCGGATCGGCGTCGGGTCCGATCCGCCGTCTGCCCCGGAGGATTTCTCCGCCGGGGCGACGGAAACCGCCCACAGCTCCTCCAACCAGGAGGCGACGAGCTCGCCGAGTCGTCGACGCCGCTCAGGGCCGTCCTGGTCGTGCCACGAGCGGTTCGCCAAAGCGAACCGCTCAGCCCGCAGGTCACGGGTGATGACAGCTGATCGGTCCACCCTTCCCCCCCGTTGCGATGAGACGGGCCATCGGAATGAGACGGGCCGGCCGTCGAGCACCGCCACGACAGCCGGCCTCAGCCTCGGCCGTGCCTTCGGCGGTGAAGGCAGACCGCTCGACTTTCAGGACATGCGATCGCGGACCGGACACCCCGGGTGCGGTCCGCGATCTCTCACACAGCGTCCAGACCACGCTCGCCGGTGCGGACCCGGACTACGTCCTCTACCGGGATGGTCCAGACCTTGCCATCACCGATCCGCCCGGTCTGGGACGCCTTGACCACCACCTCCACGACATCCGCGGCATCCGCGTCATCGACGAGAACCTCCACCCGCGCCTTGGGCACCAGGTCCACCGTGTATTCAGCACCCCGGTACACCTCGGTGTGACCGCGCTGACGGCCATAGCCGCTCGCCTCGCTGACCGTCATGCCCTGCACCCCGAAGGACTCCAGGGCGGTCTTCACGTCATCCAGCTTGTGCGGCTTAATGACCGCGGTGATGAGCCTCACGCCGATACCTCCTCAGTTTTCTGCCCAGTGGTAGCTCCCACGTTCGGGCGGAAACCACCGCCGCCGACACCGGCGAGGTCATAGCCGGTCTCCGCATGCTCCGCCCCGTCGATGCCGGCGACCTCGGCCTCCTCGTCGATCCGGAAGCCCATGGTCTTGCTGATCACCGTTCCGATGATCCAGCTCGCCACGAACGAGAACACCAGCACGGCACCGGCACCGACCGCCTGCCTCCACAGCTGGTCCACACCGCCGCCGAACAGCAGCCCGTCGACGCCGGCCGGCGCGTTCGCAGTCCCGAGGAACCCGACGCCGAGCGTCCCGACCACACCACCGACCAGGTGCACGCCGACGACGTCGAGGCTGTCGTCATAGCCGAAGCGGTGCTTCAGCCCGACCGCGAGGGCACACAGCACCCCGGCGACCAGACCGAGGATGATGGACCCGACCGGGTTGAGCGCGGAGCATGCCGGGGTGATCGCCACCAAGCCGGCCACCACCCCGGACGCCGCGCCGAGGCTGGTCGCGTGGCCGTCCCGGATGCGCTCGGTGGCCAACCAGCCCAGGCTCGCCGCGCCGGTCGCGACCATCGTGTTGAGCCAGGCCACCCCGGCGGTGCCATTGGCGGCGACCGCGGAACCCGCGTTGAACCCGAACCAGCCGAACCACAGCAGCCCGGCACCGATCATCACCAGCGTGAGGTTGTGCGGACGCATCGGCTCGCGCCCGAACCCGATCCGCTTGCCCAGCACAAGAGCCAAGGCCAGGCCAGCGGCACCAGCGTTGATGTGCACTGCCGTCCCGCCCGCGAAGTCGATCGCCGCGAGCCGGTTGGCGATCCAGCCACCGACCGAGTCCTCGCCCGCGGTGAGCCCGTCGAACGCGAACACCCAGTGGGCGACCGGGAAGTACACGACGGTCGCCCAGATGCCGGCGAACACCATCCAGCTGCCGAACTTGGCACGGTCCGCGATCGCCCCGGAGATCAACGCGACCGTGATGATCGCGAAGACCGCCTGGAAGCCGACGAACACGGGTGCTGGCACCGTGCCGACCAGCTGGGTGGGCTGGCCGAGGGTGTCGTCGGCCGTGCTGGTACCGATCAGGCCGGACAAACCGGCGAACTGGGTCGGGTCACCGAGCAGGCCGCCGCCGATGTCGTCACCGAAGGCCATCGAGTAGCCGTAGAGCACCCACAGCACGCTCACGAGGGCGAGCGCGCCGAAGCTCATCATCATCATGTTGAGGACGCTCTTGGCGCGCACCATGCCGCCGTAGAAGAGCGCCAGGCCAGGGGTCATGAGCAGCACCAGGGCGGCGCTCGTCATGAGCCAGGCGGTGTCACCGGTGTCCATGGGTGGACCTCCGTCGGAATCGGACGGCCGAAGCCGTCGAACGAGCTGAGCTGGTTGCCAAGAAATGCGGAGGGCGGCTCAGAACCGGCCCAGAGCCACTGTGACGGAGAGGTGTTTCTCAACTCTTCACCAGGTGTTACGCCGACGTGACGAAGCCGCGGTCCGCGTAAAGGCAGCGTTTGCTTCGAGGCTCGGCGTCAGAGTCAGGCGAGCAAGGCGTCGACGAATTCGGTGGCGTCGAAGGGAGCCAGATCGTCCGGGCCCTCGCCGAGGCCGACCAGCTTGACCGGGACGCCGAGCTCACGCTGCACCGCGACGACGATGCCGCCCTTCGCGGTGCCGTCCAGCTTGGTGAGCACGATCCCGGTGACATCGACCACCTCGCTGAACACCCGGGCCTGGCGCAGGCCGTTCTGCCCGGTCGTCGCGTCCAGCACGAGCAGCACCTCGTCGACCGGGGAACGCTTCTCGACCACCCGTTTGACCTTGCCCAGCTCGTCCATCAACCCGGCCTTGTTCTGCAACCGACCCGCGGTGTCGATGACCACGACGTCCGCCTCCGCGGCAGCGGCCGCCGCGACCGCGTCGAAGGCCACCGCGGCCGGGTCGGCGCCGTCCCGGTCCGCACGCACCGTGGGCACCCCCACCCGGGAGCCCCACGTCTCCAACTGGTCTGCCGCCGCGGCACGGAAGGTGTCAGCAGCGCCAAGGATCACGTCGCGGTCCTGTGCTACCAGGACCCGGGCCAGCTTGCCGACGGTCGTGGTCTTCCCGGTGCCGTTCACCCCGACGACGAGCACGACCGCCGGCCGATCCACCACGCGCCCCACCGCGAGCGACCGGTCCATCGCAGGGTCGACCAGGGCCAGCAGCTCGGTGCGCAGGACCTCCCGCACAGACTCTTCCCCGCGTATTCCGTCGACCCGCACCCGGGCACGCAACCGGTCCATCAGCTCGGACGTCGGCCCGACGCCGAGATCGGCGGCCACCAGGATCTCCTCGACCTCGTCCCAGGTCTGCTCGTCGACGGCGTCCCGGGACAGCAGCTGCAGCAGTCCTCGCCCGAGGGCACCGTTGGAGCGGGCGAGTCGGCCACGCAACCGGGCCATCCGGCCGAGCACCGGATCCGGCTGCTCCGAGGGCACCGGTTCATCCAGCAGGCCCTCGGACTCCACGTGCTCGACAGCCGGAGCGGCAGTGACCACGGACTCGCTGGGCTGGGTAGCCGATCTGACGTCGACCGCGTCCGCGTCGCCATCACGAGCAGCATCCGCTCGTGAGCTGCCGGTGTCAGTCTGATCCTCGGCCGGCGGTCGCCCCGGCCGTCGGACCAAGGTCGCCAGTGCCGCGGCCAGGACGGCGATCGCCACGGCAAGCGCGATGAGGAGCGTCAGCAGATCCACGGGGCCTGATCCTCGCAGACGCCTACCCCGGCCACGCGACCTCCCGGCTGTCGCCTTCGCTCACCCGCTCGGGGAGCTGCGAGCGCACACTGCACGGGACTGGGCGTGGGTCAGCGCCGGCCCGAGGAGGGTCGACGGCCTCTCGTCGGTGTCCGATCCCCGACCCTGCCCCACACCGTTCCCACTGTGTTGGCGGTCCGCTCCCGCACCGCGTCGACGATCTGCTCGCCCTCGACGCTCAACACGTCCCGCCCCTGGCGCCTCGCCGGGACGGCCACCAACGCTACGACGACCCCCGCCACCACCAGGACGACGACCATGCTGACGAGGATCGGAATCATGCGTCTACGGTGCCGCACCTCGACGGTCAAACTCAACTCGAACCGCTCAGCCCGGCCGCCCAACCAGGCCGTCCAGCCTGGCCGTCCAGTCTGATCCTGATTGGCTCGGTCCGCTTGGCTTCGTCCGACGCTACGAACGGCGCGGCCGTCACAGCCAACGCCGGTCGCGTGGCTCAACACCCCGTCAGGCGCTGGCGGACTCCCGCAGCCGTTGACTCACCACGGTGGTCACACCGTCCCCGCGCATGGTGACGCCGTACAACGCGTCCGCGATCTCCATGGTGCGTTTCTGGTGGGTGATGACGATGAGCTGGCTCGACTCGCGCAGCTCCTCCATCAAGATCAGCAACCGGCCGAGGTTGGTGTCGTCCAGCGCCGCCTCCACCTCGTCCAAGACGTAGAACGGGCTCGGCCGCGCCTTGAAGATGGCCACCAGCAACGCCACCGCGGTCAGCGATCGCTCGCCGCCGGACAACAGCGACAGCCGCTTGATCTTCTTGCCAGGAGGCCTGGCCTCCACCTCGATCCCGGTGGTCAGCAGGTCACCGGGGTCGGTAAGGACCAACCGCCCCTCGCCACCCGGGAACAACCGCGCGAACACCCGCTCGAACTGCACCGCGGTGTCGTGATAGGCCGCGGCGAACACCTGCTGCACCCGCTCGTCGACCTCCCGCACGATGTCCAACAGGTCGTTTCGGCTGCGACCGAGGTCGGCGAGCTGGGTGGTGAGGAACTTGTGCCGCTCCTCCAGGGCCGCGTACTCCTCCAGTGCCAACGGGTTGACCCGCCCGAGCAGGGCCAACGCCCGCTCGGCCTTGCGTAGCCGCTTCTCCTGGACGGCCCGCTGGTACGGCTGCGGCTGCGGCACATCGGCCGGCTCCGCATCACCGGGCACCGTCACGGACGGCGGCACCGGCTGGTGCGGGCCGTACTCCTCGACCAGCGCCTCGGGATCGATCCCGAGCTCGTCCAGCGCCCGGGTCTGCAGCTGCTCGATCCGGAGCCGCTGCTCGGCACGCGCCACTTCATCTCGATGCACCGAATCGGTCAGCTCCCGCAGCTGGTCCTCAAGGCCGCGCACCGCCTCCCGCAGCTGAACCAGCTGCTGCTCCCGCTCAGCCCGAGCGCGCTGCGCGACGTCCCGCTCGGCGGCAGCGGCGGCCAAGGACCGGTCCAGCAGGAGGCCGGTGAAGTCGGCGGCGGTCCGGACCGCCCCAGCCACCTCGGCCTCCCGACGGCGGCGCTCTCGTCGGGCGGCCGCTCGTTCTCGGGCCGCCCGCTCGTGACGAGCCGCGTCCTGCAGCGACTGAGCGCGAGCGGCGAGCGCGCGGGCGCGTTCCTCCCCGGTGCGCAGGGTCAGACGCGCCTCGGTCTCGGCCGCCCGGGCAGCGGCGGCCTGCGCATCGCGCTGGTCGCGCTCGTCGGTGGACGGTTCGCCACCCAGGTCCGGCTCGGCCTGCGCCGCCTCGAGACGCTGCACCAATCCGGTCAAGCCGTCTCGGTCGGCCTGCAACGCCCCTTCCGCGGTGACCGCGGCACGGTCCAGCCGCTCCCCCTCGGCGTGCACCGACCGCACCGCGGCCCCGAGCTGCGCCAACCGCTCGGCAACCGCCGCGTACCGGGCGTCGGAGTCGTGCAGCCGCTCCAGCGCGGCCTCGACTCCCTGCCGAGCCTCGGCCACTCGATGACGTGCGGCCGCTCCTGCGAACCTGGCCTGCTCGAGCCGTTGGGTCGCCTCCTGCGCGGCGGCGCGTGCCTCATCGACGGCCACCTGGACCTCGATCAAGCTGGGCGCCGTGGCTGAACCGCCCCGCACCACACCGGGCGCGAGCACATCACCGTCCGAGGTCACCGCAGTGCAGTCCGGCAACGCCCGCACCAAGGCAGCGGCCTCGTCCAACGTGTCGGTGACGACGACCCGGTGCAGCACCCGACCCATCGCGGGGGCGATGGAATCAGGGACGACGACCAGCTCCCGAGCCCACCGGGCACCGGCCGGCAGCGGCGTCTCGTCCCGGTCGCTGGGCCGGTCAGCAGGTGGCTGCGTCGATGACTCGCCTGCCGGAGCCGGCGAGACGAGCAACGCGGCCTGGCCGGCGTCCTGTTCACGCAGGGACCGGACGGCGCGCAACGCGGCGTCCAACGAGTCAACGGCCACCGCGTCCGCAGCCGCGCCCAACGCAGCGGACACCGCGCGTTCGTACCCCTGCCGCACTCGCATGAGAGCCGCGGCCGAGCCGAGGACCCCGGACACCTGCTGACCGGCCGCGAGCAAGGCGCCCGCGCCGTCCTTGCGCTTCAACCCGAGCTCCAGGGCTTCGCAGCGCGCCGTCCAGGTGGCCCGGTCGTGCTCGGCGGCCCGCTCAGCCTGCTCCAGTCGAGCCGTATCCGCCTCAGCGGCGGCCAGCTCCTGCGCGGCCGTCTCGTGCTCGGCGTCCAACCCCTCCTCGCCCTGCTCCATCCCCCCGATCTGAGACTCCAGCGCGGTGAACTCCG
Organism: Angustibacter sp.; assembly: GCA_051657715.1. Taxonomy (GTDB): domain Bacteria; phylum Actinomycetota; class Actinomycetes; order Actinomycetales; family Angustibacteraceae; genus JBOFBH01. The sequence goes on along the minus strand of JBOFLF010000019.1, from coordinate 10,657 downwards.
CCTCGGCGTCGCCGCCACGCCCGCGTGCCTCGTCGAGCGCGACCCGCAACCGGCCCACTTCCGCCTCGGCCGCCTCAATCCGGCTGCGGCGGGCCGCGACCTGACCGGCCAGCCGAGCCAGCCCCTCACGGCGATCGGCGACCGCGCGCTGGCGGGCGGCGAGCTGTTGCTGGGCTTCGGCGAACCGTCGTTCTGCGGCTTGGCGTTCCTCGACCGCGGTAGCCAGCGCAGCCCGGTCCCGCTCGACCTGCGTAGACAGCTCCTGCTCTTGCGCGCGCACCTCGGCGGCACGGGCCGCCAACTCGTCCGGGTCCCGCCCAGCGATCTCCTGCTGCTGGGCGGTCTCCTCCTCGGTGAGCAACCGAAGCCGTTCGACCGCCACCCCGGACGTCGAGCGCAACCGCTCACCGAGAGCGGACAGCCGGTACCAGGTCTCCTGAGCCCGAGCCACCTGCGGCGCCTGTTCCCGAACCTGCTCCTCCAGACCTGTCACCCGACGCCGGTGATCGGCCAGGGCGTCCTCGACCTCGGCTCGGCGGTGGCGCAGCGCGGTCTCGTCAGCGACCTCTGCTTCCAGCTCGCTGGTCAACTGCACCAGGTCGTCGGCCAGCAGCCGCAGCCGGGCGTCCCGCGCGTCGGTCTGGATGATGACCGCCTTGCGAGCGGCCTCAGCCTGCCGACCCAGCGGTCCGAGCTGCCGTCGGATCTCCCCGACGAGGTCCTGCACCCGGGTCAGGTTGGCCTGCATCGCCTCGAGCTTGCGCAGCGCCTTTTCCTTGCGCTTGCGGTGCTTCAGGACGCCGGCTGCCTCCTCGATGAAACCTCGACGGTCCTCCGGGGTCGCCCGCAGCACGGCGTCCAGCTGACCCTGACCGACGATGACGTGCATCTCCCGGCCGATGCCGGAGTCGGACAGCAGCTCCTGGACGTCCAGCAGCCGGCACCCCGTGCCGTTGATCGTGTACTCCGACCCACCGCCACGGAACATCGTCCGGGAGATGGTCACCTCGGCGTACTCGATGGGCAGCGCGCCGTCGGTGTTGTCGATGGTGAGCCGTACCTCAGCACGGCCCAGCGGAGGCCGGCCGGACGTGCCGGCGAAGATGACGTCCTCCATCTTGCCGCCGCGCAGGGTCTTGGCGCCCTGCTCCCCCATCACCCAGGCCAGGGCGTCCACGACGTTGGACTTGCCGGACCCGTTCGGCCCGACCACGCAGGTGATGCCGGGCTCAAAACGCAGCCCGGTCGCGGAGGCGAAGGACTTGAACCCGCGCAGCGTGAGGCTTTTCAGATACACCGGGGGATTCACCTTCCGGCCTGGCACGGGCGGCGGACGACCTCACACCCTACCGTCGTCGCAGGACGTCCAGCCTCGAGCGATGGCGCCACCAGGCGAACGCCGTCGCTCATCGAAAGCCGGAGCACGGTGGGCGGCGGCTGGAGCGTGGACGTCGGCTGGGTTCAGATGGGGTGGCGCAATGGCCTGAGACGTGGTCGCCGGTGGTCTGGGGCTAAAGCCTGGGGCGCCGTTGGCACCGCGGGCACGTGTAGCTCGACCGGTTCATGAAGACGTCCCGGCGGATCCTGGCGCCACACCGCGGACACGGCCGCCCAGCTTGGCCGTAGACGGCCAACGACCGGTCGAAGTAACCGCTGGCGCCGTTGACGTTCACGTACAGCGCGTCGAACGACGTGCCCCCGGCGTCCAGGGCGGCGGCCATCACCTCGGCCGCCGCCGCCAGCACCGACCGGACCTGGACCCTGGTCAGCTGAGCGGTCGGCCGCGCACCGTGCAGCCGAGCCCGCCACAACGCCTCATCGGCGTAGATGTTCCCGATGCCGGACACCACCGTCTGGTCAAGCAACGCCCGCTTCAGCTCGGTCCGTCGAGCCCGGATGCCGGCCACCGCCCGCTCGATGTCGAAGACGGCGTCGAAGGGATCCCGCCCGAGGTGTACCACCGACGCAGGCACGGCCTGTCCAGGTACGTCCGCGGTCGGGACCAGCTCGTCGAGAGCCGCTGCCCCGAAGGTGCGCTGATCGACGAACCACAGGTGGTGGCCACCGTCGACGAAGGCGATGTCGATCCGCAGGTGCGCCGGCCGGGGTGCCGTGGGGAGCGCCACCAGAAGCTGGCCGCTCATGCCCAGGTGCAGTACCAGCGCATCGTCGCCCGGCCGGTCGTCGTCGAGGTTCAGCCACAGGTACTTGCCGCGGCGCGCCGCGGCGGTGATCCGGCGCCCAGCGAGCCGGGCCTGGAAGTCGACGACGCCGGGTCGATACCGCCGCACCGCCCGCGGATGATGCACCGCAGCCGACGCGATGGTCCGTCCGACGACGTGGCCGGCGAGGCCGCGGCGGACCACCTCCACCTCCGGCAGCTCAGGCACCGGGGACCGAGTTCACGCGGGTCGAGTTCACGTCAAGCGCATGGCTGGAGAAATGGCCGACGGACCCACGGCGGCACAGATCACGTGGATTCGGTGGCCTCGGGGAATTGCTCACGAATCGTCGCCCAGGCTTGGCCAGCGGCGTGCTGCTCGGCCTCTTTCTTGCTCCTACCACGACCCTCGCCGTACACCTCGCCGCCCAGCACCGCGACCGCGGAGAACGTCTTGGCATGGTCCGGTCCCTCCTCCGCCACCCGGTACTCCGGAACCCCGAGACCAGCCGCGGAGCTGAGCTCCTGCAGGCTGGTCTTCCAGTCCAAGCCGGCACCCAAGTCCGCGGACCGGGCCAGCAGCGGGTCGATGAGGTGGTGGACCAGGGCCTGCGCCTGGTCGATGCCTCGATCCAGGTACGCGGCGCCGATCAACGCCTCCACGGTGTCGGCGAGGATCGAGGACTTGTCCCGGCCGCCGGTGGCCTGCTCACCGCGGCCGAGGTAGAGATAGTCGCCCAGGCCGAGCTGTCGGCCGACATCAGCCAGTGCCCGCATGTTGACCACCGACGCACGCAGCTTCGCCAGCTGCCCCTCCGGCAGGTCGGGGTGCGTCCGGTAGAGCGTCTCGGTGACGACGAATCCGAGCACCGCGTCACCGAGGAACTCCAGCCGCTCGTTGGTCGGCAACCCGCCGTTCTCGTAGGCGTAGCTGCGGTGGGTGAGGGCCAGGCGCAGCAGCACCGAGTCGACCTGCAGCCCGAGAACGGACCGCAGGCCGTCGAGATCGGCCGGCTGGCCGGCCACAGCGACCACGCGGAAACAGCCGGTCAGCCCTGGAGCTGGGACCGCTCAGCCGCCGCGTAGTGCCGGCCGGCATACGTACCGCAGCTGGGGCAGGCGACGTGCGGGCGACGCAGCTGACGGCACTGGGGGCACGCGGACAACGTCGCGGCGCTGGTCTTCCAGTTGGCACGCCGTGATCGGGTGTTCGAGCGCGACGTCTTCCGCTTGGGAACTGCCACGTCAGTTCTCTTCCTGTGCGTCGGTCCGGCGGTCGCCACCTGAGGCGGCGAGACCCTGAAGCTTCTCCAGCTCGGCCCATCGGGGGTCGAGCACCTCATGTCGATGGTCCGGTTGGTCAGCCAGCCGTGCCCCGCACTGGGAACACAGGCCTGGACAATCCGGCCGGCACACCGGTTGGAACGGCAGCGCGAGCACCACCGCGTCCCGTACCACGGGCTCTAGGTCGATCAAGTCGCCCTCGAGTTCGCGGACATCGTCATCCTCGCTGCCCGCCATGTGCCGACGGCTCGGGTAGCTGAACAGCTCGGTGACCCACCCCTCGACCTGTGCCTCGGAGGGAGCCAAGCACCGTCCACACTCGCCCGTCGCACGCCCGCCGACCGTACCGGTCACCAGGACGCCCTCCACCACCGATTCCAACTTGAAGCTCACCTGCAGCAACGAGCCGGCTACGACACCGATGATGTCGGAACCCATGCCCGATGGCGCCGGAACCTGGCGGGACACCGAACGCATCGTCCCCGGCCGACGATCCAGCTCGTGCACGTCCAGCACGAGCGGGGAACGGGGGTCGAGGCTGATCGTGATCTCCTGGCAGGCATCGGGCCGGTCTGGCATGGCCAAGGAAGAACACTACCCGAGCTCGCGTTAAGCACCCAATCCGCACAGCGATCGAGCCGCCATCAGAGAACGCCCGTCTGGAACAGAGAACACGCCCGTCTGGAGTAACCGGCCCGGGTTAAACCTCCAGCTCGGCAACGCGGGCGGGCGCGCTCACCGGATCCGGCTCACCGGGCGGGTCGGCCTCAGCGTCGGCGATGCGCTGGGCGAGACGCTCGCGCCCCTTGCGGACCTGTTGGGTCACTCGATCGAGGACGACCTCGAACTCACCGAGCTTGCGGTCGACGTAGTCGTCGGCCTCGGACAGCAGCCGGGTGGACTCGGCGTCCGCCTCCTGACGCAGCCGGCGGGCCTCGCTGTCCGCCATCCGCACCACCTCGGTCTCGCAGACCAGCCGCTCCTGCTCGGCACGCGCCTGCGCCAGCAGCTGCTCCGCCTCCTGACGCCCCTGGGCGACGACGGCCTCCCGCTCGGAGAGCAACACGTCCGCGTGGTGCAGCTCCTCAGGCAGCAACTCACGCAGCTGATCCAGCAGCGCGAGCATCTCCGCGCGGTTCACCAGCACCGACGCCGACATCGGCATCGCCCGTGCCTGCTCGACCAGCTGGGTGATCTCGTCGAGCTTCCCGTGGACGTCCATGGCACCTCCCGTGAACTCACCTGGGGTGAGCCCAGCCGCTCGTCACTGCCCGCAGATCGACCGAGTCTGTCAACGCCTGCCTGTCAACGCCTGCCGGACGGCTTCCGGGACCAAGTCGTGCACGTCGCCACCGTAGGCGTTGACCTGCCGCACCAGCGAACTGGAGATGTGCGCGTACCGCGGGTCGGCAGGGAGCAGCAGCGTCTCGACGCCGGACAGGTGGCGGTTCATCAACGCCATCTGCCACTCCTGCGCGACATCGCCGGAGCCCCGCACCCCCTTCACCACGACGCCCGCCCCCAGGTCGCGGCAGACGTCCACCAGCAGCCGGCCCCCATGACAGACCACCCGCACCCCCGGCAGGCCGGCAACCGCCTCCGTGACGAAGGCCACCCGCTGCTCCGGCGCGAACGTCCCGACCTTGTCGGGGTTGTGCAGCACCGCGACCACGACCTCGTCGAACAGGCGGACCAGTCGCCGCACCACGTCCACGTGGCCGAGTGTCACCGGATCGAACGAACCCGGGTAGACGCAGCGCCGGGCGACCTCGCTCGCCACCACGGGGTTCACGGTTGCTGTCCTCCACCGGTCTGCGCCACCGGCATCGAACCTAGTGGAACCTCGGCGAACCAGAGCCGGGTGTCGCCGTACCGGCGATCGTCCAGCGGACGCCACCCGACCGGCCAGCGCGGCGCGTCATCACGGGTGGCGCGCTCGACGACGACCAGCGCCGGCCGGTTCAACCACCCGGCGTCGCTGAGCCCGGCCAGGACTATGGCCAGCTGATCACCGGTGACGTCGTACGGGGGATCCGCCAGCACCAGGTCGTACGGCAGCCCATCCGGTGGGCCACCGGCGAGGAGCCGCGCGACCGGTTCGCCGCGCACGTCGACACCAGATCCCCACTCCCCCAAGACGGTGATGTTGCCGCGGATGGCGGCCACCGCCGCTGGATCACGGTCCACCAGCAACACTGCCCGCGCGCCCCGACTGGCCGCCTCCAGGCCGAGGGCGCCCGAACCCGCGTACAGGTCGAGCACCCGGGCGCCGTCCAGCCAGCCGTCGTGGTCCAGCCGGGAGAACAGCGCCTCGCGGACCCGGTCGCTGGTGGGCCGGGTACGCCGGCCGGCGGGGACGGCGAGCCTGCGGCCCCGGGCGGTTCCCGCGATGATCCGCATCCTGCCTCCTCAGCCGTGCTCGGGATACCGACCGGGTGAGCTGTCAGCCGAGCTTGAGATCTCAGCCACGCTCGAGATAGACGTCCCGACCAGAGCCGGCGAACGTCTCGACAGCGATCGCGAGCTGTCGATGCGCGTCCAGTTCGGGGTCGTCGTCGAGTGTCGCGAGCGCCTCCTGACGGGCGACCTCGATGATCTGCTCGTCACGCAGCACCCGCAGCAGTTTCAGCGACGATCGGAACCCGGACTGGTCGGTGCCGAGCACGTCGCCCTCACGACGCTGCTCCAGGTCGACCCGGGCCAGCTCGAACCCGTCGGTGGTGGCCGCCACCGCGTCCAATCGTTCCCGCGCAGGACTGCCCGGCGCGGCTTCGGTGACCAGCAGGGCGAGCCCGGGGTGCTGGCCGCGACCGATCCGTCCGCGCAGCTGGTGCAGCTGGGAGATGCCGAACCGGTCGGCGTCCAGCACCACCATCACCGTGGCGTTGGGCACGTCCACCCCGACCTCGACGACGGTCGTAGCGACCAGAACCTGCACCTGCCCGCGGGCGAAAGCGGCCATGACGGCGTCGCGGTCCTCGGCCGGCATCCGCCCGTGCAGCGCCTCCACCCGCACACCGGCCAGGGCCGGCTCGGCGAGCAGCCGGGGCAGGACGTCGAGCACAGCGGCCATACCGTCCTGACTCTCCCCGCCTTGGCTCTCTCCGCCCTGACTCGCTCTGCCCTGGACGACGTCATGCCCGTCCTGGACGGCAGGGCCGGCGGTTGAGCTGGAAGCGCCGGAGGCGACCTGGCCCCCCGGCTCGTCGCCGCCGATCCGCGGACACACCACGAACGCCTGCCGTCCGGCGGCGACCTCCTCGCCGACCCGCTGCCACATCCGGGCCAACCAGCGCGGGTGGTCCGCTGGCACCACGTGGGTGGTGATCGGCGACCTGCCGGGGGGCAGCTCGTCCAGCACGGACGTCTCCAGGTCACCGAACACGGTCATGGCCACGGTGCGCGGGATCGGCGTCGCGGTCATCACCAGCAGGTGTGCCGGGACGGCGGCCTTCGCGCGCAACGCGTCCCGCTGCTCGACACCGAACCGGTGCTGCTCGTCCACCACCACCAGACCCAGGTCGGCGAACGTGACGTGCCGGTCCAGCAACGCGTGGGTTCCGACGACGATCCCGGCCTCGCCCGACGCGATCTCCAGCAGCTGCCGTCGGCGGGTAGCGGCCGACTGCGACCCGGTGAGCAGCGCGACCCGGGTCCCGACGTCCCCGCCGCCGAGCAGCCCGCGCTCGGCGAGGTCGCCGAGCATGCCCACGATGGACCGGTGGTGCTGCACCGCCAGCACCTCGGTGGGCGCCAGGAGCGCTGCCTGCCCACCAGCGTCCACCACGGTGAGCATGGCGCGCAGGGCCACCAGCGTCTTGCCGGAACCGACCTCGCCCTGCAGCAGCCGGTGCATCGGATGGTCGCCGGCGAGGTCAGCGGCGATCTGGTCGCCGACCGCGTGCTGGCCGCCCGTGAGCGGGAACGGCAGCCGGGCGTCGAACGCGGCGAGCACCCCATCGGGGCTCGCGCGGCGCGGGATCGCCGCGAGGTGGGCGAACGCGGCCCGCCGCCGCAGCAGCGCGGTCTGCAACACGAACGCCTCCTCGAACCGCCACCGGTGACGCGCCGCGTGCGCCTGGGCGATGGTCGCGGGCGCGTGCACCGCCCGGATGGCCGTCCGAGCGTCCATCAGGTCGTGGCGGTGGCGAACCGCGGCGGGCAGCGGCTCGGGCAGCGGCGGGAGCGTGGCCAGGACGACGTCCACCGCCGCCCGGATCTGCCAGGACTGGATGCCCGCGGCGGCCGGGTAGATCGGGATGGGCCGCTGCGCGAGCTCCCGGGCGGCCTCGGCGGCGTCGTCGCTGGTTCCGCCATCGCCGCTGGTGCCGCTGTCGCTGGGGTCGTCGAGGATGTCGTACATCGGGTGGGCGAGCTGCCGGCGGCCTTGGTAGCGGCTGACCTTGCCGGAGAACAACGCGAGGGTGCCGACGGCCAGCTCAGCGGTGATCCGGTCACGCTGCCAGCGACGGGGCGCGAAGAACACCAGGTCGAGCCGCTCGCGTCCGTCGCCGATCACCACCACCACCCGCCAGCCCGGGCGACCGCGCATCGCGTGCGACTGCACGGTCTGGACGCGGGCCAGCACCGTGACGTGTTCCCCGTCGGGCAGCTCGGCGAGATCGGTCACCTGGCCCCGCTCGACGTACCGGCGCGGGAAGTGCCGCAGCAGGTCACCCACGGTCCGGACGCCGAGCGTGGCCAGCGCCGCGCCCGCCTTCGGCCCCACCCGACGAGCGACGTCCGTGGCCAGCTCGCCGTCCTGGGTGTCGGCCATCGCGCCGGCCGTGGTGTCGGTGCTCACTCGAGTGTGCTCACGTGAACGTGCTCATTCGCTGCTCAGCCCTGCTGCTGCCCACATGGCCGCTCACTCGATGCCCAGCACCAGCGCTGGGGCGGGCTGGCCGCCGTCCACCAGCTGCACGTCGACGTCCGGGCGGGCATGGCGGACGGCGTCCCGGACCGCGACGGCCAGCCGGGCTGCCGCTGGGTCGGCTCCGATGACCACCGTGACGAGTTCGCTGTGTGCGTCGAGCATCGAGACGACGGTACGCGGGGCCGCCACCAGCGCACCCTCCACCTCGTCGCTGACCGCGCCGTCTCCGGTCCGGTCCGGCAGCGGCACAGCGGCGTACCGGGTGCGAGCGGCGGCGGCGGCCAGCCGGGCGACCATCTGGGTCGGTTCGGTGGTGTCGTCCACGATGGCCAGTCCGGCGAGCACCTGCGCCGTGGACCTGGTGTCCAACACGGCCACCTGGATGCCGGCACGACGGGCGACGACGGCCGCGGCGTGTGCGCTGGTCATCATCAAGGCGCTGTCCGGGAGAACGACGATAACCGTGCTGGGGGCGTCCAGGATGGCTTGGAGCACGTCGTCGGTCGGATCGTGCCGTGACACGTCGGACCCCATGCCGTCGGACTGAACGCGGTCATTGGACGCCGTGCTGAGGAGGGGGACCGCACCGACGCTGGCGCAGAGTGCGGCTATCCCCGGTCCGCAGGTTGCGGCGATGACCGTGAGCCCAGGGGGCGACCTGTGCTCGGGGTGCGCGACGTCGAGTCGCTCGCTGCAGCTGTCGGCCTCGACGCTGGGGCTCGCTGCAGTCATGGCGGACGGCAAGGACATGACTCGGACGCGGTGCGGCCGGCCGGCTTCCAGCGCAGCGTCGAGGACGCCGCCGATGTCGTCGGTGTGCACGTGCACGTTCCACAACTCGTGGCCACCGGCCACCACGACGCTGTCCCCGAGAGCGCCCAGCCGGTCCCGCAGCGCGGGGACGCGGTCGTCAGGGGCATCAAGCAGGTGCATCACCTCGAACGCCGGACCGGGCGCCACGACCCGGCCGCCTGCGTCGCTCACGCCAGCCTCACCCGCACCAGCCTCACCCGTGCCGTCATCGTCTGCGGTGGCATCGCTGGGACCGTCGCTGCTCGCACCAGCATGGCCTGCGTTCTTGTTCCGTGTTCCCGTCTTGTTCCGTGTTCTCGTGCCGCCGGCCCCTACGGGCATACCAGCGGCGCGGCCCAGCCCGAACCGCGGAGGCACCCACGACGTCGGCGTCCCGCAGAGGGTGTCCCGCAACGCATCGACTAGGACCACCAATCCGTAGCCACCGGCATCCACCACACCGGCGTCCCGCAGCACCGCCAGCTGGGTCGGCGACTGGTCGAGGGCGGACCGCGCGCCGCGCGCCGCGGCGGACACGACGCGGGCAACATCGTCAGCGGACTCGACGGCGGCTGCCTCAGCGGCTGCCCGGGCGACGGACACCATGGTGCCCTCACGGGGGGAGCTCACGGCGGCGTAGGCGGCGTCCGCAGCGGCGGCCCAGGCGGCCCGGACGGCCGCGGCCTCGCCGCCGGGGTGCCGGCGCAGGACATCCGCCCACGCAGCCAGCAGCTGGCTGAGGATGATGCCGGAATTGCCGCGCGCCCCGAGCAGCGCGCCGCGGGCGCACCGTTCGGCGATCTCGGCGAGGTTGCCGTGCTGGTCCGTGCTGTGGGCGAGCTGGCCGCCCGGCTCCTGCGTCCCGTCACCAGATGGGCCGTCCGCTCCTGGGTGACCGCCAGGTGCTCCGCGGCAACCGCTTGCTCCGGAGTAGCCACCCGCACCACCTGGCGAACGAACGGCCAGGACGCCGGCCCGCAAGGTCAGGTAGAGGTTGGTGCCGGTGTCGGCGTCCGCGACCGGGAAGACGTTGATCCGATCGATACGCGCTCGCACCGCCCCGAGCCGGCCGAGGGCTGTGCGCGCCCACCGGTGTGCGGCGTCCACCACCAGCCGGTCGGTCACGGACCTGAGGGTAGTGCGCTGGTTTGGGTGGCGGCGTCGCCGTCCGTTACCCTCGGTCGTTGGAGCACCCAGGTTCTCGGCTCGTCACGCGTTTCGACGTGACGGCTCCCGCGGAGATCATCCGATCTTCTGCGTGCCGAGGGCCGCGGCCGGTGACCGTACCTCGCGATCAGGAGTATTCCGTGGCTGCCAACTGCGACGTCTGCGGCAAGGGGCCGGGCTTCGGTCACTCGATCTCGCATTCCCACCGTCGGACCAAGAGGCGGTTCAACCCCAACATCCAGCGGGTGCGCGCCACGGTCGGTGCGACCCCGAAGCGGTTGAACGTCTGCACGTCCTGCCTGAAGGCCGGCAAGGTCTCTCGCTGACCACTTCCGGGTCACGCACCTGGCAGATCGGTGAAGTGGTCCCAGCCCAAG
>JBOFLF010000018.1:0-16362 GCA_051657715.1 Angustibacter sp. | reverse complement strand
GATGACCTGCTCGTTCCTGTTCTGCTGCACCGGGTACTACCGGTACGACGAGGGGTACACCCCCAGCTTCGCCGGCATCGGAGACTTCACCGGCCAGGTGGTGCACCCGCAGCACTGGCCGCAAGACCTGGAGTGGCAGGGCAAGCGGGTCGTGGTGATCGGCAGCGGCGCTACCGCGGTGACCCTGGTGCCGGCGATGGCGCGGACCGCGGAGCACGTGACGATGCTGCAGCGCTCACCGACGTACGTGATGTCCCTGCCCACGGTCGACCCGCTGTCCACCAAGCTGGGACGGGTGCTGCCCCCCGCCGCGGTGTTCCGCGTCGTGCGCTGGAGGAACATCCTGCGGCAGTGGGCGATCTACCGGATCAGCAGACGCTGGCCGCACGTGCTCCGCCGGATGATCCTCGAAGGCGCGCGTAAGCGGTTGCCCGCGGGGTTCGACATCGACCGGCATCTGACGCCGTCCTACAAACCGTGGGACCAGCGGATGTGCCTGGTGCCGGACGGCGACCTGTTCCGAGCCATCAGGCATGGCCGGGCGTCGATCGTCACCGACCAGATTGACAGGTTCACCGAGACGGGACTGCGGCTGGCGTCCGGGGAGCACCTGGACGCGGACGTCGTGGTCACCGCGACCGGTCTGAACCTGTTGCTGCTCGGCGGGATCGAGCTGGTCGTGGACGGCGAGCCGGTCGACCTGGCTCAGCGGATGAGCTACCGCGCGATGATGTTCGAGGACGTGCCGAACCTGGCGTTCGCGGTCGGCTACGCGGCGGCGTCCTGGACGCTCAAGGCGGACCTGACCGGCGAGTACGTGACCCGGCTGCTGGCGTTCATGGACCGCCGGGGGTTCCGTCAGGTCCTCCCGCGCAACGACGACCCCGCGATCGGCCGCCGACGCCTGCTAGAGCTACAGGCTGGGTACATCGAACGGTCGCTGCACCTGCTCCCCGCCCAAGGCTCACGCCGTCCCTGGCTGGGGGGCCTGTCGTACCTGTCCGACCTGTGGTCGTTGCGGTGGCAGCGGATCGACGACGGGGTTCTGCAGTTCACCGGCACCGGCCGTCGTCACAGCCGGGTCGCTGCCTTGGCGCGCAGGGCGGCGTACCGCCGCCGGCCGGCGCGAGACGGCGGTGGTGCAGCCCGTCAGTCATGTCCCGCGGACCGCTAGTAGCGGTCACCTTGGGGAGAGCGAGCCGTCTCCACGGCGGCAAAGCCGTGCCGGTGGGCGGTGGCCCGGCGAAGGGCCTCACTCTCCACGGCGACCTCCTGGCGGTGCAGCGCCGCCCGGGTCGCCCGGTCGCGAGCGAACGCGAGATCAGTCGCGCTCGTCTGGAACCCGCGCATCGACGCGCGGCCCGGCGGCCCGGCGACCGCAGCGGCCCACTGCCGGGCCGCTCGCCGCTCGCGGGCCGACCCGAGCATCGCCACCTCGGCGTCGGTGAACCACCCGCTGGCCACGTACGGCTGCAGGTGCCGGCGGATCACCTGCCCCTCGCGTCGGCGAGCCCAGACCGCGAACCCCACGGCAAGCAGGAAGATCGGCACCTGGACCGCGATGTACACGCCGATGAAGCCGCGTAGGCCGGTGACCGCGCTGAGGTTCCACAACCCGTGGAGTACGACCGCGACCAGCAACCCGGTGAGTGGTGCGATGATCTTGACCGTCGTGTACCGGGACCGCACGGCGACGCCGAACCCGATACCGATCGCCATGGCGAACAGCGGGTGGGCGAACGGCCCGAACACCGCACGCAGGACAAACGTGGTGACCAGGCCCGCCGTGCCGTTCTCTTGCAACGACCGCCCGAGGTACAGCACGTTCTCGGTAAACGCGAACCCGAGCCCGGAAAGACCCGCGTAGACGATCCCGTCGATGATCCCGTCGAACTCTCGGCGGCGCCACAGCACCAGCACCAGCACGACCGCCCCTTTGCTGATCTCCTCCACCCACGGCGCGATGAACACCGCGGTGGTCGAGACGTCCCCGCCAGCATCGGTGAGCAACGCCAGTGAATAGGAGTTCACCAGGAGGGCGATGAAGGTGGCGACCAGCGCCCCCCAGCCGAAGGCGAACAGCAGCTGACCGACAGGCTCCGCCTCGAGACGATCCAGCCACAGCAGCGCCGGCGCCACCACGGCCACCGGGATCAGCGCGAACACGAAGCCGGCGACGAGCCCGATCGGACCGGTGTCCGCCCCGATCATCAGCACCACCAGTAGCCCGCACCCGGCCATCACCACCAGGGCCAGCGCGATCAGCAGGCCCCGGGCCACCGCGGAGCGCAGGTCACGCGGTGGCGGTGTCACCGGCAAGCGCTGCGCCGCTGGCGGGACGGCGGACCAACCACGAGAAGAACCGCTCACGACCGCACAGGCTAGCTCGAGCCCACACGTCCCGCCCTACCGGCGAGCCAGGGTTGCTCACAAGGATTCCGCGGCCCGGTCTAGCGCCGCGATCGTGCCAGGCGCGGGCAAGACGGCTCTGGGTGGCGGCAGGCGCCGTAGGCTGTCGCGACGTGGGACGGCACCGCGAGCCAGGACGACGGCGGGCCAGCCGATCGCGGCGGCGCTCCAGCCCGGCCGCCGGCCAGGCCTCGACCTCCGGCAGCGGGCTCAGCGCAGCCGGCTCCAGTGGGTTCGCCGGCACGATCGGCACGGCCGGCGTCGATATCGTTCCCCGCAGCGCCCCTCCCCCCGCACCGCGCCGTCATGTGCGGGAGCTGCTCGCATGGGGATCGTTCGCCGGCGTTGTCGCGGGGATCGCCATCGTGGCCACTGGCAACTCGTGGCGGATCGCCGGTGCCGTGCTGCTGGCCGGATCGCTGACGGTCGCGGTGGTCGCGGTGGCCACCGCCGTGTCGGGCGGCCGTCGGCGAACACCCCGGGCGTAGGGTGTGATCCCGTGGACGCCGCTAGTGATCGGATCGTGTGGATCGACTGCGAGATGACCGGGCTGGACCTCGCCAGCGACGCGCTGATCGAGGTGGCGGTGGTGGTCACCGATTCCGAGCTGACAACCCTCGACGACGGACTGACGGTCGTCATCGCGCCGCCACCGGGTGTCCTGGAACGGATGCCGGACGTCGTCCGCCAGATGCACACCACGAGCGGCCTGCTGGATCTGCTGGCAGACGGCACGACGATGGCGGACGCTCAGGCCCTCGCCCTGGCCTACGTGCAGCGACACGTCCCAGCAGCGGGCAAGGCACCTCTTGCCGGCAACAGCGTGGGGACGGACCGCGGTTTCCTCGCCCGGGACATGCCCGACGTCGACGCCTACCTGCACTACCGGATCATCGACGTGTCGTCGATCAAGGAGCTTGTCCGCCGCTGGTATCCACGGGCCTACTTCAACGCGCCGCGCAAGGCCGGCGGCCACCGGGCGCTCGCGGACATCCGAGAATCGATCGACGAGCTGCGGTATTACCGGCAAGCGGTGTTCGTCCCGCAACCCGGCCCGGACTCGCGAACGGCTCAACAGCTGGCCGCGGAGATCAGCGGTGAACGCGAGCCGGTACGATAGCCACGGCGTCAGGTCGACGCCCATGGTGGGTGTAGCTCAGCTGGTAGAGCACCTGGTTGTGGTCCAGGATGTCGCGGGTTCGAGCCCCGTCACTCACCCCACGTGAGCGAGGTTTCAGACCTTTGGAGAACGAGCGGCAGCGCCAGTTGGCGTCACTCCAAACGGGGACGACCACCGATGCCGCGCTCGCCTTCTTCGACACCCTCCCGACCGTGGGTGTCGATCACCTGCTCGGCTGCTGGCGCGGCTCCGGGATTCCGACCGGGCACCCGCTGGACGGCCTGCTGGAGTGCCTCGGCTGGTACGGCAAGCGGTTCGACGCACCTGACGCCGCCCATCCACTGCTGTTCGACGACGGCCATGGTCGGCTGACCAGCGTCAACCCTGCCTTCACGCCTCTTGGCCTGGTGGCCCGGTACGCCGCTGCGCTCCGCAGACCAGCCACGGCCAGTCTGTTGCGCCTGCTGCGACCAGCACTGTCGACCAGACGCCCTCGGGCTCGACTGCGGATGACCGAATACCGCGGGCGAGTTTCGGCCACCATGTGCTACGACGCGCTCCCGGTACACGACGTCTTCCGGGCGGTCGACGACCACACCTTGCTGGCCGTCATGGACCAGCGGGACTCGCAGCATCCGTTCTTCTTCGTGCTCCGTCGCGACCCTGTGTAGCGGAGCACGAAGACTGTCACCAGGCTGCGGCGGGCAGCCTTGGTCATGGTGGAGGTTGTCATGGTGGGCGCTGGCCCCGGCTCCGTTCTTGGTGGACGACGGTCTCCAGGTCGGCCAAGCGGTCCAGGCCGCGCAGCGGCTGAGCCATCCGGTGGTTGCCGGCCAGCTGGTGGCGGACCCGGTGCAGAAACGTCCAGTAGCCGGCGGTGAACGGGCAGGCCCGCTCCCCCACCCGAATCCGCGGCGAGTAGCGGCAGCTCCCGCAGTAGTCGCTCATCCGGTCGATGTACGCGCCGCCGCTGGCGTACGGCTTGGTGGCCATCACCCCGCCGTCGGCGTACTGGGACATGCCGACCACGTTCGGCACCATCACCCAGTCGTAACCGTCGACGAACGACCGGTGGTACCAGTCGGTCAGCTGGTCCGGTCGCCAGCCCCGCTGCAGCGCGTAGTTCCCGAGCACCATCAACCGCGGGATGTGGTGCACCCAGCCGTGGTCCCGGACGCCGGCGAGCACGTCGGACAGGCACGCGGCCTGCACCGCGTCGGCGTCCAGCTCGACGAACCACCTCGGCAGCCGCTCGCCGGCCTGCAGCGCGTTGCCGGCGCGGTAGGACGCCGGCTGGTGCCAGTACAGGTGCCACACGTAGTCCCGCCAGCCGATCACCTGACGGACGAACCCCTCCACCGAACCCAGCGCGGCCTGGCCCGCGCGATAGGCGTCCTCGGCCGCGGCGACCACCTCCAGCGGGTCCAGCAACCCGAGGTTCATCGGCGCGGACAGCCGGGAGTGCGCCATCCAGCGGTCACCGGTCAGCATCGCGTCCTCGTGCGGCCCGAACGCGGGCAGCCGGTGCTCCACGAAGTCGGCGAGGGCAGCGAGCGCCTCGGCGCGGGTGGCGGCGAACCGGCGGGGGCCGTCGCGGCCGACGAACCGCACGTCGCCGTCCTGCTCCCAGCGGTCCAGGTCGACGCGCACCTGGTCGTCGATCTCATCCTCGACCGGCCACCACGGGTCCGGCAGGCCCAGCGTCCCGGAACGCGGTGGCGGCTCGCGGTTGTCGGTGTCGAAGTTCCACCGGCCGCCGGCCGGCTGGTCCGCGTCCATCAGGACGTCCAACCGACGGCGGGCGTCCCGGTAGAAGTCCTCCAGCAGCAGCCGGCGGCGTCCGCGGCCGTCCGCCCACCGGGCGAAGTCGTCCATGGAGCTGGCGAACCCCCGGGCCGGCAGCACCCGCACCTCGGGCAGCGCGCGGACCAGGCCCAGCGCGGCCCGGGACGTCGGATGGCAGACGCTCAACCGCGGGCCGGGGCCGGTGGATCCGCCGGGTCGGCCGGCCAGCTCGGCGAGGGCTTCGCGGTAGGTGCCGGTCCGCACGTACCGGCAGCGCTCCCCCAGCTCGGCCGCTCGGTGGCGCATCGCGGACAGCACCAGGTGCGCCTTGGCCCGGTGGAACCGGCGGCGGGCGAACACCCGGCGCGACTCCACCAGCAGCACCCGCTGATCCGGACCGTCGAGGAAGTGCGGACCCAGCTGATCGCCGAACAACCACCGCATGTCGACGTCCCTTCCCCGTTCGCCGGCCCTCAACCTCGCTGGCTCCCGGTGCTCAGCACGAGCTCGTCGAGCGCCAGGCGCGTCCACCGCTGCCTGGCTCAAGCGACGCCAGCACTGAGGTCCACGCCACTGCCGAGGTCGAGTACTCCTGAACCGCGCGGTGCTCTTGCCCTTTCAGAGCAGGGCCAACCTCACTCAGCGGTAGTTGGTGAACGCTCACCGCTGGGTGGCCTCAGGCCGACCGCCTGGCTCGATCTGCCGCTGACCTGCGGTTTCACTTCGCGTCGTCTGCCGTCGGATGCGGTGCGCTCAGGAACTGGTGTGCCCTGGATGTGCCCGCCAGGGGTGGTCGGCCGTGCTGAGCAGCCGATCCGACAGCGGAGCACGAGAGCGTCGGGGAGGTCCGGGTCAAGGGTGGGCGCAGCCCATCGCGCAGCGACGCCGTCAGGCGCCCTTGGCGCGGGCCGGAGCGTCGCGGATGCTCGGCGGTCGGGTCGGTGGCGGAGGTCAGTCTCCTACGCACTCCGACCAAGAGGGAGGTGAGGTCGTTCTTCGTTTGACGGCCCCGGCCGGTGCTGACACACCGACCAGGGCCTCGACCGCATCCTTGACTGAGAAGGAGTACGACCGTGGACCACAGCCTGCATCACCGCCCCCTGCGTCTTGACGCCCACCTGCTGACAGCGCTTCTGCATGACGTCGTCCTGGGCTACACGGACGGCGTCAACCTGGCCCGCCGGTCGGACCCACCGCATCGCGCCTGGTGCGTTCCAGACGGTCACGATCCTCTGACCGATCGATGTGTCAGTGCTCCGATGACCGTGGCCGGCGACCTATCAGCCTGGCTGATCGGCTCCCATGGTCGTCGTAGTTCGGTGCGAGTTGTGATCGAGCTTGCGCCCGGGAGCATCGAGTTGTCTGTTCGCGATGTTCGCGGCTTGTTGCGGTGCGCGGCGCGGCTGCTCGCTGTAGGCACGTAGTCCTCGAACCCCTGGCGCGTCCGCGAAGCTCCCCTCGATGCAACGTCGGTCGGGCCCAAACGGCCATCTTGGCGCTTAGGCGTGGTGCGATGGGTGACGGCGTCGCACCCTGGAGGACGAGATGGCGAGGTTCTCGGAGCATTTCACGATCGTTCCGACGGAGCAGGACGATTGGTTCGATCTCGTTCTGGAGCAGGATACACCGTTGTTCATCGATCCCTATCTCGTTTTTCAAGATGATGACCCCAGATGGTCCAGCCTGAAAGATAGAATGACCCAGTTCTTCGAACTTGCCTGCCACTACGTTCTGCAATCTGGCGGCGTGGAGGATACGGCGGCATGGAAGAAGGCCGTGCGCTTGTTGAAGTTTCCCGAGCCCAAAGAGTTCTCTCTTGGAATGGCGCTTGGAAGCCCTGACGGCGCCGGGGCGGGTGAGGTGATTGCTCGGTCCATGATCGACGTTCTGAATTTAATGGGACTAGATCACACGCAACACCTCACCTCATTGGCCGGGTTCTCAATATTCAGTAAAGGTATAGGCCGCGACCGCATCAGTGACATCCTGTGCAATGTTCTTAAGGCAGACTTCATTCGCTACACTCAAGAGGTCTCAAAACGGCATGACATCGTAGTGCGGTCAGTCCAAGTTCGGAATGCGAAATGGGATGAGCGTCGAGGACGCTGGCTGACTCTCCCGGTCGACCTTCCTATAAAGCCGAGTGGGAATGGCGTTCTGCTGACGCCGGGAAGATTCCTTCGGGACATTCCAAGTGCCTCGGCTGAAGATTTTTGAACTTGGCTGGACGATACAGAGATGGTGCAACTTCGAGAGGATCTAAATTTGGACCTTGCCGAGGATCTCTCGCGATCGGCGAAGATTCAGCAGGCTCGACGGATCGCGCGCAGTCGCCCAGAAGTAGCACGGAAGTATCTCACCGCAGTTGAAGCAAGAAGCCATCACCCGTATGACCTCGGTCTTGATCCGGACGGCCTTGTTGGCTGGCACGAGGACGGAAGGGAGATGGCAGATCTTGCAAACCTGGACTTGGTTAGAAGGTCGTTGCCAGAAAATGAGCGCGACTTTGGCGCTTGGGTGCTCGGATTGGCTGAGTCTTTCCGGCATACAGTTGAGGAGCGAGGTGGCTGGAGACTGCTATGGGATAAGGAGCAACGTAAGCATCGAGAAGAAAAGATTACCCAGGCGCTCGCGGGAATCATGTGGGTATCTGAATGCAAGACTGCCGATGTTGATGTCAGTAGGGAGGTTGACATGGGTCGCGGCCCGGTCGACTTCAAGTTCTCACAGGGCTGGAATAAGCGCGCCCTCTTGGAGGTGAAGCACATCAGTAGCACGCGTTTCTTCCAGGGAGCCGAGAAGCAGTTGCCGAAGTATCTTGAGGCCGAGGAGGCCAGTATCGGTGTCTACCTCGCGGTCGGATTTCGCGACGATGACTTTAGGGAGAGCCGGATCGGGCAGGTTACCGAGACCTGTGACGCACTAAGTAGGGCACATGGCAAGCTAAGCATCAGCCCCGTCTTCGTAGACGCTCGGCCGAAAACATCGGCGTCGAAGCTATAGCAGTCAGGCGCCGCCGCGAGGACGGCGCGTAGCGCCGCCCGCAGTCGGCGGCCCCTTGATGGTCTCTAGAGCCGGAATCAGCAGTACGACGTCAAGAGGGAGTGTCAGATTTCCGGTGTAACTGGTCACTGGCGTCTTTAGTTGTCTGAGGGGTTGATGCGGCCCTCGAAGGTGATGGCGAAGGCGTTGAGTGCTGCCTTCCATCGGATGACCCATCGTGCCCGACCTCGTCCGGTCGGGTCGAGTGAGCGGGTCACCATGTACAGGCACTTCAACGTAGCCGCGTCGTTGGGGAAATGACCTCGGGCACGGACCGCTCGCCGGTAGCGGGCGTTGAGTGACTCGACGGCATTGGTGGTGCAGATGATCTTGCGGATCTCCACGTCGTAGTCGAGGAAGGGGATGAACTCGGTCCAGGCGTTGCGCCACAGCTTCACCGCGGCCGGGTACTTCCCACTCCACCTCTCGGCGAAGTCCTCGAGCCTGGCGGCAGCCTGATCGACGTTAATCGCGGTGTAGATCGGCCGCAGATCCTTGGCCATCTGATCCCAGTCCTGGCGGGCGGTGTAGCGGAAGGTGTTGCGGATCAGATGGATGATGCACGTCTGCACCTGGGCGTACTCCCACGTCGTGGTGATCGCCTCGGGCAGCCCCTTCAGTCCATCGCACACGGCGATGAGGACGTCATCGACGCCGCGGTTCTTGATCTCGGTCAGCACGTTGAGCCAGAACTTCGCGCCTTCGCCGCCGTCGCCGGCCCAGATCCCCAAGATGTCACGCTCGCCGGTGGTGGTGACCCCGATGACCACGTAGAACGGCTTGTTGGTGACCTGCCCGTCACAGACCTTGACCACCAGGGCATCGATGAAGATCACCGGATAGACCCGATCCAAGGGCCGGGTCTGCCATTCGGCCATCTCCGCGGTCACCTTCTCGGTGATACGGGAGATGGTGTCTTTGCTGACGCTCGCGCCGTAGACGTCGACAAAGTGCGCGGCGACCTCACCGGTGGTCAGGCCACGCGCGGTCAGCGACAACACGATCTGGTCGACACCGTCGAGCCTGCGTTGCCGCTTCTTCACGATCCTCGGGTCGAACGTGCCCTCGCGGTCACGAGGGACGTCGAGTTCGACCGGCCCAACATCGGTCAGCACCGTCTTGGCCCGGGTACCGTTACGAGAGTTCTGCCCGTTACGGCCCACCGGGTCGTGCTTGTCATACCCGAGGTGCTCGGCTATCTCCTCATCAAGAGCGGTCTCTAACACCGTCTTGGTCAACCCAGTCAACAGACCGCCCGGGCCGACAAGATCAACCCCCTCACTCTTCGCCTGGTCGACCAGCCGCTGAGCCAGCCGCTGCTTCTCATCCTCGTCGAGCTCCATGGGCTCGATGCTGTCGGTCATGATCCCTACTTCCCCGCCAAGCACCACACGCTCGGCGTGTCAGGCCAGGAACCAGTTACACCGTTGATCTGACAGACCCGCGATGGAGGACGAGCGGCAGAGCGTGAAAGACGGATCAGGTGAGCGTGGCCCGGATGTGATGCTGGGGCGTGGTTGGTTCGTTTGGGTGATTCTCGTTGTTGGGGGGTTCAGGGTGGGGGTGGTGGGTGTCGAGGGTGTTGGGGTGCTGATCAAGTCAGTGGGGGTTCGTCGTGCCCGGGGGCGTTACCGGTCGTGGTGGGCGTTGGTTGCTGCGGTAGCGGTGCTGACATCGTTGCTGTCGGCGGTCGATGTGGTCCGTCCAGAGTCGGCGAGTGCGGCTGCGGCGCCGTCGAGTGTCACGTTGACCACGGATAGGGCGTCGTTCGTGGCGGGTGAGCGGTTCACGTTGACCGCGACGGTGGATGTGGAGTTGTCGGGGTCGGGTTTTCACGTCGTGATCCAGGATGTGACGTCGGGTGTGGTGGTGGCGGATTGTTCGTCGGGCACGTCGTGTGTCGCGAGCTCTCAGGTGTTCTTTGCGGGTGGGCCGCGTTCGTATCGGGCGGTGGTGTATCCGGTTGGGACGAGTACCGGCCCGGGTGTGGTGGTCTCTGCTGATGTGATGGTGTCGCGGGCGCCGTGGAGCGTGTCGTTGGTGTCGGATGTGAACACGATCGCTGCCGGTGAGCAGGTCACGTTGACCGCGAAAGCGAACCAGGACATCGGCGCTACGGCGGGGAGTTACCGGGTTCACATCAAGGATGTGACGAGCGGGGAGTGGTTGAAGTCGTGTCAAGGCCCGGATCTGGAGCCGGACGGTTCTTGTCGGGTGCAGGCCCGGTTCTTCACTGGTGGTCCGCGCACGTATGAGGCGTACGTCGCTGATGTGACCAGGATTGATGTGCAGGCGACGTCGAGCACGGTGGTGGTGGAGCGGGCGGGGTGGACGGTCGCGTTGACGGCCGATCGGAGTGTGTTCGAGGCCGGTGAGCAGGTCACGTTGGCCGCGCGGGCGAACCAGGACGTGGGCGCTACGGGTGGCAGTTATCGGGTCCTGATCCGGGATGTGACGACCGGGGCGTGGGTGAAGGTGTGTCAGGGCCCGGACTTGGAACCTGACGGTACCTGCCGGGTACAGACCCGGTTCTTCACCGGTGGTCCGCATACGTATGAGGCGTACGTGGCTGATATCGCGATGAGTGATGTGCAGGCGACGTCGAATCGGGTGTCGGCGGAGCGGGCGGCGTGGAGCGTGTCGTTGGTTTCGGATGTGCGGTCGATCGCTGCTGGTGAGCAGGTGACGTTGACTGCGCGGGCGAACCAGGACATCGGTGCTACGGGTGGCAGTTATCGGGTCCTGATCCGGGATGTGACGACCGGGGCGTGGGTGAAGGTGTGTCAGGGCCCGGACTTGGAACCCGACGGTACCTGCCGAGTACAGACCCGGTTCTTCACCGGTGGTCCGCACACGTACGAGGCGTACGTCGCTGACACCGCCATGAGCGATGTGCAGGCCACGTCGAACACCGTTGCGGTGGAGCGGGTGGCGTGGACGGTCGCGTTGACGGCCGACCGGAGTGTGTTTGAGGCTGGTGAGCAGGTGGTGTTGACCGCGCGGGCGAACCAGGATGTGGGCGGCACGGGTGGTAGTTACCGGGTTCTGATCCGTGATGTCACGACCGGGGCGTGGGTGAAGGTGTGTCAGGGCCCGGACTTGGAACCCGACGGTTCCTGCCGGGTACAGACGCGGTTTTTCACCGGTGGTCCGCATACGTATGAGGCGTACGTCGCTGATATCGCGATGAGTGATGTGCAGGCCACCTCGAATCAGGTGTCGGCGGAGCGGGCGGCGTGGACGGTCGCCCTGACCAGCGATCGGAGTGTGTTTAAGGCCGGTGAGCAGGTGACGTTGACCGCGCGGGCGAACCAGAACATCGGCGCCACGGGTGGTAGTTACCGGGTTCTGATCCGGGATGTCACGACCGGGGCGTGGGTGAAGGTGTGTCAAGGCCCGGACCTGGAACCCGACGGCACCTGCCGGGTGCAGACCCGGTTCTACGCCGGTGGCCCGCACACGTACGTGGCGTACGTCGCTGACACCGCGATGAGTGATGTGCAGGCCACGTCGAACACCGTGTCGGCGGAGCGGGCAGCGTGGAGTGTGGGTGTGTCGGTGGACCGGAAGGTGTTCGCCGCTGGTGAGAAGGTTCAGGTGACCGCGACGCCGAACCAGGACGTGGGCCTGACGGCCGCGAGTTACCGGGTGTATGTCAAGGATTTGACGACGGGCGCGGTGGTCGGCAGTTGTGGCACGTTGACTGCGGGTGCATGTGTGGTGGATGTGCAGTTCTACACCGGCCCGGCCCACTCCTACGCGGCGTTAGTAGCCAACAACGTCCAGGCTGACGTGCAGGCAGTGTCCCGCACCGTGGTCGCGCAACGCCGCCCGTGGTCGGTGACCGTGTCCGCGGCCGGCACGAGTGCGGTGATCGCGGCCAACCAAGACGTGGCCAAAACCGGAGGGGCCTACCGGGCGTGGCTCGTAGACGTCACGACCGGCGCGTTCCTCGGGTCGTGCACGACGATGACCGCGGCGAACACCTGCACCGTCACGGTTCCGGCGGCGGTGACGTCCGAGGGCCACCAGCTCCTGGCCTACATCGCGGCGGATCAGACCGGGTTTGACCTGCAAGCCAACTCCGAAGGATTCGTGGCCCCGACCGGGTTGGGCGCGGGGCAGTTTGATGCGGGGTTGGGGTTGTCGAATCCGGCGACGAACGCTCAGAACTGTTTATGCGCCGACCCAGTCAACCCCGCCCGAGGTGATTTCATCGACGAAACCACCGACCTGCGCCTACCCGGCCGGTTCCCATTCGAGGTCACCCGCACCTACTCCTCCCTCCTGGCCGGCCGGGAGGGCGGCTCACCGAGAGTGTTCGGGGCGGGCTGGTCCAGCATCCTGGACGCGAAGGTGATCCGTCCCGCGGCGACGGGCACGGCGGTCCCGGAACCGGTGCGAGTGGTCCAGGAGAACGGGTCGACCGCAACGTTCACGCAGGCGTACGGCAGTGACCTGTTCACCCCCGCCCCTGGCGTGAACGCGTCCCTCACCTATGCGGGTGGGGAGTACACGTTCACCCGCCGTAGTGATGGGCTGATCCTGACGTTCACCACGTCCGGGAAGCTCCGGTCGGTTGCTGACCGGAACGGGGAAGGGTTCCGCTTCACCTACCCGACCAGTACGTCGCGGGTGGTGACGTTGGATGACGGGCGGGCCGTCACCGTCACCTTCAACAGCAACGGTCGGGTCACCACAGTCAGCGGTCCGGCCGGTCGGTCCGTGTCCTACACCTACGACGCCGAGCAGAACCTCACCGCCGTCACGGACACGCGGGGGAAGACCTGGCGGTACGTCTATGCCACTCCCACCAACCACCTGGTCACTGGCAAACGCAGCCCGGTGCAGCACGCTGCCGGTACTGGTGTGGTGAATGCGTATGACACGTCCGGGCGGATCAGTACTCAGACGGTCCCGTTCAACCCCACGACTGGGCAGGCCACGCCCACGTCGGGAACGACCACGTTCACGTATTCGTGGGCTGGTAACGACCCACCCTCGACTGGGGTGTACTGGACGCGGATGGTCGACCCCGACGGGGTGACCACCCAGTACACCTACCAATCCGGGCTGCTAATCAAACGCACCGTGGGCACCGGCACGGGCGCGAGTAGTTGGCAGTACTCCTACGACGGGGAAGGCAACCGGACCGCGACCATCGACCCCACCGGCATCACCACCACCACGTCCTACGACTCGTGGGGTAACCAGTTGTCGACCACGGACGGTGCGGGGAATGTGACCGCGTGGACCTACAACGCGTTGAACCTGCCGACGTCCCGGACCGTGACTGACACGGCCGGGCCGGTCACCACGACGTTCGCGTATGACGCCCGCGGGAACCTCACCCGTCACGTGGTCCCGTTGACTGGTACGCAGGATGCGACGACTACGTTCACGTACGGGGATACGGCGCACCCTGGGGACGTGACCACGGTGACTGACCCGCGGGGTAAGGACACCACCCTCACGTACACCGCTGAGGGGTTCGTCGCGTCCGAAACCAACCCCGCCGGACACAAGACATCGTGGACGTACACCCCCTACGGTGACCCCCTCACCGACACCACCCCTCGTGGCACCTGCACCGGCACTGATTGCGGGCCGGCGGCGGACTGGACCACGACCCGCACCTACCACCCGGGCTCCTCCCTACCCGCCACCATGATCGACCCGCAAGGGCACACCACCAGCTACGGCTACGACGACGATGGGCGCGCCTCCACGGTCACGGACGCGCGGGGGAACGTGTGGACTGGTACGTATTGGTTGGACGGCACCCCCAGGGCGGTGCGGAATCCGCAGGCCCAGGTCACCACC
Source organism: Angustibacter sp. (assembly GCA_051657715.1). GTDB lineage: Bacteria > Actinomycetota > Actinomycetes > Actinomycetales > Angustibacteraceae > JBOFBH01. Next base: position 2,183 of record JBOFLF010000018.1, on the reverse strand, counting down.
ACCGACCTGACCCCCGCCGGCAGGACTACCCGGGTCACCGCCCCCGACGGTGGCATCACCACCTCGACCTATGACAGCAAGGGCCAACTGGTCACCGTGGTGTCCCCCGAGGGCAACCGGCCCGGCCGCACGGCCGCGGAGAAGGACGCCCGGACCACCACCCTGACCTACGACCGCGCCGGACGACCCACCAAGTCTTCGGTGCCGGACCCGGCCACCCCCGGCGCCGTGTTGGAGCAGACCACGACGTATGACACCGCTGGGCGGCAGTGGCGGCGGACGAACCCGGCCGGGGAGACCAGCACCCTCGGCTACGGCCCCCAAAACCGCATCACGTCAGTGATGGACCCGGCGGGTAAGACCACCGACTACACCCACGACCACGCCGGCCGCCTCACCACGGTGACAGCCCCATCGAATGGGACCGGCCGCCCGGTCACGTCCTACGGTTATGACCTGGCCGGGAACCTGATCCGCGAAGCAGTCAAGAAAGACACCACCACCGACCTAGTCACCACCTACACCTACGACTCGGTCGGACGCCAAACCGAGACCACGAGCCCGCGGGGCACCTGTGCTGGGTGTGTCGCGGCCGAGTACACGACGACCACCGGGTATTACCCCGACGACACCGTGAAGACCGTCACCGACCCCCTCGGGCGGACCACCCGGTACGCCTACACCCGCAACGGGCAAGTCGCCTCGGTCACTGATGCGAAAGGCTCTGTCCGCTCCTTCACCTACGACCCCGCCGGGAACCTGGCCACCGCCACCACACCCGCCTCCACGGGGACGGGGACGGCGGTCACGAAGTACACCTACGACACCACCGGCCGCGCCGCCAGTGTGGAGTTGCCGTCATCCACGACCGCGGCCCCGCGTAAACACTCGTGGACCTACGACGGCGCCGGGCGGGTGAAGACGTTCACGAACCCGGTGGGCAAGACGAAGACGTGGAACTACAACCTCGACGGTCACCCCACCAGCCTGGTGACCGCCCGTGGTGGCACCACCGGGACCATCACCTACACCCACGACCCCCTCGGCCGGCTGACGTCGAAGGTGTTCGGGGATGGCACCCCGACCGTGTCGTACGGCTACGACCAGGCGGGGCGTCGTAAGACGATGACCGACGCTGTGGCCGGGCAGGTGGCCTACGGCTACGACCCCCGCGGCCTCATCGCGTCGATCAAACGCGGCACCAACCCGGCGTGGGCCTACACCTACCGCGACAACGGCGCCCCCGCTACTACGACCCGCCCCGGCACCACCACCCCCCTCACCGTCGCCTACGACCTCGCCGGCCGCCCGGTCTCGCAGGGCACTCCTGCCGGGACCCTGGCCTACGGCTGGACCGACGACGGGCAACTCGCCTCTACCGCGTATCCGAATGGCACGGTCGAGTCTCAAACCTGGGACCGCGCCGGCGCCCTCGCATCAGTCACAACGAGGAAGGGCACCACCACCCTGGCCAGCCACGTGGTGAATTCTCGGGACCCGGTGGGGAACCCCACCAGCATCACCCTCACCCGCGGCAACTCCTCGGAGACCCGGTCGTATGTCTACGACCGCACCGACCGCGTCCGCGGCGCCTGCTATTCGACCCCCGCACCCGTCACCACTCCGCCCGCGACGCCACCGGACCCGGCCGCGTGCACGAAGACGGGCGCGGAGCAGTGGTGGGACTACGACATCGACGGCAACCGCACCGCCCAGAAAGACGGCACCGGCACCGGGACCACCACCACCTACGGGTACAACCCCGCGGGGCAACCCACCACCAAGAAAGTCGGCTCGGCTGCTGCTACGACCTACACCGTCGACGCGGACGGCAACATCACCACCGACGGTTCTACGACGTTCGCGTACAACCTCGAAGGCCGCATCAAAACCTCCACCACCGGCACCACGACGTGGGCGTGGATCCACGACGGCGATGGCAACCTCGTCCGGCAAGCCAGCAACGCGTCGACCGGCACCACCGGTTACGGATACGACTGGGACACCGCTACCAACCACAACGGCTCCCTGCAAACCGGAGACATCCCCCAGCTCGCGACCTCCACCACCACCACTAGGCCCACCACGACCACCTCAAACACCGTCACCAACACCTACACCCACGACCCGGCAGGGCGGGCCGCGACCCTCACCCAGAACGCCACCACCCACTCCACGATCGC
>JBOFLF010000017.1:0-77512 GCA_051657715.1 Angustibacter sp. | reverse complement strand
TCGCCCTCAGAGCACTGCTCGGACCCGATCCGTGGTGGCGGGACATCTACGCCCTGACGTGGGACGTCGTGGCCGCACACGGGCCGGACGCCGTCGTCGAACTCCTCGCCGCTCATCTCGACTCCTCCGGCTTCGGCGGAATCGTGCTCGACGAACGCCTTCCCGCCACCCTGCAGGCCGACGCCTACGTCGAGGCCCTGTTCACCTTCACCACAGCCGTCGGTGCCGGCCGTGGCGTCATCCGGCTGCTGCCCGACGACACCAACAACTGGCGAGCGTGGACCGTCTCGACGTCCCTGGAGGGGTTGACCGACCACCCAGGTCTGGAGGTGGCGATCCGCGACCTGCAACGCGACGAGTACAACGTCGCAGCCACCCCTGGACAGCGGCGGATCGAGGTCGACCGACGCAGGACCCGAGCGGACTTCGCCGACCAGGACCCCACCGTGCTCATCATCGGCGGTGGGCACTGTGGGCTGTTCCTCGCCGCTCGGCTCGGGCACCTGGGGGTCAACGCCCTCGTCGTCGACCGGGGACAGCGGATCGGCGACACCTGGCGACACCGGTACAGCGGTCTGGTGCTCCACGAGACCAAGTGGTCCACCCAGTTCCCCTACATGACCTTCCCCGACCCCTGGCCTCTCCTGACACCGAAGGACCAGCTGGCCGACTGGATGGAGTGCTACGCCCGGTTCACGGACCTCGACGTGTGGACGGATGCGACCGCCCGGCGAGCGCGGTACGACGCCCGCGCCGGACGATGGACCGTCGACGTGGACCGCTCGGGCGCCTCCAGGACCCTCCGCCCCCGGCACCTCGTCCTCGCGACCGGGAACCACGGCCTACCGCAGGTCCCCAGCATCCCGGGGATCGAGGCCTTCACCGGAGCGGTGCACCACTCGTCCTCGCACGTCGGCGGCGCCGGGCTCAACGGCAAGGAGGTCGTCGTCGTCGGAGCTGGCTCCAGCGCCCTCGACGTCGCCCAGGACGCCTACGAACACGGAGCACACGTCACCGTCGTGCAGCGCGGACCGACCCACGTCCTCTCCCAGCGCCACGGGATCCCAGCGTTCCACGGCGCCTACTACGGCGAATCGAGCCCACCGATCGAGGAGGCCGACCTGCTGGCCAACTCCATGCCCCTGCAGCTGGCGTTCAACCTCGCGCCCTACGTCACCGACATGATCGCGACGTCCGACGCGGACATGCTCGAGAACCTCGAACGATCAGGCTTCGCCACCACCCCGGGACCAAGCCGGACCGGCATGATGCACGCCACCTACACCCGCGCCGGGGGCTACTACATCGACAAGGGCGCCGCCCAGCTCATCATCGACCACAAGATCGCCGTGCGCCACGGGGAGGTCGTCGCCCTCACCGCCGACGGTGCGGTCCTCGAGGACGGGACGACCGTCCCGGCCGACACGCTGGTCCTGTGCACCGGCTACCAGAACATGCGCGAGGCGGCCCGCCCACTCCTCGGGGACGACATCACCGACGAACTCGCGACGGTGTGGGGCCTCGACCCGAACGGTGAGCTGCGCACCACCTTCCGCCACTGCGGGCACGAACGGCTGTGGTTCGCCGCCGGTGGCTTCCGCGACGCCCGCTTCTACTCCAAGGGCCTGGCCCTGATGATCGTCGCCATCGAGGCCGGCATCCTCGACCCAGGGATCAGCATCACCAGACGAACGACGAGGGCCGACACCGGCAGCCACCCCACCGTCGGAGCGGCGGCCGTCCCCGACCGAACGCACACACCGGCGTGAGCAATCCGGCCCGGTCGGAAGCCTTCCGGGCTTCCACCAATGACATCAGCACAGGTGGGGCGGCTGATCGATGGTGGCCAGGGGCGGGGTCGAACCGCCGACCTTCCGATTTTCAGCCGCTGACCCTGCGTCCGGCGGCGTCCCCATATCGCTCTGAGCTGCGGCGATGGACTGGCGCGCGTGCGTTCCGGGCCGGTGGTTGCTGTCCCGGTTGCTGTCAGAGCCGCTGTCAGTGCTGGGAAGAGAGGTCCCGTGCTGGCGGGCGTCGACGACGACGTGGTCCGCCGCTCGTAGGCGGCTCCGGCCGGTGTTGGAGCACCGGGCCGGAGCCTCGATCGACCCCTTCGATGACAAGGAGACGACCGTGGACGACAGGATGCACGACCTCGACGGAGGTGGCGATGCCGACCGGGTGCTCGGGCTGTTGGATGAGCTGGCGGCCGCCGTCCGGGAGCTGAATGCTCAGCCGACGGTGAGCAAACACCGTTCGTGGTGCGTGCCGGCGGCTCATGCCGACGGAGACGACCGGTGCGTCAGCGCTGCGCTGGACGCCTCGCCGCAGCTGTCGTCGTGGTTGGTGGATCGCGTAGGTGGTCCGCGGGTGGTGGTCGACGCCGCGGTGGGTGGTGCGAGCTGACGCTGACCCAGGCGTGCGACCACGCGACCGAGATCCTCGAGCTAGTCGACCTGGCCAGGGCCGATCGGAGGACGTCGTGATGGGCCGGTCAGGTGTGGCCGTTGCCGCCGAGGTGCGGGGCAAGCAGCTCGACGGCTGCTGCCATGCCGTACCGGTCGCGCAACGTCTGGAGGATGACGTGAGGTGGCCGAGGTGGTCCGTGGCGGCCGGAGCGTTGGGAGATGCTTTCGATGGCGTGGGCGGCTTGAGCTGGGTTGAGCGCGACGGTGTAGTGGGCGAAGTTCGCGGGTGGCAGGGCTTCGATGCCCTCGGGCAGGAGCCGTTCGGGGAAGTCCCTGAGGTTGTGGGTGATGATCGCCCCGGCACCGGCGTAGGCGGCGGCTGCCAGGACGTGTTCGTCGTTCGGGTCGGGAGGCCGTAGGACCCTTCGAGCGGTTCCCAGCCGGTGACCTCGGCGTCGTCGAACGCCTCGCGCATCCGCTCGACGAGTCGACTAGCCCGTTGGTGCGCAGCTGCTCCGCTGCTGCCGCGGTCCACGAGCTTCCGCGCCTCGTGGTACTCCAGCTCTTCCAGGATGGCGGCGCTCCATAAGGGTCGGTACAGCGCTTCGACGGCCAGGGACAGCAGGAGGTCGCGTTGAAGGCTGGGCCACAGGACGTTGGTGTCGAGTAGCGCCGTGAACACACCCGCAGTCTGTCAGCTCCGGCCGCCCTGCTCGGCTCGGCGACGTGACGCCACGGCAGCTCGGGCTTCTCGGGCCTGCTTGAGGGCGGTATCGAGGTCGTCCTCGTCGTCGAGGTCGACGGCCATCGCGTCCAGCGCCGCGTATTGGGCGGCCCGCCGCGCCTCGCGGTACGCGAGCAGGTCACGCAGCTGGATGCGCCGGTGGACGCCGACCCGCTCGGCTGTCAGCTCGCCCTTGTCGATGAGGCGGATCACCGTGGGACGGCTGACCCCGAGCAGGTCCGCGGCCTCCTGGGTGGTGAGGGTCTGGCTGCGTGGGGCCACGGTGACCGCAACGCCCTGCTGCATCGCCTCCACCACCTGCCGCAGCACCTGGTACACGCTGGCGGGTAGCTCCACCCGGTCGTCGGACTCGGAGCTAGCCAGGAAGTACCGCGGCTCTGGCCGGACGGGCAGGGCGGCGTCGTGGACGTGCAGGAACGTGAACACCGGCGCCACCGGGTCGTCGGTGTCCGGGAGGTAGGTGTGGTCCTGGAGTGCGGTCGAGGTCATCGAGGTCCCTCCGAGGCAGCGTTCGCTTCTCCGCTGGCGTAGACAACGTAACAACGTTCGTTTCGTTCGTCCAGGCCTGAGACTTGAGTCACCCGATCGGATCCGGGGACCACGCGTAGCGCAGCTACGCCAGGAGCTGGGCGCTTCGGATGAAGCCCGGACTCGTGGGCGTCTCGTGACGGCCGGTCAGGTCTGGTCGTCCACCGGTGCGCCTGGTGCGTCGCGCTGGATGGCCTTGATGCCGCCCAGGGCGCTGGCCTTGGCCTTGTACCCCTCGCCGGTGGCGATGATCTGCCCGTTGCCGGACTTCAACCGCCACCGGTACTCCCCACGCTTGTCCTGGTATAGCTCGAACTTGCCGGCCATGACCGCACTCCTCACCGTTCGGGGTGATCTTGACCCGTCACCGTAGATCATGGAGCGCAACCAGTGGCGTTGCGCGCCGTCCCTCCTCCACGTTGGGGCCGTGCGTTCTGCCCGGCCACAGGTGAGCCACCGATCCGATAAGCAGAGCGGACCGGCGTCGCGGAGGTGCACGTCAAGGGTGGCGCAGCCATCGCGTGCGACGCCGTAGGCGCCCTTGACGTGTGCCGGAGTGGCGCGGATGCTCGGCGTTCGGGTCGGCGGCGGAGGTCACGTCGCGCACCTGCCGCGGCATGGGCCGAGTCGGGTGGGGAGGGCGCAGGCTGTGGGGGTGCGCGAAGGGCCGCCAGGCCCGCAGCGCGGGGGTCCCCACAGCCGGAGCCCGAGCCGCCAGACGAGGCAGCGCACCGCCAGGCGCGCCTTGATCGATCGAGCAGGAGGGACAGCAGCATGAGTACCGATCACGAGACGAGCCCGGTGGCCCCGGTTTCGACGCCGATCCGAGGTGGCCTAGATCCGCTGCTGCTGACGCCGGAAGAGGTGGCGGAGGTGCTGCGGGTGGGGCGGTCGAAGGTCTACGACCTGATGCGGACGTTGCAGCTGCGGTCGGTGAAGATCGGCGGGTCGCGACGGATCCCGGCGGCTGCGTTGACGATGTTCGTGCAGGCGTTGATCGATGAGGACGCGGCCTGATGAGACGGCGGGGCAACGCAGAGGGCAGCGTCTGGCGGCGGTCGGACGGCCGGTGGTCGGGGTCGTACTACGTGCCGATGGCCAACGGTGGCCGGGTCCGCCGGTACGTGTACGGCGCGAGCCGGGAGGAGGCTCACGGCAAGGTCGTCGAGCTGATGACGCAGGCGGCCAGCGGTCTGCCGGTAGCCAGCTCCACGACCACGGTGCAGGGCCACCTGCGCACCTGGCTGGACGAGGTCGCCGCCCAGCGAGTGCGGCCGAACACGCTGACCGGGTACCGGACGAACGTGGAGCGGCACATCATCCCGCGGATCGGTGGCAAGCGGTTGGCGAAGCTGTCGGCGCGGGACGTGCGGGTGATGGTCGAGGGGTGCCGCCGGGCCGGGTTGAGCGAGCGGTCGGTGCGGTACGTGCACGCCACGCTGCGGGCGGCGCTGGAGGACGCGGTGCGGGAGGATCTGGTGGCCCGCAACGTGGCGTGGCTGGTGCGGATGTCGACGCCGGAGCGTGCGGAGACGGCGGTGCTGAGCGTGGAGGACGGCCGGCTGCTGTTGAAGGCAACGCGGGAGGACCGGTTGCACGCGGCGCTGGTGCTGCTGCTGGTGCTCGGGTTGCGGCGCAGCGAGGTGCTGGGGCTGCGCTGGGTCGACGTGGACCTGGAGGTCGGGGTATTGCGGGTGCGGCAGGGGCTGCACTGGTCGCAGGGCGCGTTGCGGTTCCTGCCGCCGAAGACCCGGCGGTCTCGCCGGACGGTGCCGCTGCCCCGGCTGTGCGTCATCGCGCTGGCCGAGCACCGGGAGCGGCAGCAGGCGGAGGCAGCGGCCTCGTTGCACGTGGCCGCCGGTGGAGCTGGTGTTCACCACGGTCGTGGGCACGCCGGTGGACCCGAACAACTTCTCCCGGACGTTCGCCCGCTGGTGCCGCCAGGCCGGGGTGCCCAAGGTGCGGCTGCACGACCTGCGGCACACCTGCGTGTCGCTGCTGCTGACGCTCGGGGTGAACCCGCGGGTGGTGATGGAGATCGTCGGGCACTCGGCGCTGGAGATGACGATGAACGTCTACGCGCACGTGGCGGTCGGGGACCAGCGAGCCGCCCTAAACCAGCTCGACGACCTGCTGGAGGGGTGAGGGCGTTGCTGTCACCTACTGCTGTCAACCCCGCCACGCGAAGCGAGCAAGGACACATCAGTGCTGGTCAGAGGTGGTGGCCAGGGGCGGGGTCGAACCGCCGACCTTCCGATTTTCAGTCGGACGCTCGTACCAACTGAGCTACCTGGCCAGGCGACCGCCCGGCGGACCGGACTGGCCTGGCGACCCCGACCGGACTCGAACCGGCGGCCTCCGCCGTGACAGGGCGGCGCTCTAACCAACTGAGCTACGGGGCCAAAGTGACTGCTGCCCGATCGTACGGCAGCTGGTCGTTGTACCCCCAACGGGATTCGAACCCGCGCTGCCGCCTTGAAAGGGCGGTGTCCTAGGCCGCTAGACGATGGGGGCGCCAGGACGCCTCCGACGTGCGAGCGTCGAGGACGCACTCCAGCATAGGGGACGCCCGCGCGGACCACCAAAGACCACGGGCCACCAAAGACAGCGGGCCACCAAAGACAGCCGCGCTGGTCCGCCGAACAGATCCACTCCCACCATCACCACATGCGGTGATCAGCCACCACGAGGAGCCGGCACAGGGATCAGCCGGCAAACTGGCCAGGTGGTCGACATGTCGCACGCCGACTTCGAAGCAGCCATCGCTGACGCACTCGACCAGATCCCGCCCGAGCTCACCGCGATGATGCGCAACGTGGTGGTGCTGGTCGCCGACGAGCCACCGGACGATCAACCGCGGGATCTGCTAGGCCTGTACGAGGGCATCCCGCTCACCGAACGAGACTTCGACTGGGGTGGCGGCCCGCCGCAGTTGCCCGACCGGGTGACCATCTACCGGTTGCCCACCCTGCGGGTCTGCGCCAACCGCGATGAGGTCGTCGACGAGGTCGCCGTCACCGTCGTGCACGAGATCGCCCACCACTTCGGCATCGACGACGACCGGCTCCACGAGCTCGGCTGGGGATGACCGCTCGGCTTGAGGTCCACCAGCACCTGTCCGACAGACCGCTGTGTCTCGACTGGGCCTGTGTCTCAACCGTTGTAGCTATGTCTCGAGCGGGCTGGTCACATCGAGCCGGCCGCCGGCTGCGACACCGCCGGGCGCGTCTGGCAGGCTGGGATCGTGACGACGTCCTCTGGCACGTGGTGGTGGCTGCGTTAAACGGCCTCCATATGACGTCTCGTCGGCCGCTCCCCAGACGGTCGATCGGCATCCGAGCGGCATCCAAGGTGAGCGGCCCACCACCGAGGAGCCCTGATGACCACACGACCATCTGACCACGGTGCTGGCGAGCGTCAACCCAACCTCAGCAGACCCCGGCCAAGCAGACCCCGCCTCAGCCGACCGAGGACGTCCAGGACATGACGAACGGCTCTCAGCCCGTCCCCGGTCCGATCCCGGTCAGGTTGGACCACCAGCCGACCCCGCTCCGCGACCCGTTCACCGCCTTCACCTCGCTCCGCGAGCACTACGGGACCTACGGCTGCTTCCTGCTGGAGTCACTGGCCGGACCGGTGAGCGACCGCGGCCAGGCCGTCGTGGGGTTCGGCGCCCTGGCCGCCGTGACCGTCCGAGGGTCCAGCGTCGAGGTGGACGGCGTGCCCGCCCTCGTAGCCCACCTGCGCAGCCGGCTGCTGGCCGACGGTGTCGCCCAGGACCGTGACGGCGCGTCCGACGGCAGCACGCTCGACCTGGTGGGGCCGGACGGGTTCTGGGCGCTGCAACGCAGCATCCGGGACGCGTTCGCGGTGGACGGCACTCGTCCGGACGGCTACCGCTTCGGGGCCTTCGTCGTCTACGGGTACGACGCCGTCCGGCAGATCGAACGGCTGCCGCACGAGATCGAGCACAACCCGGCGGACGGCGAGCCGTTCCCCGAGTTGTTGCTGCTGGTCCCGCAGGCGTCCGTCAGCTACGACCTGCACCACGGCCAGGCCGAGATCACCGTCGCCACCAGCCCGGGGTGGCCGCGGTTGTCCGCCACTGAGGTCGCCGACGTCCTCGGGCGAACGGACGCCTCGGCCGTTCCCGCTCGGGCTGACACGCCTGAATCCACCAGCGCACCGGACGCCGCGGCCAGTCCTCATGACGACCATCCGCCGGTGCCCGAGCCGAGCGGCATCGTCGACTCCACCACGTACGAGGAGTACGAGCGCGCCGTCCGCACAGCGTTGCGGCACATCACCGATGGCGACATCTACCAGGTGCAGCTCGGCCACCAGATCACCGTGGAGTCCGACGTCGACCAGCTGGTCGTCTACCAACGGCTGCGCCAGCGCAACCCCTCGCCGTACATGTGCTTTGTCGACCTCGGCGACACCACTCTGATCAGCGCCAGCCCCGAGCTTTTCCTGCGGATCACCGGGGACGCGATGACCATGCGGCCGATCGCTGGCACTGCGCCACGGACCGGTGATCCCGACATCGACAGCGGCCGGGTCGCCGCGCTGGTCGCCGACGAGAAGGAACGCGCCGAGCACGTCATGTTGGTCGACCTGTGCCGCAACGACCTCGGGCGGGTCGCCCGGATCGGCACCGTGGACGTCGACGAGCTGATCGTGGTGGAGGACTTCTCGCACGTGTTCCACCTGGTGTCCAACGTGGTGGCTCGCAAGGACGACACCGCCGACGCCTACGACGCGATCCGCGCGACCTTCCCGGCTGGGACGATGACCGGCGCGCCCAAGATCCGCGCGATGGAGATCATCGAGCACCTGGAGACCTCGCGGCGCGGCGGTTACGCGGGGGCGTTCGGCCTGCTCGACGTCGGTGGCTTCGTCAACACCGGCCTGACCATCAGAAGCATCTTCGCGACCGGCCGCACGTATCGGCTGCGCGCCTCCGCCGGGATCGTCGCCGACTCCACCCCAGCCGCCGAGTGGCGGGAGACCCTCGCCAAGCTCAGCGCCACCTACTGGGCCGTCACCGGCCGCGAGCTGCTCACCGAGAACCCGCTGCCCGCCACCCGCACCGCACCCGCACCGGAGCCGGCATGAAAGCCCTGCTGGTCGACGCGTTCGACAGCTTCAGCCACATCATCTACCAGAACGTCAGCCAGCTCGGCGTGCACACCGACGTCGTCCGCAGCGGCGTCCTGACCGCCGAGCAGATCGCGGGCCGCGACGTCGACCTGGTGATCCTCGGCCCCGGCCCCGGCCACCCGGCCGACTCCGGGCACGTCGAGCTGGTGCGGCAGCTGGCCGGGCGGGTACCGATGCTGGGGGTGTGCCTGGGCCAGCAGGCGATCGGGCTGGCCTTCGGCGCCCAGGTGGGGCATGCCGTCCGGCTCCGGCACGGCAAACCGAGCCCGGTCGAGCACGACCGCGCGGGGATGCTGGCCGGGCTGCCGTCGCCGTTCATCGCAACCCGCTACCACTCGCTGGCCGTGCTAGACGCCGGGCTGCCGGACGTGCTGGAGGTCACCGCCCGAGCGGCCGACGACGGCACGGTGATGGCGCTGCGGCACCGCGAACTACCGATCGAGGGCGTCCAGTTTCACCCGGAGTCGATTGGCACCGACCACGGCTCGGCCATGTTCGAGGGGTTCCTGACCAACCTTCCCTAGCCGGACCGATCAGCGCTGTTACCCCGCCGCACTGATCAGGGGCTGTCATCCCGCCGCGGGCGTCGGGTCGAGCGCGGCGGGGTACGTAGCATCCGTAGGACGGCCCGTTCGACCGCGCCGTGGGTGGCCGGGTGCCCCGCCTCGACCCCCTCGCCGAGGTGCCGCAATGCCGAGGCGACCGTCACGCCGTCCTCGAACAGGTCGATGACCCGCGGGTCGACGTACGAGGCGCGGGCCACCGCTGGAGTGTTGCCCAGGTACCCGGACACTTCCTTCATCGCGCGGGTGACGGCTCGGCGGCGGGCCGTGGGGGACGTCGCCGAGTGGCTGGACACGGCGAGCGCGACGGCGGCCAGCACCGTGCCGTGCCAGGTCCGAAAGTCCTTGGCCGACACCTCGCCGCCCACCACCGTCTTGATGTAGTCGTTGATGTCCTCGCTGCCCACGTCCACCCACCGCCGGCCGGACCGCCAGGCCAGCAGCTCCGGCCCGCCGCTGCGCCGTCGACGCAAGGCGGTCACGGCCTCCCGGACCGCTGGATCGCCCACCCCGATGTACCGCTCCCGACCTGACTTCGCGACGAAGTCGAAGACGATGAGATCGCCGTCCACGGACACGTGCTCACGGCGGATGGTGGCCAACCCGAAGCTGCCGTTCTGCTCCGCGTACGCCTCACCGCCCACCCGGAAGAAACCCAGGTCCAGCAAGCGGAACGCGATGGCCAGAGCCCGCTCCCGGGGCATCCCGGGCAGCGCCAGGTGCTCCACCACCTGCTTGCGGGCCGCGGGTAGCCGAGCCGCCACGGCCAGCACCCGGTCGTGCTTGAGCTGGTCTTGCCGCAGCCGCCAGGCCGGGTGGTAGAGGTACTGGCGACGTCCCTTGGCGTCCGTGCCGACCGCTTGGATGTGGCCGTTCGGGTGCCGGCAGATCCACACGTCCTGCCAGGCCGGCGGGATCACCAGACCGCGGATGCGGTCGAGGACCAGCGGATCGCCCACCCGGTGACCGCTGTCCAGGTACACCCAGCCGCGACCAGACCGCCGCCGGGTCAGGCCCGGTTGGGACGGTGAGACGGTGCGCAACCGGGGCATGACCGCATCGTCAGCCGCCGCGCCACGACCGGCAACCGCAGGCGGGTCCAGGCCGTCCACATGGTGATCGCGGCCGCCCACGGTCGTGACGGGCCGTGCCTGGCGTGCCACACTCGTCCGGTGATGCCAGCGCCACTCCTGCTCGTCAGTCGGCGACATGTCGACCTTGGACGGCTGCGCGGCATGCTGTGTCGCCCTCGCTGACCGGGTTCCCTCCGCCACCGGATGACGCGACAGCCACCGGGCCAGCAGCCCGGGATCACCCGTTGCCGTCGTGAGAACCCTTGAACCGCCATGATTCGCCGCGCCACGCTGGATCGAGGACCATGACCGTCACGTCAACACCTCCCCACCCCACACCGAAGCCAACCCCGCGGCACGGCCAGTGGGCACTTGGTGACCGCACACCGCTGAACGCCAACGAACGGTTCAAGGCGGACGAGGACCCGCTCGCCGTCCGGGCTCGCATCGAGCAGGTGTACGCCCGCGAGGGGTTCGACGTCATCCCCGAGGACGACCTGCGAGGCCGGTTCCGTTGGTGGGGGCTCTACACGCAGCGCCGACCCGGCATCGACGGCGGTCGCACCGCCCAGCTCGAGCCGCACGAGCTGGAGGACCGGTACTTCATGCTGCGGGTCCGGGTGGACGGCGGCGCGCTCAGCACCACCCAGATGCGCACGGTCGGCGAGGTCAGCGTCGAGTTCGCCCGCGGCACCGCGGACATCACCGACCGGCAGAACGTGCAGCTGCACTGGATCCGGGTGGAGGACATGCCGGCGATCTGGCAGCGCCTGGAGGCGGTCGGCCTGCTCACCACGGAGGCATGCGGGGATTGCCCGCGGATCATCCTCGGCAGCCCGGTGGCCGGCGTCGCCCTCGCCGAGATCATCGACCCGACCCCGGCGATCGAGGAGATCCAGCGCCGGTACGTCGGCGATCCGGCGTACAGCAACCTGCCACGCAAGTTCAAGAGCGCCATCACCGGCATGCCGGTCCCGGACGTGGTGCACGAGATCAACGACGTCGCGTTCGTCGCGGTCCGCCACCCCGAGCACGGCCCCGGCTTCGACCTGTGGGTCGGCGGTGGGCTGTCCACCAACCCACGGCTGGCCGTCCGGCTCGGTTCCTGGGTGCCGCTGGACGACGTACCGGATGTGTGGGCCGCCGTGACCGCGGTGTTCCGGGACCACGGCTACCGCCGGCACCGGCACAAGGCACGGCTGAAGTTCCTAGTCGCCGACTGGGGGCCGGAGCGATTCCGGCAGGTGCTGGAGACCGAGTACCTGGGTCGCCGGCTGGCCGACGGCCCAGCCCCCGAGCCAGGCCAGACCGACGACCACGTCGGCGTCCACCAGCAGCGGGACGGACGCCGGTACGTCGGTGCGGCACCGACCGTGGGGCGAGTGGACGGGCCGACGCTGGTGGCGCTCGCCGACCTGGTCGAGCAGGTCGGATCAGCCCGGGTGCGGCTCACCCCGCACCAGAAGCTGGTGGTCCTGGACGTCCCCGAGGACCAGGTCGCCGAGCTGGTGGCCGGCCTCGACGAGCTGGGCCTGGACACCCGCCCGTCGGTTTTCCGCCGGAACACGATGGCCTGCACCGGGATCGAGTACTGCAAGCTCGCGATCGTCGAGACCAAGGCCACCGCGGCCGCGGCGATCGCCGACCTGGAGCACCGGCTCGCCGACGTCGCCGATCTGATGGACGAGCCGATCTCGTTGAACATCAACGGGTGCCCGAACTCGTGCGCTCGGATCCAGGTCGCTGACATCGGACTCAAGGGCCAGATCGTCACCGATGACGACGGGCGCCAGGTCGAGGGATTCCAGGTCCACCTCGGTGGTGCGCTCGGGCTCGACCCGGACTTCGGCCGCAAGGTGCGTGGGCTCAAGGTGACCAGCGCCGGACTACCCGGCTACATCGAACGGGTCGTGCGCAGCTACCTGCACCACCGCGAGCCGGGGGAACGGTTCGCCACCTGGGCTACCAGAGCCGACGAGGAGGCCCTGCGATGACGACGACCACCTCCACTCGTGTCCGGGCCCCCGCGGATCTGGTCGAGCTGCGCGACCAGGCCGCGCGGGCCGCCATCGAGCTGGACGGTGCACCCGCCGAGCAGATCGTCCGTTGGGCGGTGCAGGCGACGGGCGGACGACTGGCGGTCGCCTGCAGCATGCAGGACTCGCTCGTGCCGCACCTGGTGTCCCGGGTGTTGCCGGACGTCGACGTGCTGTTCCTGGACACCGGCTATCACTTCCCGGAGACGTTGGCCACCCGTTCCGCGGTCCGCCGGCTGCTGCCGGTGACCGTGGTGAGCGTCCAACCGGCGCAGACCGTCGCCGAGCAGGACGCCAGTTACGGCGAGCGCCTGCACGAGCAGCAACCCGACCTGTGCTGCTTCCTGCGCAAGGTCGACCCGCTGGCTCGCGCGCTGGAGCCGTACGCCGGGTGGGTCAGCGGGGTTCGGCGGGCGGAGTCGGCCAGCCGGGCCGACACTCCCGCAGTCACCTGGGACGACACCCACGACCGGCTGAAGGTCAACCCCCTGGTGACCTGGTCGGACGACGACGTCGAGGACTACCAGGTACGACATGGCCTGCCTCGCAACCCGCTGATTCACCAGGGGTACCCGAGCATCGGGTGCGCCCCGTGCACCCGACCGGTGGCGCCCGGCGAAGACCCGCGAGCCGGGCGGTGGGCCGGGCGCGACAAGGTGGAGTGCGGTCTGCACATCTGAGCGTCCGATAAGCGATCGGCTCTGAGGACCTCAGAAGCACCCCTGCCACGGTGACGCCGACCATGTCACGATGGCTCTTCGTGTCAGCGAGGTAACGGAGTGCCGCGATGGCCATGGCTCGGTCTGCCGCTGATCAGCCCGCGCGCCACCGAGCCGTCGCTCAGCACCCAGGTGAGGTGACCGGCCCGGAACCGACACCGCCGGGATTCTTGCGATCCATCGTGGCCGCGCAGGCCCGCATCACCGCGGCTGGCGTGCGGGAGGATGCGGTTGCCAGGACGGCGGCTGAGCAAACCTATGCGCTGCTCGGGCACAGCACTGTGGTCTCCCTGGCGGACGACCGGTACTTCCACGTGGTGGCGTCCGCCGGCACGGACGTGCGCTCCCTCGACGGGTGCTGGTATCAGCGGGCGGGTTCGTTCAGCGAATCATGTCTGCAAGCTGGTGCTACGGCGGTCAGCCGCGACCTGCTGGACAGCCCGCCGATACCCGACGTACCGCCCGGTCTAGGAGTGCGTTCCGCTGTCGCCACACCGTTGATCGCGGCCGGCACTCCCGCTGGGGTACTGCTGGTGATGTCGCCGGAACCGGATGCGTTCGCACTTACCAGTGAGGTGCTGGACGTCGTGACGGCACTGGGTCTTGCGGTGTCGGCAGCGCTCACCGCGGGAGCCACCCAGACCGACCTGGACAGCGAGCGCTTGCACCTGACCGCGGCGTCCACGTTGACCGGGACCGGCTTGTGGCGCTGGGACGCACGGGCCGAGCACCTGCAGTGGTCCCCGGAGATGTACGCCATCGCCGGGCTGGACCCGGCGATGACGCCGACCCTGACGATGTGGGAGTCCCGGCTCCACCCGGACGATCGCGCACAGGGCTCGCTGGCACGTGACCGTCCAGACGGTGACGGGCAGGCAACCCAGTCGCTGCGGTTGCGAGACGCGGCAGGTGGGTGGCGAGAGCTGGTCAGCTGGTCGAGGACCTTGCGTGAGGACGGCGAGGTGACGGTCGTCTTCGGTGCGGTCGTCGACGTCACCAGCCAGCGGACCGCCGAGCGGGAGGTGGCCCGGATGGCCGCCCGAGACGGCCTCACCGGGCTTGCCAACCGTCGCGTGGTGAACGACCTGACCCGGCGAGCGATCGTGTCCCTGCCCCGGGACACCCCCGACGAGCCGTTCGACGACGCACCCGTCGATGCCGATCTGGGGGTGACCCCGGTTACCGCGCTGCTGCTGCTCGACCTGGATCGCTTCAAGCTGGTCAACGACACCTTGGGGCATGCCGTCGGGGACGCCTTGCTGGTAGAGATCGCCCGCCGACTGCGGCACACGCTCGAACTGCCCTTGGTGAGCGACTGCTCACCCACGGTGGCTCGACTGGGCGGTGATGAATTCGTCATCCTGCTGCCCTGGATGGCGAGCGCGGAGGCGGCCTGCGACATCGCGACCGGGGTGGTGGAGGAGGTGCGCAAGCCGATCGACGTGCCGGGAAGCTCCTCGATCGTGTGCACCGGCAGCATCGGCGTCGCGGTCACCTCCGACACCACTCACTCGGCCGGTGAGCTGTTCCGCGAGGCGGACCTCGCGATGTACCGCGCGAAGGAGGCCGGTCGGGACCGGATGGCCTTGTTCGACAAGCAGATGCAGGCACAAGCAGAGTCCCGGCTGCTGGCCGAACGACGCCTGCGGGCCGCGATCGAGCACGACCGCCTGGTCACCGCGTACCAGCCGATCGTCTCGCTCGCCGACGGCCGGGTTACGAGTGTCGAGGCGCTGATCCGGATCACCGACGACGCGGGTGGCGTGCTGCTGCCGGAGGGTTTCATCGCCGTGGCGGAGGACACCGGGCTGATCGTCGAGTTGGATCGCCAGATGATCCGCCAAGCGGTCCAACGACTGACCACGTGGCGCGCGGACGGCGTGGCCGGGGTGGACGTCCAGGTCAACGTGTCCGCACGGACTTTGAGCCAACCCGGGTTCGACGACGGCATCCTCGACTTGCTGGCCGAACACGGCCTGCGGCCATCGGAACTACGGCTGGAGATCACCGAGACCAGCCTGGTGCCGGGCGGATCGACCGCGCAGGACACGTTGGTCCGGTTGGCGGCGGCCGGGATCCAGGCCGGGGTGGACGACTTCGGCACCGGCTACTCGGCCTTGGCCTACCTGCAGGATCTGCCCGTCTCGTTCATCAAGGTCGACCGCACGTTCGTCGGCCGGTTGAACGGATCGACTCGGGCCAGTGCCGTGGTGCGCGCCGTGATCGAGCTCGCCCACGCCCACGGTTACCCGGTGACCGCGGAGGGGGTGGAGACACCGCTGCAGGCCGACCTGCTCCGGGACATGGGGTGCGACTTCGCTCAGGGGTGGCTGTTCGGCCGGCCTACGGTGAAACCAGGGCTGGAGACCTTCATCGGCGGCTGACGATCGCGTGTGCGGCATACGACCTCACGCGGGAGTGGCCACCACGACGATGTTGTCCTGGTAGTGCCGGGTGCGCTCGTCGAACTCGCCGCCGCAGGTGATCAGCACCAGCCGCGGCTGACGTCCTTGAGCGAACAGCTCAGCCGCTGGTAGCTGGTCCTTGGAATAGCGCTGCCGCGCCTTGACGACGTACGTCGTCAGACCATCGGCGCCACGGACGACGATCGTCGAGCCGATCGGAGCGGTGCGCAGCTCGAACAACGCACCCGGACCAGACCGAGCCGAGTCCACGTGACTGGTCATCACGACGGTCCCGACCGGCATCCCGGGCGACGCCCCGCCGGACCACCACCCCACCACCTGCGGGTCCTGCGGCACCACCAGCTTGCCGTCCTTCTCCAGGCCGACCGGGATCACCCGGGCGTCGATCTGCGGAGAGGTCATCTGCAGCCGAGTCGGCTCAAAGGTGTTGATCTCCATGGCACCAAGAGCCTGCGCCGGCTCCGCGGACTCAGGGCCCGGCGGTGTCGTCGACGATCTCGATGGCCGCGGCGACGATGCTGATCTAGACGAGACGGCCGACGTCCCGTCCGCGGGCGGGACCTGCCCGGCTGACTGGAAAGCCGGCTCGCCCTGCTGCTGCCACACCAGCGCGCCGCCACCCACGACCAGCAGCAGACCGAGCGCACCAGCGGCCGGGCGCAAGACGCCCGGCCGCCGACGCTGCTCGTGGGACTGTGTCACGCCTTCACCGTGGTACGACGGCGCAGCAGACCACCAGCAACCACCAGGAGGACCGCACCGGCACCAGCGAGCGACAAGCCGAGCACCGGCGCACCGCTCTCCTCGGCCTGTCCACCGGATCCGGCGTCGGAACCGGTCGGCGACTGCGAGCCGGACGCGTAGGTCTGGGTCACCGCGGTGAGGTTCTCGGCGTCCAGGCTGCCGATCGCGTACACCACGGTCGTGCTGGCACCCTTGAGGTCCAACGTGACCGGGCCGATGACCGGGTCGGTGGTTCCAGCGGCGGCAACCGCGACGGACACCGAACCCTTGGGCACCATGAGCGCCTTCTCCTTAGGGTTGGACAGGTTCTCGATGATGGCCTTGTCACCGGCTAGAACGTCGACAGCCGGAGCAGCTGCGGTGTGCCGCACGATGACCCGCTCCATGCCGGCCGGCACCGCGGTCGTGGGGTTGACGAACGCGGTGACCGTCGGGTCGCCGCCTGCCTCGAGGTGCGCTACCAGGGTGACATTGGCTCCAGCCGTCAGATCGGCCTTGGTGCTCAGGATCGGGTCCGCGCTCGCCGGGTCGCCCGCCTTGCGGATGTCGATCGAGTAGCTGCCAGCCGGCAGCGACAGCGGGTCGGTCACGGTCTTGAACGTGAAACCCGGGAGGGTCTTCTTGTCGTTGACGTAGACGTCGACGTCGGTGTCCGGGATGCCGTGCACCACGGTCACAGTGGCACCGTCCGCCGCCTGGGCGGGCGACGCGGCGATCGCAAGCGACGCCAGCGCGCCGAGGACGACGGCGACCACCGCCCGAAGAGTGGTGAGGATGGACCTGCTCATGGTGGCTCCCTTATGGTTTGCGTGGTCCAGCCGGCTGCCGGTACCACCCACCACTTCGCGACCCACGGGCTGCTGGTTGCATGCCATCGGGTTCTTGCGGCTCAGCGCACCCGCAGCACCAGCGCATCCGAGGAGCCGGCCAACGGTCCGGCGAGCGGGTCCTCCGGCTCGACCCGGCGCACGAGGTCCCGCTCCGGGTGTCGCATGTCCTGCACGACACACCAGACCAGCCAGGCCAACCCGGCGAGGCGCACCATGAGGAACGCCACGTACCAGGGGCCAGGCAGCCCGCGATCGGTGTCGGAGGTCCCGCCCAGGTACAGCCACACCGCGACGAAGTAGCCGATCTCGCCGCCGGTCCAGATCAGGTGGTCCCGCCAGCGCGGGCGAGCCAACGCAGCCAACGGCAACAGCCACAGCGACGCCTGCACTGGCCACGACTTCCCGGTGACGACCACGATCGCGAGCACCACGAAGGCCACCTGCGCCACGCGGGGGCGACCCGGCGCGGTCAACGTCACGAGGGCGCCGACCAGCAGCGCTGCGCCGATACCGCCGATCGCCAGCGTGGTCGTCACGCCCGGGCTGACGTCGGTGATCCCCAGACCCAGCTGACGCATCCACCCACCGGCATCCGCGGTCAACACCTGCGGCACCCGCCACAACGAGCCGTAGCCCGGGTACGACGATTCCCAAGATCGATAGGCGGACAGCACCCCGTCCCCGTTCAGCAACCCCCACGGCAGCACCACCGCGGCTGCGGTCCCAACCGCGGTGCTGGCGGTGGTGCACCAGGCGCGCCACCGCCCCGCCCGGGCGGCCAGCAAACCCAGCACCACGACGAACAGGACCGGATAACTGCGGGCGGCCGTCGCCAGACCGATCAGCAGCCCGGCTGCCGCCGGCCGATTCCGGCCCCACAGGGCCAACCCGACCGCGGCCAGCGTGACACCGAGCACGTCGAGCGACACCAACCCGGCCAACGCGACCAAAGGGCTGGCCGCGACCAGGGCGGCATCCCAAGGACGACGCCGGCCGGCGGACTGCACGGTCGCAACGACCAGGACCACGAGCAGCCCCCCGATCACGACCGTCGCCAGGTCGAAGTACCACCGGGCACGATCTGGCCCATCCGGCGTCACCAGGCCGACCGCCCACAACGCGAAACCCGTCACCACCGGGTGGTCCAGGTAGCCCTCGGAGCCGGCATCGACGTACGGCACCACCCCATCGGCCAGCCCGCTGATCTCGTAGACCAACGGCAGGTCGCTGTAGCAGGCATGGAAGAACTGATCGGGGTTGGTCCAGCCCTGCGCCCGGCAGTGCTGCTTCTGGACCACCCCGACGGCCAACACAGCCAACACGACCACGATCAGGACGCGGGTCGCCGTCCACCACCCGTGGCGGCCGGAACGCCGGTAGTCGCCAGCTGGTCCGCCGATGACAGGTGACAGCGCCGCTATCACGGGATCCTCGCGGGACGGCGCGATCACGGCTGCCACACTCTCCCGCGATCCGGCACGACGAGGAGTCACGTCACTGAGCCCGCTCCTCGGGTTCGGTGACGTGACCTCCTCCGACACCGACGGACCCCCCGGTTGGCTCACCTGATCAGCACGGTCGGAGTGGCCGGCGGACGGGTGCGGGTCCGAGTCCGGGTCGGCGTGGTCGACTGAGGCGGCACCGTCGGGGTCATCGACGGGCTCGTCGGATTGGTGGTCATCGGGCCGGTCGGCGTCACCTCGCCGCCGGTCGACGGCGGTGGCGTCGAGGTGGGCGATGGCGGTGGAAGCTCCTCGCCCGTGGGGTCTGGTGGTGCTGGCACGTTGCTGTCGCCGCCGTACACCGGCGGCGGGAACTGCTGGATCTCCTGACCGTCCATGGCGGCTTGCATGAAAGCGGTCCAGATGCGGACCGGGAACGTCGCACCGGTGACCTCGCCCAACCCGCCGAGCCCGTTCAACGACTCGGTGCGGTCACCGATCTGGCGGTAGAGGCCGACCGCCGTGGCGAGCTGCGGGGTGTAACCCGCAAACCACGCAGAGCGGTTCTCCTGGGTGGTGCCTGTCTTGCCCGCCGCGGGACGGCCGAGGTTCTGGCCAGCGAACGATCCGGAACCCTGCTGAACCACACCGCTCAGGGCAAAGGTGAGGTCGGCCGACACCTCGGGGCTGAACACCCGTTTCTTGGTAATGGACGCCTTCCAGATCGTGGCACCCGAGGTGTCCTTGACGCTGCGCACCATGTAGGTCTCGGCCCGTTCCCCTTGCGCGGCGAAGGTGGCGTACGCCCGGGCCACGTCGATGACGTGCGGCGAGGCGGTGCCGAGAACGTTGCTCGCGTTGGCCTCCAGACCCGTGGTGTCCTCGGGGTAGCCCGCGTCGATGGCGACCTGCATGGTCCGTTCCGGGCCGACGTCACGGTTGAGCGCCACGTAGACGGTGTTGATCGAGTTGGCCGTGGCGGTCGTGAGGTCCACGGTTTGATAGGAGGTGTTGCCGAAGTTCGCGACGGTGTACCCGTTGTCGAACGTCATCGGAGACTGGCCGGAGTACTGCGAGCGCAGCGAGGTGCCCGTCTGCAAAGCGGCCACCAGCGCAAACGGCTTGAAGGTGGACCCCGCTTGCAGCACCGCTTGGGTCGCGGTGTTGTAGGGCCTCTTCACCGCGTCCGGGCCGCCGTACATCGCCACTACCGCCCCGTCCCCGGGCTTGATGGCGACCAGGCCAGCGCCGACCCCCTTGGCGTTCGTTGTGGGTAGCTCCTCTTTGATCGCCGCGACCGCTGCGTCCTGCCGGTCCTGGTCGAACGTGCTGACGATCCGCAAGCCACCGCGGTCGATGTCGGCGTCGGTCAGCCCGACCTTCGCCTTGACCTCCTCCCGCACCGCCTCAAGCAGGTACCCCGTGGTGCCACCGCGGGTGTTCGCGGCCCGCGATTTGCGGACCGGCGGGAACTTCGCCTTGTCCCGGACGGCCTGGGACAGCCACCCCTCTTCGACCATGCCGCCCAGCACGTAGTTCCATCGCTCTTTGGCGTTGTCCCGCTTGGTGATCGGGTCGTACAAACCGGGTGAACGGAGGACCGCGGCGAGCAACGCCGACTGGCTCAGGGTGAGTTTGTTCGCCGGCTTGGCGAAGTAGGCGCGGCTGGCCGCCTCGACCCCCCACGCTCCTCGACCGAAGTAGATGGTGTTGAGGTAGTTCTCCAGGATCTTGTCTTTGGACTCCTGCTGCTCCACCTTGAGGGCGATGACGAATTCCTTGGCCTTACGGGTCGCCGTCCGATCCTGGGTGAGGAAGTAGTTCTTCACGTATTGCTGGGTGATCGTGGAGCCGCCTTGGGTCGAGCCACCGCGAAGCTTCACCCAGACAGCTCGGCCGATACCCCGGGGCGAGAAACCGCTGTTCTCGTAGAAACTGCGGTCCTCAGCCGCCAGCACCGCGTTGCGCAACGCCTCTGGCATCTGCTCCAGCGGGATCGACCGTCGGTTCACGTCGGCGTACCGACCAAGCTCGGTCCGGCCGTCCGACCAGTACACGACCGACGCATTCGCGGTGACCAGCTCGTTCGGGTCTGGCACCGCCACCTGCGAGTACAGGATGGCGAAGCCGATCATTGCGACGGACGCGAACGATGCCCCGGTACCCAGCACCAGCTTCCACGACGGGATAAATCGACGGACGCCATACCTGCCCCGGCGTGGGTAGTCGACGATGCGCGCCATGGGGTTGTCCGTCTCTCGGTTTCTGGGGGGCCGTCGACAAAGTATGCGGGCCAACGTCGTTCTGCCCAACCCTGGTGCGCTGTTCCGTGTGATCCCTTCACCAGATGCGCCCGCATGCCGGGGGTGACATCACCTATGTGTCAGGAGCAGCTCACCAAGAGTTATGGAATCCCGATCACCGGGTGGCGAGATTTTGCTTAACCGAGCGCCGCCCTCTACAGTTTCGAGATATCGCAGCGATACATCAGCTTTCGCTTCTGCACGCGTGCCAGATCGAGAGGACGACATCCGTGAGTCGACGCTCCGACGTCCTCGACCTCGCGGTCCTCGGTCTGCTCCACGACAGTCCCTTGCACGGCTACGAGCTCCGTAAGCGGCTATCCACGGTTCTCGGCCCGTTCCGGGTCCTCAGCTACGGCACTCTCTACCCCTGTCTCAAACAGCTGAGCGCTCAGTGCTGGATCGCCGAGACAACCAGCACTCGAGGCGCTGGCCGGCGAGCCCGGATCGTGTACGAGCTGACCGCCGCTGGCAAGGAGCACTTCGAGCAATTGGTGGGCGACAGTGGGCCAGCCAGCTGGGACGACGAGAGCTTCGGCGTTCGCCTGGCCTTCTTCTCCCGCACCACATCCGACGTCCGGCTGCGCATCCTCGAGGGTCGTCGCAGCCGGTTGGAGGAGCGGTTGGCGGCGGTGAGCGCGGCAATCGGTCGTAGCCGCGAACGTGCCGACCAGTACACGACGGAGCTCCACCGGCACGGGTTGGAGTCCGTCCAGCGCGAAGTGCGCTGGCTGAACGAGTTGATCTCCCATGAACGCGCCGCCGTGCCGGGCGGTGGCCCGACGGCGGGGCAACCCCCACCGGGCTGACCATCAGCACAACGCAGCTAGACCGTGCGACCCAGCACCACCCGAACACCGATCAGAGCACCGCACTGGTGCACACCGATGAAGGAGTACCGCATGGCATCCGTCCGCGTCGCCATCGTCGGCGCCGGCAACTGTGCCGCGTCGCTTGTCCAGGGCGTGCACTACTACGCCGACGCCAACCCGAACGGCACCGTGCCAGGGCTGATGCACGTGATGTTCGGGGACTACCACGTCCGCGACATCGAGTTCGTCGCCGCCTTCGACGTAGACGCCAAGAAGGTCGGCTTCGACCTGTCCGAGGCGCTGATGTCCAGCGAGAACAACACCATCACCATCTGCGACGTACCTCCCCTCGGGGTCCAGGTCTTGCGCGGTCCGACGATGGACGGCCTCGGTCGCTACTACCGGGAGACCATCGAGGAGTCGGACGCCGAGCCGGTGGACGTCGTCCAGACGCTCAAGGACGCGCGCGCCGACGTTCTGGTGTCCTACCTGCCGGTCGGGTCGGAGGAGGCGGACAAGTTCTACGCCCAGTGCGCCATCAACGCCGGCGTGGCCTTCGTCAACGCGCTGCCGGTGTTCATCGCCTCGGATCCGCAGTGGGCGCAGAAGTTCACCGACGCCGGCGTGCCGATCATCGGTGACGACATCAAGTCGCAGGTCGGCGCCACCATCACCCACCGGGTTCTGGCGAAGCTGTTCGAGGACCGAGGCGTCGTGCTGGACCGCACGTACCAGCTGAACGTCGGCGGAAACATGGACTTCAAGAACATGCTGGAACGGGACAGGCTGGAGTCCAAGAAGGTCTCCAAGACCCAGGCGGTCACCTCCAACCTGGGTCACGACCTCGGTGCTCGGAACGTCCACATCGGCCCGTCCGACTACGTTCAGTGGCTAGATGATCGCAAGTGGGCGTACGTGCGGCTCGAGGGCCGGGCATTCGGCGACGTTCCGCTTAACCTGGAGTACAAGCTCGAGGTGTGGGATTCGCCGAACTCGGCCGGCATCATCATCGATGCCATCCGGGCGGCGAAGGTCGCCCAGGACCGCGGGATCGGCGGCCCGATCCTGTCGGCGTCGTCCTACCTGATGAAGTCCCCGCCCGTGCAGCGCCCCGACGACGAGGGCCGGGCCAGTGTCGAAGCGTTCATCCGGGGCGACGTCGAGCGCTGATCACCACCCGTCGCAGCTGCGCCCGAGGACCCCCGTCCCGATCATCGACGGGGCCTCGGGCGCAGCTGTCTCTCCCAGGCGGACCGCGGAAAATCCAGTACCGGCTGCTGACGCAGCGTGCTCTCCATGAAGGTCGCCCAGATCCGCACCGGGAAGGACGCGCTGGTCGCGCGTCGACCAGCACCGCCAAGACCTGTCAGGGGCGCCGAACGGCCGTTAGTCAGCCGGTAGAGGCCCACAGCACACGCAAGTTGCGGGGTATAGCCCGTAAACCATGCGGCCTTGTCGGTCAGCGTCCGCCCGATCGTGCCAGCCACTGGTCGATCCAACCGATCGGCGGCGCCCAGCCCCATGCTGCGTCGCGCCGTTTCCCTTAGCGCGTACGTGACGTCCCGGGACACGACCGGGTTGAACACCTGGCGACGTCGTACGGCGGTCTGCCATACAGCGGTGCCGTCTGCCCGAGTAGCGCTGCGGACCAGGTAGGTCTCACTGCGTTGCCCTTGGGCGGCGAAGGTGGCGTAGGCCCGAGCAAGGTCGATGACCCGTGGCGAGGCGGTGCCGAGCACGTTGCCGACCTCGGGGGACAAGCCCGGGGTGCCCTCTGGGATGCCGGCATCCACCAAGGCATCCATGGTCTGCCAGGGCCCGATGTCCCGGTTGAGGGCGGCGTACACCGTGTTAGCGGACACGACCGTGGCGTTGAGCAGATCGATCCGGCCGTAGCGGGTGCCCGCGAAGTTGGACACCCGGAGCTTGTCCGGGAACACCAGCGGGGAGTCACCGTCGTATCGAGCCGACAACGGGTAGCCACGCTGCAGCGCGGCGGCCAAGGTAAAGGGCTTGAAGGTGGATCCGGCCTGGATGATCGCTTGGGTTGCGGCGTTGTACGGATCACGGACGGCGTCCGGGCCGCCGTACATCGCCACCACCGCCCCGTCGCCGGGCTTCACCGCGACCAGGCCGGCTCCAACCCCTAGGGCGCCCACCGTGGGCAGTTGCCGGCGAACGGCCGCGACGGCCGCCGCTTGGGCCTGCTGGTCGAACGTGCTGACGATCCGCAACCCGCCGCGTTCGATGTCGGCGTCCGTCATGCCGGTCTTGGCCTTGATCTCCAGCCGCACCGCCTCGAGCAGGTACCCGGTGGTGCCGCCGAGCATGTTGCCGATCCGCCGAGAGCGAATGGTGGGGAATCGTTGCTGCCGCCGCTCGGTCGGCGACAGCCAACCCTGCTCGACCATGGCGTCCAAGACGTAGTCCCAGCGCGCTTGAGCGTTACCCCGCTCGTTCACCGGGTCGTACAGACCCGGAGCGCGCAGCAGCGCGGCGAGCAGCGCCGCCTGGCTGGTGGACAAGGTGCGAGCCGACGTCCCGAAATACGCTCGGCTGGCGGCTTCGATCCCGTAGGCGCCCCGGCCAAAGTAGATCGTGTTGAGGTAGTTCTCCAGGATCTGATCCTTGGATTCCCCTCGTTCGGTTTTCATCGAGATGACCAGCTCCTGGACCTTGCGGCTGAGCGTCTGGTCCCGGGTGAGGAAGTAGTTCTTCACGTACTGCTGGGTGATCGTGGAGCCGCCCTCCACGGGGCCGCCGGTGATCCGTACCCACGCGGCCCGAGCCATGCCCTTGACCGAGTACCCCTCGTTCTCGTAGAACGTACGGTCCTCGGCCGCCAGGACGGCACGGCGCAACGGGATTGGCATCTGCTCCAGGGGAACCGACCGACGGTCGATCTGACCTAGACGGCCCATCGGTGTGGTGCCGTCCGTCCAATAGACCATGGACGCGTTGGCGGTCACCCACTCGTTCGGTTCTGGGACGGACATCTGGTTGTACAGGATGACGAAGCTCACCGCCGCCAGCGTGGCCGTACCCAGCCCGCACCCCACGACGACCCTCCAGCTGGGGACGAACCGGCGCCAGCCGTGCCGGTCGCGTCGGGTGAAGGACCACCGGCGCCGGGTGTACTTGCGCCCTTGCCGCGAGTAGAAGCGTGACGTGCTCGGCGTAGTGCGAGCGAGCACACCCGCAGCTGGGACACCGGTGCGGCGTCGGTGGTCCGGCCTGGCACTGCGACGTGTCCGTCCGAAGCCGCGGGACCGAGACCCGCGACGTGGCATGACTGGTACTCCTCTCACGGTACGAGCAGGTTACTCCCTTATGAGTTAGATATCCGCCTTGTGGTTCCTGTCCTGTCTGAGAGGTCGGACGGTGCTCACCGCGTGTGCCAGGTGCAGTCGTAGAGTGCATCGATGTCCTTCGTCGCGGACCTTCGGACCGTTGTGGCGGGCCGCGACTTCCGGCGACTGTTCGCCGTTCGGCTGACCTCTCAGGCAGCGGACGGGGCTTTCCAGACGGCGCTGGCCAGCGTGGTGTTCTTCTCCCCTGAACGGGCCGCCACCCCGCAGGCAGCGGCGGTCGCTTTCGCTGTCACCGTCCTCCCGTACACCCTGATCGGGCCGTTCACCGGGGTGCTGCTGGACCGCTGGCGTCGCCGCCAAGTGCTGCTGGTGACCAACACGGTGCGGGCGGTGATGGTGCTCGGGATCGCCGCCGTGCTACTCACCGTCTCGGTCGGGCCGGCGCTGTCCATCGGGGTGCTGACGTGCCTGTCGGTGAACCGGTTCTTCCTGGTGGCCCTGGGAGCGAGCCTGCCGCACGTGGTCCCGGAGCACCGGCTGGTGATGGCGAACGCGGTGTCACCGACCTGCGGCACGCTAGCGGCGATCGTCGGCGGCGGGGTGGCGTACCTGGTCCGGCAGATCCTGCCGATCGGCGATCAGGGTGACGCCGTGCTGCTGAGTGTCGCGGCCGCCGGGTACGGGGTGACCGCCGCGCTGAGCACCCGGATGCGCCGGGACCAGCTGGGTCCGGATCGGTCAGCGGCCGCCTCGCCCGGCAGGCTCACCGTGGATCAGCGGGCCGACGGGTGGCGGGCGGTGGCGGAGGGCGTCCGCCACGTCGCCACGCTGCGCCCAGCCCGAGAGGCGTTGATCGCCATCGCGGTGAGCCGGTTCGGCTACGGCTGCACCACCATCGTGACGATCCTGTTGGCCCGCAACCATTTCACCGCTCCACAGGACGTCGAGGCTGGCATGGCATTGCTCGCGCTGGCGTTCGCGGCGTCCGGGCTCGGCTTCGCGACGGCCGCGCTGATCACCCCGATCGGTGCGGACCGGTGGGGAACCAGCGGCTGGATGTGGCGCTGCCTGGTCGCCGGCGCGGTGGCCCAGCTGCTGCTGGTGGTCCACCTCACCGTGCCGGTCGCGCTGGTTGCGGCGGTAGTGCTCGGAGCAGCCGTGCAGGGCATCAAGATCTGTGTGGACGCCACCCTGCAGGACGTGGTCACCGATGGCCTGAGAGGCCGGGCCTTCGCCGCGTACGACGTCGTCTTCAACCTCGCCTTCGTCGCTGCCGCGGCCGGCGCCGCACTCGTCGTGCCGGCCACTGGCGTCGCCCCCGGGCTGGCGGTCGGCATCGCCATCGGATACCTCGTGGACGCCTTCTCGCTAGCCCGTCCACCGATCAGATCCGCGGCCGAGGCGGGCACCAAGCCTGCACGACCTGATCAGCACCCCCCAGCCAACGCACCGGATGCCGGCCCTCACCCACCCAGGGCACCGGAGCCGCGTGGGTGAGGGACGCGTGGGCGCCAGAGCCGTCTCGACACCTGACCGCGACACCGGTCAGCCCGGATCGACGTCGGTGGACTCCGGCTGCTCGGACCACCAGCGAAGGAGTTCGGCTCGAGCCTCGACCTCCCCGACGGGTCCGTGATCCAACCGGAATCCGAGCAGGTGCTGATAGGCCCGGCCCACCAGCGGACCAGGCTTCGCACCGAGGGCCGTCATGATCTGCTCGCCGTTCAGCTCCGGGCGGATCGCGGCCAGCTCCTCCTGCTCGGCCAGCTGCGCGATCCGACGCTCCAGGTCGTCGTAGCTGCGGGCGAGGCGGGCCGCTTTGCGTTCGTTGCGGGTTGTCACGTCGGCCCGGGTGAGCCGGTGCAACCGGTGCAGGTGTGGCTCAGCGTCGGTCACGTAGCGACGGACCGCGGCGTCGGTCCACCCGCCGTCGCCGTACCCGTGGAACCGCAGGTGCAGTTCGACCAGCCGACTGACCGCGGCGATGGTGGCGGTGTCGAACCGCAGGGCACGCATCCGCTTCCTCGTGAGCTTGGCGCCCACCACCTCGTGGTGGTGGAACGACACCCGCCCCCCGGGTTCGAACCGCCGAGTGGCCGGTTTGCCGATGTCGTGCAGCAACGCGGCCAGCCGCAACACCAGGTCAGGGCCGGGAACCTCGCCGCCCTCCAGGCCGATGACCTGGTCCAGCACGGTGAGCGAGTGCTGGTAGACGTCCTTATGCCGGTGGTGCTCATCGAGTTCCAGGCGCAGCGCTGGCAGCTCCGGCAGCACGACGTCCGCGAGACCGGTGTCCACCAGCAGCTCCAGACCGGGGCGCGGTCGATCGGTCAGGATGAGCTTCACCAGCTCGTCGCGGATCCGTTCCGCGGACACGATGGCGAGCCGGTCGGTCATCGCCGTCATCGCCTGGCGCACCGGCTCGGTGACGGTGAGCCCCAGCTGGGCGGTGAACCGAGCCGCCCGAAGCATCCGCAACGGGTCGTCTCCGAACGAGTCCGGCGGACGCCCCGGGGTGATAAGCCGGCCGGAGACCAGATCCTGCAGCCCGTGGTGCGGGTCGATGAAGCCACCGTCAGGCAGCTCCACCGCCATCGCGTTCACCGTGAAGTCCCGGCGGGCCAGATCGTCCACCAGCCGATCGCCGTACGCCACCACCGGCTTGCGGGAGGACCGATCGTAAGCGTCCGCCCGGTAGGTCGTGACCTCGACGACCACGTCCCCGCGGCGAGCCGCGATGGTGCCAAAAGCGCGACCGACGTCCCAGACCCGGTCCGCCCAACCACTCAGCACCTGATGGGTCCGCTCGGGCCGGGCATCCGTGGTGAAGTCAAGGTCGCTGATGGGACGGTTCAGGATGAGGTCACGAACGCAGCCGCCGACCAGGGCTAGCGCATGACCGGCGTCCGTGAACCGGCGACCGAGGTCGCGGGCGACCGCTGGCACCTGAGGGCCTGCGGCCAGAGCGGGCTGATCGTCGCTGGACACGGGGTCCAAGGGTAGGCGAGCCGCCGTGGGAATCCGCTGAGGGCCGGGATCGAGCCGACCGCAGGTGCCGACACCTGCTGGTTAGAGTGACGCCGTGTCTACACCCGCAGCCCAGCCTCGACGCAGGCTGCCCGAGGTTCAGGAGACCTCAGCGGGGGGCCTGGTCATCGATGAGCTCCGCGACACACCCAGGGCCGCGCTGATCGCCCGGCGCAATCGGGCTGGCCGGGTCGAG
The DNA here is from genome assembly GCA_051657715.1 of Angustibacter sp. Lineage (GTDB taxonomy): Bacteria > Actinomycetota > Actinomycetes > Actinomycetales > Angustibacteraceae > JBOFBH01. The sequence goes on along the minus strand of JBOFLF010000017.1, from coordinate 49,186 downwards.
TGGTGCTTGCCAAAGGGCCACCTGGAAAACGACGAGACGCTGCGCGAGGCCGCGGTGCGAGAGGTAGCCGAGGAGACCGGGGTGACCGGGCGCATCGTCCAAGACCTCGGCACTATCGAGTACTGGTTCTCGGTGCCGGATCGCCGTATCCACAAGACCGTGCACCACTTTCTTATGGAGCGCGTGGCCGGCACCCTGACCGCGGAAAACGACCCTGACGCCGAGGCCATCGACGTCGCCTGGGTGCCGGTCACCCAGCTGGACGAACGCTTGACGTTCCGCAACGAACGGCGAATCGCCGGAGTCGCTGCCCAGTGGCTAGCAGACCGGCAGCGGCCAGCGGACCGGCAGTGATCTGCCGGCGGCACGCTGCGCACTGGCGTGGACGCTCCCGCACCAGGCATCACGGCATGGTGGCGTACCGGGTGCTGCTGGTTCTCCTGCTGGCCTTCGGCAGCGGTATCGGCGCGGTCGCGACGGCAGGCCCAGCGGTGGCGCTCCCCTCGGTACAGGTCACCGTGACCTCGGTCGCACCAGACCTGGTGGTCGCCGGCTCGACCGTGCGAGTGCGCGGGACGATCGCCAACACCGGCACCACGACGTTGACCGAGATCGAGGTCCAGCTGCGGACCTCCGTTGTCCGTCTCGGCACCCGAGCCGAGGTGGCCAGCTGGTGGGACGGTCAGAGTCAACGGATCGTCGTCCCGGCCGGACAAGCTCAGGAATTGGACGGGGCGCTGCCTGTCGGGCAACGCGCCAGCTTCGCGGTCGACGTGCCAGCGGCCACGATGGGTTTGCCGGCGGCCGAGTTCGGCGCCTACCCCATCGCTGTCGGGGTGACCGCCACCGACCAGCAGTCAGGGCTGCGGGGCGAGCTGGCGCTGGCTCGGGCCAGCGTGCAGTCTCAACCAGCGCAGAAGCGGTATGAGGCCCAGCGGATCAGCTGGGTGGTGCCGTTCGTGGGGTTACCGGAGACCACCGTGGAGCCAGCCGCGACACCGGCTCAGTCAGCGGACAAGATGGCGAACCTGGTCGGCCCTAACTCCCGGTTGAGCCGGCTGCTGGACGCTGCCAGCACCCCCGGGGTGGTGTGGGCCGTGGATCCTCAGCTTCTGTTGGCATTGCGCCGAGTCGCTGGCGACGATGTCACGAACGGCGACAACCCGGGCACCCCTAGCACTGGCCCGGGCGCCCCGGGCTCCGATTCGTCCGGTCCCACTCAGACGCGCTCGGCCCGTGGCCCCTCCAGCGTTTCGGCAACTGAGGTGTCGACCGGTTCCCTACCAGCACCATCGAGCAGCACCACCCCACCCCAGCAGGCGACGGATCGGCTGGTCGTTCAGGACTTCCTGCGCCGGCTCCGGGACGAAGCACCCCGGCATGAGGTGGTCGCCCTGCCGTATGCCGATCCGGACCTACAGGCTCTCACCGGTTCTCGGGGCCGGACGCTGTTGGCCGAGACTCGTACCACCGGCGCGGAGGTGGTCGAGGCGGAGCTCGGCCTCGTGCCCTGGACGGATCTGGCGTGGCCGGCGGACGGCTCAGCGACCGACCGCCTGCTCCGCACCCTCAGCAACGTGGGTTTCCGCTCAGTGTTGCTGAACGCAGACACCCGACCCCTGGAGCAAATCCTCGACTACACACCGGACGCTCGAACCACCACAGTGCCGGGGGGGCTCGTCGGGGCGGTAGCCGACCCCGGGCTGTCCACCTTGGCCTCGGCAGTGAGCCAGGACGACGCGTCCGCCCGAACCAGGCTGCTCGCGGAGACCGCTGCCATCGCCACGGAACGCCCTGGGCTGCCCCGCCGGCACGTGGTCGCGCTACCGCGCACGGCCGATCCTGACCCAACGAGCTTCCGCTCCATGGTCGCCGGGAGCGAAGATCGGCCGTGGATCCAGCCGACTCGGCTGGGATCGGTCCTCAACACGGTGATTCCACGAGCTGACGCCTCCGATCTCACCCGCCGGGCAGCTCAGAGCAGCTGGCTGACCGGGGTCCGCACACCTGACGTCACCTTCGTCCAGGAGCTCCGGGACCAGGTGAGCGGGCTCGACGAGGTCGTCGCGAACACCGGCGCCCTCACCGCGGAACCGCTACGCGACACCTTGGAGCTCCTGTCAGCTCAGTGGCGGAGCCGGCTACCGGCACTGACCGCTGCGCAGCGACGGCAACGCGATCGGGTTCGCCAGCTGACCGGTGAGGTTGCGGTGCTCCCGGCAACCTTGACATTCCTCCGGAACTCCGGTGACGTGCGGGTGACGGTGAGCAACGACCTCGATCAGGCGATCACGGGTGCCCGGCTCGAGGTCACCGCCTCCAACCCTCGCCTGGTCGTCCAGCGTCGGGTGTCCGAGCCGCTGGGGACGGTGGAGCCGGGAACCCGGGTCGGGGTGGAGGTTCCGGTGGTGGCACGGGCCGGTGGCGACGTCGTCCTGCGCGCCCAGTTGATCGCGCCGTCCGGGCGGCCGGTCGGCCAGGCGCAGGACATCCCCGTTCGCGTGCAACCAACCGACGAGTGGTTGCTGGCGGTGGGCGGCGGGTTAGCCGGGTTGGTGCTGGTGATCGGCGTGGTCCGGTCGGTGCGCCGCCCCCGACGTCGGCCGACCGACGTGGCATCGCGGGGAAGTCCACGGTGAGCGACCAAGCGTTGCTGCGGTCCAGCGGCATCATGGCCGCGGGCACCGCCGTCTCGCGGGTGCTGGGACTGGTCCGCACGATGATGATGGTCGGCTTGCTGGGTGTCAGCGGCGCCTTGGCCGCTGACACTTTCGCGACAGCGAACACGGTCCCGAACAACATCTACAACCTCATCGCTGGTGGTCTGCTCAACGCGATCCTGGTGCCGCAGATCGTGCGAGCCAGCCGCGATTCCGACGGTGGTCAAGCATTCCTCGATCGCCTGTTGACGCTCGCGCTGGCCGGGATGGCAATCGTGACCGCTCTGGTGACGGTCTGCGCGCCGCTGGTGCCGGTGGTGTTCGGTCCAGGGGCCAAGTGGGACGCCGACACCCGGGCGTTGGCGGTGGCGTTCGCCTTCTGGTGCCTGCCGCAGGTGTTCTTCTACGGCCTGTACACCGTGCTCGGGCAGGTGCTTAACGCCCAGGGCCGGTTCGGCGCCTACATGTGGGCGCCGGTGGTGAACAACATCATCGGGATCGCTGGCCTGGTGGTGATGTTCCAGTGGATCGGCGGATACGAACGCGGCACTCGCGTCCACCCACCATCCAGCTGGACCAGCGGCCAGGTGGCGGTCCTGGCCGGGAGTGCGACGCTCGGGGTGGTCGCGCAGGCGCTGATCCTGCTCTGGCCGCTGTGGCGAGCGGGTTTCCGGTATCGGCCGCGGCTCGGCCTTCGCGGGGTTGGTCTGGGCTCGGCCGGCCGGGTGGCCGGGTGGACCTTCGCTGCCGCCTTGCTGGGGCAGCTGGGCTACGTCGTGACCGCCCGCACGGTGAACGGCGCCAGCGCGGACGGCGGACCGGGCCAGAACGCCTACGGCCCGGGGTTCCTGTTGTTCATCCTGCCGCACTCCCTGGTGACCGTCTCGTTGGTGACCGCCCTGTTCACCCGGATGAGCCGAGCGGCGCAGGACGACGACCGTGCGGCTGTGCGCCAGGACCTGTCGGTGGGCCTGCGATTGACCGCGGTGGCCTCGGTGCTCGCCCTCGCCGTAGTCGCGGCCCTCGCGTCCGATCTAACCGGGGTGCTGTTCTGGAACAACGAACCCGCGGAAACCGAAGCGATCGCCAGCGTCGTGGTGGCGATGATGCTCGGGCTGGCGCCGTTCAGCGCCCAGTATCTGTTCCAGCGGGTGTACTACGCGTACGGCGACGCCCGCACCCCGTTCCTCGTGCAGATACCGGTCGTCGGGACCATCGCGCTCACCAGCTACCTCGCCGGCGCCAGGCTGGCTCCCGGTGATGTCGTGGTCGGTGTCGGCGCTGGGATGTCCGTGGCCTATGTGCTCGGCGCGGTGCTGTCCGCGCTCGGACTGGCCCGCCGGCTTGGCGGGATCGACGGCGCTCGGGTGCGCCGTACCTACCTGCGGCTGCTCATCGCCGGCGTCCCAGCCGTGGTGGCCGGACGGCTGACGTCCAGGTTCGTGCACAGCGTGACCGATCCAGGTCGGGCCGCGAACCTGATCGGTCTGGTCGTCGGCGGAGTCGTGGTGACACTGCTGTACCTGGCCTGCTGCCGGCTGATGCGGGTGAGCGAGGTCGAGGAGCTGGCCGCTCCACTGCTGTCCCGGTTACCGGTGGGCATCCGCTCTGGTGGGCGCGGCACCGGGCCGCGGCATCGAGCGGGGCCGCCGTCTCGTCCGCCCCGCGGAATCCAGTATTCCGGTCTGGCGGACACCAGCACCTGGTCAGGATTTGAGGACCCTACGCCGTCCGCCGTGCTCCAGGTGGTGTCGCCGGCTCCAGGTCGTTCCGGTCTGGTCGATCTCGGCTTGGTCGACCCCGTCGACCACCATGCCGATCCCGACGTCGACCCAGCGGCCGATTCCCGGATCGGCTCCCGCGTTCAGCCGGCGCGGCGCTCGACTTCTCGGCATCGGCGACCACCATCCGGGTGAGACTGGACGCTGGTCTCCCGCATCTCCTCAAGCGGTCGAAGCAGGCCGTCGACATCCAGGACATGTCCCGCCTCGATCTGTCAGCCGCGTGTGCCGCGACGGCATCTGACGGTGGCGACATCGTGGTCGGGTGGTTCGCCCGAGTGCTCACGGCGATGATCGTCGTGGGGATCGTCGGCTTCGATGCGGTGTCCATCGGTACCGCCCAGCTGGCGGTCCAGGACGACGCGGTCATCGCCGCCCGGATCGCCAGCCAGATGTGGCAGGAGGGGCAAGACGCGCGCCCCGCCTTGGCCAGTGCCACCGAGGCCGCCACCCGCGAGAACGTCGCGAACGAGCTAGATCCACAGTCTCTGCGCCTCGACGCTGACGGCACCGCGTACCTCGTCGTCCGTCGACGTGCCAGCACCCTGGTGATCAAGCACATCGCGCCGATCCGTTCGTGGGCTGAGGTTCACGCCACCGCCACGGAACGGAGCACCACACCGTGACCCGGCGCCCTACCTGGCGTTCGTTGACCTGGCGCTCGTTGACCTGGCGCTCCAACCTGCGGTCACTGGTCTGCTGTTCCCCTGATGCCGATCAGGCCGACACCCCGGTCACCGTGCACCGCACCGTAACCGGCCGCGCGCTGCGAGCGATGGCATCCGGTCTTGCCGTCGTATGCGCGTGCGGTGTCCTGGCGGCGGCTCCGGCATCCGCCGAGCCGTCACCGTTGCAGCTGCGTCGCCAAGCAGCCGAGCTTCGCGCGCAGCTGGACAAGCTCGAGCTCCAGGAGGATCTGGCCGTCGAGCGGTACGCCGAAGCTCAGCAAGCGGTGCAGGACGCCACCGTGGACGAGGTGCTGGCCCGGCAACAGCTCACGGATCTGCAGGTGGGCGCTCGCTCCACCGCCGATCGTGGGGCCAGTCGGGTGCGGGCCATCTACCAGTCCGGTGGACCCTTGGGTCTGACATCCACCCTCTTGGAGAGCGCCAGCCTGGAGGAGGTCGCCGCCCGGTGGCACATCGTCCAGTCGTTGGTACGCGGCGATACCGAGGCCGTGGACACCCAGCTGGCGACCGTCCGGTGGCAGCGGCGCTTGACCTCGGGTGCGGCGTTGACCCGCGCCCAGGTGGTAGCCCGGCAGGAGGCGGCTGGTCGGGCCGCGATCACGGTCCGGGACACCGTGGAACGACGTCAAGCCTTGCTCGCGTCGGTCGATGCCACCGTGCTCCGGGTAGCTGAGCAGGAACGTCGCGCGGAGCAGGAGAGGGCACTACGCGAGGCGGCTGATCGTGCTCGCCAGCTCGGCATCGGTGGCATGGGCGAGCAGCTCAGCGCTGGCGCCGAGGCACTCGCTGGTCGTACGGACGCTCAGGGCCGGGGCCTGGAGGGGGCCACCGCTCGGGACCAACGGCTGCCAGCCGTGGCGGCTCCCAACGGAATCGCGGCGGCCGCGATCCAGGCGGCGGCTACCCGACTGGGCATGCCGTACGTCTGGGGAGCGACTGGCCCATCGTCCTTCGACTGCTCTGGCCTGATGATGTGGTCGTACGCCCAGGCCGGCCTCGCGATCCCCCGCAACTCTCGCGCCCAGTACGCCGGGCTGCCGCACATCCCGCTGTCCGCGCTGGCACCCGGCGACCTGGTCTTCTACGCCTCGGACACGAACAACCCGGCCACGATCCACCATGTCGGGATGTACGTCGGGGCTGGGCTCAGCTTGTACGCACCGCGAACGGGCAGCGTGGTCAAGATCGGGCCGGTGGGGTACGGGACGATCATCGGGGCGGCCCGGCCGTCGCTGCTGTGATCGGTTCCTGCAATCCGCGCACGTCGACCGACGTCCAGGTGACTCTGCATATCCGACACGGAGCGCCGGACGTACGGACGGCCCGCCCGTACCATGGCTCCAGCTCGTCGACACATCATCACCGCTGAGGGGAGCCGGCCCTGGACAACGTGGGACCAGGCAGCGCCCTGGGCGGTCGTTACGTGCTTCAGCGACGCCTGGGTGAGGTTGTCGGGTCCTCGACATGGCAGGCGCACGACGAGACGTTGGACCGGCTGGTATTCGTCCGGGTGGTGTCTCGTCGACATCCGCGAGCGGAAGCCGTGCTCGACGCAGCCCGGCAAGCCGCCTCAGTTGAGGATCCTCGGCTCGTCCGCGTCTTGGACGTGGGTCAAGACCAGCAGTTCACGTACGTCGTGAACGAGTGGATCACCGCTCCTGACCTCGCCACCAGGCTCAACGCCGGTCCGCTGCCCAGCAACCAGGTCAGGATCATGGTGGGCGAGACCGCTCTGGCCCTTGAGGCCGCCAGGTACCGAGGGCTGCACCACCTGCAGCTGACCCCGGCACACGTGTACCTGCTGGACGACGGGGCGGTCCGGGTCACCGAGCTGGCTGTGGCCGCCGCCCTCGCCGGGCCGGAGTCCGGGTTGGACGGCCTTGACGGTGAACGCGCGACCGCGTTAGACACCCGCGACGTCGTCGCTCTCGCGTACGGTGCGCTCACCGGTACCTGGCCGCTTCCCGGTGGCCAGGGTGGTCCGTGCGATCTTCCGCAAGCTCCCCGGTCAGCTGGCCGGCCGGTGCTGCCCAGCCAGCTGGTAGCTGGGGTTCCGGCAGATCTGGACGCGTTGTGCGCCAGGACTTTTGATGGCTCGGGGCCACCCCGCACGCCGGGTGAACTGGCCAGTCAGATCACTCCCTGGCCAGCTGATCGGGTGGCCTCCTTGATCAGCTCCGACAGCGGCGGGCCAGCAGACCCGACCGTCAACGCTGGCGGTTCGTCCGGTTGGTTCACACCGGCCGTGGCAGCGGCCGGGCAGCCACCAGCACCACCAGCGCCGGCACCACTTTCACCGCCGTCAACAGCTTCGACGATGCCGGTCGTAGGTGCTGCCCGCATCGGGGCGAGCGGCGCACCATCGACTCCAGCTGGGCCAGGCGTCGACGATCCACATTCCACCAGCCCGCACACCCAACCGATTGATGATCGATGGATCACCGACGAACCCACCGCTGACGCTCATCCACACCATGCCTCAGGTCATCCTGTGCTGGGTCGGGTGCCGGGTGACGTGCCTGCTATAGCGCCAGCACGCACAGCCAGCTCGGCACACTCTCGGCCATGGTTGCAAGACGAGTGGAGCGACGAACCCGATGGCGGGTCCTCGTGGGAGACCGGACGGCAGCCCCCTCCGCGACAACCTCGTACCGTGATCGGCCTCGTTGTCGGATTCCTCGGGGTGCTCTCGCTGCTGGCTTACTGCGGACTGCGCGACCTGGGTGGCATCGTGCCGCGTCCTGCTACCCGATCCACGGCCAGTGCCTCAAGCCCCCAGCTCACTCCTACCGAGCGAACGACCACCCGCCCGGTCCCCTCATCGCAGGGCATCCCGGTGCTGTCCGGTCGCGGCCTCGATCCTGAAGGGGACGGCTCAGAGAAGGACGAGAGCGCTCGCCTGGCATTCGATGACGACCCCTCGACTGCGTGGACGACCGACACTTACCGCAGCCAGCAGTTCGGGGGCCTGAAGTCGGGTGTTGGTTTGCTGCTCGAGCTAGGCCAGCCGCGCACGGTCACCGCGGTAGCGGTTCAGATGGCCGTGCCCGGGTCTACCGTCCAACTCCGGACCGTGGACGGTGAGCAGCTTGGTCAGGACGTGTTGGCATCCGCTGATTCGGTCACGGGTCTTGCCACCCTCCAACTCGACCAGTCGGTGACGACGGACAACCTCGTTCTCTGGTTCACGGTCCCAGCGGCCGTCGACGACGGTTTTCGCGTTGAAGTCGCGGAGGTGGACGTGTCGTGACCGGTGCCGAGGAGTCAGATGCTGACTTGTTGGCCGCTCACGTCGCTGGTGACCGGCAGGCGTTCGAGACCTTGATCCACCGCCACCGCGACCGGCTGTGGGCCGTGGCGTGTCGAACGCTCTGGGACCGCGAGGAGGCCGCCGACGCGCTACAGGACGCCTTGTTGTCGGCTCATCGCAGGGCCGCCGGCTTTCGCGGCGACGCGGCCGTGACCACCTGGTTGCATCGCATCGTGGTCAACGCATGCCTGGACCGGCTCCGGCGTCGTCGAGCTCGGCCCACGACCACCTGGCCTGATCACGACATCCCCGACCCCCACGATGCCCACGACCGCACTGCGGTCCACCTCGATGTCCGTGCCGCGTTGAGCACCTTGCCGGACCACCAACGTGTGGCGCTCACGCTTGTCGACATGCACGGCCTGTCGATCTCAGAGGCTGCGGCGGTGCTGGACGTGGCCGAGGGAACGGTCAAGTCACGTTGCTCCCGTGGACGCTCGGCGTTGCTCCCACTCCTGCGCCCGAGTTCGAGCCTTTCCGGTGCCGGTGCTCAGTCCCATCCTCGGCCTGCGGCCGACCGCGGGAACCATGAGCGAGCCGGTGACGTCCCAGTGCCGCGCGCCGGATCAGAACTGGATGGAGGGCGGCCATGAGCGAGCACGTCACCGCTGACTCCTTCGGAGACATCGACGCCGTTGCGCAGGATCGTCATGTGCGCGATTGCGCCCAGTGCCGGAATCTGCTGGACGAGCAGCAAACCGTCCGAGAGCTGCTTCAGAAGGCGGGCGTTTGCGAACCGCTCCCGGAGGCAGTCGCGTCCCGCTTGGACGAGTCGTGGGCAGTGGCGTCCGGGGCACCCGCATCGGGTGCAGATACAACCTCGGGGAACGGGAGCGTTGGGACGATCGTCCCGCTCACCACGCATCGCCCGCGCAAACTGTGGTGGCAGCTGGGCGGAGCAGCCGCGATTGCGGTGGTAGCTGGATTGCTGTGGACTGGTAACAGAGGTGAGGTCCAGTCGCCTGAAGCTGCGGGGTCGCCGTCGACGAAATCGGTCACGTCGACGTCAGCGGCTCCGGTGCGGGTCATCACCTCGGGCACGGAGTACACGCGCGCTGGACTGTCGTCGCAGATTGGCATCCAACTTGAAGCCCGACGGTCAGCTGCTCGACCAGGTCTGGCTGCCACCCCTGATGCTGAGCTGGAGGATCCGGAGGTCATCCAGCGGTGCCTTGAGGCATTGGACGCAGCCGCCTCTCGACCGCTGCTCGCCGATGCGGCTACGTTCGAGGGACGGCCAGCGCTGATCCTCGTCCTCGAGGCCAACGAGGGCGCTCGTGAGGCATGGGTCGTGTCGAGGTCGTGCCGTCCAGGCAGCGATGGCACTAGGTTCTACCAGCGCCTGCCCTGATCGGGCCGGGGAACATGCGCGGCCTACGATGACTTCCGGTAATACCTTTGTCGTCGCAGCAGAAGAGGTCGTGGTGGACGTTCGAGATGTCATCGTTGTGGGCTCGGGTCCCGCCGGCTACACCGCAGCCATCTACGCGGCGCGTGCTGATCTACGTCCGCTGGTCTTTGAAGGATCGGTGACCTTCGGCGGCGCTCTGATGAACACCACGGATGTCGAGAACTACCCCGGCTTCGCCCAAGGAATCACCGGGCCTGAGCTGATGGAGTCGATGCGTGCTCAGGCGGCGCGGTTTGGTGCCGAGCTGGTCACGGACGACGTGGTGCGGATGGAGCTCACCGGCGCCGTCAAGAAGGTATGGACGGGACGAGGAGAAGAACATGCTGCTCGCGCGGTGATCCTGGCAACCGGATCTGCCTATCGAGAGCTGGGTCTTGACAGTGAGAAACGGCTGTCCGGCCGGGGCGTGTCGTGGTGCGCTACCTGCGATGGTTTTTTCTTCCGAGACCAGGACATCGCCGTCGTGGGAGGCGGGGACTCAGCGATGGAGGAGGCGACTTTTTTGTCACGTTTCGCCCGGTCCATCACCGTCATCCATCGTCGGCGTGACCTTCGGGCGTCGAAGGTGATGCAGGCCCGAGCTTTCGCGGATCCAAAGATCACATTCCGCTGGGAGACCGAGGTAGACCAGCTTCATGGTGATGACCGTCTTGACGGGGTTACTGTGCGCGACATCAATACAGGCCAGAGGGAGCGTCTTCATCTTTCCGGGGTGTTCGTTGCGATCGGTCATGACCCTCGCACGGAGCTCTTCGCCAGCCAGGTAGATCTCACTGAGCAAGGCTATGTCTCCGTCGCAGGTCGGAGCTCACGAACCAGCGTTGATGGAGTGTTTGCATGTGGTGATGTTGTCGACCATGAGTACATGCAGGCTGTAACTGCAGCTGGATCCGGTTGTATCGCTGCACTTGATGCGGAGAGATTTCTCGCAAACCAGAACCATTCCTCTACGAATGCGATCGCGCGGGACTCGATCACTGCCTAGATTTCAGAGAGAAGGACAACTAACGTGGGCATACGTACGACCACCGACTCCACTTTCGACACCGACGTCTTGAAAAGCGCCAAGCCGGTTCTTGTCGATTTTTGGGCTCCCTGGTGTAAACCGTGTTTAGCGATGTCGCCCATACTTGACGAGATCGCTCGCGAGTACTCGGACAAAATTGATGTGGTGAAGATCAACACCGATGAAAACCCGCAAACCGCTACCCGCTACCGCATCATTGGTATACCCACAATCAATGTTTATGTGAATGGCGAAGTGGTTAAGTCAATTGACGGCGCCAAACCTAAACCCCTGCTGGTCCGTGACCTTGCCGAGTTCATCGATTGAACCCAGGCTTGTTACCGGCTCATCGAGCTTGGTCGGGACCTCGCTGGTCGTAGCTGATGCCCGTCGGTGTCAGCGAGTGCTGTCTACCTCACACGTCGGTGGTGCTTGCCGGTGCTTTGGAAGCTGAGGATGTTGCGGCTCTGATATTTGCAAGGCGCATGTGTCCTGACCTGACCCCGGTTGGTCCAGGTCTAGTGAGAGTCTTCCCGCCCAGAGGCTGGGTGGGAAGGCTCTACAAGAGATATGGCAACGAGGAAACGGCACACACCTGAGCAGGTCGTTCGTAAGCTGGCGACCGCGGACAGGATGCTGGTCGGGGTAAGGACGTCGCTGACGTCTGCCGTGAGCTACAGGTCACTGAAGCGACGTACTACCGGTAGCGCAACCAGTTCGGCGGATTGAAGGCCGAGGACGGGCAGAACCGCACCACCCAGCGATGCCCGCCTACGTCCACAACGACCAAGGACCCGGACGCCGCTTTGCGAACGTGGCTGAGGAAGTGGGCCAAGAGCCACCCGCAGCACGGGTTCCGCAACGCCCACCACGAAGCCCGCGAGCAGGATCTGGAGCCGATAGTGCTCGAAGGTGCGGGAACCGTGGGCTAGGCGTCGGCTCTTCTTGATGATCAGGTTCACAGCTTCGGTGCCGCCGTTGGAGATCCGGTCGATGTCGAACCGGGCCAGCAGGTGTTGGCGCCAGGTCCGCAGGGTGTGGCCGAGGCGGGTGACCTCGGGGACTAGACAGGGTGGGAACGAGTCGATGACCTACTCGGCCGCCTGCCGGCCCTCGGCGGTGGTGCCGGCTTGGCAGATCGAGCGCAGTTGCTGGTAGGCGTGCCGGGTCACGGTAACCCTCGAAGCCCGGGTCGCCGACGACTAGTGCCATGTTCAGCTTCGCGATCTGTTAGTCGGACATGTGCTCTCGTCCGCGGCGCATCAGGCCGCAGACGGTGTAGAGCGGGTCGTTGGAGTGCCCGCGCCGGCCCAGACCTGCTGCTGCACTCGGCGGCGGGCTTCGTCTATGCAGGTGGTGCTGAGCTTGACCATGTGGAAGGCGCCAGAACCGCGACCGCGTCCGGTAGCTCGTCGCGCAGGGCGTTGGCGCACCTGCCCGAACGGGTCAAGGGCGACGTATGTGATGCCGGCGGTGAAGTCCGGCAGCCGCGTCTTAACCAGGTCGCGTAGGCGGTGTTAGACCGGCCCGGGATGACGTCGGCAGGTGGGCGTGCATGACCTGCGGCGAGCACGGGTCATGCACGCCCGTCGCCGCCGCGGCGCCGATCCGTGACGGGCACCAGATTTGCTCGTCCGCGCCAAGAGTGTCCACCGCAGTCAGCCGGTCCGGGTCCGTCAGGCGGCCGGTGGCCTCGACCTCGACCTGGTCTCACAGCGTGTGCCAGTCCACCCAAGTGCCGCGCCAACGCGGACACGGTGGTGTCGTCGAGCACCAAGGTGTCGGATGCCCACCCGAGCGCCCGACTGATCAGCTTGGCCTTCGGCGTCACCGATGGATGCCGCTCAGTGAACGTGCCCGTCTCGCAGGTGGGTTCGCGGTCGCCGCCAGATTCGAGCCCGCCACACCAGCCGGACCGGGACACCGAAACACGGTGCATCCGCGACCCACCGTCGGCGTCGGCCGTGCCCGACCGCGACCACCCGCAGATCAGGCAGTCACCACGTCAGCGTTGGACTCGACCGTCACCTTCAAGCTCGTCCTCACCGCACTAGACCTCCAGCACATGCATCCCAGGCACGCCGAACACGCGTCGGCTCGAACGCACCAATGCGCACCCGGGCCACATCTACAGTGGTCCACGTCGGGTCTTCTCAGACCGCATTGGTCACTCCTGATCCTGAAGGCTCCGACACCCTCAACACCAAACCGCCGCGCCGAACACCACTCGGCCAGTCATCCATGCGTAGATCCGAAGACCCGCTAACCTTCGCTCTTTGTCTCGAACACTAGATCTCCCGGAGCCAACAGGGTGATAATACGTTTAAGATCCTCAACTGAAGCAAACTCGACAGATAACCGTCCTTTTCGGCGACCTAAGCCAATCGTGACTCGAGTATCAAAGCGATCCGACAATCGTTGGGCGAGGTTATCCAACTCCGGCTGCCGGGCACCCGGTCGAGGCTTTCGCTCCTTGCGCTCTGAGGAGTTGCCGTCAATAGCAATTAACTCTTCGAGGGCGCGGACCGAAAGGCCTTCAGCCACAATTTTTTGGGCAAATCGTTCCATCATGGCACCGTCGGACAAAGCAAGAAGCGCTCGAGCATGACCTGCACTCAAAACGCCTGCTGCAACTCGTCGTTGAACCAAAGGTGGTAATTTTAACAGTCGTAGGGTGTTGGAGATTTGAGGGCGAGAACGGCTGAGTCGCTTAGCAAGCACTTCGTGAGTGCAACTGAAGTCTTCTAATAGCTGTTGATAAGCAGCAGCCTCTTCTAGAGGGTTAAGATCACTCCGATGCAAATTCTCTAACAATGCATCTCTAAGTAGATCGTCGTCTGCCGTTTGACGGATAATCGCTGGTATCAGATCGAGTCCCGCCGCCTGACTCGCGCGCCAACGACGCTCACCCATGACCAGCTCGAATAAATCCGGCTCTTTAGCAACTGTCCGAACAATAATTGGCTGCAGGACCCCGACTTCCTTGATTGAGCCAACCAACTCAGCCAACTCTTCCTCATCAAAAACATGTCGAGGTTGTTTTGAGTTGGGCTTAATTGCCGCCACTGGAATTTGGGCGAAAGTTACCCCAGGCGTAGCTACCAGAGTAGCTGTTTCACGAGAAACATCGTGTTCGGGCTTGCTTTCATCTGTATGCCGCTCAGCGGTTTCCTTCTCAGGAAACAACAGATCCACCGGTCGATCTGATCGCTGATCACTCTCTGATGGTATTAAGGCACCTAAACCTCGCCCTAGGCCGCGTCGTCGCTCGCTCATGAGATTACCTCATTCATCTCTGTAGACCATCTCGCGCGCTGCCTCAAGATATGACAACGCACCACTCGACGTTGGATCGTATGTCATCACGGTCAGACCATGACTCGGTGCCTCTGAGATTCGCACTGACCTAGGGATGCTTGTTCGCAGAACAATCTCTGAGAAGTGCTGTCGTACTTGAGCAGCAACATCAGCAGACAGTCGAGTACGTCCGTCATACATCGTCAAGAGGATGGTTGACACACAAAGTGCCGGGTTCAGATGGCCTTTCACAAGTTCAATATTTTTCAATAACTGCCCTACTCCTTCGAGTGCATAGTATTCACATTGGATAGGAATGAAAACTTCCTTTGCGCATACCAATGCATTCACTGTCAGCAACCCCAAGGAAGGAGGACAATCTATCAATACGTAGTGTGGTTTTTCGGTGTCAGGAATCTCTTGAACATAGGCTTCAAGCGCGCGCTTAAGCCGAAATTCCCTTGCGACAATGGACACCAATTCAATCTCAGCGCCAGCCAAGTCAACTGTTGCAGGAGCGCACCAAAGATTCTCTATAGCAGAACAGCGTTGAATGATTGAACCCAAGCTAGCGTTGTCCAACAAAACATCATAGACACTTAGCACATCCTGATGATGCTCGACTCCTAATGCGGTTGATGCATTTCCTTGCGGATCGATATCTATCACCAGAACACGTTGGCCAGACTGTGCCAATGCGGCTGCCAGATTCACTGCAGTTGTTGTTTTCCCGACACCACCTTTTTGGTTGGCCACAGTAAGCACTCGCATCTGTCGAGGATTTGGAAGCTTCAAGCCTCGAAGAGTTAGGCTGCGACGGACATCCTCGGCTACCTCGCGAGCCAATGGAGTGTCAGAATCTATATCTGAGAGAGAGCCATGAAGCGCCTCTCTTTGTATATCGACCTCACTACAGGCCTTCTCCAGGCCTGACACCAAAGAGTCGATTTCTTCTGGGCAAGGCCACCCCTGATGCGTCGTCAATCCATTTGAAGTTTGGTCTAAGGCATATCGTTTTGGCCAACCGACGTTCCTTTCCATCAGAAGAAACTTTACATCCTCTACAGCCATGACCACTCCTCAACTCCATAAGCCTCATATTTTTGTTCGATCTTCTTGTTGCCGATAAGAGGATCGGACAAGTAGAGCCACCGTCGCGGCGGCGTGACCTGTTTCATCAGAAGTCGCTATAACCGTAGCTCGAGAAACGTTTGACCAAATTTTTGAACCCTGAATTTGATTAACCTCATCAACTACAGTTTTCCCTTTGACTGCAATTATTTGTTCCCCGGTGAAGAGAATCGGGGAAATCCACGTCACTAGATTTTTAAGTGATGCGACTGCCCGAACTGTGACAGCGATACGGCGGCTTGGCGAAACGAGCTCCTTGCGGCTAAGGAGCTCTATGCGAGATCTTTTTACTTCGACGTTCTTTAGTTCGAAACTTGCAGATACTTCTTCCAACCAATTCGCCCTACGGTTCATAGATTCAACTAGAACCACGTCAGTCTCAGGTCTAAGTATTGCAAGGACAAGGCCCGGGAAGCCAGCGCCGGAACCGACGTCAATGACAGTTGTATAACCGTCGACTAGGTTGGCAACCACAGCAGAGTTAAGGATGTGACGATCCCAGAGGCGCTCCATCTCTTTTGGCCCGACCAACCCACGACTTATACCGCTGGCCGCCAAAGCCGCCACAAACTCCTGGGCTAAGGATAGTCGAGGGCCAAATAGATTGCCTGCGCCCTCCGGCATTATCGGAGCAGATCCTGGCATCCTTCTCCAAGTCTACTACGACTATGTTTCACGTGGAACATCAGATAAGCCCCAGGGAGACAAACCTTTCAGGCTCAGCCCCAAAGGATCGAGTGGTTAAGCCTACAGATGCAGCCAGGTCGTGTACGACTTTGCGCTCAAAGGGTGGCATAGGGTCAAGTTCTACACTGATACCAGTTTCCTTGACTTGCTCCACCGCCTCTTCTGCCTTGGCCAAGACATAGGAACGTCGGGTCGCCCGATAGCCCGCGATATCCAAAATGAGGCGGCTACGGCGTCCGGTTCTTGCAAATATGACGAGGCGGGTTATCTCCTGGAGTGCTTCCAGTGCTTCTCCTTTAGCCCCGACGAGATGGCCTGGGGCTGACCCCTCCTCAGAATCAACAATGGCTAACACAGCTCTTCCGTTGGCGACATCGACGTCGATGTCGCCATCAAGATCCGCTATGTCAAGGAATTTTTCGAGGTAATCTGCAGCGGTCTCCCCTTCGCCTTCAAGGCTAACTTCTAGATCTTTCCCCAAGGCTTCATTGCTGCTCTTGACTAAGTCGTCCCAAGCTACTCTGTCATTCATTCTGGCTCTTTCACTAGAATTACGGTAATCCTATGATGATTACCGTTTTCTGCTTCGCTTAGGCTGCGGACGACTCTCCGTCGATTCTCCTTGAGGCGGCTTTGAGTGGTCGCTCTTCTTAAAGCTGGTGTGCCGTTTAGTTTTGCTCTGACGTCTTGGCTGTTGTCTTTGTCGAGAGGCTTTTATAGTCTGATCATCGACTTTTTCTTCTTCTTCGAGTTGACCCGGCAATGATTTCCCTTTCTTTCGCCGACGCTCCATTAGCGAGCGTTCCGCCAGTGATCCAGGGGCCGGCATCCTTCGAATCACATAAAATTGTTGCCCCATCGTCCATAGGTTTGTCGTCAGCCAGTACAGCAAAACTCCGATGGGGAAATTCACGCCCGAGACAGCAAAAACTATTGGCAAGATATACAGTAGAACTTTCTGCTGGCGCGCAAACGGATTATCAAGAGCGGCGGCGGGCATATTCTTCCGCATCAACTGCCGTTGAGTAATAAATGTCGTCGCCGACATTAACACAATAAGCAATACCGTAATTACCTTAGTGGCAAGCTGATCTGATCCGAGGAAAGTATCAGATAATTGTGCACCGAGAAGAGTTGAGCGGTCGGCCTGTTGGGAAAGTTCTGGAGTTAAAGGACCTATTTCCCTACTATTTCTTACATAGGTATTAAGCACTCTGAATAATGCAAAGAAGATCGGTGCCTGCAGGATGATCGGTAGGCATGAAGCAAAAGGGTTTGTTCCGCTTTCGCGATAAAGTGCCATGGTCTCCTGAGTCATCGCTTGTCGCGAATCAGGATCCGTCTTCCCTTTATACTTTTTTTGGATTACCTGCAACTGAGGTTGGATTAATTGTAATCCACGAGAGGCTTTGATTTGCTTAACGAACAAAGGAATCAAAATAATTCGGATCACAACAACCAGGCCAACGATCGAAAAGGCCCACGTCCAGCCGGATGCTTCGGGTAGACCGACTGTTGTGAATAGATCGTGAAATCGCACCATGATCCATGCAACAGCGTACTCGAGGGGATATAAAAGGCTGGCCACAGTGCAGTCCTCGGTTTCAGGCCACCTACCATTAGCAAACTAGTATCTAGCCAAATCAAGGTAGCATTGTCAGCAGGAGTTCAGATTGGTCGTCATGTCTTGTGAATCACAATCAGGTACTGGATCTACACCCCCGGGATTCCAAGGATGGCAACGAAGGAGACGTCGAACTGTTAGCTGAGTGCCCCGTATTACTCCATACCGTCGAAATGCTATATAAGAATAAGTAGAGCATGATGGATAGAATCGGCATCGTGGCATCAACCATGGGCTGACGACTTTTTGATAGGCCCGAATAGACCAAATGATGGCATGTATTGACCACCCGTATAAATCAGAACGTTGACTCACGGGTACCGCTCGAAGCAGCCTCGGAAACTGCAGCGTCGAAGACTCTATCGGCAGATTGATTTAAAACGCGAGCATCTGAATTACCAGCTTTTGGAAGCACTCTTAGCACGACAAAAGAAGGAACTGAAAATTCGGCTAGTCGGCTCGCGGCTTTTGCTCTTAATCTTCTTTTAACTAAGTTTCGGGTGACTGCAGTGCCGACATGACGTGAAACAATAAGTCCAATCCGTGGACCACTAAATCTGCCGTCGTTGTCCTCGCTGCCTAAAACTGATGCGCAGTAGTGAGCAACTATCAGCGGAGAAGTTAGGCGCACTCCACAGCGAACAACATGGTCAAAATCAGCTCGGCGACGAAGTCGATTGAGTGGTGGGAGCATCATGCAGACAACGAGGCACGGCCTTTGCGCCGACGAGCTGCCAAGATGGCTCGACCAGCACGAGTACGCATGCGCAAGCGAAAGCCATGTGTACGAGCACGTCGACGATTGTTAGGTTGATATGTCCGCTTACTCACGACTCTCCTCGAAAAGATCTCGACTGTGATGAACTGAACCTGATATCAGGATCTTGGTGGGTTGGTCGACCCACAGGGCCGAGACGTAGATGACCTCTCACGGTAGAGGTCCCTTGGCGATCGGGTCAAACCACTTGTGACGACGCGCCAAGCCACGCTCCTAGCCACTCATGCAGGTGAGCTGACTTGACCTTGAAAAGGACTTGACGAAGTCCAACATCAACACACTGGGCTTTGCCGACTACTTGACGCCTTGGTGTACGGTCCGGGGGCGTTACATCAGGGTTTGCCAGTCCCATTGACTCTTATCCACACACTGTGGATGAACATGTGGACCTTGCACGTACAGTTAGGCTAGTCAGGATCAGCGCACCACCTGAAAGGTTGAGTAGGTCGATGACGGAGCCCGATCTGGCTCGCGTCTGGCAAGGGACAGTGGCGGCTCTGGGAGATGCCGGCCTGACCGCCCAGCAGCGAGCCTTCTTAAGGCTTGCGCGCCTTGTTGGACTGATCGACAAGACGGCACTTATTGCAGTTCCCAACGATTACACCAAAGACGTCGTTGAGCAGCGGTTGCGTGCGCAAGTGCTTGATGCGCTGGGCGCTCAACTTGATCAGGATCTTCGACTTGCCGTCACAGTCGACCCGTCTCTTGCTTCAGTTGAATCATATTCTGAAACCCAGAAACCGGCAGAGAGTTCTCATTCTCGGCGAACTGGTTCAGCCCTTGTCGAGCGATCTCCAGAATCTTATCCGGCTTCATCACCATTACAAACAGAATCTTCATCTTCAGAATCGACTCAACCAACGACTCGCCCTCAACGGACTTCGCACTCAACTGATAATGCTCACCTTAATCCAAAGTATACTTTCGAAAGCTTCGTCATCGGCTCTAGTAATCGCTTTGCTCACGCGGCAGCTCTAGCAGTAGCCGAAGCTCCTGCTAGAGCCTATAATCCACTTTTTGTCTACGGAGAATCGGGTTTGGGGAAGACTCATCTTCTCCATGCGATTGGTCACTACGCTCGAAACCTCTACGGTGGGGTTCGAGTCCGGTACGTGAACTCGGAAGAATTCACGAACGACTTCATCAACTCTATTCGAGACGATAAGGCACAGGCGTTTCAGCGCAGACACCGCGACGTAGATGTTTTACTAATTGATGACATTCAATTTCTGCAGGGTAGAGTTCAAACACAAGAAGAATTCTTTCATACCTTTAACACGCTCCACAACGCTAACAAACAAGTTGTTATAACTTCTGACCTTCCTCCCAAGCAGTTGTCTGGTTTTGAAGAAAGAATGCGTAGCCGATTTGAGTGGGGATTAATTACCGACGTGCAGCCCCCTGACCTCGAAACCAGGATTGCCATCTTGAGGAAAAAGGCAATGATGGAGCGGATGACCGCCCCGGACGACGTCATGGAATATATTGCCAGCCGCATCACTAGCAACATTCGCGAGCTTGAAGGCGCACTGATCCGAGTTACTGCTTTCGCAAGTCTGAATCGTCAGGCAGTCGATCTATCATTAGCCGGAATTGTTCTCGCAGATCTTATTCCAACCGCCGGTTCGCCAGAAATAACTTCTGGTGTAATAATTGCCCAAACAGCAACCTACTTTGGTCTAACTATCGACGACCTGAAGGGGTCCTCACGGTCGCGTGTTCTAGTTAATGCTAGACAAATTGCTATGTACTTGTGTCGAGAACTCACCGAGCTGTCACTGCCAAAGATTGGCCAGCAGTTCGGCAACCGTGATCACACTACGGTAATGCATGCCGAGCGCAAGATCAGACAATTAATGGCTGAGCGTAGAAGCATCTATAATCAGGTCACAGAATTGACAAATCGTATCAAACAGCAAAGTCGTTGATCATTCATCGTCCAAAGTTTGAGGATCACAGCTGCCACCATTTTGGTCTCTGATCTGCTAACACTCCACATGCTGTGGGTAAGTCTGTGGACAGACTGGTCATCCTCGATCCTCATGCTTCATGACTTTTCGGTCTTTTCGGACTAGTGGTCGATCTGAGATGGTTGATGTCTTCACTAGTGAAGCGGACATGTAACGGCCCGTGGGAGTCTGTCGAACCCTCATGGCGTGCCGAATCAGCCGGCTGATTCTTAACGTGGTCGTTGCCGAGAGCGGTACCGGAGGCAGGAGCAGCTGACCATCCAACAGCTGACTGGTCCAACGCTGAGCTCAGACGCTCGAACCGCCCGAGTGGGTCGTGAGGATCCAGTGATTCCCTCCTCTAGCCAGCGTTCGTCCGTCATCGACCCGGTTCGTCGCGCTCGGGTTCCATCGGATGCTGCCTACCCGCTACCCCCTACCGAACCTGACGAACAGCCGTTCTGTGTCTACGGGAACATGCACATCGGCCTTGAACAACGGTGGTGCATCGCTGTGGATCCTCACCGACTATCGCCGTCGATCGTGGTTTTCCCAAGTTTCTCCACACTTCTGATCACTACTCACCCACAAGACTCGGCGGTCGCTGAAGGCCCTCTCACCTGCGAAGAAACCCAGATGTCCACTGTCTCCACAGAAGCGACGAACACGATGAGCTACAACGGTCGAGATTACTCACCAACGACTACCACGCACGAACTGGGGACGAGACCCTCGCCGTACCCCGCAGGGGAACCTCCTACTAGGGTCAGGTGGCACAGCGTCACGGCTTTCGCCGCGGACTGATGGAAGGAACGATGACCGGTGAAGTTCCAGGTCGAGCGGGACGTGTTGGCTGAGGCCGTCACCTGGGCAGCTCGAGGGCTACCCAACCGACCTCCTGTTCCAGTGCTGGCTGGGCTCTTGATCAAGGTCAGTTCCGAAGGGCAGTTGATCTTGTCCGCCTTCGACTACGAAGTGAGTGCCGAGATCTCAGTGGCAGCCGATGTTGAGAAGGAAGGGGTCGCTCTCGTCTCAGGTCGGCTTCTTGCGGACATCTCCAAGAACCTTCAAGCAAAGCCGGTGCAAGTCGCAGCTGACGGCGCCAAAGTCTCCGTGACGTGCGGACCCTCACGGTTCAGCCTGCTGACCATGCCGGTCGACGACTACCCTGAGCTGCCCGCCATGCCTCGCACCGTCGGATCGATCTCCGGAGATGCTTTTGCCACCGCGGTGCAACAGGTGACTATCGCTGCCGGACGTGATGACACCCTGCCAATCCTTACTGCCGTCCGTGTCGAGGTCAGCGATTCGACCATGACTTTGCTCTCCACTGACAGGTATCGCCTTGCCATGCGCACCCTGGCTTGGTCTCCGGCTGACACCGCCGCCGAAGCAGTGGCGCTGATTCCGGCACGTACTCTCAGCGAGACGGCACGGGCGCTCGGACCAGGCCTCGATGTCGAGCTTTCTTTGGGTAATCCGGGGACTGGGGACGGTCTTGTAGGGTTCACCGCCGGATCTCGGCGCACGACGTCAAGGCTCTTGGACGGGGAGTATCCGAAAGTCACCTCAATTTTTCCCACGACGAGCGACGCCCGAGCTGTAGTCGACACTGCGGGTTTGATCGAGGCGGTCAAGCGGGTTGCGCTTGTTGCTGAACGGAACACGCCGGTGCGTCTGAAATTCGAACCCACGGTGGTGACGATTGAGGCCGGACAGGGGGAGGACGCACAGGCCAGTGAGCAGATGTCGGTCGCTTTGGACGGAGACGAGCTGCAGATCGCATTCAATCCTCAGTACCTTTTGGACGGACTGGGCGCACTCCACCAGCCATACGCCCGCTTGTCCTTCACCCATCCGACCAAGCCAGCATTGTTGACCGGGCAGCCTGAGCCAGATGCCGAACCGGATAGCACCTTTCAGTATGTGTTGATGCCCGTTCGGCTCGCCGGCTGAATCGTCCTGCCAATTGTAATTGTCAGCTCCCGCGTCGTCGTGAGCCTTTGACATGAGGAGAGTGCATGAAGATCGGTCTGATCGGTCTGGGGCGCATGGGTGGCAACATGCGCGAGCGGCTGCGGGCTCACGATGTCCAAGTAGTTGGCTACGCCACCGATCCTGCAGCAAGGGATGTCGATTCGCTAGCGGAACTGGTGGACGCTTTGGCCCCGCCGCGGGTCGTGTGGGTCATGGTGCCGGCCGGAGAAGCCACCGACAGCACTATCGCGGAGTTGGCAGATCGACTTACCACGGACGATTTGGTCATCGACGGCGGTAACTCCAAGTGGCTCGACGACGAACGGCATGCCATCCAGCTGGCTGAGCGCGGCATCCGTTTCTTGGACTGCGGGGTTTCTGGAGGTGTCTGGGGACGGGACAACGGCTATGGCCTGATGTGTGGGGGTGCTCCGCAGGACGTGGCCCGAGCCATGCCGGTATTCGATGCACTGCGTCCGGACGGCCCCCGCGAGGAGGGTTTTGTGCACGCCGGTCCAGTTGGGGCTGGGCACTACACGAAGATGGTGCACAACGGCATCGAGTATGGCCTCATGCAGGCGTACGCCGAGGGATACGAACTGCTCCTCGCCAAGAACCTGATCACTGATGTCCCCGGTGCCTTCAAAGCGTGGAGCCGCGGAACCGTGGTGCGTTCGTGGTTGCTCGACCTCATGGTGCGGGCCTTAGAGTCGGACCCGGACCTGTCCGAGCTCACCGGTTACGTCGATGACACCGGAGAGGGTCGGTGGACTGTTCAGGAGGGGGTCGAGAACGCGGTGGCGATGCCGGTCATTTCCTCCGCACTATTCGCCAGGTTCGTTTCTCGACAAGACGATTCCCCTGCGATGCGGGCGGTCGCGGCTTTGCGTAACCAATTTGGTGGGCACGCAGTGAAAGCCGTCGAGAAGGGTCCATCAGCGCCAGGCTCGCCGGCCAAGTCCGACTGACCAGGAATCCGCGGCCTGCGTCGTGTACGTGGCACATCTCTCCCTCACCGACTTCCGCAGCTACCGGCACGTCGACCTCACCTTGGGCCGAGGGGTCACGGCACTGGTTGGCCCGAACGGCGAGGGCAAGACCAACCTCATCGAGGCTGTTGGGTATGTCGCCGCTTTGGCCAGTCACCGGGTGTCGAACGATGCTCCGTTGGTCCGGTCTGGCGCAGAGCGGTCGATCATCAGGGTCTCAGTGGTGCAGCATGACCGCCCGACGTTGCTCGAGGTTGAGATCACACCTGGTCGAGCCAACCGTGCTCGGATCAATCGAGGGGCAGTTCCTCGAGCACGTGATGTGCTAGGCCACCTTCAAACAGTGTTGTTCGCCCCGGAAGACCTCGCTCTGGTGAAAGGCGACCCCACCGAGCGGCGACGGTTCCTGGACGACCTACTCGTCGCACGAGCGGCCCGCTTCGCCGGGGTTCGCCAGGACTACGAGCGGGTCGTCCGACAGCGCTCAGCGTTGCTGAAATCGGCTGGCTCGGTCATCCGTGGTGGGCGCGGTGATGCCCGGACATTGGAGGTGTGGGACCAGCACCTTGCGAACACTGGAGCTGAACTGCTGTCCGCGCGACTACAGCTCATCGCGCTACTCCGCGAGCCTGTCCGGGCCAGCTACGCAAGCCTGAGCGGCGGGCAGTCGACCGCTGAGCTGAGTTACCGGTCACCGTCCCTCGGCGATGAGGTGTCGCGGGAAATTCAGGACGCGCCCGGCGGCGGCCGTGAGCTTCTTGCCGCCCGGCTACTCGAGGCCACCGGGCGTATGCGCACCGCTGAGCTGGATAGGGGAGTGTGCTTGGTGGGGCCGCATCGGGACGATCTGGTTCTGTCGCTCGCGAATATGCCGGCAAAGGGATACGCGAGCCACGGCGAGTCCTGGTCGTTTGCTTTGGCACTGCGACTGGCCGCCTATGAGATCCTGCGGCACGATAGCGGCGGCGAACCGGTTTTAATTTTGGATGACGTCTTCGCAGAGCTGGATGCTGGGCGACGCGATCGCCTCGCCCAGCTGACGTCGAGCGCCGAACAAGTTCTGGTGACTGCCGCAGTCCCACAAGACGTTCCGGCGTCATTGACCGGTGCTCGAGTCGATGTGTACGACGGAGAGGTCCACCGTGTCTGATGAGCCTGAACCCGCCGCTGATGCGGGGCTTCGCCGTGCATCAGCGGAGAACCCAGAGTCTGAGGACGCCCGAACCGTGCGGGTAGCGAGAGGAGCGGTGGCGCGGGCGAAGGCGGCAGCCGCGGCACGCGGAGTCCGTCTGAACACCGTGGGCCGTTCAGGATGGTCTTCTCGCCGATACACCCGAGGAACGGGCTCCCCGCCGGTGGTTTCCGGTTCTCGACCGGACGATCGCGATCCACAAGAGTTCGGCGTCGGACTACGGCGACTGGTTTTCGACCGTGGCTGGGATCTCGACGTCGCTGTCGGTGCTGTGATGGCCCGGTGGGCAGGCATCGTCGGACCAGCGGTCGCCGAGCACTGCAATCCAGAGTCGTTTGCTGACGGCGTCTTGGTCGTCAGGGCGGACTCCACCGCCTGGGCCACCCAGGTCCGGTTGCTCGTTCCTACGATGCTGCGTCGGCTGACCGAGGAGCTAGGCGAGAACATCGTGCGACAGGTGCGGGTGCGTGGACCTGCCGGCCCGAGCTGGCGTCGTGGCCGACGGTCAGTTCGTGGTCCTGGGCCTCGGGACACCTACGGCTGAGAAGGTTGTCCACAAGTTACCCACAGCATGTGGGTTATTGGCCTGTGACAACTTCAGGCTCCTTGGTTAGCGCTCTCCAGCCAACGACGGCTGCCGTGTCGGTTCGTCGGCAAGATAGACTCAGGAGTCATCCACAGCCGCTGACCTGCGTACGGCGTGCCGCAGCGCGTCGTGCCCTTGGCGTCGGCCCGACGAAGGAGCCCGAGCGTTCGTGTCGGAACCATCCACGTCAGCCGATCCTGTCCACGAACCACTCGACCGCGGTGACGTGCTTCCCCTCCCCGCCAGGCAATCTGCACCCAGCCTCGCCCCCACGAGTGATCACAGTTACGACGCCAGCGCAATCACCGTCCTCGAAGGCCTGGAGGCGGTCCGGAAGCGTCCGGGGATGTACATCGGCTCCACCGGACCGCGAGGCCTGCACCATCTGGTGTACGAGGTGGTTGACAACTCAGTCGACGAGGCACTCGCTGGTTTCGCCCGGCAGGTAGACGTGGTGCTGCAGGCGGACGGCGGGGTGCGGGTCACCGACGATGGTCGCGGCATCCCCACCGACCTGATGCCGGGGGAGAATCGGCCGGCGGTCGAGGTCGTGCTGACGGTGCTGCACGCCGGCGGCAAGTTCGGCGGCGGCGGTTACGCGGTTTCTGGTGGTCTGCATGGCGTCGGCGTTTCCGTGGTGAATGCGCTGTCCAGCAGGCTGCAGGTGGAGGTAGCTCAGCGCGGGCATGTGTTCCGGCAGTCCTACGTCGACGGAGTTCCGCAGGCTCCCCTGGAGCAGGGTGAGCAGACCGACCGGACCGGGACCACGGTGACCTTCTGGCCCAGTGCGACCATCTTCGAAACCCTCGAGTTCGACTTCGAGACCCTGCGCTCTCGGCTTCAGCAGATGGCCTTCCTCAACCAGGGGCTCACCATCGCCCTCACCGACGAGCGGCCAGATCACCCCGCGAACGTCGATGAGGTCGCAGGTGGTGACCAGCCGACGGTGCCGCACCGCGTGGAGTATCGCTACGACGGCGGACTGGTCGACTACGTCCGGCACCTCAATGCCACCAAGAAGGCCACGATCGTGCACCCGGAGGTGATCGCGTTCAGCACGGAGGACCCGGATCGGCAGTTGTCCGTGGACATCGCCATGCAATGGACCGGCGCTTACTCGGACAGCGTGCACACCTACGCCAACGTCATCAACACCCATGAAGGCGGCACTCACGAAGAGGGTTTCCGCGCGGCCCTGACCAGCCTGGTCAACCGCTACGCCCGCGAGCGCGGCCAACTTAAAGACAGAGACGACAACCTGTCCGGCGAGGACATCCGGGAAGGACTCATCGCCGTTGTATCGGTGAAACTCGGCGAACCCCAGTTCGAGGGCCAGACCAAGACCAAGCTGGGGAATACCGAAGTGAAGGGATTCGTGCAGCGGGTGGTCACCGAGGAGCTCGGTGACTGGCTGAACCGGCACCCGAACGAAGCCCGCGAGGTCATCCGCAAGGCGATCCAGGCTGCGGCGGCGCGGGTAGCGGCCCGCAAAGCCCGGGATGCCAGTCGGCGCAAGGGGTTGCTGGAGTCGTCGTCACTGCCCGGAAAGCTGAGTGACTGTCAGCTCAACGACCCGGAGCGCTGCGAGGTCTTCATCGTCGAGGGCGACAGCGCTGGCGGCTCTGCCAAGGGCGGTCGCAATCCGGCCACCCAGGCGATCCTGCCGATCCGCGGGAAGATCCTGAACGTCGAGAAAGCGCGCATCGACCGGGTTCTCGGCAACACCGAGGTGCAGGCGCTGATCTCGGCGTTCGGCACCGGCATCGGCGAGGACTTTGACGGCGCGAAACTGCGCTACCACAAGATCGTGCTGATGGCCGACGCCGACGTCGATGGCCAGCACATCCGCACCTTGCTGCTGACCCTGCTGTTCCGGTACATGCGGCCACTGATCGAGGGCGGGTACGTGTACCTGGCCCAGCCGCCGCTCTACCGGCTCAAGTGGAGCCAAGGTCCGCACGACTTCGTCTACTCCGACCGGGAGCGCGACGCGCTTATCGAGGAGGGCCGGCGGGCCGGTCGCAAACTACCCAAGGAGAACGGCGTCCAGCGGTACAAGGGTCTCGGCGAGATGAATGCCCACGAGCTGTGGGAGACCACCATGGACCCGGACCATCGGGTGTTGCTCCAGGTCAGCCTCGATCAGGCCGCCGCAGCCGACGACATGTTCTCCGTGCTCATGGGTGAGGACGTCGAGGCTCGGCGGGCCTTCATCCAACGCAACGCCAAGGACGTCCGTTTCTTGGACATCTGACTCGCCATCTGACCGCGACCAACGGGCCGCGAACGCGGTCGTCCCGACCTTGCCCTGAGGATCCTTCGTGACCGAACTGCCACCAACCACCACCGCCCCCAGCGATCAGCCCGCGGACCGGGTCGAGCAGGTCGACCTGCAGCTGGAGATGCAGCGTTCGTACCTCGACTACGCGATGAGCGTGATCGTCAGCAGGGCGCTCCCGGACGCCCGGGATGGCTTGAAACCGGTACACCGGCGGGTGCTGTACGCGATGTACGACGGTGGCTACCGGCCAGATCGCGGCTACAACAAGTGCAGTCGGGTCGTCGGCGACGTCATGGGCCAGTACCACCCGCACAGCGACTCCTCGATCTACGACACCCTGGTCCGGCTGGCCCAATCGTGGTCGATGCGGTATCCGCTGGTGGACGGGCAGGGCAACTTCGGTTCGCCGGGCAACGACCCGGCCGCCGCGATGCGGTACACCGAGTGCCGGATGGCGCCGCTGGCCATGGAGATGGTCCGGGACATCGACGAGGACACCGTCGACTTCAGCCCGAACTACGACGGCAAGACCCTCGAGCCGATGCCGCTGCCAAGCCGCATCCCGAACCTGCTGATCAATGGCAGCAACGGGATCGCGGTCGGGATGGCCACCAACATCCCGCCGCACAACCTGCGGGAGGTCGCGGACGGCGTCCAGTGGTATCTGCAGCACCCGGACGTGGACCGGGAGACGCTGCTGGCCGAGCTGATGGCCCGGGTTCCCGGCCCGGACTTCCCCACCGGTGCGCTGATCCTGGGCCGGCGCGGTATCGAGGACGCTTACCGCACCGGGCGCGGGTCGATCCCGATGCGGGCGATCGTGGAGGTCGAGGAGATCCAGGGCCGGCAGTGCCTCGTAGTGACCGAACTGCCATACCAGGTGAATCCGGACAACCTCGCGCTGAAGATCGCCGAGCTGGTCAAGGACGGACGGGTCGGCGGGATCGCCGACGTGCGGGACGAGTCCTCGTCTCGCACGGGGCAGCGCTTGGTGATCGTGCTCAAGCGGGACGCGGTCGCGAAGGTGGTGCTGAACAACCTCTACAAGCACACCCAGCTGCAGGACAACTTCAGCGCCAACATGCTCGCCCTGGTGGACGGCGTGCCGCGGACGCTGTCGCTGGACGGGTTCGTCCGGCACTGGGTGGACCACCAGATCGAGGTCATCCAGCGACGCACCCGGTACCGGCTGCGCAAGGCCGAGGAGGAGGCGCACATCTTGCGCGGCCTGCTCAAGGCGTTAGACGCGCTCGACGAGGTGATCGCGCTGATCCGCGCCTCGGCCACGGTGGAGGACGCCCGGGACGGGCTGATCGGCCTGCTGGACATCGATGAGCTGCAGGCGCGCGCGATCCTGGACATGCAGCTGCGTCGCCTCGCGGCCCTGGAACGGCAGAAGCTGGTCGACCGCTTCGAGGAGCTGCAGCGGCTGATCGAGGAGTACCAGGCGATCCTGGCCTCCCCGGAGCGGCAGCGGCAGATCATCGGCGAAGAGCTCGCCGCGATCGTCGAGCGCTACGGCGACGAGCGGCGGACCCGGATCATCCCCTTCGACGGCGACATGTCGATGGAGGACCTGATCGCCGAGGAGGACGTCGTCGTCACGATCACCCGCGGTGGGTACGCCAAACGCACCCGGGTGGACCAGTACCGCTCGCAGCGGCGCGGCGGCAAGGGGGTGCGCGGCGCTCAGCTACGCGGCGACGACCTGGTCGAGCACTTCTTCGTCACCACGACACACCACTGGTTGCTGTTCTTCACCAACACCGGTCGGGTGTACCGGGCGAAGGCGTACGAGATCCCCGAGGGTGGTAGGGACGCCAAGGGTCAGCACGTGGCGAACCTGCTGGCGTTCCAGCCCGGCGAGGAGATCGCCCAGGTGCTGGACCTGCGGGACTACCAGCAGGCGCCTTACCTGGTGCTGGCCACTCGCGGCGGCCTGGTGAAGAAGACCCGGCTGACCGAGTACGACTCCAACCGCAGCGGCGGGCTGATCGCGATCAACCTGCGCGAC
This sequence comes from Angustibacter sp., assembly GCA_051657715.1. Classification (GTDB taxonomy): domain Bacteria; phylum Actinomycetota; class Actinomycetes; order Actinomycetales; family Angustibacteraceae; genus JBOFBH01. The sequence continues at coordinate 19,824 of JBOFLF010000017.1, read as the reverse complement.
GACGACCACGGCGGTGCGGACCAGCTGGTGGCAGCTCGGTTGGTGTCGGCTGACGACGACCTGCTGCTGGCGTCCCGCAAGGGGCTGTCGGTCCGGTTCACCGCGGACGACCAGACGCTGCGACCCATGGGGCGGGCCACCAGCGGGGTGGCTGGGATGCGGTTCCGGGACGGCGACCAGCTGCTTGCCATGGACGTCGTCCGCCCCGGTGATCAGCCGGACGTGTTCGTGGTGTTCGCCAGCGGTTTGGCCAAGCGGACACCAGTCGATCAGTACCGGGTGCAGGGTCGTGGCGGGCTTGGCATCAAGGTTGCCAGGATTTCCGATCGGGGTGGCGACCTGGTCGGTGCCTTGCTGGTCAACGACGGCGACGAGGTGCTGGTGGTGATGGAGAAGGGCAAGGTGGTCCGGTCCCGGGTGGACGGTGTCCGGCCGACTGGGCGGGACACCCAAGGCGTCCGGTTCGCCGCGCCCGACACCGGCGACTCGATCACCGGGATCGCGCGCAGCATGGACCGGGAAGAGGTGGAGCAGCAAGAACCGGTCGTGGACGTTGTCGCGGACCCCGACGAGGGTCCTGACCACGCCGCCGGGTCGGCACCGACCGATCCGATGGCGTAGCGTCTATGGCCGGTGCGCTCAAACTCGGCGCCCGATCAAGACCTGACCAGCACCCAGCAGGGCTGCCGCAGACCCACGCAGGAGGTGAGCAGTGACGAATCGGGACGCCTCTTTCTCCGGCACTGCCCCTGACGAACCACCGTCCGCAGGCTCGGCACGGACCAGTCCCCCGCCGGTATCACCGGGTCAGTCAGTCGCCGCGCCGATGTTCCAGCCCCCGTCGGAGCGGGTAGCGCGCGACGCCGTTCGTCCATCCGGCAACGGCACCAGGCAGCCGCGTCAGCCGCTCAGGCCACCGGAATCGGCAGGGATCACGAACGCACTGTCCGGGACGACGTCAGGATCATCGAACACGTCCCCCCCTCCCTCGTCGAGCACGACACCGGAGTCCGCACCATCTGCGGCACAGCCCGTTCCGCCGATGGTGCAAGCACCCGCGTCTGCGGGCCGTCCACTCACCGCGCAGGCCACACCGCCGCCTCGGCTTCAGGAGCCGGTCGCGCAGCCAGGTGGTCGAGCGCCCACCACCGGTAGTCCCCCTCGGCCGGAGCTGTATCAGGAGGCCGGAGACGTTCCGTCCGCCCAGGCCGCCCGCCCGACGATGTCCGGCGCTCAGCGAACGGGTAGCCCCGCGCAGTCCGGGCCGCGGCGAGTGAACCTCACCCTGGGCCACCTCGACCCGTGGTCGGTGATGAAGCTGGGGTTCCTGGTGTCGGTCGCCATCGGCATCGCGCTCGTGATCATGGTCGCGGTGTTGTGGCTGATCCTCGACGCGATGGGGGTGTTCACCGATATCGATCGGACCATCGGCACCGTGCTGGGTACTTCGTCTGGTGCCGAGTTCGACATCATGGATTACGCGGGTTTCGGGCGGGTGCTTTCGCTGGCGACGGTGATCGCCGTCGTCGACGTGTTCCTACTCACGGCATTGAGCACCTTGGGCGCGCTGCTCTACAACATCAGCTCCAGCTTGGTCGGCGGTGTCCAAGTGACGCTGACCGACGACTGACGGTGTGTGTGGGGTCGAGGTGTGTGCTGGGGTAGGCTCGTCACCTGATGAGCACGTCCTCGCTCGCCTGGTGTGGGTTTCAGGGCCAAGCTCTCACGGGCCTATAGCTCAGTCGGTTAGAGCGCTTCCCTGATAAGGAAGAGGTCACTGGTTCGAGTCCAGTTAGGCCCACGGTGAAGTCAAGGAGGACCAGTGAAGAAGTTGTTGCTCTTGGTCATCGCTGCCGCCGGTGCGTTCGCTGTGTGGCGGAAGATGGAGTCCGACAAGGCCGAACAAGACCTGTGGGCACAGGCCACTGACCCAGTGTGAAACCCGTCCCGGCCATCGTTTGATCGGTCGGTCTTCGGGGGCGTGGCGCAATTGGTAGCGCACCTGCTTTGCAAGCAGGGGGTTGTCGGTTCGAGTCCGATCGCCTCCACCGGGTTCGTCACGGGTCGTCGCTCTTCGGTGTGGGCAGGCCCACCTTTCAGGTGGAGTTTGCCGGGTGTGACGCGGTGTAGGTGGCGCGTGGACGGTGCCGTGCGATATGGCTTGGTCCCGCATGCGCGTGACCTCGACTGCCGTGGCGCACCCGCTCCGATGAAGGAGGCTCGATGACGTCGTCCCCGGTACCGGGCTTCACCCCCGGTGCCAGCGACGTGTCGGATCCCCCGACATCCCAGCGAACGCTGCGCGTCGCGTTGATCGAGGATCACCCGTTGTTCCGGGAGGCGCTGGAGCGGCTGGTGTACGAAGACCCACTGCTGGAGCTGACGGTCGCGGTGGGGTCCATCGAGGAGTTCGACGCCCGGTCCAGGGTGCCGCCGGACGTGGTGGTCGTCGATCTGCACCTTCCCGGGCGGCAGGGGCCTGAGGGGGTACGGCACCTGGCTGCCCGGGGGTTGTCGGTGCTGGTCGTCTCGGCGGTCCAGGACGGGCCGGTGGTCGTCGAGACGATCGCCGCCGGTGCCCGGGGTTATCTGTCCAAGGATGCTCGTCGCGCGGAGATCCTGTCCGCGATCGGCTCGGTGGCAATCGGTCGCACCTACGTCTCGCCCACACTTGCTGGTTTCTTGGTCCAGTCTGCTCACCGAGGTGCGGCGCCGGACGTCCCGACCCTCAGTGAACGCGAGCGTGAAGTGCTGGCCCTGCTGGCTCGCGGAGCCACCGATCAGGGAATCGCCAAAGAGCTGACCATCAGCATCAGCACGGTCCGCTCACACCTGGACCGGATTCGTGACAAGACAGGGTGTCGTCGGCGGGCCGACCTGACCCGGTTCGCTCTGGAGAACCGATTGGGCCGACCGTGATGCCGATGAATCCGGCCAACTCCCGGACGCTGGACGCCGCGTCATGGCAGCCTGGTGGGCAGTTTGGCCCTGTGGGTCGAACGGTCGTGTTGCTTATCGTCGGCGACGGGGGACGCCGGGTCCCCCGTCATCCTGTCCCTGAAGGGCTTCGAGGTGTCTGATCCTGTCGCCTCCGTTCCTGGGTGGCAGCATCCCGTCGTTCCGACGCAGGGGTCGGACGTCCCGACGCCGCTCCCGCCGGAGCCATCTCGCCGCGAGCTCGACCCGGTGCAGCGCGCCGTCCTCCTGCTCGCCGGCGAGTACCCGCAGCATCGGTTGGCGATCTTGCAGTCCCGAGCTTTGTTTGCCGCTACCGAGCCGTTGGTCGGGCAGCGCAGGATGATGCCGGAGTCCGTGCTCCGGGCGGTCGCTGCTGACGGCCCGCCGAGGATGGACGACCCGGTGTCCGACTTGGTAGCCCGCTGCCAGCGTCTCGGTAGTGGGTTCCTGGCGAGCGAGCAGGCTCCCGCTCCTCCTGCCCCTCCTGTTCCGGCTCCTCCTCCGGCGGCTGGTTACCCGACCTTCCCGACGAGCTACCCGCCGGCTGGTGGTGAAGGACCGCCCGCAGCGGCTGCGCCATCGTTTGGGAACGTGACACTGAACGGGGCAGCGGGTATGCCGCCGGCCGCGGTCCCGCCGCTCATGGGCGGGCCGAACGGGGTGGGCCTGCCTCAAGGAGTGGAAGCCGCGTTGAGCCCGGGAGTTCCAGCGGGTGCTCCCGCGGCGCCTGATCCAGGGGCGTGGTACGGAGCGACGGCTTCAGGCCCAGGCCTGATCGACCCAGGGATCGCGGCTGGTCCGACAGCGGCTGGGTCAGCGCCCGCTGGTCCGGCGACGGGTGGATTGCCGAGCGGGGCAGGTTCGTATCAGCCGCGTCGAGCGGCTCACCGGCACCCGCCGAAGGCGAGCCGGGGGTGGCGGCGTGCGGTGCGTCAGGCCACCTTCGGCGCGGTGGAGTTGGCTCCGGGGAAGGACGAGCGGGTCGAGCGAGATCTGTTGGCTCGGGTCCGGATGCCGATCGCCGGCTGCCGCAGCGTGGTGGTGATGTCTCTCAAGGGTGGCTCCGGCAAGACGACCACGACGGTGATGCTCGGCCACACGTTCGCCGCGCACCGCGGGGACCGGGTGGTCGCGATGGACGCGTCACCTGATGCGGGCACGTTGGCGTACCGGATCAGCGACCAGCCCCGGCACTCGGTGCGGACGCTGTTGGAGAGTGCCGATGCGATGCACCGGTACGTCGACGTGCGGTCGATGTCCGGGCATGCGGCGTCCCGGTTGGACGTGGTCGCCTCGGACCTGGACCCGTTCGCGTCGCTGCCGTTCGGTGGCCACGACTACCGCCGGACCTCGGATATCCTCACCCGGTTCTACAGCCTGGTGCTGACGGACTGCGGCGCCGGGCTGACCCATGAGGCGATGGGGCCGGTGCTGGAGCTGGCCGACCAGCTGGTGCTGGTGATGAACGCGGCGGTGGACGGCTCGCGCAGCGCGAACTACACGCTGGACTGGTTGGAGGCGCACGGGTTCGCCGATCTGGTGCGCAGCGCGGTGGTGGTGGTGAACGCGCCGGGGCCGAGGCCGGCGGTGCACCTGTCAGAGCTGCACTCGCACTACGGAACCCGGTGCCGAGCGACCGTCGACGTCCCGTTCGATCCGCACCTGGCGGAGGGTGACGCGACGGACCTGTCGAGGCTTGCCTCACCGACCCGTCGGGCCTATCTACAGTTGGCCGCCCTGGTGGCGGATGGATTCGTGGACCCGTCGGTCCGTCGAGGGAGGACAGGATGAGCAGCATCAGCGAGGGTTGGGACTCCGTCGACATCGACCGCGAGGTCGCCAAGGTGATGGAGCAGGTCCGGGAACAGAACGAGCTGGTGGAGGCCGCGCAGCAGGATCTGCTGGCTACCGAGATCGTCGGCTCGGCCGAGCGAGGCATCGTGACGGTGCGGATGAACGGCGGCGGCCGGTTCACCGGGGTGACCATCGAGCCCTACGCCGTCCAGCAGTACCGGCCTGATCGGCTAGGTCCGCTGGTGTTGGAGGCGATCCAGGACGCGATGCGGCAGCTGGCTCAGCTGACCCAGGAGAAGTTCGGCCCGCTGGTGGACGACCCGCAGATGATCAGCGACGCGGTGACCTACTGGACTCCGGAGGACTCCCCCAACCACCGCCCGGACGACTCCTCCTACGGCTACCGCTGACTTCGCTGACGCAAGGGTGGGACCGGCTGCATGTCGGTCTCCGCTATGCGTCATCGGTACGCTCGCGAACACTGCTCGATGTCGAGTGCCAGGACGACCATTGGGCAAAATCTTGAGCTGCTTCTCGGCACGATCCAGCTCAATCGTCCAAGCCAAGCTCGGCCACCACCTCAGCAAGCGGCACCGTGGCGCGCTTTCCGCTTCGGACGTCGGCTGCGCGTTGCGCGAGGTCGTACTCCCACTCGATCTGCGGCAGTCCGCGCTCGCGCGCCTGGTGCAGTGGCTGGGTGGGGAGATCTCGCGCCCGGGATCGGGCCGGGAGTGATCCCGGGCGCGAGGGCCTGTGGTGCCGGGTGCCCGGCTCAGCCGATGGAGGGGCGCCAGGGTGGTCGGCCGCCGGGTGGTTGTTCTGGCGCGGCGCCAATGACTGCTTGGGTCACGGGGACGGATTCCCCGCCCCAGATCGGTTCGATCTCTTGCAGCCAGGCGGCTAGGTGAGGGTTGTTGCCCGGTCCTGGTTGTCCGCCCATCGGCGGATACATGGGCGGCATCATCGGCATGCCTCCCATGCCGGTACCAGCGGCGGTGCCGCCAGCGCCGCCGCCGAGCCCGCTGGACCCGACGCCGGCGGACCCGACACCGCCGGATCCGCCGCTGAACGCGGAGTTCGCGGTGGGCGGACCCGATGACAGCCCTCCCCCACCACCTCCGCTGCTACCGCCACCGGAGAGGCCAGCGAGAGCGGCGTCCTTGGCGAGCTTGCGGCGCTCGAGCCACTCGGAGCCGGCCTGTTTACCGAGGTACGCGGAGGCAGCGGTGAGGGCGGCGCCCTGGTAGGCGTCGCTGAACAGCGGCCGGCCCTTGTTGTCGTCGGTGTCGTCCTGGGTCAGCCACGGCTGGTTGGCCAGCTGCTGGGCGGACGCGAGGTCGTCGGGGAGCCTGGTTGACTCGGCGGTCGTCGGGAAGTGCGGCATCGTCTCCTCGGTGGTGAGGTACTCGCCGGCCAGCCAGGTGAGCCGGGTGGCGAGATCCTGCTGCCCGACGGAGGCGGCTTCGACGGCGTTCTCGTAGCGTTGAAGCTCCACGTCGACCGCGGCGCGCTGCTGCGGGGTGGCGTTCTCCCACCAGGTGATCGCGTCGGGTGTCGGGTTGCCGGTGCGCGCGGCGAGGATGAGGGACGCGGCCGGGCTGAGCTTGGGGATGTCGACGGCTTTGGTGACGCCCTTCTGGGCGGTGTCGAGCTGCTCTGCCGTCTTGTGCACCAGGTCGCGGATGGCGACCACGGTGTGCGAGGCGGTGTCGATGCCGTCGGCGATGTCGAGAACCCCGAAGCGGTGCTGCTCGGCGGCGGCACCTTGGAAGTACTGGGCGAGCTTGTCGATGCTCTTGCGGACCTCGACCGTCGCCTCCTGCATGAGGATGGCGGCTTCGCGCCACAGATCCCCGGCCGCCTTGACGGTCTCGACGTCCCCGGCGGCGAGCATCCGGGCCAGCTCCTCGTGGGGGAGGCTGGCGAAGGGGGTGATGGTCGCCCGCAGGCCGGTGGTGGAGTTGAACCCCGGGAGCAGGTGGAGGTACGGGTTGAGCGCTGACTGCATCAGGTACTCCACTGGCCGGTGGTGGAGTGCAGCTGCTGCGCGTGGTACTGGTCGGCGTCACGGAAGACCTGCGCGACCTTGCGGGTGGCGACGGTGGAGTGCCGGATCACATCGTCGATGGTAGCGAGCAGCTTCTTCAGCTCGAGCACGGCCGCTTCATGGCGAGACACGAGGAGGTGCGCCTCGATGAAATCCCCGAGACGCACCTTCTCGTCGGCCAACGCGGCCACCTTCTTGCCGGCGACGTCCAGCTGGCCCAGCTTCTTCTCCAACGCGTCAGCAAAATCCCGCAGAGCCTGGTAGTGGATCGAGACTGTGCCAGATGACGCCACTGGTGACTCTCCTGCCTAGCTGACGTGGACGCTGAGACATGACTGGAGAAACCCATCAGCGTCAAGGATTCCGGCTCCCGGCAAATTAAAGAAACCTAAATTCCGTATGGAAATCTGTCATGATAACTTCATCCTGCGCCCATTCCCGCTGCCTGTTGACGATCCAGGAAGTCCATGTCCTCGCCGATCTTGATGGTCGTCGCGCCGGCAAGTTTCGTTACAGCAGCTAGCTCATCCTGTCGAATATTAATTTTCTGCATCAGCATGCGCGCTTCTTCCTGAACAGCACCCGCCGAAGCGTTGTAGATATCGAGGGTAGCCTTCTCTATCACCTCGAGATGATTGATCATCTTAGCTGCGTTATTCCCCATGACTTCACCGGCTTCAGCAAGTTTTTGCTTTTGGTAGGCAAGAAAATCGTCAGTCATCATACTTCCATTCTAAGAAACGGTGAAATGCGGACAATCTCGAGGCAATATTAAATTGATTAATTAAACCGAGGTCTTAGTAAGCACACTGAACTTGCCGCTCAAATTCTTGAGAAGGTCTTGGTCTTCAAAAACCTTATCCTGAATCTTTCCTGCCGCCGTCGAGAAGTTGATGGCCAATTGATTGACGTCACGAGCTATTTCGGTTGCAACATTCATCTGAAGTTGCATCATCGCGATGTGCTGGTTAGCTGCTGCACCCTTGAACCCAGAGAGAATGGCTTGGACCTGGTCTCTCGCGACTTTAGTTCCACTCAACATCTGGTTGATCTCTGCGGTGACAGTCTCACCATATTTCTTGACGAGCTCAAGACTCTGCTTGGTTTCAGGTGACACGAGACTTCCTCCTGGTCGCCGTTAATTTACTTCTCCTGCTACGGCCTGGACGACTTCGAGGAAATCAGCCCGTCAGAGTCGGCACATCCGATCCGGTCCAGACTGGCGCCACAAGCGTCTCGGCAAGGGCATCATACGAACCGCTGAAGACGCTCGAGGCGCGGTAGAAGTGTCCAAACTCGGTAGGCAGATATACCCCAGCGGAATTTGGTTGCAAAGAGTGAGTAAATGGTCACCTATTGATGGGACATGGTGGCGGCGAGCTGGATGAGCTCCTTGCCCTCTTTGCGCCGAACCAGCCAACCACGACCCGGTGGTTGCGTCGACGGTTTCACGTCACCGATCAGGACGCCCTCGTCCCGCGGACCGGACATCATCATGCCACTAGAGCCCAGCTCTCGGATCCGCCCCAGCACCGGGTCGAACATCGCCCGCCCAGCCCCACCCGCCCGGCGGGTCACGATCAGGTGGAAGTCGATGTCCCGGGACTGGCCGAGTAGCGGCACCAGCGGCAGCAGTGGGTTGTCGCTCGCTGCGGAGACCAGGTCGTAGTCGTCCACCAGCATCAGCACCCGCGGGCCGCTCCACCACGACCGGGTACGCAGCTGCTCCGCGGTCACCTCCGGGCCAGGAAGCCGCGCCTCCAACGACTTCACCAGCTCCCGAACGTCCTCAGCCAGCGCCTTCTCCGAGCCGGTGTAGCTGAGCACGTGCTCGTGGTCCACCGAGTCGATCAGGGTGCGGCGGTAGTCCGCGACGAACACCCGTACCTGGTCGGGCGTCGTGCGGGACGTGATGTGGTTGAGGATCAGCCGCAGCAGGTTCGTCTTGCCGCACTCGGCGTCGCCGTAGACGACCAGGTGGGTCTCCGCGGTCAGGTCCAGGGAGCGGACGCCCAGATCCGACTCGCCCCAGCCGATCGGGATCGACGTGAACGGGCCATCCGTCGGCAAGTCGGACGCCGGGCGGTGCCGGGGCAGCACGCCCAGCTCCGGCGCCAACGCCGGGGACGCCTGCCGGACCGCCTGCACGAACCCGGCCAACGCACCCGGCAGGTCGTCGATGCCGGCGCTGGAGTCGATCCGCGGCAACGCCAGCAAGAACTGCTGCCGCTGCGCGTTGATGCCCCGGCCGGGGGAGTCCACCGGCACGTTCGCCGCCGCCTTGCGGTCGATCTCCGAGTCGGACGGGTCGCCCAGGCGCAGCTCGAACCGGGTGCCCAGGGCGTCCCGGGCCTGCATCCGGATGTCCCACCACCGGTTGCCCGACACCACCACGTGGATGCCGTACCCGAGGCCGCGGATCGCCAGGTTGACGACCGCCTCCTCCAGCTCCTCGAACTCCTGCTTCAACGTCAGCCAGCCGTCCACCACCAGGAACACGTCGCCGTACCCCTCGGCGTCGCCCTTGCCGGCGCAGCGGCGACGGAACTCCTCCACCGAGTCGATGCCCTGCTCGCGGAACGCCACCTCCCGGTCCGCCAACAACTTCAGCATCGTCGCCACCACCCGCCGGCAACGCTCGTCGTCCTGCCGGTCCGCGACCCCACCCACGTGCGGCAGGTCCCGCAGGCCGGCCAGCGCGCCGCCGCCGAAGTCCAGGCAGTAGAACTGCACCTCGCTCGGCCGGTGCGTCAACGCCATCGACGCGATCAGCGAACGCAGCAGGGTGCTCTTGCCGGTGCGCGGGCCCCCGATCACCGCCAGGTTCCCGGCCGCGCCGGCCAGGTTCGCCCACAGCACGTCCCGACGCTGCTCGAACGGCTTGTCCACGATGCCCAACGCCGCGGTCAGGGTGCCGTTGCCGCCCCAGCCCACCGGGCACAGGCCACGGTCCTGTGTCGCGCCCAGCGGCGGCAGCACCTGGTCCAGGCTCGGCGGGGTGCTGAGCGGCGGTAGCCACACCTGGTGCGCCGGCGGGCCCTGGCCCTCCAGCCGCGCCACCATCGCCTCCAGCACCGAGTCGCCCATCACCGCCGGCGCCACCCCGGTCGCTGCCTCCGCCTCCGCCTTCGCCTCCTCATCATCGGCGACCAGCTCCGGGGAGGACGACCGCGCCGAGAACGGCTCGATCCGCCGGTTCGCGTCCCCGGACGGGCCGACCGGCCCCCCCAGCGGGGGCAGCACCCCCGACACGTACGCCGACTTGAACCGGATCAACGTGGTGGTGTCCACCCGCAGGAACGCCGACCCGGGCACCGACGGCAGCTCGTACGCATCCGGCACCCCCAGCACCGTGCGGGACTCCCCAGCGGAGAACGTACGCAACCCGATCCGGAACGACAGGTGCGAGTCCAGGCCGCGAAGCCGGCCCTCCTCCAGCCGCTGCGACGCCAGCATCAGGTGCACGCCCAGGCTCCGACCCAGCCGGCCGATCATCACGAACACGTCGATGAAGTCCGGCTTGCTGGTCAGCAGCTCGCTGAACTCGTCGATGATCACCAGCAGCGTCGGCAGCGGCATCAGCTCGGCGCCCGACTCCCGGGCCCGCTCGTAGTCCCGCACCGACGCGTAGTTGCCGGCCGCCTTCAGCAGCTCCTGGCGGCGCACCAGCTCGCCCTCCAGCGCGTCCTTCATCCGGTCGACCAGCGTCAGGTCGTCGGCCAGGTTCGTGATCACCGCCGACGTGTGCGGCAGCGTGCCAAGGCCGGCGAACGTCGCACCGCCCTTGAAGTCCACCAGCACCAGGTTGACGTTCTGTGAGCTGTGCATCGCCGCCACACCGATCACCAGGGTGCGCAGCAGCTCGCTCTTGCCGGACCCGGTCGCGCCGATGATCAGCCCGTGCGGACCCATCCCGCCCTCCGCGGACTCCTTCAGGTCCAGCTCCACCGGCTGGCCGTCCGGGTCCAGGCCGAGCGGGATCCGCAGCCGCTCCCGCGGCGACCGGGGACGCCACGTGACCTCCGTGTCCAGGGTGCGCGGGTCACCGATGCCGAGCAGCTCCGGCAACCCGAAGTTCGTGTTCAGCGCGGACGTGCCCCGCGCCACCCGCACCACCTGGATCGCTGACAACCGCTGCGCCAACGCCCGGGCGCTCACCTCGTCCAGCTGGTCCGGGCGACCCACCAGCGACGGGCCCTGCTCCCCCACAACGCCCATCCGGTCCGGCTCGACGACCAGCCGCAGCTCCGACTGCGGCGCCATCGACGGCCGCGGCAGCGACCCGGTGACATCCAGCAGCGTCACCCCGAACAACCCGCCCTCGCCGAGCAGCGCACCGCCCGGCCGCACCCCGTCCACGTCCAGCACGATCACCAGCTGCGGGTGGTTGGCGCCCGGTACCGGCCCAGCGGTGAACCGTGGTCGGTCCGCCGGCTCCGGGTCCAGCAGATCCTCCAGCTCGCCGGTGGTCGTGGCCACCAGCCGCAGCCACCCGGACGCGTCCTGCCGGAACGGGTGCTGGGTGTGCGGCAGCCACTTCAGCCAGTCCCAGTCGACCTGGCGGTCCGGCGCGGCCAACACCGCGATCCGCAGGTCCTGCGGGGAGTGGAACGACGCCAGGTTCGCCAGCAGCGCCCGGGCCAGACCCAGCGCCACCCCCCGTTCACCCAGCAGCACCACCTGTGCGAACGAACGGGCCGCGACCGCGACCGGCAGATCCTGCACCGTCGAGTACGTCCGCATGAAGTGCCGCAGCGACGTGGACGCGACCGGGTCGAGATCCTCCAGCGGCGGGGTCTGCGGCGACTGCAACGAGGTCGCCAGCAGCTGCGGCCCGCGGCCGATCCGCACCTGGAACGCGTCCCGGTCGCCGTTCTGCCGCTCCCACAACCGCGACGACGTCACCACCGACACCAGCCCCTGCGGCTCGGGCTGGGCCGCCAGCAGCGCGCCCCGCTGCCGCTTCGCGGTCTCGGTGACCAGCACCCGGGTGTTCGCCAGGTACCGCAGGTAGTCCCGACGCTCGTCGTTGATCTGCTTCTTGTTCTGCCCCGCCGACCCGCGGGCCATCATCACGACCATCGCGATGATCATCCCGCCGAACAGGATCCCGAAGACCCACACCATCGGACCGCCGGCCTTGCCGATGTAGGAGAACGACATCGCGCCCATCCCGATCATCATCGGGAGCATCATCAGCATCGGGCCCATGTTCTGGTTGCCGCCGCGGGGCAGGTTCGGCGGCGGCTGCATCTGCACGTCGCCGCGGGGCAGCTCCGGCAGTGGTTGTCGCGGTGGACGGCGGTGAACCCGTACGCTCACGGCGGATCTCCCCGGGACGAGGTGACGAGGGTGGCGGTGGGTCGGTTTCGACCTTCGACCTCCCGCGAGGGTTCCTCATCGTAGGAGGTCGGGTCGGTCGGGCGCGAACACCGGACGCGCGCGGCGGGTAGACCGACCAGCCAGCAGGATCTAGCAGGAGCAGGATGAGCAGTCAGGCAGTAGTTGAGGGTTAGGCAGTAGGCAGCAGTAGAGCGATCAGCGGACGAGGAGCACCATGACGATCGACCCAGCGACCGCCACCCAGCCTCGTCGCGTCACCATCGTGGCCCCACACACCCGGGTGGACCTAGCCCTGCCGTTGCAGGCCACCGTCGCCGAGGTGGTGCTGCAGGCCGTCGACCTGGTCGGTGCCGAGGACGGCGCGTCCGGTGGTGCCGCCGGCGGCTGGCTGCTCGGCCGGTTGGACGGCATGCCGCTGGAGCCCGGCCGCTCCATAGCGGCGTCCGACATCGGCGACGGCGACGTGCTCTACCTGACCCCGCGCAGCGCCCGGCTGCCACCGGCGCTGTTCGACGACGTGGTGGACGCGATCGCGGTCGCCGGCATCCGGGGCGACCGGTGGACGTCGATCACCACCCGGCGAACGTCGCTGGCGTTCGCCGGGTGCGCCGCCGCCCTCGGCGTCCTCCCGCTGGCCCTGGCCGGTTCGCCGTGGGGTTTCTCGATCATCACCGCGGTCGTGATCGCAGTGCTGCTGCTGCTCACCGCGGGCGGGCTGTCCCGAGCCGGCGGTGACTCGGTGGCCGGCGCGCTCGCCGGGATCTCCGCCGTGCCGTACGGGGCGTGGGGGGCCGCGCGCGCGGTCGACCTGCGTGGCGACGTCTGGCCCGGCAACGCCGGCTCGATGGCGGTCGCCGGTGCGACGACGGTGCTGCTGTGCGTGCTCGCGGTGGTGCTGGTCGGCGATCACCTGCCGCTGTTCGGTGCTGGGGCGATCGGGGGTCTGGCCGCTGCGGCGGCGGGGACCGGGACGGTCATCTGGGAAGCGCGGACGGCGTCGGTGGCGGCGGTGGCGGCGGTGGCGGCCATGATGACGCTGCCGGCGCTGCCGATGCTGTCTGTCCGGTTGGCCCGGCTGCCGCTGCCCACGGTCCCGGTCGACATGGACGAGTTCCGCCGCGACGAGGTGCCGACGTCCGGCGAGGACATGATGGACCGGGCGCACGCCGGTGACGTGGTGCTCCGGGCGCTGCTCGGCGCCGTCTGCGGTGTGGTGGTGGTGTGCACCCTGGTCCTGCTGCACCAAGGTGGGCGGTGGCCGACGTGGCTGGCGATCGCGCTCAGCGCCGCCCTGGTGCTGCGGTCCCGGCAGCCGCGGTCCCGCACCCAGCGGACGATCCTGCTGGGGTCCGGGCTGATCGGGACGATCGGGGTGGCCGCGGTCAGCACGCTGAACTCCACGGCGGCCGGCCGGGTGCTGTGGGCCGCCGTCGTGCTGGTGGTCGCCGGGGTGGGATTCGCGACCACGATGCTGCTGCCGCGTCGCGGAGCCGCCCCCTACGCCGGCCGGTTCCTCGACATCGTCGAGTTCATCGCACTGATGGCGTTGTTGCCGCTGGCCGGGGCGATCCTCGAGGTCTACGCCTGGATCCGCGCCCTCTCCGGCTGACGAGCAGCGTCGGGAGGAAGGCAGAAGCGATGAAACCATCACCACTTCGTGGGAGCAGGCCCGGGACGACTCCTTAGCTGCGATGACGCCAGCAGAGCGAGTCGAATACGACGCGAGCGCCTGTGGAGGCTGAAGCCCGTCTACAGCTCGTGGGGCTCGTCTACAACGCCCGCGCCGCCGCTCGGCTCTCTCAGACCGAACTGGCTCGGCGCGCCGGAACTCGCCAAGCTGTTATTTCCGCTATCGAAAACGGAGCTCAGGCCCCGGGCGGAGTCATGCTCGCCCGCATCGCCCACGCTCTCGGCGGCACGCTCAGCATCACCTCTGCTGCCTGACGCGCGCTCACTGTGGCGGGTGCTCATGGCTTGCCAAGCATTCTCACCAATGAACACCGCGCTATCACGCTGACCGGTCATGGTCAGATCGGCGGTGCCAGGACGGCTGAGCCGGTGCCGGCGACGACGAGCTGGGTCTCGGCGTCCGTCAGGGCGAGGTCGACGATCGTGGCCCGGCTGCGCTCGACCACCGCCACCTGCTCTGGCCCCAGCCCGCCGAGCAGGGCGGCACCGTTCGGCAGGGTGAGGAACGACGCGGCGGCCACCGCCTGGGCCGGATCCAGCCGTCGGGTGACCACGGTGCCGGCTGCTCGGGCGCGGGGCAGATACGGCATCGACAGGTCCGGGAGCATGGACAGTGAGCACTGCCACGCCAGCGCCTCGACCCGAGCGCTGGCGGACGGCTCCAACCCGCCCGAGGCGGCCATGACGTCGTCGACGACCAGCAACGGTCGGTCCGCCCGTGGCGGGTTCGGCGCGACGACCACGGACTCCGGGGTGCCGATCGCGACCACCGTTGGGTCGTCCACGCCGAGCCGACGCAGCGGCACCCACGGCGCCGGCTGCAAGGTGAGGATGCGCAACCGCGCACCCAGAGCGAGCGCCCGGTAGCAGAGCACCATGACGAGCTGCTGGTCCAAGACCGTGGCCAGGGTGCGGTGGCGGTCCCCGAACAGCGGCAGGGCAACCGGCGCGCCCGTGTCGTCCCGGCCGAGCACCAGACCGCCGCGGTCCAGCGACACCTCGAGCGAGCTGACCAGCGCGGACTTCAACAGGTGGCGGCCACTGCGCAGCAACCGGCTCACCGGGCACCTCCCGGCGGCGGAATCATCGCGTACCGCTGGATCACCGCACACCCCCGAGCGGCCGGACGTCGTCCCGGCCGATCGCGTGCTCGCCGTCCAGGCGCCGCAGCGCGACCCCGATCTGCCGGGCCACCTCGATGATCGCCCGCTCGGTGCGGGCCTGGTCCTCGGCGAGGGTGACGAACCGGATCGTCACCCGGCAGCCGACCCCGCCACGAGCCGCGGAGCTGGTCGAGCCCATCGCGGGGCTCAGCGCGAGGCTGGTCGTGGTGGACAGCGTCGGGACGGTCGTCAACGCGGTCAGCAGCTCCGTAGGGTCCGCCGACCCCCAGGACGCGACGGTGAAGCACACCTCGACCCGGGCGCCGGCGGTGACGTGGCGCCAGTGCTCCTGCACCGACGACGGGTCCGGCCCGGCGGTGGCCGCCAGCACCGCGCGGACCTCGTCGGCGCTCAACGGGCGGACCCGGGCGCCCTCCTGCAGCGACGCTGCGAGCCGGGCGGTCACGCTGATCAGCGCTCGGTGCGCCCCGTCGACCCCGCCGCCGCGGGCCTCGATCGCGCTCCGGCACTGCTGCGGGTTCAGCCGCAGCGCGACCCAGGCGGACCGGTGGGCGACCACCGGTCCGATGGCGGAGTCGACCGGGGAGCCACCGCACAACTCCTGGTAGGAGACGGCGAGCGGAGAGCGCGGGTCGACGTGCGGGGACGGTGCTGGGACGGTGGAGGTGACCAGCTGCGCCGATGCGAGCCGGATGTCGCGGTCGGCGAAGACGTCGGCGAGGGCTTGCAGCGGCAGCATCCCCTGCTGGTCCCGGTGGATCGACTGCGCTGGTCCGCCGACCGTGACCGCCCCGGTCGGCACCGGCTCCACCGCGAGCACCGAGACCCACCCGTCGTCGACGGCGATCAGCCCGTAGCGCACCCCGGCCCGGTCCTCCACGGACTCGACGCTCTCGCCGGTGCCAGCGGCTCCAGGTGTGTGACCGCCCGGTGTCGCCATGCCGGCTGCGTGGTGGGTGCGGGCCCGTCGCCGGTACCGCGCCCGAACTCCCAGCCACACGAACAACCAGGTGCCACGCCACCGGGCCAGCAAGAGCACCGTGGTGGTGGCCAGCAGGACCAGCCCGGCCACCCGCGCCCACGACGGTCCGGGCCAAGTCGCGACGGCGACCAGCACGGCTGCCTGCCACACCATCAGCTGGATCGGCCGGACGCCCAGGAGGCGGCCAGGCAGGTCGGCCCGCAGCCGGCTTCGGTTGGGCCGGCCGTCCGGGATGGGGTCGGCGCCATCAGCTGGGTGCCCCACGGACGCGGGGCCGCCTCTGGTCGGGCCGGTCGGCGGCGGGATCGCCGAGGCAGGTGCTATAGCACCAGGTGCCGTCGATCCGGATCCGGGCGACCACGGCGCTGAGGTCGCGAACGACCCGGTCGGCGGCGTTGGGCCACCGCCCGACGCCGTGGTGACCATGAATCCTCCGAGATCGGTCCGGTGCGGGTTTGCGCCGCAGCGTAGCCTGTGCCGCGACCGGGGGGCAGGCCGTCACCAGACCGGAGGGAGCCGCTGTGTGGTCTCGGCGAGACCAGATCCAGGCGTACCAGTTCCTGCGTCGCCGCACGGTGTCCGCGATCCTGCTCGGGGACGCCAACCACCCACAGTCACCCACGCGTCGCGCAGTGATCGCGCTGATCGTCGGGTCGATTGCGCTGCTGCTGATCATGGCGGGCTTCGGCATCTACGGGTTGTTCCGCAAGGGCGGCTCGAAGGCGTGGCAGCGAGAGGCCGCGATCCTGGTGGAGAAGGAGAGCGGCGCGCGGTACATCCGCGACTCCGACGGCCTGCTGCGCCCGGTGGTGAACTACGCGTCCGCCAGGCTGATCACCGGCACCAAGGGGACGCTGGTGCGGATCTCCCGGAACTCGCTGTCCGAGGTGCCGCGCGGGCCGGCGGTCGGCATCCCGGGCGCGCCGGACTCGTTGCCGTCGGCGAAGGGCCTGGTGAACGACCCGTGGACGGCGTGCTCGACGTCGTCCAGCCTCGCCGGCCCGGCGCAGACGCCCCGGCTGACCCTGCTGGTCGGCCCGGCTCAGTGGGCCAGCGAGAGGTTCGACCTCGGCAAGGGTGCGGGCCTGGTGGTGCAGTCGCAGGGGGCGATCTGGGTGGTCACCGACGGGCGGCGGTTCCGGGTGCGCGAACGCAACGCCACCGCGGTGCTGCGCAGCTTGGACCTGGGTGAGGCGCCGAGGACGGTGGTGTCCCCGGGCTGGTTGGGCACGGTGCCGGCCGGTCCGGACCTGCGCTACCCGAAGGTCACAGGCCGCGGTGAGTCGAGTTCCGCCGTCGACGGGGCGGACCTGCGGGTGGGGCAGGTGGTGGTGGAGAAGATCGCGGGCTCGTCGACCGGGCGGTACCTGCTGGTGCAGCGGGACGGCCTGTCGCCGTTGTCGGTGATCCAGGCCCGACTGGTGCTCGGCGACCCGGCCAGCCGCACGGCGTACCCGAGGGGGACGGCGGTCGCGGAGGTGCCGATCACACCGGCGCAGCGGGCCACGGCGAAGGTGTCCGCCACGGACCTGGACCCGGGCTCCTACCCGTCGACGGCTCCGGAGCCGTTGATCTACCAAACCGGTACGGACGTGGTGGTGTGCGCGACCCCGGAGGGTTTCCGCTCCGAGGTGCCGGCGATGACCGTCAGCGTCGGCTTCGGCGCGACGCCGACGACGCCGGGTGGTCGGCCGGTCGCGATCGCACCCCTTGGCGGTGGCGGTGCGGGTGGCTCCGCGGGCGGTGGGGGCGAGTCCGGCGGCAGCGGCGTGCTGGCGGACACGGTGGTGATCACCCCGGGCCGCGGCGCGCTGGTGCGGTCGGCGCCGGCGCAGCGCGCCAACGGGCCGGTGTACCTGGTCACCGACCAAGGCCAGCGGTTCGCGGTGACCAGCACGGAGGCGCAGACGGCGCTCGGGTTCGGCGGGGTGCGCCCGCAGGTGGTGCCGTCGGTGCTGGTCGACCTGCTCGGCACCGGCCCGGCGCTGGACCGGCAGGCCGCCACCGCGGTGGTCGCCGCCCCCCCGCCGGGAGGTTCCGCGCCAGGAGCATCACCAGCAGCGGCATCTCCCGAACGGTCGTCTCCCGGCGCGTCGCCGTAGGCCCAGTCGGGTCGACCTAGACGGCTGTGGGTCGTTCGGCCCGGTGGCCCAGGGTCGTTGTCCTCTGCACCGGGTGTGACCGCGGCTCTACCTTCATGATCGAGGTCGGGTTAGACACTTTTCCGGTGGAGGTCACACATGCCCGTAGCCCCACAAGGCGCAGGGGACGATTACGCGATGTACCAAGCAGTCCACGCTGCCGCCAACTCGTCCTCATCGTCCAACCCTCCTATGTCGTGGCAGGACTGGGCGCTGCTGCACAACGTCCGAGACCCACGCCCGCAGCCCTCGAATTCGGACGGCTCGACGGTAGAGGCGCATCCCGAGGAGATCCTGAGGCTTCTCGACTCCCTGATGAACGACGCCTACGCCTCCTTCATGGGCACTCTTACTCGATGGGCTGGGTTGAAACCGAACTCCGGTCCCTACGGGCAGATCGGGCAGCCGGTATTTCAACTGGTGATGCAGAACTTCATGCAGCTGGCGTCGGCGTTTTTCATGGCGATGCAGGTGCTCAACCAGCACAAAGAACGTGTTGCGCAATCTGCTCGTAATCTCAGGAACGGTGACGAGCAGCACAGCAGCGATATTAATGGCGTTACCCAGGCTCTTCTGGGCGGGAGTCACAGCTCGGGAACGGCGGTCTGATCATGACGGCGTCACCTTGGCCCCCAGCCCCACATCAAGCGCTCAACTTTTGGAGCAATGGTTTCTGGCAGAAGGTCTTGATGCAGATCATCGCCGCCAATCCACAACTGCTACGGGAGCAGCAGGCGCAGCAGCATGCTCAGCAGCACCAGGCGGCGGTTCAACACCTCGCCCAGTTCCACGAGAACAGTGTGAAGTTGGCCAAGCTTTTCTCCAAGGGTCAAGCCGCCACGGCATCTGAGAAGACGCTGCTGAAGGCTTTAGAGAATGTTGAAACTCTGAGTCGCCAGTTCTTGGTTCTAGAAAAAATCATCAATCACACCGCCCATGGCCTCGGGCAAGGCCAGAGCGCTCTCGACCAAGCGGCGCACACAACGAACCCGACCGTGGCAAGCCTGGGCTCCAACCAATTCACCCAACCGGCCGCGAAGGGTTTAGCTCACTCGGTGTCGGGGATCATGGGTGGGCTGATGAAGACGCTCCAGGGCATCATGGGTTTATTCAGCGGCCAGAACGCCGCACAATCCATGTCCACCATCGCCTCCGGCGTAGGCGAGATGACGTCCTCCCTCCAGGGTATGGGTGTCAACACTGCCGCCAATGGCTATGGTCAGATTGCGCAAACACCGACCCAGCAGTCATACGCACCTGCTCAGCAGTCGTATACGCCGACTCAGACGTATGCGCAGAACCCGAACTACTCGTCGAACCCGTCGTACGCATCCGCGCCGTCCAGCAATGGGCAGAACCTGACCTGGCAGCCGACGAATCCGTCTTACCAACCCGCGGCTTTGGCCGACGGCGGTGGGTCTGGTTCCGGCGGGTCTTCCAGTGGCGGTGGTGGCGGCGATGGCCACAACAGCCACCACCACCCGCACAGTCATGGGAGCGGTGACGGCGGTGGTCAGCACGTGAACCACGCCAACGACGACAATGGCAAGACCGTCATTACGGTGACGACCGGTGGCGAGACGACGACCTTCACGCACCAGGGGGAGGACGCGGCGAACTTCACCGTGGCCTCCGACAGCAACGGTGCCAAGCCCGGCGGCGAGACCGAGATCAAGATCAAGGTCGACCCGCAGAAGGCATGACGTGGCCCAACCCGCTGACTCGTCGAGCGGACCGGCCTCGGGG
>JBOFLF010000016.1:0-33048 GCA_051657715.1 Angustibacter sp. | reverse complement strand
ACGCCTGCTTTCGGTGCGGTGATCGGCTGCTCCATCTTCATCGCCTCCAGGACGACCAGCAGGTCGTCGGCTTGCACCTGCTGGCCCTCCGCCACGGCGACCTTCACGATCGTGCCCTGCATGGGTGCGGTGACCGCGTCCGAACTGGCGGGAGCTGTCGCAGCCGATCGGCCGCGACGGCGTGGGGCCTGGGCGCGGGCTGGCGTGGTCGTGCCAAAGCCGGCCGGCAACACCACCTCCAGCCGCTTGCCGTCGACCTCGACGACGATCGGCTCACGGGCTGCTGCCTGGTCGGTCGCGCTGGCTGCTGAGGTGGCACCGTCGAACGGCTCCACGGCGTTGACGAACTCGGTCTCGATCCAGCGGGTGTGCACAGCGAACGGCTGATCAGGGTCGGACGGCGCGAACGCCTCGTCCCGCACCACCGCCCGGTGGAACGGCAGCACCGTGGCCATCCCCTCGACGACGAACTCGGCCAACGCCCGCCGGGACCGCTCCAGTGCCTGCTGCCGGGTCGCCCCGGTGACGATCAGCTTCGCCAGCATCGAGTCAAACGCACCGCTGATCTCGTCGCCGGCCACCACCCCGGAGTCCACCCGGACGCCTGGCCCGGACGACGGCAGGTACCGGCTCACCGCTCCGGGTGCCGGCAGGAAGCCCCGGCCGGCGTCCTCGCCGTTGATCCGGAACTCGATCGAGTGCCCCCGGATCGCCGGGTCGTCGTACCCGAGCGGCTCACCGGCCGCGATTCGCAGCTGCTCGCGCACCAGGTCCAGCCCGGTCACCTCCTCGCTGACTGGATGCTCCACCTGCAGCCGGGTGTTCACCTCGAGGAACGAGATGGCGCCGTCCTGCCCGACCAAGAACTCCACGGTGCCGGCGCCGACATATCCGGCCTCGCGCAGGATCGCCTTCGACGCCGCGTACAGCTGGGTGGTTTGCTCCTCGCTGAGGAACGGCGCCGGCGCCTCCTCGACCAGCTTCTGGTGCCGGCGCTGCAACGAGCAGTCCCGGGTGGACACCACGACCACGTTCCCGTGCACATCGGCCAGGCACTGGGTTTCCACGTGCCGGGGACGATCCAGGTACCGCTCGACGAAGCACTCGCCGCGACCGAACGCGGCCACCGCCTCGCGTACCGCGGACTCGTACAGCTGCGCGATCTCGGCGCGCTCGCGGGCCACCTTCATCCCCCGCCCGCCGCCGCCGTACGCCGCCTTGATCGCCACCGGCAGCCCGTGCTGGTCAGCGAACGCTTCGACCTCTTCGGCGCCGCCCACCGGGTTCGGGGTGCCGGCCACCTGCGGAGCGCCGACCTGCTCGGCGATATGCCGGGCCTTCACCTTGTCACCAAGGGCGTCGATCGCGGCCGGCGGCGGCCCGATCCACACCAGGCCGGCGTCCAGCACCGCCTGGGCGAACTGCGCGTTCTCCGACAGGAACCCGTAGCCGGGGTGCACCGCGTCCGCGCCAGCCCGCCGTGCGACGTCGATCAGCTTCTCCTGCACCAGGTAGGAGTCGGCCGGCGTGCTGCCGCCGAGCGCGTACGCCTCGTCCGCGGCACGCACATGGACGGCGTCCCGGTCCGGGTCCGCGTAGACGGCCACCGAGGCGATGCCCGCGTCGGCGCAGGCCCGAGCCACCCGGACGGCGATCTCCCCCCGGTTGGCGATCAGCACCTTCGTGATCAGCCGGTCCCCATGCCGTCCCATGTTGCTGCGTCCTTCCCGTTGTCATGCCGCTCCTGAGCCGCGTGCCCGGCGAGCTTAGTTGTTGCCGGCAGGGTTGCCGCTGATGCGGTCGGCACTGCCGATCCGCGGACTGTCGGTGCTCTCGGTGAAACTGGACCGCTGAACACATCTGCAAGGTCTCCTAGGAGGAGCTGGATGATCAAGGCGTTGCACCCGAGCCGGAAACAGCGAAATGAACCCGGTCGATGGTCAGCGTCGTGTCGGGCCGAGAGCCTGCGATGACAATCGGTACCCTCACCACAATGAATCGCCGATCCGCAGCGCTCCTTCGAGGCGTTCTGTGATGCGGCGACCGACAGTTGTGGACTTGTTCGCTGGATCAGGCGGAGCGAGCCTCGGCTTGGCCCAGTCGGGCTTCGATCTTCGCCTCGCAGTCGAGATCGACCACCGGGCAGCCGCTACCCATGCGGCGAACCTTCACGGCACCGTTCTGGCGCAGGATATTCGCGTGGTGACCGATCGTCGGTTTCACGACGAGAGTGACATGGGCGCGGGTGACCTCGACCTGTTGTTTGCTGGGCCGCCATGCCAGGGCTTCAGCATGCTAGGCCGCAGGAACGTGTGGGACGAGCGGAATATGCTGTACCGAGAGTTGTTGCGTGTTGTGCGGACGATGAACCCGAAGGCCGTCGTGATTGAGAATGTGCCCGGGCTCCTCACGCTGGACCGAGCGAACCACCTGCGGGCGATCATCAACGGCCTACGGGAACTCAGATATACTGCTTCCTGCGCTGAGCTGCTCGCGGCTCAATATGGAACCCCGCAGATGCGCTGGCGCTTGATCATTGTCGCGTGGCGGCAAGATCTCGATATCCCTTGTGGTTACGGTTTCCCTGAACCCAGCCACGGTGGTGGCATCGGCGATCTGCTGCCAAATGTGACCATCGACCCTGCTGACTTTCCCGATTTCATCACCACGGCTGCGGCTATCAGCGACCTTCCGCCCGTGGCTGCCGGTGAAGAGAGCAACGTTTATGGTGAGTCGCCGCGAAGCGAATTCCAACGTATCGCCCGGACGAGGTTGGACGGCTCCCGCATGCCTGACGATGAGTTGCACGACCACTACGCCGCTGCGCTGAGCCCGCAGACTTTGGCGCGCATCAAATTACTCAAGCCTGGTCAGGATTGGCGAGATCTTCCGCGCGAGATGCTTCCGCACAGTATGCGTCGTGCTCTGCGCAAGGATCATACCCGCCGCTACCGCAGAATGACCTGGAATGGTGTACCGCGGACAGTCATTACCCGGTTCCGTGATCCCAAGACTGGGGAGTACACGCATCCTGAACAGCATCGAACCATCACCATCCGTGAAGCTGCACGTATCCAAGGGTTTCCCGACTGGTTCGCCTTTCATGGAACTAATACCAGTAAATATGATCAAGTCGGAAATGCGGTCCCAGTTCCGCTCATTCGTGCTGTCGCCAAAGAAGTGTTGGCCTGCTTGGATGGTGCGCCGAAGGGTGGGCGGTTATTCAATCCGTTCCGCCGCAGGCCGCATTCTTTCATCGGGCAGTACGGCGAGCTGGTGTCATGACGTCCCGCTCTGTCAGAACAGCTGCTGATCGTGCGATGTTGCGCCCGCACATCGCGGAGTGGTTCGGCCACCGAGTCTTTCCTGTCGTCGACTCACATGATCGCGCCCGGGCCGATCAGCTCGCGGAACGCTGTCCGTTCCTCTCCCAAGTCGCAGAGACCGATATGACATGCGTCAAGGCGGCCAACAGCAAAGGAGTCTGCACGGTCAGTGCCGGTAGCAACGGTCATCGCCAGGACTGGCTTGTCTGTCCACACCGTGCTCTCGACGACGACCTGCTGCACCACATGGTCCGCAGGCTTTTCGGGGTAGCCGCAGCCCACCCTGTTCATGTCATCCCGATAACAAACCTGACGGACGAGAGATGGCGCCGTCATCTAGTCGAAGCAGTACGAGACGGGGGAGCCGCTCGCCAGTTCCTCGCATTTCAACACCTGTTCGGAGGCGAGGTCGCCCTGCCGCGCAGCCCTGCCAGCCCTGAGTTGTCATTCGACGTCACGGTCGTAGAAGTGGTGCCTACTGCCGGCAGCGAAACCGGCGTACAGCTGGGTAGATACGGGATGATTGAGATCCAGACAACGGATACTCACGGGTCTTACCGCCACGCGGTCGAGGCGCTGCGGGCTGCGCAGGATCTGCACTCGACCGACTTCGCGGAGCAGGTCGCGGCCCACCCTGAGTGGCCAGGCAGGCGGGTAGAAGGCCCCAACATCAGCAACGTTTTCAAGCGTACTTTCTACCAGATCATGTTCAAGTTCCAGATCGCTCGACGCCATTCGTCGACCGGGTGCATCCTGGCCTTGCCACGGCCGGTGTGGGATTCCTGGCAACCTTTCTTGGGTGCTCCTGATCTGGTGAGAATGGCTGGCGGTACCTACGCGCTATGCGACCCTCGGTTGAGCAGCCCGACTGGGCAGTACGTGCACTCAGCGCCGAACTGGATCTACGTGTTTGACATCTCTGGTGATCCATCGGCCGACGGATCACCGACTCCGATAGACGTTCAGCTCGTTGTCGAGACCGATGCGCGCACGCTCAGCTCTCTCGCGCTCGACCTGGCCCCAGCTAGAGCGATTGGCGCTGATAGCGATGCCGACACGATCATGCTCGCGTTGCGGCGTCGCGCACGTGCTTACATCCCAGATCTTGATTGACCACTCCAGATTGGGATTGATCGGCGTCCCATGGCGAAGGGTCATCGTCCCACCACATCTACCACGGCACGATGCCCGCCTGTCCGGGCCAGTCGCCCATCGATGGTGACCAGCGGGGCGTCCAGAACCTCGGCAAGGGAGATGTACGCGGCGTCGTATGCGGTCAGGCTGCCGCGCAGCTGCCAGATCCGTGGGATGAGAGGATCGTGGTCGTGCTGGGCGACACCGAGGTCCGCCAGGTCTGTCAACGCCTGGTCCGCGCGACGAGCCGTGGCCGAGCCAGTCATCACATGGCGGCGCAGCACCTGAGTCACCTCAACGGGCAGCAGCTGGGGCGCATGGATCGTCTGCTCCGGATCGGCCAACCGGTCGGCGACCCGCTGGCCTAAGGGCCTGCCGAGCAGCCACTCGATCGCAGCTGAGGCGTCCAGGACGATCACCGGGCGTCGCGCTCGGCTCGGACGGCGTCGGCTGCGTCTGGGCCGGTGGTCACCGGCTTGCGGGTGGACACCCGGGCCAGCAGCTCGCGCCGAGTGGGCCGCTCGAGTGAGCGGCGCAGTTCGGACAGCGCCAGCTCGGACAACGAGATGCCCTCCATCGCGGCTCGCGCCTTGAGTCGGCGGTGGACGTCGTCCGGGACATTGCGGATCTGCAGCATGGGCATGCTCTCAGCATAGAAGCATGCGGATAGCATGACTACTAGGTTAGTCATCGATGTGCTGGCCGGCCCGGCCGCTCAATACCGCCACCCGAGCCGAACCTCCATGCCGCATGGTGCTCCGACCCCGTGGCCTGTCTCCTCTGTCGCTTCGCAAACCGCCAGACCTCAAGAGATCACGGACGCCCGTTGTTCACGACCCGGACGGCCTGCTCGATCAAGGTCTAAAGAGTCGTCTCAGGAATACGCCTAAAGTCACCCTCAGCGGGCTCGTCCCCGATAGTGTGCTCGCGTCGGCATCATCACAATGATGAGGGTGGGAGAGCGAATGAAACCATTGCTTAGGGCGATGCTGGCGCGGGTGGTCTCGCGCCCTCCGGGTTTCAGTCACAATGCCGGAGGAGAGCCCTTTTCCTTTGCTGGTTCGGGCGTCAGAACTTCCGGCAACGCAACGACAAGACTCGCTGCAGTCGCGGCGCTTGTCCCTTCGCTGTTTTTTGGGTTTTCCTCACCCCTGCGCATGCGATTGTTGGTGGCTACGAGGCAACCCCGGGGCAATTCCCGTGGCAGGTGGCGATCCAGTTCAATGGCGATTTTGAGTGCGGCGGGGGAATTGTCGCCCGTGAGTGGGTGCTCACAGCCGCGCACTGCGCTCAACCCACTCAAGAACACCCCAGTTTAAGTTTTTCCGACATCTCGATAGTGGCCGGCGAACACGACCGTGACGTAGTCGAGGGGACCGAGCAGATCAAAGGTGTCGACTCGGTCTTCTTTGATCCGGACGCTCGCGACGTCGCTCTCCTCCATCTGAGTACGCCGCTTGACTTCAGTTCAAGAGTGAACAGTCTTCCGGTAGAAGACGACCCCATTCTTAATGACAGCGGCACAGCTGCTGGATGGGGTCGAACAGTGCCGGGGAATCCGTCGCGAGATCTGTCCAGAGTGCTCCGCTACTATGAGCCAGTTGTTACTGAAATTTCAACTGATCGGATCACCACTCAAGGTTCTGTAAACACGAGCGGGACCATTGATTCAGCCTGCAAAGCTGACAGCGGTGGTCCTCTCGTTCAGTCACGAAACGGCCAGAAATTCATCTCAGCGATCGTTGATGAAGGTGACGGATCAGGATGTTCGACTGGTCTGATTTATTTCGCTCGACTGAACGTCGGTTGGATCAATTCGATGATCCGGCCGGCCGGTTTCGACGGCATCACGTTGGGTCACAACCGCACGGGCTACGACGACGGGCCATACTCGGGTCAATGCCCGAACGCTGGCTGGCAGCACGCTCCGGTGAATTCGTGGACGCAGGAGATCCGTCTCGACACCGACAGCCGTTCCGGCGCCTGCGGGATATGGCTGAGTCTGGGCAACGAAGCAGATTGGCTTCGTAGTCCCATCACTGTTGACTGGGCAGTCTCTGCAGGGGGAGACGCAGGTCAGTGCCCGGGGTCGTCGACAGGCGACCTGCCCGTCGACGAAGGGCGTTATCGGAGCTTCGTGGTAGATACTGATGGGCGATCAGGGTGGTGCGACCTCAGCTTTAAGGTCACCGATCCAACGGTCGCGATCGATGTCAGATTTTACCCAGACGGCGATGCTGGCCAGTGCGTCGGTGGCCGGACCGCCACCGAATTCGTGACAGCGAGACTTGGGCAGGACGTCACGATTGGGATCGACACTGACAATCGTTCAGGTGGCTGTCGCCTGGCCCTCAGGGTCCGGAACAACATCCCACCGCCTGGCCCTCCGCCTATCAGTCTTTACGCTGATTGTGCTCCGGAGCGGGGAGCCACGGTCACCTGCACGGCCTCGGTGGTCGGCGACGATCCCGCCGCGTACGACTACATCTGGAGTGGGTCCCCCATGAACGGTTTGACCGGAACACCCGTCAGCGCCGCTTGTGTGCCCGGTCAGTCCTACCTGGTGACAGCGGAAGCCACTCATCGGATCACCGGCAACCGTGTACAAGCCCAGGCCAGCTTTCAATGCGTCGATAGAGGCCCGATCCCGTGAGCAGCGGGGCCGCCGTCCGATAGTCGCTCGGGGTTGATAGCCATGATGTTCCGCGTGATGCAGCGTCACTCGGGTGGTGCTGCATCACGCGGATATGTTCCCCCACCATTGGTTTGGTCTGGCCAAGGGTCCGATGTCTGGCCAACCTTCTGCGCGCCTGGTCGTAGTCGATCCAGTTCGGCTTGGCAGCGGCGTTCCAGGTCGGCCAGCTCCCGCAGGGCTGCTGCCACGTCGCGGCGGCGCTGCAGCAGCTCGGCGCGGCGCTCGTCGATCTGGTCCAGCAGGTAGCGCAGCTGACCCTGGTGGCCAGGTGGGTCGTCGTACATGTCGACGATCCGGCGGATCTGGTCCAGCGGAAATCCCAGCCGCTTGCCGCGCAGCACCAGCGTCAATCGCGCTCGGTCGCGGGGATGGAAGACCCGGGTGTTGCCGCGACGCTCGGGCGCGAGCAGGCCCTGGTCTTCGTAATAGCGGATGGTGCGATGGGTGACGCCGAACTCGGCCGCCAGCTGCGCGATGGTCCACGTACGGTTCGCCACGACCGGTAGGCTGATTGACGTTGACGTCAACGTCAAATCGGGTGAAGGGGTGGGCGGTGAGCGCGTTCGAGCTCAGCAAGGACCATGAGGACTTTCGCGCGGTTGTCCGGGATTTCGCCGACAACCAGATCACGCCATACGCGGCTCAGTGGGACCGAGAGCACCGGTTCCCGGTCGAGCTGATGCCACGGATCGGCGAGCTTGGCCTGTTCGGTCTGGTGGTCCCGCAGGAGTACGGCGGTGCCGGCGGCGACTTCACCTCGCTGTGCGTGGCTATCGAAGAGCTCGGCCGGGTCGACCAGTCCGTGGGTATCACGGTGTCCGCCGGGGTGGGGTTGGGCATCAATCCGATCCTGTGCTTCGGCACCGCGGAG
Organism: Angustibacter sp.; assembly: GCA_051657715.1. GTDB lineage: Bacteria > Actinomycetota > Actinomycetes > Actinomycetales > Angustibacteraceae > JBOFBH01. The sequence continues at coordinate 25,022 of JBOFLF010000016.1, read as the reverse complement.
CAGAAGCAGCGATGGCTGCCGGATCTGGTCACCGGCCGCGCCCTGGCCGCGTTCGGGCTCACCGAGCCGGACGCCGGGTCGGACGCCGCCGCCACCCGCACCCGCGCCCGCCTCGAGGGTGGCCCCGGCAGCACCAGCGGCGGCCATGACGACAACGGCGGCCATGATGACAACGGTGCTACGTGGGTGGTCGACGGAGCGAAGGCGTTCATCACCAACTCCGGCACCCCGATCACCAACGTCATCACGGTGACGGCGCGCACCGGCACCCTCGAGGACGGGCGGCCGGAGATCAGCGCGATCCTGGTGCCGGCCGGCACCCCCGGCCTGACCGTGGATCCGGCGTACGACAAGCTCGGGTGGCGAGCCAGCGACACTCACGGGTTGACTTTCGACGGGGTCCGGGTGCCAGCCGACCATCTGCTTGGTGGCCGTGGCGCGGGTCTGGCGCAGTTCCTCCAGATCCTCGACGAGGGCCGGATCGCGATCGCCGCGCTCGCCGTCGGGCTGGCCCAGGCGTGCCTGGAGGAGTGCACCCGGTACGCGACCAGCCGCACCGCCTTCGGCCGGCCGATCGGCGCCAACCAGGGTGTGTCCTTCCCGATCGCGGACGTCGCGGTGGCGGTGGAGGCGGCTCGGCTGCTCACCTACCGGGCTGCGTGGTTGACCGACCAGCAACGCGAAGGTCGTCGCAGTCCGGCCGAGGTCAAGCAGGCCGCGGCCATCGCGAAGCTGTACGCCACCGAGGCCGCGGTCAGCGCGACCCGGACGGCCACCCAGGTGTTCGGCGGCAACGGGTTCATGGAGGAGTACCCGGTGGCCCGGTTCTACCGGGACGCCAAGGTCCTGGAGATCGGCGAGGGCACCAGCCAGGTGCAACGCATGGTGATCGCCCGTGGCCTCGGACTCCCGTCATGAGCGGCGAACGGCTCGATGGGGCTGGCTATCCGGGCGACCCAGCGGTGGCACGGGCTCGAGAGCGGTTCGCGGCGGCTCGCGCGGCGTCCGCGAAGCCGACGCCGACGGCAGCGCAGAAGCTGGCTGCGCAGGGCAAGCTGTACGTCCGGGACCGGATCGCGCTGCTGGTCGACGAGGGGTCGTTCGTCGAAGACGGTCGCTACGCGAACGCGTTGGCGGACGGCCTGCCCGCGGACGGCGTGGTCACCGGCCGCGGCACCGTGGACGGGCGGCCGGTGCTCGTGGTGGCCAACGACCCCACAGTGAAGGCCGGGTCCTGGGGCGCGCGGACGGTGGAGAAGATCGTCCGCGCCACCGAGGCGGCGCTGCGCGAGGAGCTGCCGATGTTCTGGTTCGTGGACTCCGCGGGCGCCCGGATCACCGACCAGGTCGAGCTGTTCCCCGGACGGCGCGGCGCCGGCCGGATCTTCCAGCACCAGGTGGCGCTGTCCGGCCGGGTGCCGCAGATCTGCTGCCTGTTCGGCCCGTCCGCGGCTGGCGGCGCGTACATCCCGGCGTTCACCGACTGCGTGATCATGGTGGAGGGCAACGCCTCGATGTACCTGGGCAGCCCGCGGATGGCCGAGATGGTGGTGGGGGAGCAGGTCACCCTGGAGGAGATGGGTGGTGCCCGGATGCACTGCACCACTTCTGGGTGCGGCGACCTGCTGGCCACCGACGACGCGGACGCCATCGAGCAGGCCCGGCTGCTGTTCTCCTACCTGCCCTCCAGCTGGCGGGAGCGGTCGCCGTCGTACGCGGCCGAGGAGCCGGAGCGCCCGCTGGACGCCACCGTGGTGCCGGAGGTGGAGAGCACCCCGTTCGATGTGCACGAGGTGATCGACGGGCTGCTGGACGCCGACTCGTTCTTCGAGGTGAAACCGCTGTTCGCGGCGGAGCTGGTGGTCGGCTTCGGCCGGCTGGCAGGGGAGACGGTCGGGGTGGTGGCGAACAACTCGGCGGTTCGCGGCGGGGTGTTGTTCTCCGACAGCGCGGACAAGGCGGCCCGGTTCATCTGGTGGTGCGACGCGTTCAACGTGCCACTGGTGTACCTGGCCGATGTGCCGGGCTTCATGGTGGGTACCGAGGTGGAGCGCGGCGGGATCATCCGGCACGGGGCGAAGATGGTCAGCGCGGTGTCCGAGGCGACCGTCCCGCAGGTGAGTGTGGTGGTGCGCAAGGCGTACGGGGCCGGGCTGTACGCGATGGCCGGGCCGGGCTTCGGGCCGGACGCCTGCTTGGCGCTGCCCACCGCGCGGATCGCGGTGATGGGCCCGGACGCCGCGGTGAACGCGGTGTACGCGGGCAAGATCGCCGCGATCGAGGACCCGGCCGAGCGTGATCGGTTCGTCGCCGACCGCCGCCGCGAGTACGAGCAGGACGTCGACCTGGAGCGGTTGGCCAGCGATCTGGTGATCGACAGCGTGGTCGAGCCGCACGAGCTGCGCGGCGAGCTGGTCCGCCGACTGCGGTACGCCGCCGGCCGGGACCGCGCCTTCACCCGCCGCCGTCGCGGCATCCCCCCGGTCTGAGCGAGCTGGACGCCGCGGCCGTCTCGACTCGAGCCAGCCTGGGCGGGGCGACGTCGACTACCGCGCCGGGGGCTGCGACCAGTCCTGCACCCGCAGGCCCGGCACCCGCGAGAACTCCCTGCCGTTGCCGGTGACCAATGTCGCGTCGAGCCGCAGCGCCTGCCCGGCGATCAGCACGTCGTACGGTCCGATGGGTTGCCCGTCCGCGGCGAGCCGGGCACGCAGCGACGCCGCCTCGGCGGCGTCCGCACCGGTGAGCGGGACGACGTCGACAGAACCGGACAGGAACGTCGACAGCCGCTCCGCGTTGGTCTGTGGGTCGCTGCTGCGGGCAACGCCGTAGTGCAGCTCGAACACCGCTACGGAACCGATCGCGAGCAGGTCAGCCGTCCGGGCCACCCTGCGGAAACGGGTCCGGGCTCGCGCAGGCTCGCCGCGGATCAGCCACACCGCGGCGCTGGTGTCGAGCAGGTACCTCACCCGAACAGGTCACGATCCGGGGGCATCGGCGGCTGCTCGGCCCCAACGTCCGGGAACTGCGCGCCACCGGCGGCATCCATCGCCGCGAACCAGTCGTCGACATCGTCGATCAGCGGCTCCAGTACGACCTGAGACCCGTTGCGCCGCACCCGGACCCGGTTGCCCGGCATCCGGAACTCCTTGGGCAGCCGGACGGCCTGGCTCCGACCATGCATGAACAGCCGCGCGGTCGCGGTCACGGCGCCCTCCTGGTGGTATCTCCCCGAAGTGTATACCGACGGTGGAACCAGAGCAGGACGGCGGCCGGCAGCAGCAGCGGGGTCAGGCCATACCCGACGCCGTAGCCGGACCACACGGTCTCGTCCGGGAAGGCGGCCGGCGCCACCACGGACCAGGTGCCCACCAGCAGGACGCCGGCAAGCTCGACCGCGCAGAGGATCGCCGCGCCGCGGTGCCGTCCGGCCCGCAGCGCCCAGCCGACGGCGAGATAGGTGGCGGCCGCCGCCGCGGACAGCAGGTAGGGCACCGGTGCGTCGTCGAGGCGGGTGGCCAGCTGGACGCCGGACCGGGCACCGGCCGCGACCGCCAGGACGGTGTACCCGGCGACGAGCACCCGTGGCACCCCAGTCGGCGCTGGCCCGCGCGCCCGCGTCCCGGGTCTAGCCGGGCGTGCGCCCAGCGTCAGCCCTCTCACGTCCCGGTGCTGCGCTGGCGGACCACGACCACGACCAGGGCGGCACAGGCCAACGCGAGCACGGCCAGGTCGGCGCTTCGCCACACCGGCGTCCTCCCCGGTTCTCGGCGCAGTCGGCGTCCGGTGAGCAAGGGCAGCAGCGCCACCGATGCGGCGACATAGCCCAGGTGGGTGGCCGGGTCAGCCGGCTGGGGGCCGCGGAGCACCCGCACCAGGTCCAGTGCGGCCGTCGCTACCAGCAGTGCCTGCGCGACGCCGGCACCCGCCGTCGCGGCCCGCACCACCGGTGCGCCCAGGGCAGCGGCCACCGCGAACCCGGCCACCAGCGACAGGTACAGCACCAGCACGGTGGACAGGTCTTCGCTCACGCGGTGCCCGCGATGGTCGCCGATGGCGACTTTGCCGCGGTACCCGATGAGGATCCTGCCGCGGTACCTGGCGACCCCGCCGCGGCGTCGAGGGCTCGCCGTCGCGTCCGGGTGCGGCGCCGGTACAGCCAGGTCGACATCCCGGTGATCGCGAGCAGCAGCGGCACCAGCCCGAACACCGCCCAGACCAGCCGCCACCACGACCCGACGACGTACCCGGTGTGCACCGGGAAGTTCCACTCCTCCCACGCCTGCTGGGTGACCGGCCGACCCGGCCCGCCGTAGGTGATCTCGCTCGCCCCGGTCGTGCGGTCCACCCCCACGCCGAGGTCGCCGGCGTACTCGCTCTGCCCGTACGGGTCGAAGCCGTCGGCGAACCACACCGTGTACGTCGACGTCGGGTCGTCGGCGATCGGCAGGTCGAAGCCGGTCGGCTGCTCGGTGGTGCCGATCTCCCGCTGGGCGGCGGCGACCGCGGTCGCCGGGGTGATGTCCGGGATGCCCTCGCGCACCTCCTGCGAGACGAACTCGCTGACGCGTTCCTCGCCGGGGAGCAGCTGATACCAGGCCTTCCCGACGAACCCGAGCTCGAAGCCGGAGCCGGTGATCGCCCACATCAGCAGGAACGGGACGGCGATCATGCCCGCGACCTGGTGCAGGTCGTAGTCGCGGGCGAACCGGCCCTTGCGCCAACGCACCCGCAGGCCGTGCGCCCACCGGGTCGTCGCCGGCCACCACAACCAGATGCCGGACAACGCGAGGAACCCGAGCAGCAGCCCGAGCACGCCGAGCAGCAGATCGCCGACGGCGAGGTCGGTGCCCTCCTCGAAGCTGGCCCACGCGGTGCCGGGCACCTCGGTCAGCAGCCACGCCTGGTAGCCCGGCTGGTCCTCACAGGTGAGCAGGCACAGGTGCAGGTTGTGCAGCAAGCCCATCGTCCAGTCGACGACGCCCGTGCGCTCCGCCGACAGCTCGCCGATCACCTGGGAGGTCGCCGGGTCGATGGTCAGCGTCCGGTTGCTGTCGTCCGAGGCGAGATAGGTGCCATGAGCGTCGATCACGCTCTGCGGCACGAACTCCTGGTCGTGCTGGCGGGCCACGTCGAAAGCCTGGGCCAGCGTGATGCCGTCCCCGACGCCGCGCTCGCGGTGCGGCAGGTGGTCCTCGTCGTGCACCAACCGCGTCACCTCCGCTTCGTAGAGCAGGACCACGCCGGAGGTGGTGATCGCGACCAGCAGCAGCCCGAGCACCAGCGCCGTCCACCGGTGCACCGAGATGATGGCGCGCTTGACTCGACGTCGTGGACGTGGGGCCGGCGTCGGGAGCGGCCCGGGCTCAGAGCGCTCGACGTCGCTGGCGCTCAGCACCTGTGCGCGTGCAGTCATACCGCCTCCTTGGACGAGATCGCGACGCATGCCGCATCGAGCATGCTAGTTAGGTTTGCCTAACCTCAATAGATGACCATGAGGTCGTCGATTACCGCAGACAGTCGACGCGACCGGTTGCAGTCAGCGCTGCCTAGGCGAAGAGGTGGTCAGCCCAGGACGAGGTGGCCAAGGTGCCGCGCGGGCAGGCCCAGATCCCACTGCCGGTGTTCCGGAGGTACTCGTTCAGCAGGTCATGGCGGGCCAGCGCGCGCTGGACGCCGATGAACTGCTCCGGATCCCGTTGGTAGGACAGGAAGAACAGCCCGGCGTCCATCTGCCCCAGGGCGTCGTTGCCGTCGATGAAGTTGTACCCGCGGCGCAGCAGCTTGGCCCCGCCGTGCCGGGAGGGGTGCGCCAGCGCGACGTGCGAGACCGGACTGACCACCGGCTCTCCGTCCGGTCCGCGGGCGTCGAAGTCCGGCTGGTCGAACTCCTCCTTGCCGCCCAGTGGCGCGCCGCTGACCTTGCGTCGGCCGATCAGCGCCTCCTGCTCGGCCAGCGAGGTGCGGTCCCAGGTCTCGATCTGCATCCGGATCCGACGGGCCACCAGGTAGCTGCCGCCGGCCATCCACGGCGCCCGGCCGCCGCTGTCCTCTGGCCGCGACCACACCCACCGCTGCAGGTCCGCGGTGTCCTCGGCCCGCACGTTCATGGTGCCGTCCTTCTGCCCGAACAGGTTTCGCGGCGTCACCTGCGAGCGGGTGGTGGACGACGTGCGGCCGAAGCCGAGCTGCGACCACCGCATCGCCACCGTGCCGAAGCCGATCCGAGCCAGGTTGCGCACCGCGTGCGAGGCGACCGCCGGGTCGTGCGCGCAGGCCTGCACGCACAGGTCACCGTCCGAGCGGGTCGCGTCCACCATGTCGCCAGGAAACCGGGGGAGCGGTCGCAGCAACGTCGGCCGAGTCCGCGCCAGGCCGAACCGGTCGCCGCGTTGCGGGTGCTCGAACAGGCTCGGGCCGAAGCCGATCGTCACGGTCAGCCCGGACGGCGGCAGACCGGTCGCCTCGCCGGTGTCCTCTGGCGGTGCCTCCGGGAGGCCACCGAACGCCCCGCCGGGGCCGGCGTCCAGCCCGGCGGCCATCCGGCGGGCCGCGACGGTCCAGTCCTGGAGCAGCTGGCGCAGCGCCCGCGGGTCGTCGGTGGTGACGTCGAACGCGGCGAAGTGCAGCCGGTCCTGCGCCGGGGTGGTGATCCCGGCCTGGTGCGGTCCATCGAAGGGGATCGCGGCCGACATGTCGGTCTGGCCGTCGTCGGCCGCCGACGGCGCGGACGCGGCCGCGGCGGACACCGCGCCGAGCGCGCCCGACGTCGCCAGCCCCGCGCCGAGGGCGCCGACCAGCTGGCGGCGGCTGAGCGAAGGGGAGGTCATGGCAGCTCCAGGGTCAGTGTCGCGAAGGACTTAGCGCCGGGCCACCGAGGCGGCGAGCTTCGACAGCGGCTCAGCAAGGGCGTTCACCTTCTGCGACAACACTTTGCGCTCGGCGTCGTCCACGGTCCGGTAGTTCACGTAACCCGCACCCTGGCGGTACTCCTGCAGAGCCTGCTGGAGATCGTCGAAGGTCCGGTCCAGCTGGGTGCGCAGCGCGGGGTCGTTGTCCCCCACGACCTCCCGCAGCAGCTCGTACGCCTTGCGGGCGCCCTCCACGTTGGCCGCGAAGTCCCACAGATCGGTGCCGCTCCAGATGTCCTCCTCGCCGGTGATCTTCCCGGTGGCCACCTCGTCCAGCAGCTCCTTAGCGCCGTTGGCCATGGATGTCGGGGTGATCTTCGCCGTGGCGACCTTGCGCTGGAACGTCCGGTAGTCGGCGAGCAGCCGGTCGGCGTACGTCGCCTGCCCCGTGGTCGACTTCGTGGTGAAGACGGCCTTCTCCAGCCGGTGCCAGCCGGTCCACTCCTGCCCGGGTTCGAGATCGGCCTCGCGGATGTCCATCAGCGGGTCGAGGTCACCGAAGCTCTCCGCCACCGGCTCGACCCGTTCCCAGCCCTCCCGGGACGGTGCGTAGACCTCCCGGGCCGTCTTCAGGTCCCCCTCCTTGACCGCGGTGGTGAACTTCTGCACCAGCGGCAGACCCTGGTCCGCCTGCTGCTGGGCGTAGGCGCGATAGCGGGCGACCGCGTCCACCAGGCGCTGGTCCTTGGTGACGGTGTCGCCGCCGTCGCCGGTGACCTTGACCGCTTGCCGGATGCCGTCACCGACCTGACCGGGCTTGCAGGCGATCTCGTACTCGCCCGCCGCGACCTCGAAGGTCACGTCGGCACCGAGGCCGGGGCCGATGTTCTCGCGCTCGGTGACGATCTGGCCGTTCTTGGTGTAGACGTACACCTCGGTGACCTTGGACCCGGTATTGGTCACCTTCATGACGTTGGTGCCGGCGGTCAGGTCGGTCCGGTCCACCTCGCACGCCGAATCGCTGGCCCGCACCGTGATCGCCTGGGACCCGCTCGTCACTTCCGGGTCGGTGGAGCAGCCGGCCATGACGAGTCCGGCCGTGGCGATGAGTGCGGCGGCGGTCGACCGCCGCCCAGTGTTGAACGGCCTTCCGGCGGTGTCGGACGGCCGTCCGGCGTTCTCGGACAGCGGGGTCGAGCGCAGGGCGCGGTGCAGGGGCGACATGGGTGTGCTCCAGGTACGAGGGCAGATCTAGCAGGTCAGGACAAAGACGAGAAGGTCAGGACGAGAAGGTCAGGACGTGGCGACGGGCGCCTTGGACGCGGTACCCACGGGCCCGGTATCGGTGGACCCGGTATCGGTGGTTTCACGCTGAGAGGTGTCGGGCTCGGTGCCCTCGGCTGCGCGAGCCGGGCGGAGGAACAGCGCCAGGATCACCGGGACGTACGCCAGCCAGGCGACTGCCTGGAGCCAGGTGGTGACGGGGGTGAAGCCGACGGTCCCCTTGAGCAACACGCCGTACCACGAGTCCGGTGGGACGGCGCCGCTCACGTCGAACGCCAGCTGGCCCAGGCCAGGCAGGATGGTCGCCTCTTGCAGGTCGTGCACCCCGTACGCCAGGACGCCGCCCGCGACGATGATCAACGCGACCCCGCTCCACCGGAAGAACCGGGTGAGGTTGAGCCGCAACGCCCCTCGGTAGAACAGCCACCCGATCGCCGTCGCCGTCGCCAGCCCGAGGGCGGCACCCAACAGCGGCGCCGTGGTGGTGCCACTGGCCCGAGTGGCGGACCAGAGGAACAACGCGGTCTCCAGACCCTCGCGGCCGACGGCGACGAACCCCACGACGGCCAACGCCCGGCCACCGGCGTTGCGGTCGCCGCCGGTGCTGAGCGCACGGTCGGCCCGGCCACGCAGCTCCTGGGCGATCCCGCGGGCGGCGCGGCGCATCCAGAACACCATCCAGGTGACCAGGCAGACAGCCACGATGGACGCGAAGCCGCCGAACGCCTCCTGCTGGGTGAAAGTCATGTCCCGGGAGGTGAAGGTGAGCACCGCGCCGACACCTATCGAGGCGACGATCGCGCTGACGACGCCGGCCCACAGCCACCGCACTTGCCGTGCCCGGTTGGTCCGGACGAGGTAGGCGGCCAAGATGGCGACGACGAGGGCGGCTTCAAGGCCCTCGCGCAGGCCGATCAGGAAGTTCGCTATCACGGAGGTGAGGGTAGCCTTACCTGATTGTCCTGTCCAGGTCGGTGGTCCACAACGTGGTCCAGGGCACACCGCAGGTAGCCAGCAGATCCCGCAACACCGGCAAGCTCAGCCCTACCACGGTGTGGTGGTCGCCTTCGATACCGCGGATGAACGCGCCACCCAGCCCGTCGGTGGTGAAGGCGCCGGCGACTCGCAGCGGCTCGCCGGTGGCCAGGTACGCCTCCAGCTCGGCGTCCGTGATGTCGGCGAAGTGCACGGTGGTCGACGAGGTGACCCCAGCCGTCGCGCCGGACCCGTGGGGTCGGGTGTCGACCACCCAGTGGCCGCTGTGCAGAACCCCGGACCCGCCGCGCATCCGTTGCCATCGGTCACGGGCCTGGGTGAGATCGGCCGGCTTGCCATGAGCCTCGCCGTCCAGCTCCAGCATCGAGTCGCAGCCGAGCACCACGGCCTCGGCACCGCAGCTGGCAGCCACCGCCTCGGCCTTGGCCCGGGCGAGCAGCAGCGCCGCATCCGCTGGCGCCAGCGGGCCGTATCGGTCGACGGCAGCGGCGAGGGTCGCGTCCTCGTCGACCTCGGAGACCTGGACCACCGGCTCGATCCCGGCTCGCCGCAACGTCTCCAGCCGCGCCGACGACGCTGACGCGAGAACCAGCACCGGGCGCTCGTCCGCGGTGGGCTCGACGCTGGTGTCCTCGTTCCTCGTACCGTCGGCTGTGGCTCCGTCGGCTGTGGTGGCTTCGGCGTCCTTGGCCACGGTCCCCCTCTTCGGTGGTTCCTCCATGTGCTCGACCCTAGGTCAGCGTCGTAGGAGTGGTTGCGCTCGTACCCCGCGTCCTTGCAGGCTGCCGGGATGGAGTCGCCAGCTGCGCAGCAGAGCCCGACCGAGGTGCGACCTGAGGTCCGTCAGGTGGTGCTGGACACCCCGGACGCTCGGGGACTGGCCGAGTTCTACCGGGTCCTACTCGGCTGGGAGTACCGCCCCGGTGACGCGCCGCCGCCGCCCGGGCAGGGCGACGAACGCGGCCAGGACTGGCTGGTGCTGCAACCCCCAGGCGGGGGGATCGGGATCTCCTTCCAGCAGGAGCCGCGGCAGCGGCCGGCGACCTGGCCGGATCACCAGGTGCCACAGCAGCTGCACCTGGATATGACGGTGACGGACACCGCTGAGCTCGCCGAGGTTCACCGGCGGGTGCTGGCGTTGGGCGGTCGGGAGCTGCTCGACCGCACCGACGACCCGGACGAGCCGTTGCACGTCTACGCCGACCCCGCGGGTCACCCGTTCTGCGTCTTCGTCGGGTGATGTCCCCGGTGCCTATGCGGCACTAGCGATCGCGGGCGAGCAGGTCGCTCAGGAACTGGCGCGGCCCGAGCACCTGGGCGCCCGCCGCGCAAACCCGGTCGACCAGGCCGCGATCGGCCGTCACCACGGTGACGGTGCGGTCGCCGGCCAGGGCGTGCCGGGCCTGGGCGACCACCTCGTCGTCACCAGAGGCGCTGGCGTGGACGGTCCGCACACCGGCATCGAGCCCCGCTGGGGTGCCGGCGCGCGCCTGACCCTCCAGCACCAGGACGACTTGCGTGTCCCGACCCGCACCGACCGCCCAGGAGGTCACCTGGGCATGCAACCGGGCAGCCGCACCGGCACGGTCGCGCCACCAACCGTCGGGCCGGGTGCCGACCACGTTCGCGCCATCGACGACGAGCACCGCGGGTCGGGGCGCAACCACCGTCACGACGACGCTGCTTCCTTCGCGTGCATACCCTCCGCCCGCTCTCTTCCGGCGCGCAACGCTCAGCGGCGCAGGTCGTACCGGTCCAGGTCCATGACCTTCACCCACGCCGAGACGAAGTCGCGGACGAGCTTGTCCTGGGCGTCGTCCGCGGCGTACACCTCGGCGAGCGCGCGCAGCTCAGAGTTCGAGCCGAAGACCAGATCCACTCGGCTGGCCGTCCAGCGAACCTGGCCCGACTCGTCCTTGATCTCGAACGTCTCGTGGTCGGTGCTGGTCGGCTGCCAGGTCGCTGCCTGCGCCGAGGGGTCGGCACCCAGCAGGTTGACGAAGAAGTCCTGGGTCAACGCTCCTGGCCGGTCGGTGAGGACCCCGAGCGAGCCCTCGCTGATCCCGATCGCGCGCAATCCGCCCACCAGGACGGTCAGCTGCGGGGCGGTCAGCGTCAGCAGGTTCGCCCGGTCGACGAGCTGGTACTCAGCCGGCAGCCGGGTGGCCTTGCCCGCCACGTTGCGGAACCCGTCGGCCACCGGCTCCAGGTACCCGAACGACTCCACGTCGGTCTGCTCCTGGGTCGCGTCGGTACGACCCGGGGTGAACGGCACCTCGACCTGCTGGCCGCCGGCCCGGGCGGCGTCCTCCACCCCGACCGAGCCAGCCAGGACGATGAGGTCGGCCAGCGAGATCCGCACGCCGCCAGCAGCACCGGCGTTGAACGCGTCCTGGACGCCCTCCAGGACGCGCAGGACTGCCGCCAGCTCCGCTGGACGGTTGACCGCCCACCCGCTCTGCGGCTCCAGGCGGACGCGGGCACCGTTGGCGCCCCCCCGCTTGTCACTGCCGCGGAAGGTGGACGCCGACGCCCACGCGGTCCGCACCAGCTGCTGCGTGGTCAGCCCGCTGTCCCGGATCCGCTGCTTGAGGGTCGCGACGTCCGCCGCACCCACCAACGGGTGGTCGACCGCCGGTACCCGGTCCTGCCACAGCAGCTCCTCGGCCGGTACCTGCGGCCCGTGGTACCGCTCGATCGGACCCATGTCGCGGTGGGTGAGCTTGAACCAGGCGCGCGCGAACGCGTCCGCGAACGCGTCCGGGTGCTCGTGGAAGCGTCGGGAGATCCGCTCGTACGCCGGGTCCTTGATCAGCGCCAGGTCCGTGGTGAGCATCGTCGGCGCCCGAGGAGCCGACCCCTCGGCCGGGCCGGGAACCACGGCCTCGGCGTTCGTGGCCTGCCACTGCCAGGCCCCCGCCGGGCTGGTGACCAGCTCCCACTCGTACCGGAACAGGTGGTCGAAGTAGCTGGTCGACCACCGGGTCGGGGTCGGCGTCCAGGTCACCTCCAACCCGCTGGTGATCGCGTCCTCACCGGCACCGGACCCGAACCCGCTGCGCCAACCCAGGCCCTGTTCTTGCAGCGGCGCGGCCTCCGGCTCGGGGCCGAGGTGGGAGTCCGGCGCTGCCCCGTGGGTCTTGCCGAAGGTGTGCCCGCCAGCGATCAGCGCCACCGTCTCCTCGTCGTTCATCGCCATCCGGCCGAACGTCTCGCGGATGTCCCGGGCCGCCGCCACCGGGTCGGGCTGGCCGTTCGGTCCTTGCGGGTTGACGTAGATCAGGCCCATCTGCACCGCGCCCAGCGGCTGTTCCAGGTCGCGCTCGGCGCTGTACCGTTCATCGCCGAGCCAGGCGGTCTCCGGGCCCCAGTAGACGTCCTCGTCCGGCTCCCAGACGTCCTCGCGGCCCCCGCCGAACCCGAACGTGGTGAATCCCATGGACTCCAGCGCGCAGTTGCCGGCGAACACCATCAGGTCCGCCCACGACAGGGCGGCGCCGTACGTGCGCTTCACCGGCCACAGCAGGCGCCGTGCCTTGTCCAGGTTTCCGTTGTCCGGCCAGCTGTTGAGCGGCGCGAACCGCTGCATGCCGGCTCCGGCGCCACCACGGCCGTCCTGCACCCGGTAGGTGCCGGCGCTGTGCCACGCCATCCGGACGAACAGCGGGCCGTAGTGACCGAAGTCAGCGGGCCACCAGTCCTGCGACGTCGTCATGACCTGCTCGATGTCGCGTCGCACCGCATCCAGGTCGAGAGTCGTGAACGCGTCCGCGTACCGGAAGCCGGCGCCCATCGGGTTCGACAGGCCCGGGTGCTTGCGCAGGATCGCGAGGTTCAGCTGGTTCGGCCACCAGTCGCGGTTCGAACCGCCAGCGGCCGGGGGCCGCATCCGCCCGTCGTGCACAACAGGGCAGCCACCGGCTGGGGCGGCAGGGGTCGGGTCGTCGGTCACGGTAGGACCGCTGCGGTCGGCCACGGCTGGCTCTTGCTGGTCGGTCACGATGGTCCCTCCGTCGGGTCGGATGTGGCTGCCACCTGATCACGGTCGGTCAGTCTGATCACGTGGCACAGCTGGCGTGGTCACGATCTGCTCGAGACGCTGCTCGCCACCCTGCCTCGACCAGACCGGGTCGACGATCGGCTCCCGATGTCGAGGATAGGTCGGCGACCGAGCGGCGTGAGCACGGCACCCCTTCAGGAACTCCCAGCTCCGACACGCGGTACGAGGTCGCGTCGGCCGGTCACCGGACGGCGGGCAGGCTGCTGCTCCACCAGGTGCGCCGGTCGGCCGCCCCCGGGCGCCCGGACCAGGCCCAGGTGGGCTCTCGATGGGACGGTACAGGTGCTGGGCTGCGTGAACCCGCTGCTCGGAGCACGACGACGACCGCGGCCAGCTCGGCCGTCGTCGGCCGCCCGCGGACCACCCGCAGGACTGACCGGCCGCCCTCGTCAGGCGTCCGGTCACGGTCTGCGCCCACCTGACCGCCGGAGCCAGTCACAGCGGGATGTTCCCGTGCTTCTTGGGCGGCAGCGTCTCCCGCTTGGTGCTCAGCAGCCGCAGCCAGCGGATGATCGCCGCCCGGGTCCGAGACGGCGGGATCACCGCATCGACGTACCCGCGCTCGGCGGCGATGTACGGGTTCACGAGGGTGTCCTCGTACTCGGTGATCAGCTGCTGGCGCAGCACGTCGACGTCCTCGCCGCGCTCGGCGACCTCGCGAAGTTCCTTGCGGTACAAGATGTTCACCGCGCCCTGGGCGCCCATCACCGCGATCTGTGCGGTTGGCCAGGCCAGGTTGACGTCGGCGCCCAGGTGCTTGGACCCCATGACGTCGTACGCGCCGCCGTACGCCTTGCGGGTGATCACGGTGATCTTCGGGACGGTGGCCTCGGCGTAGGCGTAGATCAGCTTCGCGCCCCGCCGGATGATGCCGTCCCACTCCTGGTCGGTGCCCGGTAAGAACCCGGGGACGTCGACGAAGGTGAGCACCGGCACGTTGAACGCGTCGCAGGTGCGAACGAACCGGGCCGCCTTCTCCGAGGCGTCGATGTCCAGGGTGCCGGCCAGGTGCAGTGGCTGGTTGGCGACCACTCCGACGCTGCGCCCCTCGACCCGACCGAACCCGACCACGATGTTGGGCGCGAACAGCTCCTGCACCTCGCAGAACGCGTCGTCGTCGAGGACGTGCTCGACGACGACGCGGATGTCGTACGGCTGGTTCGGGGCGTCCGGGACCACGGAGTCCAGGAACGCGTCCTGCTCGTCGGGGTCTGCCACGCCAGGGTGTGCCCCAGGAGCGGCGAACACCGGGGGAGCGTCCAGGTTGTTGCTCGGCAGGTAGGACAGCAGCTGCCGGACGTACTCGATGGCGTCGTCCTCGTTCGCGGCCAGGTGGTGCGCGTTCCCGCTGCGGGTGTTGTGGGTGCGGGCGCCCCCGAGGTCCTCCATCGACACGTCTTCGCCGGTGACGGTCTTGATCACGTCCGGCCCGGTGATGAACATCTGCGACGTCTGGTCGACCATCACCACGAAGTCGGTCAGCGCGGGGGAGTACACGTGCCCGCCCGCGGCCGCGCCCATGATCAGCGAGATCTGCGGCACCACGCCGCTGGCCAGCACGTTGCGGCGGAAGATCTCGCCGTACAGCCCGAGCGAGACCACCCCCTCCTGGATCCGGGCGCCACCGCCCTCGTTGATCCCGACCACCGGGCAGCCCAGCTTCATGGCCAGGTCCAGCACCTTGACGATCTTCTCGCCGTACACCTCGCCGAGGCTGCCGCCGAAGACCGTCACGTCTTGGCTGAACACCACCACCGGCCGTCCGTCCACGGTCCCGTGACCGGTGACCACGCCGTCCCCGTACGGCCGCTTGTGCTGCTGGCCGAACGTGGTGGACCGGTGCCGGGCGAGTTCGTCCAGCTCCACGAAGCTGCCCTCGTCCAGCAGTGCCTCGACCCGTTCGCGCGCGGTCTGCTTGCCCCGGGCGTGCTGCCGCTCGACCATCCGGGCTGACCCGGCGTGCACCGCCTCGTCGTACCGCTGCTGCAGGTCGGCGAGCTTGCCGGCGGTGGTGTGGATGTCCGGCGCCGCCGCACGTGGCCGAGCGGACGACGGGGAGCCTGCCGGCGAATCTGGAGGCGCTGAAGGGGACGTCGCGACTGATGGCTGCGCAGACGCGGACTGCTCGCTGGACACGGGCGGTGACACGGGTGGCATGGTGGAGACGGCGGGCTGGTCGTCGGGCACGGGCGGCAGCCTACGGGCTGGCCGCGCCGGTCCAGGCCGACGGTCGGGTGGCCGGCCGCGGGTACGGTGCGACGGTGGACCGCCACCGCTGGAGTGACCTGTCCCGGCCACCGCTACGAGCAGCAGCCCTGCGCCGGGCGCTCATAGGCGACGAGGCGCTGATGGGCAGCAAAGCGCTCGCACCGACGGGACCACGCGGTGTCGACAGCGCGCCAGCACCTGCCCAGCGGCCCGCCGCACCAGCTCAGCGGCATGCCTCGGGCCGATCGACGGTCTGGACGTCCATCGAGGTGGTGGAGCGCACCGGGTCGACGAACGCGGACCTGGCGACCCGGGCACGCGCGGGAGCGGCCGCCCCCGGCACGGTGCTGGTGGCCGAGCACCAGGACGCGGGC
Source organism: Angustibacter sp. (assembly GCA_051657715.1). Lineage (GTDB taxonomy): Bacteria > Actinomycetota > Actinomycetes > Actinomycetales > Angustibacteraceae > JBOFBH01. Next base: position 9,249 of record JBOFLF010000016.1, on the reverse strand, counting down.
CGGGGGCGGCGGGACCGCAGCTGGCAGGCCCCGCCGCGGTCGTCGTTGACGTTCTCGGTGCTGCTGGCGCCGTCGGTGCCGGCCGCGCGCTGGTCGTGGATCCCGCTGCTCGCCGGGTCCGCGGTCGCTGACGCCCTGGTGGCCGTGGCCCACGTGCCGGCGCAGCTCAAGTGGCCCAACGACGTCCTCATCGCCGAGCGGAAGGTCGCTGGCGTGCTGGCCGAGGTCGTCGACCGCCCGGCAGGGCCGGCGGTGGTCGTGGGAATCGGGCTGAACGTGTCGCAGACCCGCGATGAGCTGCCCGTACCCGACGCGACGTCGTTGGTCGTGGCCGGCGCGGCGACCGCAGACCGGGACACGGTGTTGCGAGCGGTGTTGCGCACCCTGGCGGGTCGCTACCACAGCTGGGTGGGGGCCGACGGGGATCAGCGCGCCAGCGGGATCGGGTCGGCGTACCGGGGACGCTGCCAGACCCTCGGTCGTCTGGTCCGGGTGCGGCTGCCGGACGGTGCGACGGTGACCGGCACCGCGGACGGCATCGACGCGGACGGGCGACTGCTGGTGGGCGAGACCGACGGATCGGTGCGCTCGCTGGCGGTCGCGGACGTCGAGCACGTCCGGTTCAGCTGACCTGCTGGCCGCCGCCGTGGTGTCCGGCGCGCCTGGCGTGGGTCCACCCGTCCCGTGCGCGAGCGCGGCATCATCGGGGGATGCCGTACCCGCGCAAGCTGCTCGCCGACGGCGAGATCGTCGAGGTGGAGATGCACCCGCACGCCAAGGCCCTGGTGCTGCCGGTGCTGGCACTGCTGGTGGTCGTGCCGGTGGCGTCGTTCACGGCCGCTTCGGTGCCAGCTGGTGCTGTTCGGGTGCCGCTGCGGGTGCTGGTCGCCGTGGTGGCCGTGGCGATCCTGGTGCCGCTCACCGTGCTGCCGTTCCTGCGCTGGGTGACGACCCACTACGTGATCACCGACCGCCGGCTGATCACCCGGCAGGGGATCCTCGCCCGCTCCGGCCGGGACATGCCGATCGCCCGGATCAACGACGTCTCGTTCTCGCACACGTTGTTCGAGCGGGTGCTCGGCTGTGGAACCCTGGTCGTCGAGTCGGCCGGTGAGCGCGGCCAGCTCGTCCTGGCCGACGTGCCGAAGGTCGAGGACGTGCAGCGGCGATTGTCCGAGCTGTTGGACGAGGTGACCGGTGCGCCCGGCGCCGACCTTTGATTCGGCGACTGAGCGCAGGCGCTGGCATCGCTACCGTGCAGACCGTGACTGATGCCGTGCCGACTGATGCCGAGCCCGAGCCCGAGCCCGAGCCCGAGCCCGAGCCCGAGCCCGAGCCCGAGCTGCTGCTGAGCCGAGAACACGTGCGAGTCCTGCGGCGCGGCAGGCACGTCACCGAGATCGTCCTGGACCGTCCAGCGGCGTTGAACGCCGTGTCCACCGCCCTCGCGCGAGACCTCACCGCTGCCACCGACCTGGTCGGCGACGACCGGCAGACCCGCGCGGTCGTGCTCAGCAGCGCGGTCCCCAGGGCGTTCTGCGTGGGCGCAGACCTGCGGGAGCGGGCCGGCTTCACGGACGCCGATCTGAGTGCGCAACGTCCGGTGACCCGAGCCGCGTACCGCGGTGTGCTCGACCTGCCGGTGCCGGCGGTGGCAGCGGTGCACGGGTTCGCGCTCGGCGGCGGCTTCGAGCTCGCCCTGGCGTGTGACGTGGTGGTGGCCGACGCGACGGTGGTGGTCGGCCTGCCGGAGGTCAGCGTGGGGGTGATCCCGGGCGGGGGTGGCACCCAGCTGCTCACCCGCCGGATCGGCTGGTCCCGGGCAGCGGACCTGATCTTCACGGGTCGTCGGCTGACCGCCGACCACGCCCTCGCCCTCGGCCTCGTCGACCGGCTGGTGCCAGCTGGCGAGGTCTGGTCGGCCGCCGTGGAGCTGGCGTCGGCGATCGCCGCGAACTCCCCGATCGGCCTGCGACAGGCCAAGAAGGCGATGCGGCTGGGTGCGGATGTCGACCTGGCCACCGGCCTGGAGGCGGAGGACACCGCCTGGCGGATCGCCGCCTTCTCACCGGACCGGGTTGAGGGCGTCCGCGCCTTCGTGGAGAAACGCCGACCGTCCTGGCCTGGCGACCAGTGAGCTGGAACGAACAGCGCGCGGCACTAGCATGACGCCATGACCCGGGTGCTGCTGGCCGAGGACGACAGCGCGATCGCCGAGCCGCTGGCCCGGGCTCTGCGCCGTGAAGGGTACGAGGTTGATATCCGATCCGACGGTCCGAGCGCGCTGGCCGGGGTGCGGGAGGACGTCGACCTGGTCGTCCTCGACCTGGGGCTGCCGGGCATGGACGGCCTCGACGTGTGCCGGGAGTTGCGCTCCAGCGGGAGCGACGTCCCGGTGCTGGTGCTGACCGCGCGCGCCGACGAGGTGGACACCGTGGTGGGTCTGGACGCTGGCGCCGACGACTACGTCACCAAGCCGTTCCGGCTGGCTGAGTTGTTGGCCCGGGCGCGCGCGTTGCTGCGCCGGGGCGGCCACGACGGGGCGCCCAGCTCCCGGGTGCGGATCGACGTGCAGGCCCGGCGGGCCTTCCTGGACGACCGCGAGCTCCAGCTGACCGCCAAGGAGTTCGATCTGCTGCGTGTCCTGGTGCGCGAGGCCGGTCGGGTGGTGTCCCGCGAGCACCTGATGCGGGAGGTCTGGGACGTCGAGTGGTTCGGCTCGACCAAGACGCTGGACATGCACGTCTCGTGGTTGCGACGCAAGCTCGGCGACGAGGCCGGCCACCCGCGCTTCATCTCCACCGTCCGCGGTGTCGGGTTCCGGTTCGAGCGGGACTCCTGACGCGCGTTCCGAGTTCGACCTGGGTCCGCAACCGGCGCGCGATGAGGGTCGCCTGAGGAGGCTGATATGCGGGCTCGGCTGCTGCGGTCCTCCCTGATCGCGGCGGCCCTCGGGCTGCTGCTGGTCGGGGCGCCGGTACTGGGGGTGATGGCTCATCAGCTGGTGCGTGAGGTCGACCACGAGTTGGCCCGTCGGGCCGAGCTGGTGGCTTCCGTGGTGCAGGCCATCGTGCTGCCCGTTGGTGGCACCTCGGGCTCAGCCGACCGGTCTGCACCCAGCGCTGAGAGCCAGGGTGCCCGCAGTCGGGGTGCTGTCGCCCGGGGGCTGGACGCTCAGAGCCTTGACCTGACGGCGGTGCGTTCTGCGGTTGACCAGGTGTTGCGCGGGGGTCGCTACGGCGATGTCGCTTCAGCTCAAGTGCAGGTCGCCGGTGCGTCCGTGGTCGTCGGACCGCGCAGTGGCGGTCCCACCCGCTCGGCCACCGCGCGGCGCGGCCCGGTGTGGGTTGAGGTCCAGGTGCCACGGTCCGCGGCGACCAACCAGGTGCTGCTGGTCGTCGGTGGGATGCTGGCATTGTCCGTACTGGGCTTCGGTCTTGCCGCGGGGACGGCGGTGCTCCAGGCCCGACGGCTCATCCGGCCGCTCGACCTGCTGGCTGACAACGCCGAGCGCCTCGGACGCGGCGAGTCCCGGTTGCAACCGATCGTCAGCGGCATCCCGGAGCTGGACCGGGTCGCCGCCGGACTGGAGCGCAGCGCCGGGACGATCACGTCGGCGTTGGCGGCTGAGCGCGACTTCGCATCGGACGCCAGCCACCAGCTGCGCACCCCGTTGACCGCGGTCTCGATGAGGTTGGAGGAGATCGCCTCCAGCGACGACATGACCCAAGTTCGTGAGGAGGCTCGGGTGGCGCTCGCGCAGGTCGAGCGGCTCACGCAGGTGGTGGATGCGCTGCTGTCCCGGTCGCGACGAACCCACCGCCGGACCACCGTGCCGATTGACCTGCTGGACTTCCTGCGGGAGGTCGTGCGGGAGTGGGAGCCGGCCTTCAAGGACGCAGGGCGACGTCTGGTGCTGGCACCGGTGGAGCCGATCCGGGTGTCGGCCACCCCCAGCGCTCTGTCACAGGTGGTCGCCACCCTGGTGGAGAACGGCCTGCATCACGGTCGGGGTCCGGTGACGATCACGGTGAGACGCACCGGCGGTTCGGTGGTGCTCGAGTTCACCGATCGCGGTCCGGGCGTCCCGGCCGAGCTCGGGTCGAGGATCTTCGAGCGGGCGATCAGCGGCGGTGGCAGCACGGGTCTGGGCCTCGCGCTGGCCCGCGACCTGGCCGAGGCTGACGGTGGACGGTTGGAGCTGGTGCGCGCCCGGCCGCCGGTGTTCGCCGTCTTCCTTGATGCTGTCGCCGACGGCGTCAAGGGTGGCGTGGCGGTGTCGACACCCGGGACGAACCAGACCGGTGCACAGTCCGCTCACGCCGCCGAGTCGGGCGCGTGATCCATCGAGGTGGTTCGAGCACGGGCGATGTCGACGAGGGCGGTGTCCTCGGCCGGGTCGCGGCCGGGTGCCAAGGGCCTGTCATTGACCGGGGTCAGCTCCCCGCGGAAGACGAACGTGCGGTAGGCCCAGAACCGGAACAGGGTGCCGAGGATCAACCCGACCCCGTTCGCGGACAGGTTGTCCGCCTGGGCCGAGCGCAGGTCGAGCACGTAGTGGCTGAACGCGAGGCAGGCCAGGGCGATCACCATGCCGGCCACGTTGAAGACCACGAAGAGGGCGAACTCGTGCGCGGCCTGGGGGCGGCGCCGGTGCCGGAAGGTCCACCAGCGGTTGCCCAGCCAGGCCACCACGGTGGCGACGCTGGCCGAGAGCACCTTCGCGGTCAACGGCTTGGAGTCCAGTGGACCGCCGCCGTCGAATCCCCGCAACCCGTTGAAGACGAGGATGTCGACCACGAAAGCGACCGCGCCCACCGCGCCGAACTTCACCATCTCCCGTACCACGACGTCGAGCGCACCGCGGACGCGGTCGAGCAGCGCTGTGATCACGGGATGCCTTCCGGTGCTTGACGTTCAGTGACGCTCGTCTGCTCACTCGCCGAGAGCGGACGGATCAGCGTAACCCGCGGTTCGATGAGGCGTCCGGTGCGTCCCTGTTCATGCGGGCTGCTGGAGCCGATCCGAGCGACGACGCACGCTGACGATTCACGCAGCGAGCGGGTTCCTAGGGGCAGCTGGCCCTCATGGGCCGTCGGCGTGCGCCGTAAGCTCGGACGCCGTGACCGCCCAGCACCACCCCAGCGTGTTTCGCGATGCCGGCCCACCCCGCCGCCACCCTGGTGGTTTCCCGCTGGTCGGGGTGGTGGGCGCCGGGCAGCTGGCCCGGATGCTGGTTCCCCCGGCGGTCGGCCTGAGCCTGGGGTTGCGGGTGTTGGGCGAGTCCGACGGCGACAGCGCGTCGTTGGTGGTCCCGCAGACGGTCCCGGGATCGCACACCGACCTGCACGCGCTGCGGCGGTTGGCCGGCGAATGCGACGTCGTCACCTTCGATCACGAACACGTCCCGGCGGCGCACCTGCAGGAGCTCGCCGCTTCCGGTGCGGTGCTCCGGCCGGACCCGGGCGCCCTGCGGTACGCACAGGACAAGCTGGCGATGCGCGAGCGGCTCACCGCCCTCGGGCTGCCGTGCCCGCCGTGGCGGGCCGTCCGGACCAGCGCCGAGGTGGCGGCGTTCGGGGCCGAGCACGGCTGGCCGGTGGTCCTCAAGACCGCCCGGGGCGGGTACGACGGCCGAGGCGTGCTGGTCTGCGACTCGGTCGCGGACGCGCAGGAGTGGGTGCGGCGCAGCAACGCTGGCGGCTCGCCGCTGCTCGCCGAGCAGCGGGTGCCGTTCGTCCGCGAGCTGGCGGTGCTGGTCGCGCGCAGCCCGATGGGTCAGGCCGCTGCCTGGCCAGTGGTGCAGACCGTGCAGGAGCACGGCATCTGCACCGAAGTGCTGGCACCGGCCCCTGGCCTGGACGCCGACCTCGCCGCGGGCGCCACGGCGATCGCGTTACGGATCGCCGGTGAGCTCGACGTCACCGGCGTGCTGGCCGTAGAGCTGTTCGAGACCGGCGATGCCGGTGGCGCGGGCGCACCCCGGGTTGTGGTCAACGAGCTGGCCATGCGGCCGCACAACAGCGGGCACTGGACCATCGACGGAGCGGTCACCAGCCAGTTCGAGCAGCACCTGCGCGCAGTCCTGGACCTGCCGTTGGGTGACCCGAGCCCACGGGCCGACTGGACCGTCATGGCCAATGTGCTCGGCGGCGACTACGACGAGCTGTACTCCGTCTACCGGCACGTCCTGGCCCACGATCCGGCGCTCAAGGTGCACCTGTACGGCAAGGCAGTGCGCCCCGGTCGCAAGATCGGTCACGTGACGGTCAGCGGGAGCGGCGGGCCGGACGCGCTGGCCGACCTGCGGTCGCGCGCCCGACATGCCGCCGACTACATCCGAGGGACGGTGACCCGGTGACCGACGTACCCAATCAGAGCAGCATCGGCGACGGCCCCCGGGCGACCCGCGGCCATGACATCGAGAGAGCCTTCGGCGATGACATCGATACGGCCCGTGGCGATGACAGTGACGCCGGTCGCACCGAGGGCGTTGACGCTGATCGCGGTGACGACTCGCCCGCCCCCCGCCCGCTGGTCGGGGTGGTCATGGGCAGCGACTCGGACTGGCCGGTGATGCAGGCCGCCGCGCAGGCGCTGGCCGAGTTCGACGTCCCGCACGAGGTGGACGTCGTGTCCGCGCACCGGATGCCGCGCGCGATGCTGGACTACGGCGCCTCCGCGGCCGAGCGGGGGCTGCGGGTGCTGGTCGCCGGGGCCGGCGGGGCCGCGCACCTGCCCGGGATGTTGGCGTCGGTGACCCCGTTGCCGGTGATCGGCGTCCCAGTTCCGCTGCGGCACCTGGACGGGATGGACTCGCTGCTGTCCATCGTGCAGATGCCGGCCGGAGTCCCAGTGGCCACCGTGTCGGTGGCCGGCGCGCGCAACGCGGGTCTGCTCGCCGTCCGGGTCCTGGCGGCAGGCGACGGCGAGCTCGCCGTTCGGCTGCGGGACCGGATGGCGAGCTTCCAAACCAGCCTGGAGGCCGAGGCGGTCGCTAAAGGCGCGCGCTTGCGCGGCCAGCTGCGCCGAGGCTGAGACTCTCGTGCCACTAGAGCACTGCATGTGGCACTATCTATCTATGGATGCCACGCTGTTCTTGGGTCGCCAAGGCCGCATCGTGATCCCGGCTGAGGTCCGTGCGGCTCTGGGGTTGCAGCCGGGTGATCGGCTCCATTTGCATGCGCGGGGGTCTCAGATCGTGCTGGAACGGCACGTCGACGCAGTCGAGGGCCTTCGTTCCCTCGCCCGGGACGTCCCGCCCGCGCGCTCTCTCGTCGAGGAGCTGTTGGCGGAGCGGCAGGCAGCGGCTGCCCGCGAATGACCGTCTTGGACGCCTCAGCATTGCTGGCTTTGATCCACGGTGAGCCGGGTCATCAGATCGTCGCCGAGGCGATCGACGGTGCAGTCATCGGGGCGGTGAACCTTGCTGAGGTCGTCGGCAAGCTCGTCGACTCCGGTGTTGACGTCAGCCGGCTGCGGCAGCTGCTCAGCGCGGCCGGGGTGGTCGTCGAACCGCTCACCGCCGTTGACGCTGAGCTGGCTGGTGCTCTGCGTGGGCTGGACGGCGGGCGATCGCTGTCGTTGGGGGATCGCTGCTGCCTGGCCCTGGCCACTCGGGTGCCGCCGTCGGCGGTCCTCACAGCAGATCATGCATGGGTCGCTCTGAAGCTTCCCATCGAGGTCCGTCTGATCCGGTAGTGGGAGTCCGGGTACGCGCAGCGTCGCTACGCTCGCTGCATGCTGACGAGACTGGAAGTGCAGGGTTTCAAGAACCTGCGCGACCTCGCGGTCGACTTCGGCCCGTTCACCTGCATCGCCGGCCCGAACGGGATCGGCAAGTCCAACGTCTTCGACGCGATCCACTTCCTCTCCCTGCTCGCCACCGACACGTTCGTGGACGCCGCCCGAGGGGTGCGGGGCGCGGCGGGGGAACGCTCCGGCGATCCGCGCGATCTGTTCTGGGACGGCTACCGCGAGTCGGACCGCCGCATCACCTTCGCCGCCGAGATGTTGGTTCCCCCGGTCGTGGAGGACGACCTGGGTGAGCCGGCCGAGGCGACGACGACCTTCCTGCGCTATCAGGTCCAGCTGGGGTACGAGGTGCCGTCCGGTCCGGGCGGTACCGGTCGCCTCGCACTGATCGGTGAAGATCTGACCCACATCACCAAGGGGAAGGCGAGAGACCACCTTCGCTTTCGCACGATCGGCGGGCGTTTCGGGACATGGTGCTCCGGGGCCAGCGCAGCGGGGGGGCCTTCCTGTCGACTGAGGAACGAGAGGGCGGCACGGTCATCAACGTGCACGGGGACGGCGGCAGCCGCGGCAAGCCTCAGCCGCGGGCCGCCGGCCGCGCCGGCCGGACCGTGCTCAGCACGGTGACCATGAACGAGTACCCGACCATCCTCGCCGCACGACGGGAGCTGCAGAACTGGCGCCGGCTTGCTCTGGAGCCCTCAGCGCTACGAGCGCCGGATGACCTGTCGGCGCCGCGTGCGCTGGAGCCCGACGGGCGACACCTCGCTGCCGCCCTCTATCGGATCGCCCAGGCACCCGGCCCTGACGGCTCGCCCGATCCTGAGGCGGTGTACGCCCGGGTGGCAGGTCGGGTGTCGGACCTGTCTGGAGTGCGTCGAGGTCGAGGTGGACCCGGTGCGCGAGGTGCTCACCCTCGTCCTCGTTGAGCGGGGGGGGCTGCGGTTGCCGGCACGCGCGCTGTCCGAGGGGACGCTGCGCTTCCTCGCTCTCAGCGTCCTTCTGGAAGATCCCGAGCTGGTCGGTCTGATCTGCATGGAGGAGCCGGAGAACGGCATCCACCCGGCCAACCTGCCGGCGATCGTCGAGCTGGTACGCGACCTGGCCGTCGACCCGAACGAGCAGCCGTCGGTGGACAATCCGCTGCGTCAGGTCGTGATCAACACCCACTCTCCTGGCGTCGTGCGCCTGTGCGAACCCGACGACCTCCTGCTGGCCGAGGCGCAGCCTGCGACGACCCCGGACGGTCGAATCGTCCGTGGGTTGTCCTTGCCGCCCTTTCAGGGTTCGTGGCGTGCTGAGGCGGGCGGTGGTCCGGCGTTTTCTCGAGCTGACATCCTCGCCTACTTGGCGGGGACGCCGGACGCTCGGTGGCAGCTGCCGGCGGGCCTGGGCGCGTGATGACACCGGTCGCCGAGCTCTTCCTGATGCGAGGCGTCACTCTGCGCGCTAGCGCTCCCGACTTCGCGTCGTTGTCGCATCGGGTCGGCGGGG
>JBOFLF010000015.1:0-94589 GCA_051657715.1 Angustibacter sp. | reverse complement strand
CGTTCGCGAGTGCCTCCACGGTACGGGCGACATCGTCCGGGTCGGCTCCGTAGCCTCGCTCGGCGTCGACGCTGACCGGGACGCCGACGGCGGCGGTGAGCTCGCGGACATGCTCGACTAGCTCGTCCACCCGGACCTGCTGGTCGCGTCGCCCGAGCCGGGCAGCCAGACCCGCGCTGGTGGTCGCCAAGGCCGGGAATCCGAGGTGCTGGAGCAGCTGAGCCGACCCGACGTCCCACGGGTTGGGGATGACGAACGTGCCGTCCTGGTGCAGCCGCCGGAAACGCTCCCGAGTGCTCATCTGGCGAGATGGCCGGTCAGCCCGGACAACCGGGTGCGGGTGGTCGCGGCCGGGGGCGTCGTCGCATCACGGGCGGCGGTGGCAGGTTTCGGCTCAGGCAGCGGCCGGCAGCGCACGTCCGGGCCGATGCCTGGACGGCGAGCCGGGAGCCGGCCGGTGGCCAGGTAGTCCGCGATCCTGTTGTCGACGCAGGCGTTGCCGCTCAACGAGCCGGAGTGGGTCGTCCCCCCCGGCTCGGCGATCAACCGAGCCCGCGGGAACCGGTCGCGGACCTCGAGGCTGCCCGGGTAGGGGGTGGCGGCGTCCAGGGTCTGGTTGATCATCAGGATCGGCGGCACCCGCCTGCCGTCGATGTTCACCGGCACGCCGGCCTTGGCCGGCCAGGTCAGGCACGGCGCGTTGTACCAGGTGTTGGCCCAGGTGAGGAACGGCGCGGTGCGGGCCTGGCGAACCGCGTCCGCGCGCCAGGTGGACCACCGCGGTGGCCACGGCGCGTCGGTGCATTGCACGGCCAGGTACATGGCATAGCCGTTGTCGCTGCCGGCCGAGCCGTATGCATCGACGAGTGCTTGAGCGTCGCCGTCGTTGACCCACGCCGAGAACAGCGCAGCGGTTGCTGGCCACGCGGCCTGGGCGTAGCCGGCGCCGACGAAGAGATCGGACCATTCCGCCGGGCCGATCCGGCCGCCCGCCGGGGACTGCGCGAGATGGTCGAGCTGGTCATACCACTGGCGCCGGACCTCACGTCGGTCACGGCCGAGGCGATAGGTGGCGTCGTGGCGCGCGACCCAGTCGAAGAACCGGTTGGCCACTAGGTCGAAGGCGAGGTTCTGGTCCAGGTTCGCCTGGTACCACACACGTTCGGGGTTAATCGTGCCGTCGAACACCATCCGCCGGACTCGGCTGGGGAACATCGTCGCGTAGACCTGTCCCAGGTAGGTGCCGTACGAGAAGCCGAAGTAGTTGATCCGCTGCTGGCCCAATGCCTGGCGGATGAGATCGACGTCCCGCGCGACGTCGATCGTCGACAGGTGGTCCAGCAGCGCCCCACCTGCTTGGCCGCAGGCTGATGCGTAGCGGGCGGTTCGCGTCAACCAGTTGGTCTCGATCGCCCGGTTGCGCGGTCGGTAGTCCGGTCGGTTCGCCCGCGCGTAGTTTGGCTGGCAGCTGAGCGCAGGCTCGCTGGCCCCGACGCCGCGGGGGTCGAAACCGATCCAGTCGTACGCCCCGCCGGCCTGCTTCGGGACGACGTCGCCGAGCCGTGCCAGGCCCAGCCCGGAGCCACCGGGCCCGCCCGGATTGGTCAGCATCACGCCCTGGTAGTCGGCGTCTGGCACGGTGTGCCGGGCGCGGGACAGGGCCAGGGTGATGGTCGGCCCGCCGAGGTCGTCGTGATCGAGCGGGACGTCGAGTGAGCCGCACTGCAGGTCGCGCAGCCGCGGGTCCCGGCAGGGCCGCCAGTCGATGGGGTCGATCTGGCCGGTCGCCCCAGACGAGGTTGCCCCAGACGAGGTCGCCCCAGACGAGGTCGCCCCAGACGAGGTCGCCCCAGACGAGGTCGCCATGACCGACGTGGGGAGTGGCGTCGACGCGTAGGCCTGAGTGCTCAGGCCGACGCCGATCACCGCAAGACCTGCGACGAGCGATACGGGGGCGTAGCGACGTGGCATGCGTTCCTCCGAGATGGCGGGCTCGCCGACGGGACGAAGCTGAGGGGATTTGGGCTGAACTGTGCCGGCCGTGATGGCTCACCGCAAGGAGGACGCGCCGGTCCGTGAGGGGCGGCTGGGGCAGGGTCGGCATCGGACCGCTGTGACGACGGGTCCGTAGACTGCACACACCGCCACCCATCTGCGAAGGATTCCGCCATGCCCGTGCGTACCCGCGACGACGTACGCAACGTCGCCATCGTCGCCCACGTCGACCACGGCAAGACGACGTTGGTCGACGCGATGCTCTGGCAGTCCGGCGCCTTCGCCGAGCACCAGCGCCGCGACGCAGTCACCGAGCGGGTCCTGGACTCCGGCGACCTGGAGCGGGAGAAGGGCATCACGATCCTGGCCAAGAACACCGGCATCCAGTACCGCGGTCCGGCCGCTGCCGCGGCAGGTCTGGCGGACGGGATCACCATCAACATCGTCGACACTCCGGGGCACGCCGACTTCGGGGGCGAAGTGGAGCGCGGTCTGTCGATGGTGGACGCGGTCTGCCTGCTGATCGATGCCAGCGAGGGGCCGCTACCGCAGACCCGATTCGTGCTGCGCAAGGCGCTCGCCGCTCGACTGCCGGTGATCCTTGTGGTCAACAAGGTGGACCGGCACGACGCCCGGATCGCCGAGGTGGTCGACGAGACCTACGACCTTTTCTTGGACCTGGACGCCACCGAGGACCAGATCGAGTTCCCGATCATCTACGCCTCGGCTCGGGCCGGGCGAGCCTCGCTCACCCGGCCGGACGACGGCGGGCAACCCGACTCGCCAGACCTGGAGCCGCTGTTCGCCACGATCCTGAACCATGTGCCACCACCGTCCTACGACGATGCGGCGCCGCTGCAGGCACAGGTCACCAACCTGGACGCGTCACCGTTCCTCGGCCGGATCGCGCTGTGCCGGGTGCACCACGGGACGATCCGCAAGGGTCAGCAGGTTCTCTGGTGCCGAGCCGACGGCGGTCGCGAACGGGTCCGGGTCAGCGAGCTGCTGATCACCCAGGCGCTGGAGCGGGTGCCGGCCGAGCAGGCCGGTCCCGGTGACCTGATCGCGGTCGCCGGCATCCCGCAGATCAGCATCGGCGAGACCCTCGCCGACCCCGACGACCCGCGCCCGTTGCCGCTGATCACAGTCGACGAGCCGGCCATCTCGATGACCATCGGCACCAACACCGCGCCGATGGCCGGCCGAGCCAAGGGAGCCAAGGTCACCGCCAGGCTGGTCAAGGACCGGTTGGACCGCGAGCTGGTGGGCAACGTCTCCATCCGGGTCCTGCCCACCGAGCGGCCGGATTCCTGGCAGGTCCAGGGCCGCGGCGAGCTGGCGCTGGCGATCCTGGTCGAGCAGATGCGCCGCGAGGGTTTCGAGCTGACCGTCGGCAAGCCGCAGGTGATCACCCGCAAGGTGGACGGCCAGCTGCACGAGCCGGTGGAACGGCTCACCATCGACGCACCCGAGGAGTACCTCGGGGCGATCACCCAGGTGCTTGCCGTCCGCAAGGGCCGGATGGAGCAGATGACCAACCACGGCACCGGCTGGGTGCGGATGGAGTTCCTGGTGCCCTCGCGCGGGTTGATCGGCTTCCGCACCGAGTTCCTCACCGACACCCGCGGGACCGGGATCGCACACCACGTCTTCGAGCGGTACGAGCCATGGTTCGGCCCGTTGCGCACCCGCCCCACGGGCTCGTTGGTGGCCGACCGGACGGGTGCCGCGACCTCGTACGCCATCGCCGGACTGCAGGAGCGCGGCACCCTCTTCGTCGGACCCGGGACCGAGGTGTACGAGGGGATGGTGGTGGGGGAGAACTCCCGAGCCGACGACCTGGACGTCAACATCACCAAACAGAAGAAGCAGACCAACGTCAGGTCCAACGCCGACGAGCTGGAGCGGCTGGTCCCGCCACGTGCGCTGTCGTTGGAGCAGTCCCTGGAGTACTGCCGGGACGATGAGTGTGTCGAGGTGACCCCAGAGGCGATCCGCATCCGGATGGTTCAGCTGTCCGCGACGGACCGGGAGAAGACGCGAGCTCGCCACCGCCGGGCCTGACCCTGCTGCCGCGGCGCTCATGCGGTTGTAGGGCAGCGGTCACGATTGAGCAACGGCGTCACCCGGACGGTGCAGCACGCGCACGCAGCTGGCATAGAGTCCAACACCAGTCCACAAGACGCAGCAGCCTGAAAGGTTTCCTTCGTCATGGCGATCGCGCCGCAGGCTATTGACCCGCAAGCGCCTGTCGCAGGAGGAGTGACCGGCCGCGAGGGCCGGTCACCAAGCCAGATCGCCTGGGGCCGTCTTCGTCGAGACCGGGTCGGGATGATCAGCCTGGGTGTCGTCGTCACCGTGGTCCTTGTGGTGATCTTGACGCCGGTGATCGTCCGGATCCTCGGTCTGTCCCCGGAGTACGACACCACCCGGATCGGGGACGGCGGTCTGCCGAAGGAGAACCTGGGCTGGAGCAGGATCGCGATCAGCTGGGACCACCCGTTGGGCATCGAGCCGGTCACCGGCCGAGACATCCTGGCCGAGCTGCTGTACGGCGCCCGGGTGTCGCTGGTCATCGCGGTCACCGGTGCACTGTTGACCACCATTCTGGGTACCGTCTTCGGTCTGCTGGCCGGCTACCTCGGCGGCGCCGCGGACGCGGTGATCGGTCGGGTGATGGACCTCCTGCTGAGCTTTCCGCAGCTCATCCTGCTGTTGGCGCTCAGCCCCATCGTGCTCCAGCTGTTGCAGGAGAAGGTCGGCCTCGAGGGTGCCGTGGTGCCGCGGGTGGTCTTTCTGATCGCGGTGTTCACCACGTTCGGGTGGCCGTACCTCGCGCGGATCATCCGCGGCCAGGTGCTCAGCCTGCGGGAACGGGAGTTCGTCGAGGCCGCGGTGTCGATGGGGGCCTCGACGAGGCGGATCGTCTTCCGGGAGATGCTGCCCAACCTGTGGGTGCCGATCCTGGTGTACTTCTCGCTGCTGATGCCGACCTACATCGCGTCGGAGGCGGTGCTGGCCTTCCTCGGGGTCGGTGTCGGTGAGCCAACCCCGACCTGGGGAAAGATGCTCGCCGAGTCGGTGAGCTTCTCATCGGTCGCCCCGCTCTACCTCTTCATCCCGGGCACGGCGCTGTTCGTCGTTGTGCTCGCCTTCAACCTGCTCGGCGACTCCGTTCGAGACGCACTCGACCCCAGGGCGTCCCGAACGTGACCCGGGCAGGCACGCGACCCCCCGGCAGGACCGGGACGGGCACACCCAGCAGGTGGGCCGTACGGGATCGGGCGAACGTCCGGTCCTTCGACCAGGAGGAGACGACATGATGAAGGCCAGGCGAGGCCTGCGCGTGGGCGCCGTCGCTGTAGCCGGTGCGCTCGTGCTCGCCGCATGCGGTGGCGATGACGGTGGTGACAGCGGCGGCTCCGGCAGCGGCGATGCCCAAAAAGGCGGGACGCTCACCATCATCACCAGCGCGGACTCGATCCAGCACCTCGATCCGCAGCGCAACTACACCGGTGAGGATCTGGCGTTCGCCAGCGCTTATCTGAACCGGACGCTGACCGCCTACAAGCTGAGCCGGGACCCGAAGCAGGCCAACGAGCTTGTCGGCGACCTGGCCACCGACATCGGTAAGACGCCGGACCAGGGCAAGACCTGGACCTTCGCCCTGCGGGCCGGTGTGAAATGGGAGGACGGCTCGGACGTCACGTGCGAGGACATCAAGTACGGCGTGTCTCGCACGTTCGCCACCGACGTGATCACCGACGGCCCCTCCTATGCGATGAGCCTGCTGGACATCCCGAGCGAGAAGGACAAGGACGGCAACGACGTCCCGACCTACAAGGGGCCGTACACGACCGGCGGCAACGACCAGGCGTCCTACGACAAGGCAGTGGTGTGCTCGCCGGACGGCAAGACCATCACGTTCAACCTCAAGTCGCCGATCGCGGACTTCAACTACACGACCACGTTGACCGCGTTCGCGCCGGTGCCGAAGGCTAAGGACACCGACCCGGAGAAGTACGACACCCAGGTGGTCTCCAACGGGCCGTACAAGATCGTGGAGTACACCAAGAAGCAGCAGCTGGTGCTGGAGCGCAACACCAACTGGAGCCCGGAGAGCGACCCGTACCGTCCGGCGTATCCGGACAAGATCGTGATGAAGTTCTCCGTCGCACCCACCACGCACGACCAGCGGATCATCGCCGACGCCGGCGAGGACCAGGCCGCGGTCGGGCGGGACGCGTTGCAGACCGCATCGCTGACCAAGGTGTTCGACGACCCGCGGTACGAGAAGCGGCGGATCGACGAGCTCAGCCCGTACGTGCGGTACCTGGCAATCGACGTGAAGAAGGTGTCCGAGCTCAAACATCGGCAGGCCCTGCTGGTCGCGGCTGATCGAGCGGCCTACCGGACGCTGCTGGGCGGGTCGTTCGCCGGTGACTTGGCGGACGGGATGATCAAGCCCAACCTGACGCCGGACTACGCACCGACCGGCCTGTGGGAGAACTTGCTAGGCGCCAAGGTCCCGGACAGCGGCGACCCGGAGCTGGCGAAGAAGCTGATCGCCGAGTCCGGCAAGCCGATGCCCAAGCTGACCTACCAGTTCCAGCAGACCCCGGACAACGAGAAGGGTGCCGCGGCGCTGCAGTCCAGCTGGAAGAAGGCGGGCATCGACGTCAAGATTGAGGGCCTGCCGCGGGATCAGTACTACAGCATCGTGCAGGACAGCACCAAGAGCAAAGAGATCATGTGGTCGGGGTGGGGGCCGGACTGGTCCAACGCCTCCACGGTCGTCCCCGAGCTCGTCGGCGCCAAGGGCGGGTTCAACCTCTCCCAGGTGACCGACCAGGAGTTCACCGCCAAGGCGGAGGCCAACCGAGGCGAGGCTGACCGGGCCAAGCAGGCCCAGGTGTGGCAAGAGCTCAACAAGCAGGCGGTGCAGCAGGGGTGGATCCTGCCGACGCTGTTCGACAAGGAGCAGCGGCTCGCCGGGTCCAAGGTCGGTAGCGCGAGCGGCGAAGGAGGCCAGACCTACCTGTGGTCGCCGTTCGGTTCCTGGAGCTACGCCGACCTGTTCGTCAAGAAGTGACCGACCCGGGCCGTTCCATCGGGGCGGCCTGATCGCTGCCATGGCTCCGGGGCGGACCGCCCATCGGTCCGTCCCGGAGCCCCGCGGGCCGGCCACTGCCGTCCTTGTCTGATCGGAGGCCGTCGTGGGCGCCTACATCGTCCGGCGGGTCGTGGCGATGGTGCTCATGCTGGCCGCGCTCAGCATCATCGTGTTCCTGTTGTTCCAGGCAGCCCCGGCAGACCCGGCGGCACTGACCTGCGGCAAGTCGTGCAACCCGCAGATCATCGAGCAGAACCGGATCCGCCTGGGGTACGACAAGCCGCTCCACGAGCAGTACGGCCAGTTCGTCAAGGCCATCTTCGTCGGCCGCCAGTACGGCAGCGGCACCGCCACCTTCGAGTGCCCGGCTCCGTGCTTGGGCTACTCCTTCTTCCAGCAACGAAACGTCACCGACCTGATCGCCGAAGCGTTGCCGGTCACCGCGGCCGGCGCGATCGGCGCCGTCGTGCTGTGGTTGACGTACGGCGTCGGGGTCGGCGTGCTCGCTGCGCTGAAGCGCGGTCGGTGGCCGGACCGGCTCGGCGTCGGGGTGGCATTGATCGGCTACTCGTTCCCCACGTTCTTCATCGGCCTGGTCCTGCAGTACGTGGTGTTCTTCCGGTTCCGGATCATGGACTACCCCAGCTACGCCCCGTTCAGCGACGATCCACTGAACTGGTTCAAGGTCTTCCTGCTGCCGTGGATCACCCTGGCGACGTTGTACGCGGCGTTCTACACCCGGCTCACCCGCAACCAGATGCTGGACACGATGGGCGAGGACTTCATCCGCACCGCTCGAGCCAAGGGCCTGGGCGAACGCCAGGTGATCGGTCGGCACGCGTTGCGGGCCGGGTTGACCCCGTTGGTGACCGCCGTCGGGATCGACTTCGCGGTCCTGCTCGGCGGAGCGGTGATCACTGAGCAGATCTTCGGCCTGCCCGGCCTGGGCCGCCTCGCCCTTGATTCGACACTCCAGTCGGACTTGCCGGTGATCACCGGGACGATGCTGGTAGCGGCCGTCTTCGTGTTGGTCGCCAATTTGGTGGTCGACGTCCTGTACGCCGCCATCGACCCGAGGGTGAGGCTGGCGTGAGCTTCTTGGAGATCGACGATCTGCGAGTCCAGTTCGCCACCGATGACGGCGTGGTCCAGGCCGTCGACGGGCTCTCGGTGGACGTCGACCAGGGCAGAACCTTGGCGATCGTGGGCGAGTCCGGCTCCGGCAAGTCGGTGACCAGCGCGGCGGTCATGGGCCTGCACACCGGACGACGGGCGACCGTCACCGGGTCGATCCGGCTGGGCGGCGAGGAACTGGTCGGCGCGTCCCAGGACCGGCTGCGCGAGCTGCGCGGCCGCCGGATGGCGATGATCTTCCAGGATCCGCTGTCCGCCCTGCACCCGTTCTACACGGTCGGTCGGCAACTCACCGAGGCCTTGCGGGTACATCGGGAGGTCAGCAAGGCGGACGCACGTGCCCGAGCGGTCGAGATGCTCGACAAGGTGGGCATCCCGAGTGCGCTCAGCCGGTTCGACGAGTACCCGCACCAGTTGTCCGGCGGGATGCGGCAGCGGGTGATGATCGCGATGGCGTTGATGAACGACCCGGACCTGCTGATCGCCGACGAGCCGACCACGGCGCTCGACGTGACCGTCCAGGCGCAGATCATCGAGCTGCTGCGCAGCCTGCAACAGGAGTTCGGCACCGCGATCGTCCTGATCACCCATGACCTGGGGGTCGTCGCGGACATCGCCGACGACGTCGCGGTGATGTACGGCGGTCGGGTGGTCGAACGGGCACCGGTGCGGGAGGTGTTCTACCGACCGCAGATGCCATACACCTGGGGGCTGCTCAGCTCGCTGCCACGGTTGGACGAGACCGGCGACAGCCGGCTCAAGCCGATCCCGGGGCAGCCGCCATCGCTGATCAACCTCCCGGTCGGGTGTGTGTTCCGACCACGGTGCCAGTACCACCAGCACGTGTCCGAGGACCGGTGCGACACCGAGCGCCCAGCTCTCGACGAGGTCCACGAGCGGCACTTCATCCGCTGCCACCTGCCTGCGGGCGACCGCAGCCGGCTCGCCGCCGAACGACTCGTCCTGAGCCCGGTGGGCACCAGCACCAAGGAGGGCGCATGAGTGATCCGCTCCTCAAGGTCACCGACCTCACGAAGTGGTTTCCGATCACCGGGGGGGTGCTGAGACGGCACGTCGGTGACGTCAAGGCGGTCGACGGCATCAGCCTCGAGGTCCAGGCCCGCGAGACGCTCGGCCTGGTGGGGGAGAGCGGATGCGGCAAGTCCACCGCCGGCCGCACCATGCTCAAGCTGCTCCCCCCGACCGGTGGCACGATCGAGTTCGAGGGCCGGGACGTCACCGCGCTGTCCCGTAAGCAGATGGTGCCGTTGCGGCGCGAGATGCAGATGATCTTCCAGGATCCTTACAACTCCCTGAATCCGCGGCACACCGTCGGCGCCATCATCTCCGCGCCCTACGAGGTGCAGGGCATCACCCCGCCGGGGGGTGTTCGGGCCGCCGTCCAGGACGTGATGGAGCGGGTCGGCCTCAACCCGGAGCACTACCACCGGTACCCGAACGAGTTCTCCGGCGGCCAGCGGCAGCGGATCGGCATCGCTCGCGCGATCGCGTTGCGCCCTAAGCTGATCGTCGCCGACGAACCGGTGTCCGCGCTCGACGTGTCGATCCAGGCGCAGGTGGTGAACCTGCTGGAGGATCTGCAGGACGACTTCGACCTGGCCTACGTGGTGATCGCGCATGACTTGTCGGTGGTGCGGCACATCAGCGACCGGGTCGCCGTCATGTATCTGGGGCACCTCGTCGAGTCAGCGCCGGCCGAGCCGCTCTACCGCGCGCCGCTGCACCCTTACACCATCGCCTTGCTGTCCGCCGTTCCGGTGCCCGACCCGGACGTGGAACACCGCCGGGAACGGATCCTGCTCACCGGGGACCTGCCGTCCGCGAGTAACCCGCCGTCTGGGTGCGTGTTCCGGACCAGGTGTTGGAAGGCTCAGGACCAGTGCGCCAGCGAGGTCCCGCAGCTGCGTGAGCTGGCTCCGGGGCACGTGGTGGCCTGCCACTTCCCTGAGCAGGGCGTCCAGGTGGTGCCGTTCGCCGAGCCGGCAGCCACCCCAGCCGGCTGAGCGCCGGCAGCTGAGCGGGAACATGAGCGCCGGGGACATGGCTGTCGGGGACATGGCCGCGGGGGAGGTAAGCGGCGAGAGCCGCAGCCGCCGTGTGCGGCCGACCGGCCGTCGCCTGCTGCTGGTCCATGCGCACCCGGACGACGAGACCTTGGCCACCGGTCTGACGATGGCCCGCGCGGTCGCGGACGGCACCGCGGTGACGGTGGTGACCTGCACCCTGGGCGAGGAGGGGGAGGTGTTGGTCCCGCGGCTGCGCCGGCTCGCCAGCGATGTGGACGACGCCCTGGGGCCGCATCGTGCCGGCGAGCTGGCAGCGGCGATGCGCGCGATCGGCGTCCGTGACCACCGGGTGCTGGCTGACGGCCGGTGGCGCGACTCCGGCATGCGGTGGCTGCGTCCCGGTCTGGCTGGACCAGCGGTATCGGCGCGGGCGAACGCGTTCGCGTTGGCCGAGGTGGACGACGCGGCCGCCGCCCTGCGGGCGATCCTGGACGAGGTCCGTCCGCAGGTCGTCGTGACCTATGACCCCCACGGCGGCTACGGTCACCCCGACCATGTGATGGCGCACCGGGCGACCATGCGCGCGGTGCAGCGGGTACGGGGCTGGCCGCACCCCGCGGTGCACTGGGTGCAGGTGGCGCGCACCTGGGCGGACGCCGAACGCCGAGCCGCGGCCCAGGCCATCCGCGGCGGCGTGTTGCCGGCGCGGTTCGTGGCCCCGGCCGATGACGCCGACCACCCTGCGGTGGTGGTCGACGACGAGCGTCTCGACGTCGTCGTGCGGGCGGGGTCGTCTGAGCGTGCGGTTGTGCTGGAGGCTCTGATCGCCCACCGGACGCAGGTGCAGGTGGTCGGCAGCACCGGGTGGTACGCGTTGTCCAACGGCGTTCCTCGCCGGGTGCCCGACGCTGAAGGCTTCCGCCGGGTCACCGGCCCGTCGATCGGTTCGACGACTCGCCAGGCTCGACCAGCGCCGGATCTGTTCGCCGGACTAGTCACGGATTAGTGCTGCGCACGAGCACCCCTGGCCACCGGTCGGTATCACGGTGAGCGACCCATGATGACTTTGAGTGTTTGCCTGGTCACATGAGGAGGCATCGACGTCCACGGTCCCGGCGCAGGCGTCACGCTGGTGCTCTAGCCGGCGCCAACGAGGGGACGGGGATCGAGTTGCCCGACGATGAGAAGAGACCGGTGGCTGACTCAGCCGCCGGTGCAGCAGCCCAGAGGGCTGTCCCCCCGACCGTCCCGGCCGACGTGATCACTGCGGCCGAGGTCAGCACTGCGGCCGAGGTCCCGCCGGGTGCGGTGACCGCAGGCCCGGCAGGCGTCGGTGCCAGCCTGCTCGATCAGGTCGGTACGGGTGCGGTGCACGGCCTGGACGTCGCCCGGACTCGGGAACGGACCCGGCGTCGACGGTTGGGGCGGTTGGCCGTGCTCGGTGGCCTGCTCTGTGGGTGGCTCTGGTACCGCCTGCTCGTCGGTGATCCGGTCGGTGCGCCGAGCCTGCCGGACATCGACCCGCTGTACCTCACCGGCATCGGCTTCTTCATCGTCCTGATCGTCGTGCTGCTGGCGACCACGGTCGTCGCCGGTCGTTCCCCGCACGTGCTGGTGCGCCCGGAGCAGATCGACGTCGGGCTGGACGACGTGGTGGGGATCGACGTGGTCAAGGCCGAGGTGGTGCGCTCGCTGAACCTGTTCCTGGCGCACCGGACCTACGCGGCGGTGATGGGCGGTCGCCCCCGCCGCGGCATCCTCTTCGAGGGGCCGCCCGGGACCGGCAAGACGCACACCGCCAAGGCGTTGGCCCGGGAGGCCGGCGTGCCGTTCCTGATGGCCACCGCGACGTCCTTCCAGTCCAGCCTGCAGGGGGCGTCCCAGCGGCAGATCCGATCGTTCTTCCGGGCGCTTCGGCGGGCGGCCCGTCAGTACGGCGGCGCGATCGGGTTCATCGACGAGTTCGACGCCATCGCGCTGCGCCGACCGGCGGCAGCGGCATCGGTTGCCGGGGCGACGATCCCGGGGTCGCCGACGCGGTCCTCGGTGACCAGCGCGGGCCTGGGTGTGACGCCGACCTCAGCCCCCGGGTGTGACGGCCTGGTCGGGTTGCCGTTCGGCGGCGCGTCGTCCGCCGCGGCCCAGCTGCCGGGGTCGGCGGTGTCCGCGTTCAGCGGCCCCGGGGACTCACAGATGACCGTGAACGAGCTGCTCGTGCAGCTGCAGTCCTTCGACCAGCCGACCGCGGGACGCCGACTGCTCGGTCGCCTCGTCGATGCGGTCAACCTGGTGCTGCCGGCGCACCGGCAGCTGCCGGGCCCGGCCAACCCGCCGGCCCACATCATGCTGCTGGCGTCCACCAACACCGCGGAGCGCCTGGACCCGGCGCTGCTGCGGCCGGGCCGGTTCGACCAGCGGCTGACCTTCGGCCTGCCGGACAAGGCCGGGCGCCGGCAGGTGGTCGACCACTTCCTGTCCCGCAAGGCGCACGACGCGGTGCTCGACGACCCGCAGCGGCGGGACGCGCTGGCCGGCCTCACCCAGGGGTACAGCCCCGCGATGCTGGAGGGCCTGCTGGACGAGGCACTGGTCCAGGCACTGGCCGCCGGACGCACCGCGATGCGGTGGGCCGACGTCGAGCACGCCCGGATGGTCACCGAGATCGGTCTGGCGCAGCCGGTCGGGTACACCGACCACGAGCGTCGGCTGATCGCCACCCACGAGGCCGGCCACGCCACCGTGGCCTGGCTGGTCGCGCCGCAGCGCCGGTTGGAGGTGCTCACCATCGTCAAGCGTCGCGACGCCCTGGGGCTGCTGGCGCACGGCGACCCGGACGAGGTGTTCACCCGGTCCCGCAGCGAGCTGCGCGACCTGATCCGGATCGCGTTCGGCGGGCAGGTCGCCGAGGAGCAGTTCTTCGGCGACGTCTCCACCGGCCCGGCCGGTGACCTGCAGTACGCGACCACGGTGGCCGCGCAGATGGTGGGTGCCAGCGGGATGGTCGGCACCTTGGTGTCGTACGCCGCGGTGCAGGGCTCGGCGTTCGCCGACCAGGGCGTCGTCGGCCGGGTGCTCAGCGACACCGAGGGACGCCGGATGGTCGAGGAGCTGCTGCAGGAGCAGCGTCAGGTGGTCCGCGACCTGCTGAGCCGCCATCGGCACCTGGTGGCCGCGCTCCGCGACGCGCTGTTGGACCGGCACGAGCTGATCGGCCACGAGATCACCGACGTCCTGGAGGCGGCCCGGCTCGCCGGCCCGGTAGAACCCGCGGCAGCACTGGCACTGGCCGGTGCTGCTGGCGTGGACGAGCGGACCCGTACCGGCGGCGGTGACACCGCTCCGGGTCGTGCTGGCGAGGTCGACGTGTCCGTGGATCTGGTGATCGACCTCACCTGCGAGCGGCCCACGCCGCAGTGACACCACGGCAGTGACGCCACGGCAGTGACGCCACGGCACCTGACTCGCCGTGGCATTCGTAGCCGTGTCGAGACCGCGGCGCCGTGCCGTCGCTGACTGGCAAGTTCGGCGGGCGATCACTGCTGATCGCCCGCCGAACCGCTAGCGGTCAGAAGTCCTCGTCGGCGGCGAACGACCCCCCGACGGCGACCTGGTAGGCCGAGACACGCCGCTCGAAGAAGTTCGACAGCTCCTGCACGTCCTGCAGCTCCATGAACGCGAACGGGTTCGCCGAGCCGTAGACCGGGTCGAGGCCCAGGAGGGCCAGGCGTCGGTCGGCGACGTGCTCGAGGTAGGCGCGCATGTCGGCCAGCGACAAGCCTGCCACCCCCTGTCCGAGCAGATCCTCGGCGAACGCGACCTCGCAGGCGACCGCCTCGGTGAGCATCTGGCGGACCCGAGCCCACAACTCGTCGTCGAACAGTTCTGGCTGCTCGCGGCGCACGGTGTCGACGACGTCGAACGCGAACGCCATGTGCATCGACTCGTCGCGGAACACCCAGTTCGTGCCCGACGCCAGTCCGTGCAGCAAACCCCGCGAGCGCAGGAAGTACACGTAGGCGAAGGCGCCGTAGAAGAACAGGCCCTCGATGCAGGCGGCGAAGCAGATCAGGTTGAGCAGGAACGCCTGGCGGTCGGCGGCCGTGTCCAGCCGGTCCAACGTGCCGATTGAGTCGATCCAGCGGAAGCAGAATTCGGCCTTACGGCGGATCGAGGGGATGTGCTCGACCGCCGCGAACGCCTGCGCCCGCTGCTGCTCGTCGGGCAGGTAGGTGTCCAGCAGGTTCAGGTAGAACTGGACGTGCACGGCCTCCTCGAACAGCTGCCGGGACAGGTACAGCCGCGCCTCGGGTGCGTTGACGTGCTGGTACAGGTTCAGCACCAGGTTGTTGGCGACGATCGTGTCGCCGGTGGCGAAGAACGCGACCAGCCGGTTCACCAGGTGCCGCTCGGCCGGGCTGAGCTTGCCCAGGTCGGCCAGGTCGGTGTGCAGGTCCACCTCCTCGACGGTCCACGTGTTCTTGATGGCGTCCTTGAACCGGTCGAAGAAGTGCGGGTACCGCATCGGTCGCAAGGTCAGGTCGAGCCCGGGGTCGAGCAGCCGCTGGGTGGTCACTGGCACACCTCGCAGGACTCGGGGTTCTCCAGCGAGCAGGCCACGGCGTCCTCGACCGCCGGCCCGACGGGCACGGTGGCCTGCTGGATTCTGGTCGCCGGGCGCGAGCGTAGGTAGTACGTGGTCTTGAGCCCCTGCTGCCAGGCGTACAGGTACATCGAGGAGAGCTTGCCGATCGTGGGGGTGGCCATGAATAGGTTGAGCGACTGGCTCTGGTCCACGAACGGCCCACGGCCCGCGGCCAGGTCGATCAGCGCTCGCTGCGGCAGCTCCCACGCGGTGCGGAACACCCGCCGGACGTCCTCGGGGATCGCGGCGACCTGCTGGATCGAGCCGTCCGCGCGCTTGATCTGCGCGCGCACGTCGTCGGTCCACAGCCCCAGCCGTTTCAGCCGGTCCACCAGCGCCGCGTTCACCTGGAGGAACTCCCCGGACAGCGTCTCGCGCTTGAAGACGTTGGAGACCTGCGGCTCGACGCACTCGGAGCAGCCGGCGATCGAGGCGATCGTCGCGGTCGGTGCGATCGCGATCAGCAGCGAGTTGCGCAGGCCGTGCTCGGCGATCCGGGCTCGTAGCGCCTTCCACCGATCGTGCTGGGTGACCGGCGCGTCGCCCCACAGGTCGGGCTGGAGCTGCCCGCGAGCGGCGCGGGTCTGGTCGTACGCCGGGTGCGGGCCGTCCGCCGCGGCCAGCTGGCACGAGGTCTCCAGCGCCGTCAGGTAGATCTCCTCGGCGATCCGGGTCGACAGCTCGCGGGCCTGCGGGGCGTCGAACGGCAGGTCCAGGGCGAAGAACACGTCCTGCAGGCCCATGACGCCGAGCCCGACCGGGCGCCATCGGGGGTTGCTCGCCGCCGCCTGGTCGGTCGGGTAGTAGTTGATGTCGATCACCCGGTCCAGGAACCGGACGGCGGTGCGCACCGTGGCGCTCAACCGCTGCCAGTCCATGCCGGTACTGACGGGGTCGACATGCGCGCGCAGGTTCACCGAGCCGAGGTTGCAGACGGCGGTCTCCTCGTCGCTGCTGACCTCGAGGATCTCCGTGCACAGGTTCGACAGGTGGATCACGTTGCCCGGGTGCGCGGTCTGGTTGCCGGTGCGGTTCGCGGCGTCCTTGAACGTCATCCAGCCGTTGCCGGTCTGCGCCAGCGTGCGCATCATCCGGCTGTACAGGTCGCGGGCCTTGACCTGCCGGACGAACCGGCCGGCCGCCTCGGCCGCCTCGTAGGCACGGTCGAAGTCCTCGCCCCACAGGTCGGGCAGCTCCGGGACGTCGGACGGGTCAATGAGCGACCACACAGCGTCGTCGGTGACCCGCCGCATGAACAGGTCGGGCAGCCAGTGCGCGAGGTTGAGGTTGGGAGTGCGCCGGGCGTCCTCGCCGGTGTTGTCGCGCAGCTCGAGGAACTCCTCGACGTCGGGGTGCCACGGCTCGAGGTAGACGCACGCCGCGCCCTTGCGGCGACCGCCCTGGTTGACGGCGGCCACGGACGCGTCGAGCGTCCGCAACCACGGCACGATCCCGTTCGAGTGGCCGTTCGTGCCGCGGATCAGCGCCCCGCGGCCCCGCACCCGCGACCAGGAGACGCCGATCCCGCCGGCGAACTTCGACAGCCGCGCGATCTGGCCGTACCGCTCGTAGATCCCGTCGAGGTCGTCGCGCGGGGAGTCCAGCAGGTAGCAGGAGGACATCTGCGGGTGCCGGGTGCCGGAGTTGAACAGCGTCGGTGAGCTCGGCAGGTAGGCCAGCGAGCTGGTGAGGCGGTACAGCTCGATCGCCTCGGCCGGGGTGCGGGCCAGACCGCAGGCGACCCGCATCAGCCAATGCTGCGGCGTCTCGGTGACCAGCCGACTCGTCGGGTGCCGCAGCAGGTAGCGGTCGTAGACGGTGCGCAGGCCGAAGTACTCCAGCCGCCGGTCCGCGTCGGGGTCGATCGCGTCGTCCAGCTTGCGGGCGTTGTCGGCGACGAAGACGGCCGTGGTGTCGCAGATCAGACCGTGGGCGTGGCCGAGCGAGATGCTCTGGCTGAACGAGGCGACGCCCTGGCCGTGCACCTCCTTGTCGATCAGCGCGGCCAGCAGCCGGGCGGCGAGCTGGGAGTACTGCGGCTCCTCGCCGACGAGCTCGGCCGCGGTACGGATCGAGAGGCGGTCGAGCTCAACGGTCGTCGCCCCGTCGTACAGGCCGCTGATCGTGCGGGTCGCGACCCGCATCGGGTCGACCGCGTCCAGGTCGCCCGCGCACCGGTCGACAGCGCAGACGATCTTGTTGACGTCGACCGGTTCGAGGCGTCCGTCGCGCTTGCGGACCATCATCTGCGGCCGTGGACCGGTCGACCCGACAGGCTCCGCGGGCCAGGCGGTGGTGCTGGGAGGTTGCGGTGATTCGGGGTGCGGTGTCACGGCAAGCGTCGACATGGCTCTCCTCGGGTTCGGGTGGCGGGCGTGACGCCAGGTCGAGCACGCGAGGGGCCTGCGGTCGCGGTGGATCCGCAGCCGGTGACGTCCTCGCGCCGTCCCTCGCGGTCGCGGACCGATGACCGCACGCGGGGACGCGTGCGGCGCGCGGGCAGGTCTTCGGACTCGCGGGCTCGCCGACGACGTAGGTGTCGCCCGGCTCCTACCGGCCGTCGCTTCCCAAGCCCGGCCTGCTGCTCGCAGTGCCAGGCTCAGTGCTGATTGACGGCTGTCGTTCCCGCTCACCGCTGCGGGGCAGTCCCGGAATTTCACCGGGTTCCCTCTTGCGACGCTCACCCTGGATGGGTGAGCGAACCAGCGCACGACCACTATATGCAGCATCTTCGAACAGGATCGGGAACCAGATGTTGTGGGCGTGTTGGGCAGACCGCTCGTCGACGCCAGAGTGGAGGCGCCGACGAGCGGGACGCCAACGAGCGGCGTGCACCCCTTAGCGCAGTGTCGCCGCCGCTGCGGTCAGCCGCTCCAGGGCGCGGACCACCTCGTCCTCGGTGCGGGTCTTCAGGCCGCAGTCCGGGTTGACCCAGAGGCGGTCCGCCGGGACGTGCGCAAGGGCGGCGCGCAGCAGTTCGGTGACCTCGTCGGTCGGGGGCACCCGTGGCGAGTGGATGTCGTAGACGCCCGGGCCGACGCCCGACGGATACGCCGCCGCCGACAGGTCGGCGGCGATCGCCATGTGCGACCGCGCCGCCTCCATCGAGATGACGTCGGTGTCGAGGTCGATGATCGCCGGCAGGATGTCGCCGAACTCCGCGTAGCACATGTGGGTGTGGATCTGGGTGTCGTCGCGCACGCCGGACGTGGCCAGCCGGAACGCCTCCGTTGCCCACCGCAGATAGTCCGCGCGGGCGGTGACGCGCAGCGGGAGGGTCTCGCGGAGCGCGGGCTCGTCGACCTGGATGATCGCGATCCCGGCCGCCTCCAGGTCACCCACCTCGTCCCGCAACGTGAGGGCGACCTGGCGCGCGGTGTCGGCGAGCGGCTGGTCGTCACGCACGAAGGACCAGGCGAGCAGGGTGACCGGTCCGGTGAGCATGCCCTTGACCGGTCGTTCGGTCAGCGTCTGGGCGTAGGTCGCCCACGCCACGGTCATCGGCTCCGGCCGGGACACGTCGCCGACGACGATCGGCGGCCGGACGTACCGCGTCCCGTACGACTGCACCCAGCCGTGCTGGGTGGCGAGGAACCCGTCGAGCTGCTCGGCGAAGTACTGCACCATGTCGCTGCGCTCCGGCTCCCCGTGCACGAGGACGTCGAGGCCGAGCCGTTCCTGCAGCCCGATCACGTGCTCGATCTCCGCGCGCATCCGGGCCTGGTAGCTCGCCGCGTCGATCTCGCCGCGCCGCAGTGCCGATCGGGACTCCCGCAGCGCCGCCGTCTGCGGGAACGACCCGATCGTCGTCGTCGGCAACGGCGGCAGCGCCAACCGCTCCCGCTGGGCGCGAGCCCGGTCCGGGTAGGGCGCCCTGCGCCGCGTGTCGTCCGCGGTCACGGTCGCCATCCGCGCCCGGACGGCCGGCACGGACGTGATCGGCGAGCATGACCGGGCGGCCAGCGCCGTCTCGTTGCAGGCCAGTTCGTCGCGGATCGCGTCCACCCCGGCGTTCAACCCGCGGGCCAGCACGACGGTCTCCTCGACCTTCTGCCGCGCGAACGCGAACCAGCTCGCCAGCCGCGGCTCGATATCAGCCTCGACGGTGACGTCGAGCGGCACGTGCAGCAGCGAGCAGGACGGCGCGACGACGACCTCCTCGGCCATCCCGAGCAGCGTGGCGAGCGCAGACAGCGACGAGCGCAGGTCGTTCACCCAGATGTTGCGGCCGTCGATCACCCCGGCCACGAGCCGCTTGCCCGGCAACGACCCGGCCTCAGCGAGCGCCTCGAGGTTGCCGGCCGCTGGGCCGGTGAGGTCTAGTGCGAGCCCGTCGACCGGCGTCCCGCGCAGTACCGGCAGCGCCGCACCGAGAACGTCGAAGTAGCTCGCGACGAGCAGCTTCGGCCGGGCGGTGAGCCCGCCGAGCCGGTCGTAGGCCTGGCGAGCGGCGTCCAGGACGGCAGGTGGCTGGTCCTGCACCAACGCCGGTTCGTCCAGCTGCACCCAGGCGGCCCCGGCCGCCTGCAGTCGGCCAAGCAGCTCGGTGTAAACCGGCAGCAGGTTCTCGAGCAGGGACAGCGGCTCGAATCCGGGATCGGCGTCCGGTGCGGCCTTGGCGAGCAGCAGGAACGTGACCGGCCCGACCAGGACCGGTCGCGCCGTCACACCCTCGGCGCGGGCGAGCGCGAGCTCGGCCAGCGGCTTGGCCGGGTCCAGGCTGAACGTGCTGTCGGGGCCAAGCTCCGGCACCAGGTAGTGGTAGTTCGTGTCGAACCACTTCGTCAGCTCCAACGGGGCCACCGCGTCGGTGCCGCGGGCCATCGCGAAGTACCCGGCCAGTCCCGCCTCGCTCGTCGTCCCCGGCCGGGCGCCGCCGATCCCGCGGTGCCGGGTCGGGATCGCGCCGACCAGGCACGCGGTGTCGAGCACGTGGTCGTAGAGCGAGAAGTCGTTGCACGGCACCTCGGTCAGGCCGGTGTCGCGTAGCAGTGCGAGCGAATCGCGACGCAGCTCACCAGCCCCTCGGATGAGGTCGGTGCCGCTGATCCGGCCGGCCCAGTGGCGTTCGGTGAGCTTCTTCAGCGCACGGTCGCGGCCCACCCGCGGCCACCCGAGGGTGGTGGCGCCGACGGCCGGCGGGGGCATGGTGGCTGAGGGAATGGTGTCGGTGCTGGTCACGTGCTCGCTCCTCGTGAGCTCGGTCCGAGTCCGGACCACGGGAGCACGTGACGCACGGCTGGGCGCGCGCCGTCACCGGCGACGCGTCGAACCGGCCTCAGACCCGCCCTCGAGGTCACGGACCACCGCGACCGGGTGGCCGCGGTGCGCTGGCAGGTCTTCGGACTCATGGGCTCGCGAACCGAACCGGCTCGCACCTACTGGCCGTCGCTTCCCAGGTCGCCCCAGTGCTCATGACAGCTGTCGTTCCCACTCACCGCTGCGGGGCAGTCCCGGACTTACACCGGGTTCCCTCTTGCGACGACCCGCCTGGCAGGCAGGCCGAACCAGCTGCGCCCACGAGCATAGGTCGTCGGGAGGAAGGCGGGGAGCTCCGGAAGGCGCAGCGCCGTCTGCCCGAGGACCAGCTCCAGACCACCCGCAGGTCGAGAGGCTGTCGGGGGCGCAGTACGGGACAATGATCAGGTGGCCGATCTCGCTGGTGCTCGTCTCACGTCCGCCGAGCCGGACGCCGTAGACGTGGCCGAGTTCCGACGCGCCCTCGGCAGGTTCGCCACCGGCATCACCGTGGTGGCCACGCGGGTCGGCGGGGTCGACCATGCGATGACCGCCAACGCGTTCACCTCGGTGTCCCTCGAGCCGCGGCTGGTCCTGGTGTGCGTGGAGCGCGACGCCAGGTTCCACGACGCGATCATCGAGGCGGGGGAGTGGACGGTGTCGGTGCTGGATCACGCGCACCGCGCTGTCGCCGAGTGGCTGGCCACCAGGGGCCGACCACTGCACGGTCAGCTCGATCGGGTGCCGCACCACCGGGGCGGGTTGACCGGTGCGGCCCTGATAGACGGGGCGCTTGCGGGCCTGGAGTGCCGGACCACCGATGTCCACCCGGCTGGGGACCACGGCATCGTGGTGGGTGAGGTGCTGTCGGTTGATCTCCCTGATGCATCGGGAGCCGCGTTGCTGTACCACCGCGGCGGCTACTCCCGGCTCACCTGACGCTCGTACAGCACGAGTGCCCGACTCAGCCGAGCAGTCGGTGCTGTCCAGTGCCGTGGGTCACCGATGTTCGTGGGTCACCGATGTTCGTGGGGCCAGCCGGTAGTGGTAGCCGTGGTGGTCGGCGAAACCCACCGAATGGTAAAGAGCGCGGGCCGCAGCGTTGCGCTCAGCCACCTGCAGGTACGCGTAGCGGTCGCCACGAGCCAGTGCCCACTCGGCTGCGGCGCCGATCACCGCCTGGGCCAGCCCGCGACGGCGGTGGGACGGCGCCACGTGCATCGCGGTGATCCCTGACCAGCCGTGGGCGCTGGCCACCCGCGCGACGGCGACCGTACCGCTGGCAGGGGTCGGCCAGTCGCCCGCTGCTGTGTCGCGGTCTGGCAGATGAGCGGCGACATGCGTGCGGGCCAGCTCGCGCGTCCGGTCCGGTGCCCGCACGGAGACGAACGCCTGGCGCGGGGCGGACAGCAGCAGCGTGCGAGCTACCGACGGCAACGCCTGGTCGCGGTACTGGTAGAGACGGCACCACGCGTCGTCCGGTTCGTCGTCGATGTGCAGGGTGAGACTGTGGGAGGGGAGGGATCCGCTCCGGGTGGTCACTGACGCGGCCACCTCGTGCAGCGCCGCCGTCATCACCAGGGTGGGGGTGTCAAGCTGCCAGCCGCGGTCGCGTAGCTCGCGATCGGGACCGTGATCCCGGGCACGGTCCGGCAGCATCACCGCGCTCGCCGGCCACGGCACCGCGATGCGAGGTCGCAGGCGGCGTCGGCGGTACCAGGTGTCCACCAGCTCGGCCGCCGTGGCGACCTCGACTCCCGGGTCGCCGACGGCGAGCGCCGAGTTAGCCCGGCCGGTGAACCCCTCGGCCGCCCGCAACTGCCACCCGGATCCAGGCTCGCCCAGCCAGTCCAGGTCGAGCGGTCGCCACCCGGCAGCGGCGAGCCGTTCCAGCTGCGCCCAGCCGATCGTCCGGTGTGCCGCGGGCCGGCGCCGTGGCGGTGGCGGGACAGGCTTGCCGGCCACCACGTCGGCGATCAGCACCTCGACGTCGCCGTGCCGGGTGCGCACCCGGGCGACACCGGCAGGTTCGTCCCAGGCGAGCAGATCGCCGAGCAGATCGCCGAACCGGTGGCCGGGTGCGCCGTCGGACAATCGGCGGCGCACCACGACCCGACGTCCGACCAGGTCCACGCCGAGGCGATGCGGGATCCGGTGGGTCATCGGCACCCTCCCCGGTGTTCGCGGCCATGCCGTCCGCGATACTAGGCACAGACCTAACGCGGAGGAGGACCGGACGTGACCTACGTCATCGCACAGCCCTGCGTCGACCTCAAGGACAAGGCCTGCATCGAGGAGTGCCCGGTCGACTGCATCTACGAGGGCCAGCGCTCGTTGTATATCCACCCTGACGAGTGCGTGGACTGCGGTGCCTGCGAGCCGGTCTGCCCGGTCGAGGCCATCTACTACGAGGACGACACCCCCGACCAGTGGAAGGACTACTACACCGCAAACGTGGAGTTCTTCGACGACCTCGGCTCGCCCGGTGGCGCGGCGAAGCTCGGGTTGATCCCCCGGGACCACCCCCTGATCACCGCGCTGCCTCCCCAGGAGCACGTCGAGTAGGCGTGCACCTGCCAGACTTCCCCTGGGACTCGCTGGCGCAGGCGTCCCAGCGGGCACGCGCACACCCGGACGGGATCATCGACCTGTCCGTCGGTACTCCCCTTGACCCCACCCCGGACGTCGTCCGGCGGGCACTCTGCGCCACCGCGAACGCGCCTGGCTATCCGCAGGCGTGGGGAACGGCGGACCTGCGCGAGGCGGTGTCCGCCTGGTTCGCCCGGCGCCGTGGTGTCCTGGGAGTCGACCCGGACGGGGTGCTGCCGACCGTGGGCTCAAAGGAGCTGGTCGCCTGGCTGCCGACGGTGCTGGGGCTCGGTGCCGGCGACGTGGTGGTGCATCCCGAGGTGGCGTACCCGACGTACGACGTCGGAGCCCGGATCGCCGGTGCCACCCCGGTGCCGGCTGACGCGACGACCCAGCTCGGGCCAGCGCCGGTCCGGCTGGTGTGGGTGAACTCGCCGGCCAACCCGACCGGCCGGGTGCTGGGGGCCGACCACCTCGCGAAGGTCGTCGAGTGGGCTCGGGCTCGTGGCGCGGTGGTGGCCAGCGACGAGTGCTACGCGGAGTTGGACTGGCGGCCGCGGGACGGCGTTGCCGCAGTAGCCGGGCGACCACCAGCTGGTGGCGCTGCGACGCTCGATGGACGACCGCCGCACCACGGTGCTGTGAAAACGCGCCACGGTGCTGTGAAAACGCATCACGGTGCAGTGAAGAACGGTCCCAGCACGGTGCCGAGCATCCTGGACCCGCGGGTCTGCGGGGGGTCCCACGAGGGCCTGCTGGCCGTGTACTCATTGTCTAAGCAGTCGAGCATGGCGGGGTACCGGGCGGCGTTCATCGCCGGGGACCCGGCGCTGGTCCAGCGCATCCTGGCGGTCCGGCGGCACACCGGGATGCTGATGCCCTGGCCGGTGCAGCGGGCCATGCTCGCCGCGCTCGGTGACGACGATCACGTGGTGGCGCAGCGGGAGCGTTACCGGCGTCGCCGCCAGGTTTTGCTGGAAGCCTTGAAGAGCGGTGGGTTCACCATCGACCACTCGGATGCGGGGCTCTACCTGTGGGCAACTCGCGGCGAGCCCGCCGCCGACACCGTGGCCGCGATGGCTGAGTGCGGCGTCCTGGTCGCTCCCGGCACGTTTTACGGCCCGGCTGGTGCTCGGCACGTGCGCGTCGCCCTCACTGCCACGGACGACCGGATCGCCCAGGTGAGCAGCCGCTGGGCACGACTGACCGAACGCAACTGACCGAACCGGGAGGCGGTTGGTAGCGGCTGCAAGCAGCCAGGTAGCGTCAGAATCAGATCCGGCCGCTATGAGCGCCTGGCTGGTTGCCACTGTGGAGTCCGTTGCCGACGGCTCGACCGGCGACCGGCGACCACAGACACGAGGGAGCAGCGACATGCCCGACGACGCGATCCTCAAGCATGCCGACGGCGATCTCGCGCTGAAGGGCGAGGCGGCAACCGAGGGCGATGATGCGTTCAACATCTCTCCGCTCCTGGCGCGGACCGGGCACGTCACCTTCGACCCCGGATTTGTCAATACAGCGTCCTGTCGATCGTCGATCACGTATATCGACGGCGGTGCGGGGATCCTGCGTTACCGGGGCATTCCGATCGAACAGCTGGCCGAGAGGTCCACGTTCCTGGAGACCAGCTACCTGCTCATCTACGGCGAGCTGCCCACTCAGGCCCAGCTGGATGAGTTCGATCGGAACGTGCGACGGCACACGTTGCTGCACGAAGAGCTCAAAGGCTTCTTCGACGGCTTTCCTCGGGACGCCCACCCGATGCCGGTGCTGTCCTCGGCGGTCTCGGCGCTGTCCACCTTCTACCAGGACAGCCTCAACCCTTTCGACCCGCTGCAGGTGGAGATCTCCACCGTCCGGCTGCTGGCCAAGCTGCCCACGATCGCGGCCTACGCCTACAAGAAGAGCGTCGGCCAGCCGATGCTCTACCCGGACAACTCGCACGGCCTGGTGGAGAACTTCCTGCGGATGACGTTCGGGTTCCCGGCCGAGCCCTACGAACTGGACCCGGTGAAGGTCAGAGCCCTGGACCAGCTGCTCGTCCTGCACGCCGACCACGAGCAGAACTGCTCCACGTCCACGGTGCGGATGGTGGGCTCCAGCCAAGCGAACCTGTTCGCCTCGGTGTCGGCCGGGATCAACGCGCTGTTCGGCCCGCTGCATGGCGGGGCCAACCAGGCGGTGCTGGAGATGCTGGAGTCGATCCGGGACTCCGGCGAGGGCGTCGAGGTGTTCATGCGGCGGGTGAAGAACCGCGAAGACGGCGTCCGGCTGATGGGTTTCGGGCATCGCGTCTACAAGAACTACGACCCGCGTGCCGCGTTCATCAAGAAGACCGTGGACGAGGTGTTGGCCACGCTGTCCGGCGGCGACGAGCTGCTCGACATCGCCGTCCGGCTGGAGGAGATCGCGCTCGCCGACAGCTACTTCATCGAGCGCAAGCTCTACCCGAACATCGATTTCTACACCGGCCTGATCTACAAGGCGCTGGGTTTCCCAACCCGGATGTTCACCGTGTTGTTCGCGCTCGGGCGGCTGCCCGGGTGGATTGCCCAGTGGCGGGAGATGATCGCCGACCCGGAGGCCAAAATCTCCCGGCCCCGCCAGCTGTACGTCGGCGTCAGCCAGCGTGACTACGTCCCGCTCGCGGCGCGCTCGGCTTGAGGTCGGCCTGACCGCTCAGGCGAGCGGCTGACGGCGGTCAAGCGCTGGTATGTCTGTCGTGAGGCCGGTGGCCAGGGTTGTGGTGTCAGGACGTTGAGGTCGTGGCGCTCTGGAAGAGCACGACGACCTCGGTGCTGGTCGAGGCGGGCGACGCCGACTGTGCCCAGCCGGCGTCCGGGTCGGACCGGTCCCAGACCCGGCCGTCCACGACCACCCGCGCCACCCCCAGCCGTCCCGCGCTGGCGACCGACCAGTGCGCCAAGGACCACGCCGACCGGCGGCTGCCCGCCGCGAGCCGGACCCCGGCGACGTCGGGCATCCGCTGGGTCGGGACCCTGGCCTGCTCCCGGCCCAGCGCCCACAGATAGGGCTGGACGCCGACCTTGCCGGAGGGCCGGGAGTCCTCGTCGATCCGGCAGGTCAGCGCGGCGGGGGAGTTGCCCGACAACGCGGACGCGTATACCCGGCCCTCCGCCTCGTGGTCGGCGTACGCCTGCGGGAAGGCCGAGCGCTGCACCTGCTGCGCGACGTCGGTGACCTCCCGGCTGCGGTAGTCGTCGATCTTGACCAGGGCGTCGTAGAACGCGTTGGTGGAGTACACCGGGTCCATCAGCTGGTCGGGATCACCCCAGCCTTGTGATGGGCGTTGTTGGAACAACCCGAGGGAATCCCGGTCCCCGTAGTCGAGGTTGACGAACTTGGACTCCTGACGGGCGGTGGCCAGTGCGATCGTCGCCGCCCGGGCGGGCAGGCGGCGACGCTCGGCGATCCCGACGATGGTGGCCACGTTCGCCATCTGAGCCGGGCTGACCGCGAACGTGGCGCCGTCCGCGGTCGCCTCGCACGAGGCCCCACGTCGCCACGGCCGTTCCACCCCGTCGAGCACCTGGGCTACCCCCCATACCCCGGCGGTTCCCACGGCGATGACCGAACCGGCGATCGCGGTGGTCCGCACCGCCCGGCTGCGTTTGCCGGTCATCGTCTGCCGGTCATCGTCGTCTGGTGGTCGTCACGGCTAGTTCGCGTGCAGGGCTGCGTTGAGCGCGACAGTGGCTCCCGGCCGGGCGACCATCTCGACGCGGCCGGTCGTGGAGTTGCGGCGCAGCAACATGTTCGCCCCTCCGGACAGCTCCCGCGCCTTGACGGTGGCGCCCGCGCTCGGGCCGTCCGGGACGTCGTCGATGAGGGTCACTTTGGTGCCGGCGGTCACGTACAGGCCGGCCTCCACCACGCAGTCGTCACCGAGGCTGATCCCAATCCCGGAGTTGGCGCCGAGCAGGCAGCGGCGGCCGATCGACACGACGTCCTTCCCGCCGCCGCTCAAGGTGCCGATGATCGACGCGCCGCCCCCCACGTCCGTCCCGTCACCGACGACGACGCCGGCCACGATCCGCCCCTCCACCATCGACGTGCCGAGCGTGCCGGCGTTGAAGTTGACGAAACCCTCGTGCATCACGGTGGTGCCAGGGGCGAGGTGGGCGCCGAGCCGCACCCGGTCCGCGTCAGCGATCCGCACTCCGGACGGGACGACGTAGTCGGTCATCCGCGGAAACTTGTCGACGCTGTACACCGTGACCCGGCCCTGCGTCATGAGCCTGGCCCGGGTGGTCTCGAAACCTTCGACAGCACACGGCCCGGCGCTGGTCCACACCACGTTCGCCAGCACCCCGAAGATGCCGGTCAGGTCGAGGCGGTGGGGTGCGACCAGCCGGTGGGAGAGCAGGTGCAGCCGCAGGTAGGCGTCGGGGACGTCGGCCGGTGGCACGTCCAGGTCGATCTCGGTGCGCACCACCGCGAGCCGCACGCCCCGCGCGGTGTCGTGGCGCTCCAACGCGGCCAGCTCAGCAGGGACGGCGAACGGCTGGCCTCCGGTCGGGTCCTGGCCGAGCGCCGGTGACGGGTACCAGGTGTCCAGCACGGCTCCGTCGGATGCGGTGGTGGCCAGACCCAGGCCCCAGGCCGAACGCGTCGAGGTCATGCCCAAAGCCTACGGCGCAGTCATGACCGAGGTTGACGGCGCAGTCGCCGACCGGCTGCGAGTGACCGCCGGTCGCTGAGCAGACCGCTCATCGTCAGCGCTCGGTGTGCAGCCCAGGTTCGGCGTGCGGACGCGTGCCCCGCAAGGCGGCGATCTCGGGGACGGCCACGAGGTGGCCGAGCGTCGACAGCGAGTAGGTCCGCCCGTCGGTGGCCAGGACGACGTCCAGCAAGGCGCTGGGGCTTTCGCCGGTGGGGGGATCCCCTCGAGCCGAAGCAGCCGCTCCAAGGGCAGCTCGAGCACGTTGTCGCCTTTGACCTCCGAGTAGGCGTCCTGCACCTGCCGCCAGGCGCCGCCGACGTAGCGCTGGTAAAGCAGAGCGGAGTACGGGACACCATGGCTGGCGGCCAGCTGGACGCTGGCCCACCCGTCGCGGGCGTCGGCGTGGTCGAGCTTGGAGTGGAAGTGCGGTGCCGCGTCTTCGGGCACTGCCAGCACCTGCCGGTCGATAGTCGACCCGGGTGAAGTGCTCGGTGGCCTCGTCGAGCGCCCGGTAGGCCACCTGGAAATCGCCTTCGCTGGCCATCGCGCTGCCACGCGGGATGAGGTGGAAAGACGGTGCGATGACGTCGAGGAAGCTGCGTGCGAGCAGGCGGCGGGCGTCGTCGGTGTCAGGATCTGCAGCGCGAGCCAGAGCGGCTGCCTGCCGCCGCCGGGTGGGGTCCGCGGTGGCGGTCGCGGTTGCCAGGAGCACTTTTTGGGACTCAGAGAGCACAGGTGAGGACCCCTGGCTCGTCCTCGGCGACACCGGCGTCAAGCCGGCGTCTCGCCTCGGTGACGAACTCTTCGTGGATCTCCAGTCCGCCGGCCCGCCGCCCGCAGCGACGTGCGACCACGCTGGTGGTTCCGCTGCCGGCGAAGGGGTCGATGACCACGCCGCCGACCGGGCAGGCCGCCCGGACGAAGAACCCGGCCAACCCCTCGGGCATCGCCGCGGTGTGGGCGACGCCGTAGTGCTGGTTGTAGGTCTGCGGCACCGAGATGACATTGCCGGGGTCGGCACCCCCCCGGTTGTACGTGGTCGTCCGGTCCCGGCCGAAGCCGGCCTCGGTGGTGCGGCGACCGTTCGCGTCCTGCCGGCGGCGCTGGATCTCCTCGTCCGGGGTCCGGTATGGAACGCGGACGGCGTCCACGTCGAAGTACGGGTGAGTGCCCTTGGCGAAGTGGTAGACGTACTCGAACGAGTCCTTGGTGCGAGGTCCGAACCGCCCGGGGACGGCGTTGGGCTTGGCCCAGGTGTAGGTCTCCAGCCACCGCCACCCCTGGCGTTGTAGAGCCAGCACCAGCTCGTAGACGTAGGGGTGCCGCTGCCCCTTGAGCGGCCCGCCCTTGGCGACCCGGTTCTTGATGTTGACGACCATCGACCCGGTGTCGCAGGTGCTCTCGAGCATGGCCTGCGTGAACGGCAGGAACCACTCCACGTAGCGGTCGGGGTGGATCCGGGAGTAAGCCCGGGCATCGGCGTAGGGGGGTGAGGTGAAGAACAGGTCGACGCCGCCCGCGGGCAGTCGGGGTAGCCACTCGGAGCTGTCGCCGAGGGTGACGCCGTCCTCGAGCAGCCGTGCCAGCGCCGCGTCCGGCTCGTGCGGGACGGGGAACCCGGTCGACGGGACGGCGTGCACGCTCATGCCGGCGACTGTAGAGAAGAGCCCTGACGGTGTCCTGCAGGCACGGCCGTATCTCCCGGGGATGGCCGCGGTCTTGCTGCCGAGCCGCGGGGTCAGCTACCCGACGGCGGCCACCCGGCTACGGTCGGGTTCATGACGATGCCCGACCCGACACCTGATCCGGTGCTGGAACCCGCAGCGGATCCCGCCGTCCACCCTGGCCCCGGTCATCAGCAGGGGCCGGTCACCCTGCGGCGGGACCTGGTGCCCGGCAGCACCACCGACCAGCGCCTGCTGGACACCCGCGGTCCCACCGACTGGGTGCACACCGACCCGTGGCGGGTCTTGCGGATCCAGAGCGAGTTCGTCGAGGGCTTCGGGGCGCTCGCCGAGGTGGGTCGAGCGGTCAGCGTGTTCGGCTCCGCCCGCACCCGACCGGACGACCCGGCGTACGCGATGGGCGTCCAGGTGGGCCGGTTGCTCGCCGAAGCCGGGTACGCGGTCATCACCGGCGGGGGGCCGGGAGCGATGGAAGCCGCCAATAAAGGAGCCCTGGAGGCCGGCGGGGTGAGCGTCGGGCTCGGCATCGAGCTGCCGTTCGAGCAGGGCATCAACGAGTACGTCGACCTCGCGGTGAACTTCCGCTACTTCTTCGCGCGCAAGACGATGTTCGTCAAGTACGCCGAGGGTTTCATCGTGCTGCCCGGTGGGTACGGGACGCTGGACGAGCTGTTCGAGGCGCTCACCCTGGTGCAGACCCGCAAGGTGACCTCGTTCCCGATCGTTCTGCTCGGCACCTCGTTCTGGGGCGGTCTGCTCGACTGGTTGCACGCAGGTCCGCTCGGTGCCCACACCATCGGCCCGGCCGACGTCGACCTGCTGACCCTCACCGACGACCCGGCCGAGGCCGTCGCCGCCGTGGTCGCGGCGAACGGCGGTGCTCCATCGAGCCCGCCGAGCGATGGCACGTAGGCTCCTGCCCGCTCGGCGATGTTCGGCGGGCTACCTTTCGGCAGGCTGTGGTCCTTCGGCAGGTCATGACGTTCCGGTCAACCGGAGGCCGCGGCCGACAACGATCGGGCGTAGGTGACCCGGGCGTTGTAGTCCACGACCTGGGAGAGCGACGAAACCGGGAGCTGCACCGTATGCAGGAAGCCGTCGCCCTGGACCACCACCTGGACCCAGCCCTCGGTCCGCTCCTCCTTGGCCAGCAGGAAGAGCAGCCCGAGAAGACAGAAGAAGAAGAAGATGACGGCGCACACGACCGCCCACGTCGGGATGGTCCTCGACGTGCGCGACATGTCGGTGAACGTCCAGACGACCCGGCCGATCGGGTATCGCCCGCTCGGGGTAATGACCTCGTGCTGCGTGCACACGATGTCGCCGATACTCAC
This sequence comes from Angustibacter sp., assembly GCA_051657715.1. GTDB lineage: Bacteria > Actinomycetota > Actinomycetes > Actinomycetales > Angustibacteraceae > JBOFBH01. The sequence continues at coordinate 64,145 of JBOFLF010000015.1, read as the reverse complement.
CAGCGTGGCTGCCGGCGCCAGGGGCTCTGGCGCATGGGGCCGTGGTCTCGGGTATGGCTCCGGGGTCGAATGCTCGCTCACCTGATCACATTATCGGTCAGCAGGACCAGTCGCGCCGGGCTGGATCATCGACGCGGCCTTCGATGAAGTGACCGCCGCTGACTGCCCGGTGACGTCCCAGGGGATGCCGGGACGGCTACGGCTCGTGACACCATGATCTGGTGAGTCTGCTGCAGGTTCTCGTCGTGCTGGCCGTGATCGCCGGGGTTGGGGTGGTCGCCGCGGGCGTCATCCGGGTGGGGCTAGACGACGCTCCGCCGTCCACCCCGAGCAGCCCGCTGCCCAGCACCGACCTGCTCCCACGCGACATCGACGAGGTTCGGTTCTCGCTGGCCTTCCGCGGCTACCGGATGGACGAGGTGGACGAGGTGCTGACCAGGTTCGCGACCGAGCTCGCTGATCGCCGCGCCGAGGTGGCCGAGCGCGATCTGCGGCTCGCCGAGCAGGACGCGCAGTTGGCCGAGCAGGACGCACAGCTGCAGCGGCTGCGCCAGCAGGGTGGCTCCACGACCGCCCAGGGGAGTCCTGCACCAGGTGCGACGGGCTGACACGGTGGCGACGTTCTCGATCAGGCGGGATGTGCAGGCACCTGTCGATCTGGTCTGGCGTGCCCTTACGGACTGGCCGGCACATGGACGGTGGGTGGCGCTCACCACGGTCCAGGTCACCTCGCCGGGGCCGGGTGGGGTCGGGACGACGTTCGTCGCCCGTACCGGCCTCGGACCGATCGGGTTCGACGACCCGATGACGGTCACCGAGTGGCGACCGCCGCGGCAGGACCGGGCCGGCCGGTGCACGGTGGTCAAGCGTGGCCGGGTGGTGCTCGGCGAGGCAACCTTCGACGTCACCGCTCACGGCGGCCAGTGCACCGTCGAGTGGGTCGAGCGGGCCGAGATCGTGGGGATTCGGCGCCTGCCAGGCGCCCGAACAGCGAGCCGGGTGATCGGGAAAGTGGTGTTCTCCAGGGTCCTGGCGCGGATGGCCCGCGAGGTCGAGCGGGTGGCCGCCAGCCAGCGCACCGCCCAAGAGCGTGTTGCTCAGCCTCGGGCCGATGAGGCAGGACGGTCGGGCACGGGTTCCGGTTGACCGTCCGGGCAGCGATCGAGCCGGTCAGGTGGTCAGAGCGATGAGGAGGTAGCGATGCCGACCGACTCCGGAGTCGTCGTCGGGACGGACGGGCGGGCACGGTGCGGTTGGGTCGGCCAGTCGCCGGACTACCTGGCGTATCACGACCATGAGTGGGGTCGGGTGGTGCGTGGGGAGCAGGCGTTGTTCGAGCGGTTGACGCTGGAGGCGTTCCAGTCGGGGTTGTCGTGGCTGACGATCCTGCGCAAGCGGGAGGGGTTTCGGCGGGCGTTCGACCGGTTCGATCCAGAGCGGGTTGCCACCTACGACGACGCAGACCGGGACAGGCTGCTTGCCGATCCGGGGATCGTCCGCAACCGGGCGAAGATCGCCGCCGCTATCGGCAACGCTCGCGCAGTGCTGCGGATGCGCGGCGAGGGTGGCCTGGACGCGTTCGTCTGGTCGTTCGCGCCGGCTGGTCCGCGTCCGCGTCCGCTGGCCCTGGCCGACGTCCCGGCGATCTGTGCGGAGTCCCGGTCCTTGGCCGGGGCGCTGCGGAGCAAGGGTTTTGCGTTCGTCGGGCCGACCACCGCGTACGCGGCAATGCAAGCGTGTGGGCTGGTTGATGACCACCTGGCCGGCTGTCACGTGGCGCCTCGATGAACGCGGAAGGCGGTCCAGCCGGCCCGACCGGGGCAACCCGTGCGGACCCCTCGCCCGCCGCACGGTCCACCATCGGGGCGAAGGCCGCGAGCGGGTCCGCGGCACCGGCTGCCGGCAAGGCTCGGTGGTCGACCGTCCGGGTGCGCGACCTACCGGACGCGGTCCTGGTGCTCGCCTGGTATGTCGTCACTCGGGTGTGGGGGGCGCTGCTGATCGACCGGGCGGCCGGTGAGCAGCTGCCCAGCGTGTGGACCGGGTCGCGGTCCGGTTACAGCGCCATGGCGCAGCTGTGGGACGGACAGTGGTACAAGATCATCGCCGAGCAGGGCTATCCGCTGCCTTTGCCCACTGACGGATCCGGTGTCGTTCAACAGAACGCGTGGGCGTTCTTCCCCGGCTTCCCGTATGCCACCAAGGTGGTCATGCTGGTCACCGGCTGGCCGTTCGCGGCCACGGCAGTAGTGCTGAACCTGCTGCTGGGTGGCTGCGCGGTGGTCGTCGTCACCCGCGTAGTCCGCCGGCTCGCCGGTCGCCGCGCCGCGCTCGGGGGTGCGGTATTGCTGTGTGCGGTGCCATCAGCTCCGGCTCTGCAGATCGCGTACAGCGAGAGCCTGGCCCTGTTGCTCCTGGCCCTGGCGACCGACGCGCTGCTGCGCCGACGGTACGGCTGGTGCGCGGTCGCCGTGCTGGCGCTGGCCCTGACTCGGCCGGTGGTCGCGCCGTTCGCCGTCGTGGTGCTGGCCCACCTGCTGGCCCGATACCGCGCGCACCATGGCGTGCTCGGCTGGGGTGACCTGGGCCGGGAGCCGTTCAGTCGGGTGGACCAGCTGCGCGTGGTGTCGCTCGGCTTGTTCACCGCCGCGTCCAGCGTGCTGTGGCCGGTGAGCGTCGGTGTCCTGGTCGGTTCCGCGGACGCGTACGAGCGCACCCAGGCGGCCTGGCGAACCGGTGGTGTGGTGCGGCCGTTCCAGCAGGCGGTCGGCATCGCTCAGCTGTTGTGGGGGCCGGGTGGCGGCTACTGGCTGCTAGCGGGTGCGATCGCGCTGCTGGTGCTGCTGGCCTCCCGGTGGGGTCGGTCGATCGGCCCAGAGATGGCTGCCTGGTCGTTGAGCTACCCGTTCTACCTGCTCGCCGTGACTGAGCCCTGGACCAGTACGTTCCGGTACCTGCTGCTGATGTTCCCGTTGTTCGCGGTACTGGCCCGGGTGCTGCGCTGGCCGGTGCTGATCGTCGCGGTCGCGGGGATCGGGCTGTGGGGCCAAGCGGTCTGGGTGCACGAGCTGCTGCTCTTCACCCCTCCGACCGACTACCCGCCCTGATCGGGGGCAGCGGCGGGCGTCCTCAGCGCCCCTCGAACACCGGGCGTCGTTTGGCGAGAAAGGCGGCGACGGCAGCCCGGTGATCGGCGGTCTGCCCGGTCTGGTCCATCAGGGAGGCCTCATGCGCCAGGCTGGCGGCCAGGTCGTGGCTGGCGGAGAACGCCAGCGCCCGGCGGGCGGCGGCGTACGCCTGGGTGGGGCCAGCGGCGAGCAGGCCGGCGAGCTCGGCAGCGGCGGCCGGCAGCTGGTCGTCCGCGACGACCCGGGTGGCCAAGCCGAGGGTCAGCGCTTCGTCAGCCGCGATGGTGCGGGGCATCAGCAGCAGTTCGACGGCCTTTGCCGACCCAACCAATCGGGGCAGCCACCAGGACGCACCAGAGTCGCAGGACAGCCCGATCCCGGTGAAAGCCAGGTTGAAGCCGGCGCTGGCGGCCACCAGCCGGACGTCACAGGCGAACGCGAACGACGCCCCGGCGCCGGCAGCGATGCCGTTCACCGCGGCGATCACCGGTTTCGGCATGGTGGCCAGCACCGAGGCGATGGGGTTGTAGTGCTCGCGAACCGTCCGGCCTAGCTCTGCGGCGTTGCGCGGCCCGGCCCGCGCTGCGTCCAGTGCTGCGGCGTGCTCGCGCAAGTCTTGGCCGGCGCTGAACGCGCGACCGGTTCCGGTGAGCACGACGGCCCGCACCGCTGGGTCATCAGCGACCTCACGAAGCGCGGACAGCAGCGCGGTCTTGGTCGCCAGGTCGAGCGAGTTCATCGTCTCGGGCCGCTGCAACCGGACCGTGGCGACCGCGCCGTCCCGAGAACATCCGACGCTGGCGTGGTCCGCGGGATCTGACTGCGCGGTCGGTTGCGGTCCGGTCACGGCAGACCTTCCTTCTGAAGGGGCCGAACCTCGTCCGGGTTCGCGCCCTCCGTCGCGTTGCCGGACGCACGATTTCCACGTCGCCGGGCTACGCGGGATACTAGGCGGCGACAACCGCCCGTGGTCCGCCTACCGGGCGGCGGTGCTGCCCGCGAACAGCGAAAGGGGTCGGCGAATGGCCGCCATGAAGCCGAGGACTGGGGACGGTCCGCTCGAGGTGACCAAAGAAGGTCGCGACATCGTGATGCGGATGCCGCTGGACGGCGGTGGTCGGCTGGTGGTCGAGATGACCCCGGATGAAGCTACGTCACTCGGCGATGCGCTCAAGGGCGCTGTGGGCTGACCCCACGTCGTTGACGCTTGCGCGGACGGTGCGGGTCGTCTTGGTGACCCGCGGCTTCTCCTGCGGAGGGAGATCCGGTGACTGGTTCTGGCCGGATGCCGCCATCGGGTGGTCCCGTTCGTCAGCTAGCCACGGTTGACGGGCGCGACCCGTCGTAGGGTCAGACGACTCAGGCAGGTTGCGGTGATCACCACTCGCGGATCAGGACAGGGAGGTGCAGTGCGGTCACTCCAGATCCGGGCGGTCCCCGGATCGGCGATGGCCGCGGTGACCGGCCTGGCGGGGGTAGTGGACGTGCTGGCGCTGCCGGTCCGGCCCGTTGCCGGACGACCCGTGCTCGCCGCTGCGGACCGGCGGCTGGCGGAGCGTCTCGGCATCGCGCTGGATTCTGTGATCGACCTGGAGCACATCGACGGCTCGCAGGCCCAGGTCGTCCGGGTGCCGTGGTCATCGCCATCGGGCCGACCGAGCACCAGCGACGCCCATGGTCACGCCGACCCCGGTGATGACGTTGCGCAGGCGGTCCAGCGGGTGTTGCTGTTCGGGCTAGGTGACGGCCACCCGGCCGCGTTCCGATCGGCCGGGGCAGCTTTGGCGCGTGCCTGTCGCGGTCGAGACCGGCTGGTCGTGGGCGTGGGCGTAATCCCCGCGGCAGCGGCCGGCGCCTTCGCCGAGGGCCTGGTGCTCGGCTCCTACGTCCCTGCCCGCGTGGGGATCGGTGGCACAGGACGCGAGGGCGCGGCCTCCCGTAGCACCGGTACATCGCCAGTCCGCCGGGTCGACGTGGTCGGCCGGCTTGGTCAGCCCGACCTCGACCGAGGGGCGCGCCTGGCCCAGGCGACGGTGGTGGCGCGAGACCTGGCCCAGACTCCGGCGTCCACCAAGACACCAGCGTGGCTGGCCGGTCGCGCCCGGCGGTTCGGCACCCGAGCAGGACTTGCCGTGCGGGTCTGGGACCACCGAGAGCTGGCGCGCTCGGGTTTCGGCGGTCTGGTCGCGGTAGGAGGCGGGTCGGTGAACCCGCCTCGGATGGTGCAGCTGGCCTATCAGCCGTCCTCCGATCGATTGCCGGCTGGGCGATCCACGGCTCGGGGGCGGTCCGGTGAACCGCTGCACGTGGTGGTGATCGGCAAGGGCATCACGTTCGACTCCGGTGGCCTGTCGCTGAAGCCCCGGGACGCGATGGTGGCGATGAAGACGGACATGACCGGTGCGGGCGTCGTCCTCGCCGTGCTGCTCCGGTGTGCCCAGCTGGGGGTTCGGGTGCGGGTCACCGGTCTGCTGGCGCTCGCGGAGAACGCGATCGGGGCCGGCTCGTACCGGCCCGGTGACGTGGTCGTGCCGTACGGAGGGACGACCGTGGAGGTCCGCAACACCGATGCCGAGGGCCGTCTGGTGCTGGCTGACGCTCTCGGGTACGCCGACAGCGTGCTCGATCCGGATGTGGTGGTGGACGTCGCGACGCTCACCGGCGCCGCGACGCTCGGCCTCGGTCGGGGCCACGCCGCGTTGTTCACCGACGACGATCGCCTGGCGACCGGGTTGGACCGGGCCGGTGTGGCCAGCGGCGAACCGGTGTGGCGGATGCCGCTGGTCGAGGAGTATCGGCCCTCCTTGAGCAGTGCCGTCGCGGATCTGTGCCACGTATCCACCGACCGGAACAAGGCCGGGGCGATCACCGCCGCGCTGTTCCTGCGTGAGTTCACCGGCGGTCGTCGGTGGGCACACCTGGACATCGCGGGCCCGGCCCGCAGTGACAAGGACGCTGGCTTGCGCTGCCGTGGTGGGACGGGCTTCGGCGCCCGCCTGCTGCTGCAGTGGTTACTCGCGCTGCGGTGACCATGGCGGTGTTGACCAGGGCGGTGTTGCCATGGCGGTGTTGGCGCGAGGATCGCGTCCTGCGACCGTGGACCCGTGCCCACCACGTCCGCCGCGGCGGACGCCTCACCTGGAGGTGCTCATGTACGGGTTGACGGTGCGCTGGTCGCTGGTCGATGCCGACCCCGACGTTTCGGACCGGCTGCGAGAGTATGTGACCGGCACGTCGTTGGCCCGGTTCTCGGGCCGCGAGGGCCTGCGGTTCAAGACCTGGCGGATGTCTGAGCGGGTGTGGTTCGAGGGCACGTACGTGTGGGCCGACGCGGCATCCCGGGACGCCTTCGCCGCTGAGTTCGCCGCTACCGCGGCCGACAGCTCTGGTTCGCGGATCGTCGGCGGCCCGCCGGTGTCGGTCGAGCCGTTCGAGGTGGTCGCGATCGCCGAGGGGGCGGCGGGGTTCGTGGCCGGTGCCGGCCCCGGTTGCTAACCAGTCGAACTGACCAGCTCGATCAGCGACGAACAGCGACGAGCAGGCCGTCGCCGCACGGCAGCAGGGCCGGTACCAGCTGCTTGTGCTCCCGTACCTGTCTGCCGAGCTCGCGGACTGCTGTGGTGGATTCGTCTCGCTGAGCCGGGTCGGCCACCCGGTCGTGCCAGAGCGCGTGGTCGAAGATCAGCACCCCACCCGGACGCAGCAGTCGCAGGCTCTGTGAGAGGTAGTCCTCGTACTCGGCCGGCGCGGCGGCGCACAGCACGAGGTCGTACCCGCCGTCGGAGAGTCGGGGTAACACCTCCAGCGCTCGCCCGGTGATCACCCGCGTGCGGTTGTTCGGGATACCTGCCTCGGCGAATGCCTCGCGCGCGGCTCGCTGGTGCTCGGGCTCGACATCGATCGTGGTGAGGACCCCGGGTGTGGGCATTCCGCGCAGCAACCAGATCCCAGACACGCCGGCACCGGTCCCGATCTCCACGGCCGCGTGGGCGGGCAGCACAGCTGCCAGCATCCGCAGGACCGCGCCGGAACCGGGTGGTGTCGCCGGACACCCCAGCTCGTCGGCGCGTGCCCGAGCACGGACGAGGACATCGTCCTCGGCGATGTAGGAGTCGCTGTAGGCCAGGCTGGCTGGTTTGCGGACGCCGATCACGCACCTCTTCGATGGCTCAGACGCTCGATATCGAGCACCACGGTGGGACTGCCTGCACCGGGGCTGGGCGCTGATCGTCGGCCCCGGAGGGGTTGCCCAGCCAGCTCCCAGGTTGTTCCCGGGAGCGGCGAGCACGATCAGCCTAGTGCGCCCGGCCTGCTCGGAGATCCCGGGGAACGGCAGGCGTGGCCCACCCGTTGACCGGGAGGACGCGTCACGGGTCGCGGGAGAGGAGCAGGCGAGCCACCATGACCACCATGCTGCACGCGTCCCAGTCAGCAACCTCAGCGTCCGCCGCCGATCTGGCGCTCACCGACCGCCCAGGCCAGCCCTTCAACCAAGCTGGCCAGTCAGCCGCCGAGCCCGGCTGGCAACCCCCGAGCTGGGAGCAGATCGTCGCCGACCACTCGGCCCGGGTGTACCGGCTGGCGTACCGGCTCACCGGCAACGCGCACGACGCGGAGGACTTGACCCAAGAGGTCTTCGTCCGGGTCTTCCGGAGCTTGTCCTCCTACCGGCCGGGGACGTTCGAGGGGTGGCTGCACCGGATCACCACCAACCTGTTCCTCGACGGAGTGCGCCGCCGCAAGCGCGTCCGGTTCGACACCCTGCCGCCGGAGACCCACGACCGGCTGGTCGGCAGGGAACCAGACCCGTCTCGGGTGTACGACGACACCCACCTCGACGACGACGTGCAGCGGGCACTGGACTCGCTGGCCCCGGCGTTCCGCGCGGCGGTGGTGCTGTGTGACATCGAAGGGTTCAGCTACGAGGAGGTCGCGGCCACCCTGGGGGTGAAGCTAGGGACGGTCCGGTCGCGGATCCATCGAGGCCGAGCACAGTTGCGTGCCGCGTTGGCACATCGCCGACCGGGCACCGACATCACCTCGGCAGGGTCCCCGAGAACCGCTCCAGTGCGCCTGGGGGTCCGGGATGGTCGCTGCTCCGGTGACCCGGAGGGCCGATCGTGACTCGGTGGTCGTCTCATGGCCCTTGCTTGGGTAAGCGGGTGTCGGCGTTGGCCGACGGGTCGATGCCAGCGGATGCGCGCGCTCGCGCGCTCGCGCACACCCTGGGGTGTGTCAGGTGTCGTATGGCGCTGCAGGCCGAGCAGCGGGTCCGGCACGCCCTGCACGGCACCGGCGTCCCGGAGCCATCCCGGCGGCTGCTGGACGACCTCATGCTGCTGGCCGAGCCGGGTGGCCCGGTGCCCCTTCGTCGACCCGCCGGGCCAGGGATGGCGCCGGCACCCTTCGCGCGGATCGCCGCCCACCACAAGGAGCCGCCAGCGGGGTCGTGGCGGACGCGACGGTTGGTGCTCGACCACCCGATCGTTCTCCGGCAGGTGGCCGGCCGGCCAGCCAGGCCAGCTGCCGCGGCCAGGGCGTCGCTAGCACCGCCCCCGGCTTGGCTCGGGTCCAGTACTGGGCGCCGGGTCCGCCGATCGGTCGCGGCGGTCGCGGTCGGCGCGCTCGGTGCCGGTGTGGTCGCGGTGAGCCTGCTCAGCTCGGTGGCGCCGGTAGCCCCTGCGGGTCCGCGCTCGGGATTGGCGCCCGAGCTCGCCCTCGGTGCGTCGCGTCCAGCACCGACGACGGCGGCGTCCATCGATCGGCAGTCCGCTGAGTTCCGTGGCGCCTGGTCCGTGGCCCCGGTGACTGCTGGTGCTCTCGGATCGTCTGGTTCGCCGTTCCAGGTGGCTGGTTCTGGTGAGGTGGGCCGATCACCTCGCCCGGCGGCGATCGGCATCGTCTCCGTGCCGGTGCAGGCAACGGTGGCACCACGCGCCAGGTGGTGGCTGCCCCGGACGGCGGCTCTACCGGATCCGACACCGCCACGTTCGCTGACCCGACCAGGATTCTCGACGCGGCCGGCTGCCGTCGCGCGGGACGGGCGCTGAGCCAACCGCAGTTCGTGAGCTGGCTGGAAGTTGCCGCCATGACGCGGCATGGTCGCAGCCGCCGCGTCTGAGGGATGATGAGGGGATGGCGAGCATCAACGGCTGGGAGTTCGTGATCCTCATCCTCGTGGCGCTCGTCGTACTCGGGCCTGAGCGGTTGCCGCAGTACGCCGCTCAGCTGGCTCGCCTGGTACGGGAGCTGCGGGTGTTCGCCACGCGGGCTCGTGAGCAGGTGCGCGCCGAGATGGGGGAGGACTTCGACGACGTCGACTGGCAAGCGCTGGACCCTCGCCGCTACGACCCGCGCCGGATCGTCCGCGAGGCGCTTCTCGATGGTGACGACGACCCGCTCGGCATCCGCGACGACCCCCTGGGCCTGCAGGACGGCCGAGACGGCGCGGCTGGTGGCCGCAACGGCCGCGCTTCACGAGCGACAGACCACACCGTCGCGACTGCGGTGACGGACGAGGTCGCCGATCGAGAGCAGGACGGCGAGGCTGACCGGCGTCCAGGTCAGGCACCGGGCGGGGTACGGCACGCCTTCGACGCCGACGCCACCTGACGACCACCACGGCCAGTGTGTGACGGGGTGGCACCGGCACCACCAGCCGATGGACCAGAAGCGCTCGGGCGGGCGGTCGGTGCCGCTTGGCCGACCTGATCGTCACCTGGCTGCCTTGAGGGGTGCAGCTGCGGTCTTGTCAGCATGGTCCCCGCGGCCCAGCTCACCAGCGACCAGCGAGGACTGCCAGCCACTTCGGGAACGCTGTCACAAAACGCAGCTGATCCTCGTGGAGTACAAGCCTGAAGCTCCGCCACGGATCTGGGCACATCTGGTGCTTGATGCCCATGAGATGGTGAACCTGTATGTGCCCAAGGCTCGAACCTCCCAACCGAGGTTGCGGAATTGGGTGGCATTCGCGGTACAGCTGAACCCGTTCCTACCGACGCAGCCGTACGGGGTTGCGCTGTACCTGGTTATCGCCGAGCCATTTCCGCACCAATTGAGTTGCATCCATATCCGACCTATATCGAGGCCCGCGAAAGTAATGCCGGAGGTTTCGTAATCGCTCCAGCAACCAGCGGCCCGTTGGCTGGCGGCCCGCTTCACGCCCGCGAGAGCGTGGCCGCTTTCGATGCGAAGCCCTCGATCCAGTGCCGCCTGGAATGTCACCCGGGCCGCTGAATTCAAGCGTGCCACTGCCGTGCGCGGATCCTGGCTCTTCAAGACAGCCTTCACCAGCTGCACGCCGTCGTCGTCAACCCCACCGTGACTGGATACCTGTACGGGGCCAGCTGTCGATATCCCACGGTGGTGCGCCGTCGCTGGGGATGGTGCCGCCTGCGTAGCGGCCGCTGCCGAAGGGCCGATGATGAGACCCACACCCGTTCCCAGCGCGATGAGTGCCGGGAGTAACTTCTTCACCATCACCATGATGGTTCCTTTCCTGGTCGTCTGCAGATACGCCAGTGCAGCACGACCCAGCCGCCGAGACAGCCCTGGAGAAAGAACGTGGCGGGGATCCGCCACTCAGCCCAGCGTCGCTCAAGCGGCTTGCAGTCCTCGGCGGGCGATCAGTGGGCGACCGGGGTCAGGCTGAGCGATCGTCCGGCCAGACCCCGTGCTCGGCGGCTCAAGGTTCGGGCCACGGCGCTCAGGGCGACCGCGGACGGTGCTTGCGGGTGCGACAGCACCACCGGATCCCCGATGTCGCCACTGGCCCGCAGCGCGACGTCGATCGGTATCTGACCAAGTAGTGGAACATCGACGCCGACGGCCCTGGTCAACGCCTCGGCGACGGCGCTCCCCCCGCCAGCGCCGAACAGCTCCAGCCGGGAGCCGTCCGGCTGCTCCAGCCAGGACATGTTCTCCACCACCCCGACGATCTGCTGCCGGGTCTGCAACGCGATCGACCCAGCACGCTCGGCGACCTCGGCCGCCGCCTGCTGCGGGGTGGTCACCACCAGGATCTCGGCGGTCGGCAGCAGCTGCGCCGTGGAGATCGCGATGTCGCCCGTTCCCGGCGGAAGGTCGAGCAGGAGGATGTCGAGGTCGCCCCAGAACACGTCGGCGAGGAACTGCTGCAGTGCCCGGTGCAGCATCGGCCCTCGCCAGACCACCGGTTGGTTGCCCGGCACGAACATGCCGATCGAGATGACCTTCACCTCGTGCGCCACCGGGGGCAGGATCATCTCGTCCACCTGGGTCGGCCGCTGCTGGACGCCGAGCATCCGGGGCACCGAGAACCCGTACACGTCGGCGTCGACGACGCCCACCCGCAGGCCCTCGGCGGCCATCGCCGCGGCCAGGTTCACCGTGATCGACGACTTGCCGACCCCGCCCTTGCCGGAGGCCACCGCATAAACTCGGGTGAGCGATCCGGGCTGGGCGAAGGGCACCTCGCGCTCGGCCTGGTCACCCCGCAGCAGCTCCCGCAACCGTTGGCGTTGTTCGGCGCTCATCACCCCGAGCTCCACCTCGACGTCGGTGACGCCGTCGAGGGCGGCGACCTCGCGGGTGATGTCTCGGGTGAGGGTGTCCTTCATCGGGCACCCCGCGATGGTCAGCAGCACCTCGACCCGGACGGTGCCGTCAGCGCCCACCGCGACGTCCTTGACCATGCCGAGCTCGGTGATCGGACGGCGGATCTCCGGATCGTCGACGCGGGCGAGGGCCGCACGAATCAGGTCTGCGGTCGGGGTCGGCATACGTCGATGCTAGATCCCACAGTCAGGCCGGGCCTCAGGGCACGGCGTGCGTGAGGGGAGCGCTGCTCGAGCTGGCCGGGGTCCGACACCACGGGCACAGCCGCCAGTCCGGGTCCAGCTGGCGGGAGCAGGTCGAGCAGGAGCCGTGGTCCACGCTCACCCCGCACCACGGGCACGCGACCATGTCGTGCTGGATCCCGCGCTCACAGGACGGGCAGTGCCGGCCGGAGGCGTGGTCGGTGTGGGTGACCCGGACCGCTTCCTCGAAGGTCGTCTCGCCGCGCTTCGCCTTCTCCAGCGCGGCACCGCGCAGAGTGAGCATGCCGGCGGCGCGGGCCTGGGCACCGACCGCGGACTCGCTGGCCCCGGCCATCAGCACCTGTCGCATCGCGGTGTCCACGGTGAGCATCTCGTAGACGGCGGTGCGACCGCGGTAGCCGGTGCCACCGCAGTCCGGGCACCCGGTGCCCCTGAGCGGGGTCGCGTCGAGGATGTCCTCGATCCGCAGGCCCAGCAACGCCAGGGTGTCCTCGTCCGGGATGTACCCGACGGCGCAGGCGTCGCAGGGTTTGCGGACCAGCCGCTGGGCGATCGCCGCAGTCAGCGACGAGGCGACCAGGAACGGCTCGACCCCCATGTCCACCAGGCGGGTCAACGCCGCCACCGCGGAGTTGGTGTGCAGCGTGGTGAGCACCAGGTGGCCGGTCAGCGACGCCTTGAGGGCCAGCTCCGCGGTCTCGCTGTCCCGGACCTCGCCGAGCAGCACGATGTCCGGGTCCTGCCGCAGGATCGAGCGCAGCCCGGCGTCGAAGGTCAACCCGGACTTCACGTGCACCTGGACCTGGGTGATGCCGGGCAGCTGCACCTCGACCGGATCCTCCAGGGTGACGATGTTCTTCTCCGGCGTCATCGTCTCGCTGATCGCGGCGTACAGGGTGTTGGTCTTACCCGAGCCGGTCGGCCCGGTGATCAGCACCAGCCCTTGCGGCACCGCGAGCGCGGAGCGGAACAGCTCCAGCTGTGCCGGCTCGAAACCGAGCGAGTCCAGCGACGGCACCTGCGCGGACCGGGTTAGCAACCGGACGACGACCTTCTCCCCGTGCAACGCCGGCAGCGTGCTGACCCGGGCATCGACCGCCGTGCCGTCCACCATGATCCGGCTGCGGCCGTCCTGCGGGACCCGGCGCTCGGCGATGTCCAGGCCGGACATGATCTTCACCCGGCTCACCACGGAGGGGCTGATCCGCTTGGGCGCGGTCATCACGTCCCGGAGCATCCCGTCCACCCGGTACCGGATCCGCAGCCCGTCCCGCTGGGTCTCCAGGTGGATGTCGGACGCGCCGAGGCGGGCGGCGTCCATGAGCACCTGGCTGACCAGCTTCACGACCGGCGCGTCGTCCGTGGTGGTGGCGGACAGGGCCGCATCCGCCTGGGCGCTGAGGTCGTCGTCCTCGGCAGGTACGTCCGCGGCGATCTGCGAGACCTCGGAGTCGTCGGCGTTCAACGCCCATGCCCGGGTCAGGTGGTCGCGGATCTGGGATTCCGGCGCGACAACGATGTAGAGCTCGCTGGCCTTGGTGTACATCCGCACGTCGTCCAGCGCGAGCACGTTCGTCGGGTCGGACGCGGCGACGATCAGCCCGCCGTCGGGGTGCCGGTCCAGCGGGAGCACCCCGGTCCGGTCGGCCACCGCGCGGGGTAGCAGCCGCACCACGTCCGCCGCCGGGATCACCCAGGACAGGTCCACCGACTCCAGCTGCAGGTGCGCAGCCAGAGCCTCGGCGATCTCGCTCTCGGACGCATAGCCCAGCTCGGCGACCACCTGGCCGAGGCGCTTGCGGCTGCCCTGCGCTGAGCGTTGGACGGCGAGCGCGTGCACTAGCTGCTCGTCGGTGAGCAACTGCTCGTCGATCAACACCTCACCCAATCGACGTCGCCGACTGGGATCACCGCCGGGGATCGGTCGGGCATCGAGGGTGACCGCGTGCCGGGGCACGTGCTGGCTAGCGATGGTCTGGTGAGATCCCGACATGCACCGTTTATCGGCGCCCTGAGTCGCGGGAAGATCCGCCAAATGGCTTCGACGTCGATGCGTCCAGGTCAGTCGATGGCCTGTCAGTCAATGGCCTGGGCGGCCGGCAGCAGCACGAGGAAACGACCGCCAGGGCCAGCTTCGGCCCAGACGTACCCGCCGTGCTGGTCCGGTTCTCCTGCGACGGCCCCAAGCCGGAGGTAGCCGTGGCCCAGGTCGCGGACCTGATGAACCACGGCTACCGGGTGGTGGTCCGTCGCGGCGACGTCGTCCTGCTGCGCAAGTCCTAGCTGTGATGCGGCCGAGCTTCTAGGCCCGGTCGGTCACGGTGGCGAGTCAGCGGCCTGCTCGGTCCGGGCGTCCAGCTCGTCCAGCATGGCGCGCAGCTCGGAGCGGACGAAGTCTCGGGTGGCGACGTCCGCCAACGCCAGGCGCAGGGCGGCGACCTCCCGGGTGAGGTACTCGGTGTCGGCGAGCGCCCGCTCGTTCTGGGCTCGGTCCTGCTCGCTGGTCACCCGGTCCCGGTCTGCCTGGCGGTTCTGGGCCAGCAGGATCAGCGGCGCGGCGTACGAGGCCTGCAGGGACAGCAGCATGGTGAGGAAGGTGAAGGTGTACGGGTCGAACTGGGCGTCCGCCGGCGCCAGGGTGTTCCAGGCCAGCCAGACACCGATGAAGCCGGTCATGTAGACCAGGAACCGGGCGGTGCCGAGGAACCGGGCGAACCGCTCGGACCACCGACCGAACGCCTCCGGGTCGACCCGCGGAGTGGTGATCAGGGTCCGCCGCACCTCCCGCGGCTGGTCCAGCCGTGGCGCCCGGCGCGGGTCACGTGCCACGACGACCCCCTCGAGTCCTGGTAGCGGCTGCGTCCGAGCGGGCCGCAGCTGGTCCGGACTCGGCAGCGGAGGCCGGGTTCTCGCGGATGGGCAGAGCCGGGCTTCGGCGGGTGGGCGGGACCAGCCCGAGGGCGTCGTCGTCGCCGGCCCGCCAGTCGTCCGGCAACAGGTGGTCGAGCAGGTCGTCCACGGTGACCGCGCCGAGCAGGTGGCCGTCCTGGTCGACGACCGGCGCGCCGACCAGGTTGTAGGTGGCCAGCAGCCGGGTGACCTGGTCCACGTCGGCGTCCGGCGGCAGCGGTTCGATGTCGGTGTCGACGAAGCCGCCCACCGCGGCGTGCGGCGGTTCGCGCAGCAGGCGCTGGATGTGCACCAGGCCCAGGTACCGGCCGGTCGGTGTCTCCAGCGGCGGCCGGCAGACGAACACGCTGGCCGCCAGCGCCGGGCTCAGCTCGGCCCGGCGTACGTCCGCGAGCGCCTGGGCGACCGTGGCCTCGGGACCCAGGATCACCGGGTTGGAGGTCATCAGCCCGCCCGCGGTGTCGTCGTCGTAGCTGAGCAGCCGGCGCAGGGGCGCGGCCTCCTCGGGCTCCATCAGCTGCAGCAGCTGCTCGGCCTTGTCCGCGGGCAGCTCGGCGAGCAGGTCGGTGGCGTCGTCCGGCTGCATCGCCTCCAGGACGTCCGCCGCGCGGTCCGTGGCCAGCTGGGTGAGGATCTGCACCTGGTCGTCCTCCGGCAGCTCTTCCAGGACGTCGGCGAGCTTCTCGTCGTCCAGCCCGGTGGCGACCTCCACCCGGCGTTTCGGGGGCAGGTCGTGCAGGATGTCGGCGATGTCGGCGGCCTTCAACGACGTGAACGTGGCCAGCAACCGGGCGGCGCCCTGCCGGCCGGTGTCCACCGACAGGCCGGTCACCGCGTCGTGGTCCACCAGCAGCGCTTCGCCACGGCCGCGGATCCGGGTGCCCAAGCGGGGTCGCAGCCGGTGCACCCGCCCCCGGCCTTCCGTCGGCTGCGCTCGGCGGACGTAGAGCTTGCCGACCACCCAGTCGCGCCCCCGCTGCTGGGTCATCGCGACGTCCTCCACCACGACGTCGCCGGTGCCGTCCCGCATCGACACCCGGCGATCCAGGACCTCAGCGAGCACCAGCGTCTCCGACGGGCGCTGCTCGAACCGGCGCAGGTTCACCACCCCCGTGCTGATCACCTGCCCCGCGTCGAGGCTGGTCACCCGGGTCATCGGCAGGAACACCCGGCGTCGACCAGGAACCTCCACGACCAGTCCCACCACCAGCGGGGCGAGGCGGCCGGCGCGGAACACCACCACCACATCGCGGACCCGGCCCACCTGATCGCCCAACGGGTCGAACACCGCCAGGCCGGACAGCCTGGCGATGAACACCTTGGTCGACGTGCCGCTCACCTGCCCAGGTTAGTGCGGTGGCGGCGATGGCCCTGCTGGCCGACCTGTACGGCGATGGCCGGAGCGTGAACGGTCTCTCGTCGAGAGAGCGTCAGGCATCGACCGGAGACCTGACGGCGCACGGGGGGGAACTGCGCTCAAGACGTCGGTCGGTGGTGATCAACGGACATGCCAGCTCCTCGGCGAGTGCCACGTAGAGGCCGTCCACGACCCGGATCCGCCCGCGTAATTCGAATGCCCGACGAACGTGGGCGCGGGAGGGCTGGACGAGGTGCTGCGCGAGCGCGCCAGCGTCAGCGAGCGCCGCGGCCCCGGCCCGTGCGGTCATCCTGTCGGTGCGAACCACCCGAGCGATCGCGGACAGGACTTCAGCTGTCTGGTGAGCAGGGGCGACGACATCGGTATCCGCCGCGAGCTGATCGAGCACCCAGCTGCCGTGCGGTTGGTCCAACACGACGTCGACGACGGCTGACGCGTCAAGAACGATCACGAGTCGAACTCGTCGCGGACTTCATCCATCAGCTCGGTGGTGTCGAACGCCGCCACCCGAGGCCGGGTCCGAGCCCGCATCCGAGCGATCCACGCCTCGTTGTCCGCGGCTCGCAACGTTGCCTGCACAGCCTTCTGGGTCAACGCGGACAGCGGGATACCCCGGTCCCGAACGGCGGCGTAGAGATCGTCGGGGAGGTAGACGCTGACCTTGGGCATGACCCCAATGTACCCCCAAGGGTGGGCCGTGCTCGGCGGGTGCGGTCGTCACGTGCGGCGGGGACGGCGTCCGCGAAGATGCCATGGCCTGCGGACCACTGGGGCTGCGGGGGTTGGCGCCGGTGGCGCGGCACCGCTGCCAGCAGCGTGATCGACCTGGTCATGGACGGTGCTGAGCGGGTGCAGGCGGGTGAGCCGGACGTTGGTGTCGTCCGCCCAGCGCTGGGCGACCGCGGCTGGGAGACCGTCGGCGTTGAGCCGTCCGGCGGCGAGCGTCCGCGCGATCTGCTGGCCTTCGGCGGTGCTCGCGTCGACTGGTTCAACCTGAGCGGGCGCGGTCACCAGCCGGGCGCCGTTGCTCTTGCTGCGCAACAGGATCCATACCGTGCCGGTCAACGGTGGCAGCTCCTGCTCGCCGTTGCCGGACACCACCAGGACCGCGTCGTCGTCCCAGACGTGCCACACCGGCCACCACCGGTCAGTGCCGTCCGGGCGAATCCAGCAGAGTCCGCTCTTGGTCGCCGCTTCGGCGAACAGGCGACGGCTGTGGTGGCTGTCGTCCACCCGGGAAGCCTGCCACACCGGCTGGTTTCGACGCGCGGGCACCGCCGGCTCAACCTAGCGTTGACGTCGACCAGGACGCCGAGGAGGACTTCAGATGACTGTCGACATCACCCCCCACTACACCGTTCCAGGCCTCGACCGGGAGACCGGAGGCCACGTCGCCGCCGTTTTGCAGGACCGGCTCAACGCCCTCAACGATCTGGCGCTCACTCTCAAACATGTGCACTGGAACGTCATCGGACCGAACTTCATCGCCGTCCACGAGATGCTCGACCCGCAGATCGAGGCGGTACGCACCATGGCGGACGAGGCCGCGGAACGAATGGCAGCCCTTGGCGTCGCGCCGCTCGGGACTCCGGGCGTCATCGTGGAGCAGCGGTCCTGGGACGACTACTCCCTCGGCCGTGCCACCACCCAGCACCACCTGGGTGCGCTGGATCTGGTGTACGCCGGGGTGATCTCCGATCACCGGGCGGCACAGCAGCAGACCGCCGAACCGGACCCGATCACCGAGGATCTGCTCATCGGGCACCTGCGGCAACTGGAGCAGTTCCACTGGTTCGTCCGCGCGCATCTGGAAAACCTCGGCGGTGACCTGTCCACCGCGGGCTCGACGTCCGAGCGTGAGGCCGCCGATCAGGCTGCGGCGGTCGGCTGACCCGGACCCCGACAGCTTCGAGGGCGGTAGGCCACCAGCTGGGTGCGCCATCGCGCAGATCCACGTCATGACACCCTGGACGTGCAACAGACGGCGCGCCGAGGAGGCTAAACGACATGGTGGCATCCACCGGACCAAGGACCCGCCGGGGCCGCCCGGTGCTCGCGCTGGACTTTCCCCAGTCCCTGGGCGTCTTCGACAAGTACGAAGACGCCCAACGTGCCGTCGACTTCTTGTCGGACCGTGAATTCGCGGTCCAGAACTGCATGATCGTCGGCACCGATCTGCGGCAGGTCGAGCGAGTCACCGGAAGGCTCACGTATGCCCGGGCCGCTGCGGCCGGCGCGGCGTCAGGGGCCTGGATGGGGTTGTTCGTAGGGTTGCTGCTGAGCTTGTTCCAAAGCGGAGGCAGCGCTGTGGCGGCGATCCTCACCGGCGTGCTGATCGGCGTCATGTTCGGCATCGCGTTCGCCATCGCCAGCTA
This sequence comes from Angustibacter sp., assembly GCA_051657715.1. Lineage (GTDB taxonomy): Bacteria > Actinomycetota > Actinomycetes > Actinomycetales > Angustibacteraceae > JBOFBH01. Next base: position 45,556 of record JBOFLF010000015.1, on the reverse strand, counting down.
CGCCGCGACCGGTGGTCGTCGTGACTTCACGTCGGTCTCTCAGGTGGTGGCCACCCGCTACGAGGTTCTGGTGGAGCACCGGTTGCTGGCGCAGGCGCAGACCACGTTGCAGGAGATGCCCGGCCGCCCCCAGCAGACCCTCTGACGGTCTAGCCGCGAAACCGCTGGTCAGCGGATGTCGTACGTCATGCGGGACAACGTGAACCCGTGCCCGTTCGGCCGGTACGTACACGTCATGCCGTCCTGAGCGCTTCGGCAGGTGAACTCGCCACGCGTCAGGCTCTGGCCGTAGGACAGTCGATCGCCACCCCCGACTCGATCCGACACGCAGCTCATCCGAGCCGAGCGGCTGTCAACCTGCAGACCTTGGCCCCACGTCGCGGTGCAAGACGCCGGCTTCGGTGGCGGCTGCCAGTCCCGTTCGGTGATGTCGCAGCGTGCGCCGGCGCTGCTGATCGTGCACCCGATGTTCCCGGTCGGGGAGAGGAAGCCGACTCGATCGGCCGCGTCAGGGGTTTCAGTCGACCGAGTCTTGTCGCTCTCCTGGCCACTGACCGGGGTGTCGGATGCGTCCTGGCTGCCGACGGAGTCCTGGACGGGCGCGGAGCTGGACGTCGGCTCGCTGCCGGCCGGGGCAAACAGGCCCTGCAGCCCGAGCACCAGGCCAGCGACACAGAGCACCGCGAGGGAACCGACCGCGACCACGGTGGCGAGCGGTCGACGGTCCGGGGGGATCTGCAGCAGGCTCACGTCACCCAATGCTGTCAGGTCATTCGTGATCAGTCAGCACCGCCCGCCGATCGGGGGATGGCAGCCTCGCCAGCTGGTCAGGACACGCGCGTTGGGTGCGGCCCGGCGCGGCCGGGCAGTCACGCTTGCTGCGCCGCCAGCCACGCCTCGACGTCGTCCGGATCGCGGGGGAGTGCCGCCGAGAGGTTTTCACAGCCGTCCTCGGTGACGAGGACGTCGTCCTCGATTCGCACCCCGATCCCGCGCAGCCGTGCTGGCACCAGCTCGTCGTCACCGCGGAAGTACAGGCCTGGCTCGACGGTGAGCACCATGCCCGGCCGCAGCCGCGCGCCCAGGTACTGCTCGCGGCGGGCCTGCGCGCAGTCGTGCACGTCGATGCCCAGGTGGTGGCTGGTGCCGTGGATCATCCACCGCCGGTGGTACCCGCCCTGGTCACTGAGCGTCGTCTCGACGTCCACTCCGTCCGGCAACAGGCCCCAGGCATCCAGCCGCTCGGCGATCACCCGGATGGCGGCCGCGTGCACGTCCTTGAACCGGTTTCCCGGCCGAACGGCGGCCAGACCAGCCTGCTGCGCGTCCAGCACTGCCTGGTACACCTCGCGCTGTGCGTCCGAGAACCGGCCGTTCACCGGCAAGGTGCGGGTGACGTCCGCGGTGTAGAGCGACTCCACCTCGACGCCGGCATCGATCAGGATCAGGTCGCCGTCGCGGACCTCGCCGTCGTTGCGGATCCAGTGCAGGGTGTTCGCGTGCTCGCCGGACGCCGCGATCGAGGCGTAGCCGACGTCGTTGCCGAGGTGCCGGGCCACGAGAGCGAACTGTCCCTCTACCAGGCGCTCGCCGCGACCGTGACGGACGGCATGCGGGAGGGTGCGGGCGATCGAGGCGAAACCCTGCGCGGTAGCCGCGCAGGCCAGCCGCAGCTGCCCGACCTCCCACTCGTCCTTGACCAGTCGCAGCTCGGACAGCACTCGCGCCAACTCGTGGTCACCGCAGTGCTGGTCACCGCAGTGCTGGTCACCGCAGTGCTCGTGGTCACCGCAGTGGTCGTCGGTGTCCGAGCTGACGTCGGCGCCAGCCGCGGCGTCTGTGACCGCGGCGGCTGACGTGAGGTCCTTGGCCGAGGCGCGCGTCTGGTCGACGAGGGCGGTGAGATCCCGGTCGGCGTCCCGGACGATGCGGACCCGCACCGCGCCGACGTCCTTGGTGATCGCGGCGGGTGCCTCGTCCAGGTGCCGTGTGGCGATGCCGAGCTCGGCCTCGATCTCCGTCAGGCTCGGTCGGGCACCCACCCAGAGCTCGCCGTAGCGAGGGTCGGCGTAGAACTCCTCAGCGTCCCGTCCGGCCCGCGGCCGGAAGTAGAGCACGGCATCGTGCCCGGCGCCCTCGGTCGTGGCGCCACCGTCTCGAGGCTCCAGCACCAGGACGGCATCCGGCTCCCGGTCGGCGCCGAGCCCGGTCAGGTGCGCGAACGCGGAATGTGGACGGAACGGGTGGTCGGTGTCGTTGCTGCGCACCTTCAGGCCACCGGCGGGGACCACGAGCCGGTCGCCGGGAAACGCGTCGGACACTGCCCGACGCCGGGCCGGCGTCCACCGGGCAGCCTCGGCCAGCGCCGGCAGCCCATCCGGGCTGGAACCCCACCCGCTGGCGATGAACCGCTTGAACGCCTCTGACGTCGGCCGGCTGCGGTGGTCGGTGGACTTCGGCTGCTCCTCGCTGGTCACCAGGACATTCTCGCACCGCGGTTCGGAGCCGTCCGTGGTTCAGCTGGCTCGGTGGTCTCAGCAGCACCACCCCTCAGTGGTACATTGACGTCATGGGTGGGACATACACGGTGACGATGGGAGATCGTGGCCGTTTGGTCCTACCCGCCCCCCTGCGTCACCGGATGCATCTCGACACTGGCGCGACGATCGTGCTTCTCGAGACCTCGCGCGGTCTGGTGCTCGTCACCAGGGAACAGCTGGCCCACATGGTTCAGGAGGACTTGGACGGGCACGACCTCGTCGGTGCGCTGCTCGCCGAGCGGCGCGCAGCAGCCGCGCAGGGCGATTGAGCCGAGGCAGTCGAGGTGAACCTGTTCGACTCATCCGCGCTGCTGTGCTTCCTGAAGCGGGAGAAGGGCTCTCAGGTCGTCATGCGGGAGCTCGAAACCGGTGGCCGATGTAGCGCGGCGAACTGGGCCGAGGTGGCGCAGAAGGTGCGCCAGCACGGGGGTGATTGGTCCCTGTCGCGCGCCCTGTTGCTGAGCTACGGGCTCCAGGTTGAGCCGGTGCTGCTCGAGGACGCCGAGGACGCTGCCGAGCAGTGGGTCTGCGATGGCGCGCTCTCGCTGGCAGACCGGCTGTGCCTGGCCACCGCCGATCGCCTAGACGCCGTGGTCTGGACGGCTGACACGGCGTGGGGCCGGTCCGCACGGGTGCGGCAGATCCGCCGACCTCGCTGACCGGACAGTCGTCAGCGGCAAGCGGTCGTCAGCAACGGTCAGTGGGCCAGCCAGGACTTGCCCACCTCCTGCTCCTTGGCGATCGCCATCCGGATCGGACGCTCGGTGGCCTGCTCGATCTTGCCGCCCACCAGCGGCACGGACGCTTTGAGGTCACCTGTGACCCCCACCCGGGTCAGCTCGCCATCGGTGGTCAAGGCGACGCCGCCGATCAGCCGCACCGGAGCGCCGGTGATCTCCACCAGCAGGTCGCCGCGCCGGGTGCCGTCGACCGACGGGGCGCCCCAGGTGTCCACCCGGCGTACCGACAGGGTGTCGCCGACGAATCGTCGAGCGAAGTCCGGCAGCGGGTCGGACGGCAGCACCCGCACCGTGGTGATGGACACCCCGCCGTCGTGGTCTTGGCTGATCTGAACCGTGTGCTCCAGGGCGCCGGTACGTCGGCACACCTCTTCTTGGAAGCTCTGGTCGGTGATCATCGCGAACACCTGCTCGACGTTGGCCCGGTACTCGATGGCGGCGGTGAAGTGCACGAGGTCTGCTCCTGATCTGTTTCTGCGGAGGCGATCTCCCACCCGTTCCCGCAGGTGCGATCTCGCCGGTCCGGCGCTCCGGCTCCGATGACCCGGAGCGCGCGCCTACGCTACGGGGCCATGGAGCCCGACGACACGTGGGTGCCGGTGGCGGATGAGCCACCGGCTGGCTCCGGCTCCGGCTCCGACCCCGACCCCGACGCTGGCTCCCGTCCCGACGCTGGCTCCCGTCCCGACGCTGGCTCCGGCCCCGACGCTGGCTCCGACCGAGGGCGCGCCTTCGGCGAGGAGGGTGGACGGCTCACCTACGGCTCGTACCTGCGGTTGCCCGGACTGCTCGACCAGCAGGTGCCCCAAAGCGACCCACCCGCGCACGACGAGCTGCTGTTCGTCGTCGTCCACCAGGTGTACGAGCTGTGGTTCAAGCAGCTGCTGCACGAGCTCGAAGGTGCCCGGGACGCGATGATCGATGGACGTCTGTGGTGGGCTCGGCACCTGCTGAGCCGGGTGACCACCATCGAGGACGTGCTGGTGCATCAGGTGGACGTCCTGGAGACCATGACACCGCAGGACTTTTTGGAGTTCCGGCACCGACTGGCCCCGGCCAGCGGGTTCCAGTCGGTGCAGTTCCGGGAGCTGGAGTTCCTCAGCGGCCACCAGGACCGGGGTTTCTTGCGTCGGCTGCGGGGGCTCACCGCCGATGAGCGGGTTCGGCTGGAGCGCCGGCTTGCCGAGCCCACCGTGTGGGACGCCTACCTGGTCGTGCTGCGAGACGCCGGCCTGGCAACCGACGACGACGACGTCCAGGCCTCGCTGCTCGCCGTGGCCCGGGACCGCGCTCGGTACGACCAGCTCTGGGAGCTCGGCGAGGGGCTCCTGCGGCACGACCAGGCCCAGGCGGCCTGGCGGGCTCGGCACGTCGCCATGGTCGAGCGGCAGATCGGGACCAAGTCTGGTACCGGTGGGTCGTCCGGCGCGCCATACCTGCGGTCCCGGTTGGGGTTGCGGTTCTACCCGATGCTCTGGGAGCTGCGCGGTCTTCTGTGAGGCAGGCGCGGCCGGTTCAGCTCGCCGTCCTGAGGTTCTCCGCCGGTGGGATCGGGCGGGTTCTCCGCCGGTGGATCGAGCGGCGTCGAAGCAGTCGTCCGAGTAGGGTCAGCCGGGGCGTGATCGATGGCGGTGGTGCGCGTCGGGCCATCGGGTCGTCCAGGGTTTCGGACCGAGGGCCAGGGAGTCATGACGACGTCGTCGATGAGGTCCAGAGCACGGCTGCTCGACGAGACGGCCCGCCTCGCTGAGCGGTCCGGCCTCCCGCAGGCTCGAGTGCTGCTCGGTAGGTACTTCCACCACGTGCCGGACGACGATCTGCTCGCCCGGCGCCCCGAGGACCTCCTTCGGGCGGTAACCGCCCACCGTGACCTCGCGGCGCACCGTCCGGTCGGAGTGGCCCGGGTGCAGGTGCTGACGCCCGCCGACGATGAGCACGGCTGGTCCGGCGGGCACACAGTGATCCAGGTGGTCACCGATGACATGCCCTTCCTAGTGGACTCGGTCACCGCCGAGCTGAACCGGACGGGCCGGTCGATCCATGTGGTGGTGCACCCGATGCTGGTGGTCCGGCGGGATGCGACCGGCGAGCTGCAGGAGGTGCTCGACTCCGGCGAGCTGGTCGCCGAGCTGCCCTATGGCCAGGTCCGCGAGTCCTGGATGCACCTAGAGGTCGATCGGGAGACCAACCCGGCCGCTCGGGATGCCGTCAATGGCGACCTGCGGCGGGTCCTCGACGACGTCCGGGTCGTCGTCGAGGACTGGTCGAAGATGCGTGAGGCTGCCCGTGGGGTAGCGGGTGAGTTGGTGGAGCACCGTCCGCCGCACGTGCCGAGCGCGGAGGTCGAGCAGGCCGAGCGGCTGCTGCACTGGCTCGCGAACGGCAACTTCACCTTCATCGGGTACCGCGAGTACGCCCTCACCGACAGCACCAACAGCACCGCCCTCACCGACAGCGCCGCCGTAGGTGGGTCGGCAGACTCGTCTGAGCAGTTGTGCGCGGTCCCGGGCACCGGGTTGGGGGTGTTCCGCCACGATCAACGGGTCAGCGACAGCTTCGGTCGGTTGCCGGCACAGGCGCGAGCGCGGGCGCGGGACCCCCGGATCCTGGTGCTGACCAAAGCCAACTCACGGTCCACCGTGCACCGCCCGGCATACCTGGACTACGTGGGCGTCAAGCGGTTCGACGACGCCGGGCACGTGGTCGGAGAACGACGGTTCCTCGGTTTGTTCACGTCCGCGGCGTACACCGAGTCGGTGCTGCGGGTGCCGGTCATCGACGCCAAGGTCTGCGAGGTGTTGCGGCGCAGCGGGTTCACCGCGGACAGCCACAGCGGCAAGGACCTGCTGGAGATCCTCGAGACCTACCCGCGTGACGAGCTGTTCCAGACCAACGTCGAGGATCTATACGCGATCACCACAGCGGTGCTGCACCTGCAGGAGCGCCGCCGGACACGGTTGTTCTTGCGCCGGGACGACTATGGCCGGTTCATGTCCTGCCTGGTGTACCTACCGCGGGACCGGTACACCACCCAGATGCGGCTGCGGATGGCCGACATCCTGCAGGAGGCGTTCGGCGGGGAGAGCGTCGACTACACCACCCGGGTGTCCGAGTCGGTGCTGGCCCGGTTGCACTTCGTGGTCCGTGTGCCTCGGGGCCAGACGGTTCCGGACACGGACGCCGCCGAGCTGGAGCAGCGCCTGATCGCCGCGACCCGCACGTGGGACGAGGACTTCACCGAGGTGCTCCGGGCCGAGCTGGGCGAGCAGGAGGCCACCCGGGTCGGCGTGCTCTACGCGGGCGCTTTCCCCGAGGCGTTCAAGGAGGCGTTCCCGGCGGACGTCGCGGTCTTCGACGTTCGAGCCATAGCCGGGTTGCTCGACGAGCCCGAGGAGGGCGGGCGAGCCTCGGCTGGCAGCGCCGGGCCTGGGACGGAGGCGTTCGAGGAGCCACGAACGACCCTCTACCACCCCGCGGGCAGCCCGCCGTCGGACCGACGGTTCAAGCTCTATCGCCGGTCTCCGGTATCACTCACCGCGGTGCTGCCGATCTTTGGTGACCTCGGCGTCGAGGTCACCGACGAACGTCCTTACAGTCTCGACCTTACCGACGGTCGCCGGGTGTACGTCTACGATTTTGGCCTCACCTACCCGGGTCCCGACGGGTGGTCGCGTTGTGGCGATAGCCGCACGCGTGGTGCCGGCTCAGCGGCCGGTTCCGCGCACACGACCTTCCAGGAGGCGTTCGCCGCGGTGTGGAGCGGGCGGGCGGAGAGCGACCGGTTCAACGCGCTGGTGCTCGGTGCTGGGCTCACCTGGCGGCAGGTCAGCGTGCTGCGTGCGTATGTCACCTACCTGCGCCAGGGCGGGCTGACCTTCAGCCGTGCCTACGTCGAGTCCGCGCTAGCCGCCAACGTGGACAGCGTCCGGCAGCTGGTCGAGCTGTTCGAGACCCGGTTCGATCCGGATCGAACCATCGGCGGGTTTGCGGAGCGCCAGACAGTGGCCACAACGTTGGCCACGCGGATCGCCGCCGGCCTCGACGAGGTTGCCAGCCTCGACCACGACCGGATCCTGCGCGGGCTGCTCGGCGCGATCCAGGCCACGGTGCGCACCACCTACTTCCAGGTGGACGTTCATGGACTGCCACGCCCCTACCTCGCCTTCAAGGTCGACCCGCACGCGGTTCCCGAGCTGCCGCGCCCCTGGCCGGAGCACGAGGTGTGGGTGTACTCGCCCCGGGTGGAAGGGGTGCACCTGCGGTTCGGCCGGGTGGCCCGGGGCGGTCTGCGGTGGAGCGACCGCCGGGAGGACTTCCGCACGGAGATCCTCGGTCTGGTCAAGGCGCAGGTGGTGAAGAACGCGGTCATCGTGCCGACCGGTGCCAAGGGCGGGTTCGTCACCAAGCAGCCTCCCGACCCCAACGATCGCGAAGCGTTCCTGGCCGAGGGCATCGCGTCGTACCGCACGTTCATCTCGGCGCTGCTGGACCTCACCGACAACCTGTCAGGTGCGGGAACCGACGCCACCGTGGTGCCGCCGCCCCGCCTCGTCCGGTACGACGGCGACGACACCTACCTGGTGGTCGCGGCGGACAAGGGCACCGCGTCGTTCAGCGACATCGCCAACCAGGTGGCCGCGGACTACGGGTTCTGGCTCGGTGACGCGTTCGCCTCCGGGGGTTCTGCCGGCTACGACCACAAGGCGATGGGCATCACGGCCCGCGGTGCCTGGGAGTCGGTGAAGCGGCACTTTCGAGAACTCGGCCTGGACACGCAGACCGAGGACGTCACCGTGGTCGGCGTCGGTGACATGAGTGGTGACGTGTTCGGCAACGGGATGCTGCTGTCCCGGCACATCCGGTTGGTGGCCGCGTTCGACCACCGGCACGTGTTCCTCGACCCGGACCCGGATCCCGCGGTGTCCCACGCCGAGCGGCGCCGGCTGTTCGAGCTGCCGAGCTCGTCGTGGGATGACTACGACAGGTCGCTGATCAGCTCCGGTGGTGGGGTGTGGCCCCGCTCGGCCAAGGCGATCCCGGTCAGCCCGCAGATTGCTCAGATCCTCGGTATCCCCCTGCAGCCGGGCGCGGCGACCGACCAACCGGTCCGGCTGATCCCCACTGATCTGCTGCGGGCCATCCTGGTGGCGCCAGTGGACCTGCTGTGGAACGGCGGGATCGGCACGTACGTCAAGTCGTCCGCGGAAGGTGCCGCGGACGCCGGTGACCGCGCCAACGACCTGATCCGGGTGAATGGCAGCGAGCTGCGCTGCCGCGTCGTCGGCGAAGGCGGCAACCTCGGCCTGACTCAACTGGGTCGGATCGAAGCAGCGTCGCACGGGGTGCGGGTGAACACCGACGCGATCGACAACTCAGCCGGGGTGGACACCTCGGACCACGAGGTCAACATCAAGATCCTGCTTAGCGCCGTGCTGGCGGACGGCGGCCTGACGCTCGAGCAGCGAGGCGGCCTGCTCGCGTCGATGACCGACGACGTGGCGAGCCTGGTGCTGCGAGACAACTATGAGCAGAACGTGCTGCTCGGGAATGCCCGGGAGCAGGCGCACGCCATGATGTCGGTGCACCAGCGGCTCATCCGGGCGCTGGTGAGCAGCGGTCAGCTGAACCGCGAGCTGGAGTTCCTGCCCAGCGACGCGCAGATCGCCCGCCGGCAGGAGGCGGGTCTGGGCTTGACCTCGCCCGAGTTCTCGGTGTTGGTCGCCTACGCCAAGAACACCCTGGGTGACCAGCTGCTGGCCAGCGAGCTGCCGGACGACCCGTGGTTCGCCACGATGCTGCGCTCGTACTTTCCGGCTGAGCTGGTCCGGCGGTACGGCGACCGGTTGGACCAACACCCGCTGCGTCGGCAGATCATCACCACCGTCCTGGTGAACAACCTGGTGAACCGGGGAGGTATCACCTTCGCGTTCCGGCTTCAGGAGGAGATCGCGGCCACGCCGGTCCAGGTCGCCCGGGCGTACGTGGTGGCGCGCGAGGTGTTCGACCTCACCGGTTTCGTCGCGGAGGTCGAGGCGCTGGACAACCGGGTGCCCACCCGAGCCCAGACCGCGGTGTACCTGGAGTTCCGTCGGTTGATCGACCGCGCCGTGCGGTGGCTGCTGCAGTCCCGCCCCACCATCACCGACATCGCGGCGGAGATCGACCGGTTCGCCCCCGTGGTGTCGGCGTTGCGCGGTGACGTGCCACGGCTGTTGGTCGGCGCGGAGCGCCAGCGGTGGGCCGATCGCCAGCAGGAGTTCATCGAGCTCGGAGTTCCGGCCGACCTGGCCGGCCGGACCGCGGTCCTGCTGGATTGCTACGCCTTGCTGGACATCACCGAGGTCTCTCGCGCCACCGGCACTCCAGCGCAGCGGGTGGCGCCGCTGTACTTCGTGGTGTCCGAGCGATTCGGCGTGGACGCCATGCTCGCCATGATCACCCGGCTACCCCGCGGTGACCGGTGGGACGCGCTGGCGCGAGCGGCCCTGCGCTACGACCTCTACCTGGTGCTGGAACAGCTCACCACCTCCGTACTCCGCAACACCGGCCGTGGTGATGGCCAGGCCCAGGATCCGCGATCGCAGCTCGCGGCGTGGGAGGCGGTCAACCGTGAGGCGTTGGACCGGGTGCGAGAGATGATCAGTGAGGTGCGCCAGTCGGACCACGCCGGGATATCCGCGCTGTCGGTGGCGCTCCGCGCCCTGCGTGGAGTGGTGCGCAGCACCACGTCCGGCTGATCGGAAGCAAACCGTGCCGTCATTGCCAGAGTTGGTCCAAGGTCGCACTGACCTGCACGCCGAGGATGTCGAGTGGCTGCGCCTGCTCGTCGGTGACTGGCAGCTCCTGTCCGATCTGTCATTCGCGGATCTCGTGCTGTGGGTCGCGGTTTCGGACGGATGGCTGGCGGTGGGCCATGTGCGGCCGACGACCGGAGCCACCGTGTTCGTGGAGGACGTGGTCGGCGGGGTGATCCCAGCCCACCACCGACCGGAGATCGACGAGGCCGCCCAACGTACGCCATCCAGCCCGCAGCCGCCGATGCACACCGACGCGGACCACCGGAGCCGAGAGCAAGCAGTCCCCGTGGTGCACCGCGGTCAGGTGATCGCGGTGCTGACCCGGCATACCGACCTTGCGACGACCAGGGTGCCCAGTTCTCTGGAGCTGACCTACCTGGAGTGCGCGGACCTGCTGATCGCGATGGTCTCCAGCGGCCAGTTCCCCCAACGAGGCGCGCCGACCGGGACCCGCCGGGGTGCGCCTCGGGTCGGCGACGGCCTGGTCCGCCTGGACGTGTCGGGTGTCGTGCGGTACGCCAGCCCGAACGCCGTGTCCGCATTTCACCGGTTGGGTCGTGGACAGCCGCTCACCGGCCAATCGCTCGCCGAGATCACCACCCCGCTGTTGCGGCGGCGAGGTGCGGTAGACGAGAGCCTGCCGCTCGTGCTCCTGGGCAAGGCGCCGTGGCGGGTCGATGTTGAAGGAAGTTCCGCGACGCTCAGCCTGCGAGCCATTCCGCTGCTGCGATCGCAGGACCGGATCGGTGCTCTGCTGCTGGTGCGGGACGTCACCGAACTGCGTCGCAGCGAGCAGGAGCTGTTGTCCAAGGACGCCATCATTCGGGAGATCCACCATCGGGTGAAGAACAACCTGCAGACCGTGGCCGCGTTGCTGCGGTTGCAGTCGCGGCGGGTGGACGGCGGTGGCGGTGGCGGTGGTGGTGATGGCCGAGCGCAGGCCGCCTTGGCCCAGGCGGAACGTCGGGTCGAGGCCATCGCCCTGGTACACGAGGCGCTGTCCAGCAGCCATGAGGCAGTGGTCGACTTCGGCGAGGTCGCTCGCCGGGGACTACCCCCGTTGGTCGAGGTGGCCCGCTCGGCTGAGCACCCGGTTCGGGCCACCGTGCGGGGCACCTTCGGTCGGTTGCGAGCGGAGGACGCGACGGCCCTCTCGCTGATCCTGAGCGAGTTGGTGCAGAACGCTGTCGAGCACGGAATGCGGGAACGCGCTGGAACCGTCTCGGTCCGGGCGGAACGTACCGCCGAGGGGACTGACGAGGACCGCTTGATCGTCGAGGTCACCGATGACGGCCATGGCCTGCCGGAGTCGTCGGTCGAGGTCGGCTCCAGCTCACGGCCCCCTTCGGGTGGCCTCGGCAGTCAGATCGTCCAGTCCCTCGCGAGCGAGTTGCGTGGCACGGTCACCTGGTCAACCAGGCCGGCTGGAGGGACGGTAGTCGTCCTCGACGCGGCCCCCCGCAATTGCGACTAGCGACCGGTGGCCGCCGTCGCTTTGGCGTCTGGCGAGCCGATTGAGCATGAAGCGATCACCTCATTCGAGCGGATCGTGCACTCGGATGAGGCAGGTCGTCTTATCAGGCAGGGTCAGACGGTGCGACGGGCGCGAGCGTTACGACGTTTGAGCGCGCGGCGTTCGTCCTCGGACAGCCCACCCCACACTCCGGCGTCCTGGCCCGACTCCAATGCCCATTGCAGGCATGTCTCGGTGACGGGGCAGCGGCGGCAGACGGCCTTGGCCTCTTCGATTTGCAGCAGGGCGGGGCCGGTGTTTCCGATCGGGAAGAACAGCTCGGGATCCTCGTCCAGGCAGGCAGCGCGGTGGCGCCAGTCCATCGGGATTGGTCTCCTGTCGTCATGCGGTGGTTCGGCGGTCGTAGCAGTGGGGGACGCGCGACGCCTTCTACCCCGAGAACTCTGTAGAGCTAGCCCGCGCGACATTCAGGCCAACGAGTTATGAACCTGAGGTGTTCCACCCTCACACCCCACTGCCGTGAGCGCAAGAGACCAGGGTGATCATTTCGTGTGATCCTGGTCGCGTCCGCGGCTTCTGTCTGCGTTCGGGAAGTGGTCAGCCAACGCCGTTCGCTACCGTTTCCCGGTGGTTGCCCAACGCTCGTCACGTTCCTCCGCTGCGGCTCCCCGATCACGGTGGCGACGGCTGGCAGCTACGGCGGTCGGTCTTCAAGTGATCGTCCTGATCGGGATGGCCGGGGTCGAGGTTATCCGGCTTGGTTCTGTGTCTGCGGTTGTCATTCGCAACGATCTCCTAGTGCTGGCCATGGCGTTGTTGGCTGCCGGCGTGCTGCTGGCGCTGGCCCGCGGCCTGCTCGGCGGACGGTCGTGGGTGCGGTCCCCGGCGCTCGTCTGGCACGCGTTGCTCGTGCTGGCGGTCGGTGGCGGTCTGTGGCAGTCCGGACGGCAACTGGCTGGAGCCGCAGTTGCCGTCGCGGCGATCGCAACCGCAGCCCTGTGTGTGCTGGCCACCCCCACGGGATCAGGTCAGCAGTGAGGCGCCGATATCGGTGCGATCGGTTTCCGGAAACCCTCGGGTGTCCGGTGATGTGAGGTGTCCAGGCGTTCCGGCTCCCGTGCGTGCACTGGCGACGACCTGGGTTGAGGTGGGAAGAATCTGAGATGTTCGCCTTCCTCACCGGCGCCATGGTGTCGTTCGCGGTCGTCTTCCTAGCCGAGTTCGGTGACAAATCCCAACTCATGGCATTGGCGTTCGCTGCTCGGTTTCGTGCCATGCCGGTGCTGCTTGCTATCACCGCTGCGACCGCGGTGGTGCACCTGGCCTCGGTCGTGCTGGGGTATGGGCTGGGCGCCGCCCTTCCCACTGACTGGCTGACGCTGGGGGCGGCCCTTGCTTTTTTCGGCTTCGCCGCGTGGACGATCCGTGGCGACCGACTGACCGAGGACGAGCAGGCGCGAGCAGGCCAGACCACGCGGTCAGTGGTCATCACTGTCGGGATCGCGTTCTTCCTCGCCGAATTGGGAGACAAGACGATGCTCGCCACCATGACTTTGGCCACGGATTACGACCCGTGGGGTACGTGGATCGGGTCCACCCTCGGCATGGTCGTCGCTGACGCGCTCGCCATCGCCCTCGGTCGGACGCTTGGGAAGCGACTACCCGAACGAGCAGTCCGCTGGAGCGCCGCTGGATCGTTCTTCGTCTTCGGGGTGGTGTTGTCGGTGCAAGCGGTGGTTGCCCTGGCCGGGTGAGCTACTCATGATTCCGTCAGCGGGAACGTCGTGGCCGCTCGAGGTGTAGTGGGCTACTTGGATAGGGGTGGTACGGCCCCGGATCGCCAGGGTGCCGCGTCCTGGGCAGTGGTGGTCTGGTACCAGGGCCTGGGTCGCCAGGGCGTCGCCATCGGCCGCGCTGGTGGCGCCCAGCACCACCCCGGTCCGCCGCTCTCTCACCAGCTGAGCTAGCCCGCAGTAGCTGCCACTCAGGCGGGCCGGTGTCCCTGACACCACGAGCGCGGGGGCGCCTGCGGCAGGCCTCGACGTTGCCGGGACTTCTGGGGTCAGCATGGCCACGAGCGCATCGTGCGCCGGGGTGCTCAGCAGGGCATCGACGTCATCCACCACGAGGACGTCGATGTCGGCCCTGAGGCTCCCGAGCTGTGATGGGTGTTCAGCCGGCCACTGCTGCTCGCCGGGCCTGGCCGGATCTAGGCTGATCAGGCACCCGCGGATGCCCTGCTGATGGAACACGCTCATCAGGTGCTGCAAGGTACTGGATCGACCGCTGCCAGGGGGTCCCAGCACGGCGAACACTGTGTGGGTCTGCAGGTCGATCGACAGTGGCCGGGCGTCGTCTCCTCCGATGCCGAGGAATGCCTCTAGCCCTTCGGCCTTGGGTAGGTCGCCCGCTGTCACTACGGTGGGAAGAGCTCGCAGGAGCAGTGGTGCTCGAACCGGAGGGGTAGCCACCGGACCGGGGCCTCCTGGATTGGCAGTGGTCGTCGGGGAGGCGACAGGTGTTGGTGGTCGAGGCAACGCCAGCTGGACCTCCTGCCCAAGGGGCGAGACCAGCGCCCGCCCAGGTGGTTGCTGAGAGGGCGGGCGAACGCCTGGCGGGAGTCCGGCGAGGAGCAGGTCGGTCGGGTCGGTGCAGCGCAGGACCACCCGTTGCTGGACTACCTGGGCTACCCGGCCAGACACCACTCGCGGTCCCCCGCAGAGCACTCCCCAAGGCCCGGCGGGTCCGGCGTCCCGGAGAAGTCCGACCAGTTCATCGAGCGGTCGTCCTCGGTCGATACCGTCCAGAGCTTCGGTCAGCGCCTCCCAGCCGTCGATCAGGAGCACGGTAGTCGGGCGTGGCCGATCAGCTGCTGATGCCTCCGAGGTGTCGGGCTTTGCATGTCTGCGCTGTTCGACTAGCCGGGTGATGAGCCGCGCGGCCAACCTGGGGCAGTCCCGTCCGACGGTTGTGCCGACATGTGGCAACTGAACCCACTCGGGTAGGCGGCCACCGCTGAAGTCGATGAGGTGCAGGTGCATCGTGCTCGGATCACGCTGAGCGGCCAGCTCGGTAACGACTCGATGGAGTGCGGTGCTGCGTCCGCTGCGCGGACCCCCGATGATGGCCAGATGACCGTCGTGCTCGGGTAGCCAGGTATAGGGCGTCTGCTGTGCCTGGTCCGGGTCGTCTAACAGCCCCAGCTTCACCGCGTGCGGCCTCTCATCGCCCTGGTGCTCACCAAGCTCTTGACCAGGCAGTTGGCGGGGACGCCGACGGAGGGCTGCATCCGGCAGGACGTGGGGTAGGGGTGGCAGCCACGGGCGCGCCGGTGCCGGCAGTGCCAGTGTTGCGGTTGCCGCTCGGACCGTTGACACCAGTCGGTCGAGGGCTCCGGTCGATGCTGAAGTCGTCGCGGGGGCGTCTGTCTCCTCGACGAGGGGACGAACCGTGGGACACGGCGGTGGCGCTGGCGCGCTCCGAGCATCGGCGCGCGCCACCTGCAGCATCCTCAACGGATCGCCGCCGCTTCGGATAAGCGCTCGGCCCGGGTGCCGTACCGGTAGTTCGGCGGCGTCTGGTGCGTCGAGCACATCATCGGACTCGGCTCGATCGCGGACCCGCAGGGCGATCCGCAGGTTGACGTTGGCCCGGATATCCGCCGACACGACACCGGCCGGGCGTTGAGTGGCCAGCACCAGATGGATCCCGAGCGCCCGCCCGACAGCAGCGAGCCGGACGACACCTTCCATGAAGTCAGGAAGCTCGGTAGCGAGAGCGCGGAACTCGTCGATCACGACCACCAGTCGTCCCAACCGAGGGCGGCGAGGATCTGCGTCTGCCCACCGTTGGTAGGCGCCGAGGTCTTCGGCCCGACCTGCCGCGAGCAGCCGCTCACGACGGGACAGCTCTGCCCGCAACGACCGGAGGGCGCGTGCGGCCAGCTGTTCGTCCAGGTCGCTGATCACTCCGGTGACGTGTGGCACCCGTTCGCAGTTGGCGAATGCGGTGCCACCCTTGTAATCGATGAGCACGAAGCCCAGCTCGTCCGGCCGGTTGGCGACGGCCAACGACAGCACCATGGTGCGCAGCAGCTCAGACTTGCCGGCGCCGGTCGTACCAGCGACCAATGCATGTGGCCCGTCGGACATCAGGTCCACTGAGACCGGTCCAGTGCCGTTCGCTCCGAGCATCATCACCGTGCTGCGTCCGTTGGAGCACCACCGGCTGGCTACCAGCCGAACGGCCTCGGATTCGCTGATGCTGTCGGGGAGTCCCAGCAGGTCGGCCAACGCGACCTGAGCCGGGATAGCCTCAGAGCCCGCATGAGAGCCATCTTCGCGCAGCGGCGCTAGCATCCGAGCGGCGCCATGAGCCCAATGAAGCCCGACGCCGTCCGGCCGGAGCGACAGCCGGTGGTGATCGGGCAACCGGGCTAGCGCACCTGCATGTGCCGCGATGTCCACCACGGCTCGGCACTGCGCGGGAAGGTCAGCAGGCGCAGGTGAGAGCACCAGCAGGTGTATGGCGCGCTGCGCCAGGGCCTCGATGTTCAGGCTGTCGGTGTCCAGGCCGTCGATGTCGAGTTCGTGAGGGGCGAGGCCACGGGTTTTCGTGCCGTGCAGGAGCGTGTCGTCCAGGGTCTGGCCGCTGGACGGGACGATGACTGCGCTCGCAGGCTTGTCCAGCACGTCCAGGACCACCACCGTCCGCCGCTGGTGCTCCGCCGCTGGAGGTGCTGTCTCCCGCACGATCTTGTGGGGAAGCCATCGGCTCCACGCCCAGGCCGGGTGCGTGTCCGGTGTGATGACTGCTAAAGCGCTAGGGCCGGTTGCGATGCACAGGTCGACGAGCAGCTGTCGAGCCATCGCTCGGACCAGTTCCGTCGGCCCGGTGATGCCCAGGTGCCCAACCTCGTCTAGCCGGAGCACGATCGGCGCGTTCTGCAGCACCGGTCGCCGGATGCCGTCCTCTGTCCGTTCGCGCACCTGGGACGTGACCGGTCCAGTGCCGAGCCGCACCGAGAGCAGGTTCGGGTCGTCAGCTGTGCGGCGCCACAGGCCTGCTGACCGCCGTGCCAGGGCCGACCAGCTGGCGGCGGGATCACCGGCGACCGCGCGCCGGGCGGACACCTCGGCCGTCAAGGCTGCGGTGAGTTGCCGGCGGTGCCGCTCCTGCTCGTGCTGATGGCGCGCGCGGTCCTCGGCCCACCGCCGTCGATCCCGCTGGCGCTCGCCGAGAACACCGCCGAACGTCAGCAGGGAGGTCAGCAGCGCGAGGATCAGGTAGGGCGATCGATGCAGGGTGAGCACCCCGGCGAGCGTGATGAGCGGCATCAGCAGGACAGCCGACCAGGTCACCCACGCCGGCCTCGACGCTGGATGCGGCGTCGGCGGCGTCGGTGCCTGCAGTTCGATGTCTGCTGGATCCCTTGCCTCGACTGCTGCCCGGCTGATGCGGACCGTGCCATCCCCGGGGCACCGGACCGAGAGTGGGGTCGTGATGCAGCGACGCAGCTCGAGCACGCTGTTCCCGCAGACGATGCGCTCGTCGAGCGGCCATGGGATCAAGCCGGGACGGATCACTCGGGAGCCCATCCGCGTGCCGTTGGTGGACCCGAGATCCTGGACCCGCACGCCATCCGGTCGGACCTCGAGGTGCAGGTGCCGCCGGGACAGCGACGGATCCTCCAGGCGGATGTCGGCGCCATCGCCTCGTCCTACTGTGTACCCGCGGGGCTCCAGCGCCCGTACGTGTCCACAGTCCGGCCCAGCGACCACGTGCAGCTCGAGCTGGCCCTCGGGTGCCGCTGACGGTGCGGCCATCGGGGACGTGCCAAGGGTGTTCGCTCGCAGTAGCGCGCCGTGCACCAGTGGGGGATGTCCGAGCGGTACGGCATCCGGCAGTGGCACGGCGCCCGGCAGGCACGCTGAGCCCAGATACCCGCGGTCAGCAGAGATCCCGGCGGTGAAGACCGTGCCCAGCGGGTGACCTGAGGCGACCACGACCTGCTGGGCGACCTGTCCCCACCGTGCACCCGGCGCGGCTTCGATGACGAGGTCGACGAACGTCGGACCATCGCCCTCTACGGTGCAGCGCAGTTTCACCCCACCAGGCTGCCCCAGAGCGGGCCGGACCGTGGGTGTGCATCCACAGGGTTGCTGGTGGCTAGGTTGACCCATGTCAACACCGAAGGTCCGGTGGTGTGTGGTGGGAGGATCTGCCGTCCGGGTTGTGGATGACGGGTTGGTCCACCACCGGGCGTTGTCTAGGGTTGCTCGTGCTCGATGTCAGTGCGCGACATCAGCAGACTCGAGGCGGGCAACCGAGGGCAGGGGTGCAGGGGTGGCAGAGACCGGAGTGGCCAGTGGTGCGGGATCAACCGGAACGACGGGTAGCGTGGTCGAATCGGTACCAGATGCCGTGGCACAGGTGGAGTACGAGGTCCGGGAGCTGATCCGCGGTTCGGGTCTCGATCCGCTGCGCGAGCCGGCGACCGCTCGGTCGCTGGTCCAGCAGGTCGTCGCGGACTACGACGAGAGATCGCTATCCGATGGCGTCCCTGCGCTGGGTGACGCTGCCGTTGCGGTGCAACGGGTCTGGGACTCGGTCGCCGGCTTCGGCCCGCTCCAGCCCTTCCTGGACGATCCGACAGTCGAGGAGGTGTGGATCAATGAGCCCGGCAAGGTGTTCGTGGCTCGCTCCGGAGAGCCCGAGCTGACCACGACGATCCTGACGGCGACGCAGGTCCGGGAACTCGTCGAGCGCATGTTGCGGTCCTCGGGGCGTCGGGTCGACGTGTCGTCTCCGTTCGTGGACGCTACGTTGCCTGACGGATCCCGGCTGCATGTCGTCATCCCGGATGTGACCCGGGAGCACTGGGCCGTCAACGTCCGCAAGTTCGTGGTCCGTGCCCGACATCTGGATGACCTGGTACGTCTCGGAACGCTGACCCGCCATGCCGCCGCCTTCCTGGACGCCGCTGTCCGTGCCGGGCTCAACGTGCTGGTCGCCGGCGGTACTCAGGCCGGCAAGACCACCATGCTGAACTGCCTCGCTGGTTCGATCGGTCCTCGTGAGCGGATCATCACCTGTGAGGAGGTGTTCGAGCTCCGTATCCGTGCTCGGGACGTCGTCGCTCTGCAGTGCCGGCAGCCGAATCTCGAGGGGACGGGCGAGATCTCCCTTCGACGGCTGGTGAAGGAGGCGCTACGGATGCGCCCGACCCGGATCGTGGTCGGCGAGGTGCGTCAAGAGGAGAGCCTCGACATGTTGCTGGCGTTGAACAGCGGCCTTCCCGGCATGTGCACCGTCCATGCCAACAGCGCCCGAGAGGCGCTGGTGAAAATGTGTACGTTGCCGTTGCTAGCCGGTGAGAACGTCGGCTCCCATTTTGTCGTGCCGACCGTCGCTGCCAGCATCGATCTGGTGGTGTACCTCGCCCAGGACGTCGCAGGGGCTCGTCGGGTGCGCGAGATCGTCGCCGTGTCCGGGCGGGTCGAGGGCACCGTGCTGGAGACCGCGGATGTCTTCGTCGCTCGGGAGGGCACGCTGGTGCGGGCGGAGGGATTCGCGCCACACCCGGAACGGTTCGAGCGGATCGGCATCGATCCGGTCGCCTTGTTGGCCGGTGACTCGTCAGACAGGCCACATCCGTCAGACAGACCACATCCGTCGGGCTGGGCAGCCGCTACCGGGGAACTCGCGTGACGAGTCTTGCGCTGGGCCTGGTGCTCGGGACGGGTTTGTTCTGCACGTGGTGGGCGTGCTGGATCCCCGAGCCGTCGCGGACTCGGCCTGGCCGACGGCCGTCGGTGCGAGACCAGATGGCCGACGACTTGCGACATGCCGGGTTGCCCGATGTCGGCCCGGGTGCGTTGGCGTCAGCCAGTGTGGTCGTTGCACTTGTGATCGGGTTAGCCGCGTACGGTCTGGCCCGGGCGCTGCCCATCGCGGTCTGCTTCGGACTCATGGCATCGACTGGACCGCTGCTGCTGGTTCGGTCCCGAGCCCGCCGGCGCCGATCCGCTGTTCGAGACGTCTGGCCAGATGCGATAGACAACCTGGCCAGTGCTGTCCGCGCCGGCCTTGAGCTGCCCGAAGCCGTCGGACAGCTCGCGATTCGAGGCCCTGAGGATCTGCGGCCGGCGTTCGCCGAGTTCGCTCGGGATTACCGCGGCTCTGGTCGTTTCTCTCCAGCGTTGGACCAACTCAAGGAGCGACTGGCCGATCCGGTGGCCGATCGCGTCATCGAGGCCTTGCGCCTAGCCCGTGAGGTGGGGGGGACCGACGTGGGCCGGCTCTTGAGGATGTTGTCTGCCTTCCTGCGTCAGGACATCCGCACCAGGGCGGAACTGCGCACCAGGCAGGGGTGGACGGTCACTGGTGCACGGCTGGCGGTCGCGGCGCCGTGGATCGTGCTCGGGTTGTTGGCCACCCGCCCGGAATCGGTTGCCGCATACCGCACGACCGCCGGGGCGCTGGTCTTGCTGAGTGGTGGGGTGCTCAGCGTCGTGGCCTATGCGGCGATGCTTCGGATTGCTGCGCTCCCGGAAGAACGGCGAGTGCTCACGACCAATCACCTTGGTACCTCATGAGGGCGTCATGACCGCATCGTGGCTTGGAGCGGCACTCGGGCTGGTCGGCGCTCTGGGTGTCCTGCTGGTCATCACATGGCTGCCACTGACCCGACGTCCCACGTTGGATCAACGGCTCGCGCCCTATCTCCGCCAGGGTCCGACCCCGAGCCGGTTGGTGCGCACCGATCCGGTCACGAGCTCAGCCTCGGTTTTGATTCGTCTGGTCTCGCCGTGGGCGCGCGGTCTCGGGCGGCGCGCTGAGCGGCTCCTCGGCGGAGCGGAATCGGTGCGCCAGCGGTTGGTGCGAGCCGGATTGCCGGACGACGTAGACGCGTTCCGTGCCCAGCAGGTGGTGGCAGCGGTCGGCGGCGTGGTGGTCGGTGGCGCTCTGGCGGCGTGGTTGTGGTGGTGGCGATCCGCACCGGTTGTCCCGCTGGCATTGCTGGTCCTGGTCGGTGGAGGCTTCGGTGCGGCGGCTCGGGACTGGTGGTTGGGTCGGCAGGTCGTCGTTCGCGAGCGCACAATGATGGCTGAGTTCCCGACGGTCGCCGAGATGGTGGCGTTGTCTGTCGGGGCGGGGGAGGGGCCGATAGCCGCCCTCGAGCGGGTGGTGATGGTGAGCGACGGTCCGCTGTCCATGGAGCTGCAGCGGGTCCTAGCCGATGCCCGATCCGGAACGCCGGTGACGAAAGCCTTGCAACGCCTGTCTGACCGGACCGGCTTAACCCCGCTAGCCAGGTTCGTCGATGGCGTGGTGGTGGCGATCGAACGAGGTACGCCATTGGCCGACGTCCTCCGTGGGCAGGCCGCGGACGCACGCGAAGCGGGGCGGCGAGCGTTGATGGATGCGGCTGGGACGCGCGAAGTCGCGATGATGGTCCCGGTTGTCTTTCTGGTCTTGCCCATCACGGTGCTCTTTGCGGTGTTCCCAGGGTTCAGCTTCCTGCGCCTGGATCTATGAATTCACGCTCAATCCCCAGCCCAGACGTAGGTAGTCACCAGAGGAGGACGACGATGAGCGGTCCGATGCGATCGTGGACCGGTTTGAGCCCAAGGTTGAATGCGAGGTCTTGGTCAGCGGTGGGCAGAATTCGCTCAGTCGCCCGCCGGACGGCCAGCGGTTCGCCTGATGGCGGTGACGTCCCCGGCTGGGTTCTGGTCACTCTCATGACAGCCGGGCTCGTCGCGGGGCTGTGGGCGGTAGCAGGTGACCTGCTCAATGACCTCTTCCGAGACGCGGTCACCGGTGTCAGCGGGCCTTGATGCGCAAGCGGCGCGACCGCTGAGCGATGGCAGCCAAGGTGGATCGGCGGTCGTCGATTTCGCTCTGGTCGCTGGCCTGCTCACCGCCATGTTCCTGTCGATCCTTCAGCTCAGCCTGGTGCTGCACGTGCGGTCGACGCTCACCGACTGTGCCGCCGAAGGCGCTCGCTACGGTGCCCGAGCCGATCGTTCGCCAGGCGACGCGGTACAGCGGACTCGAGACCTGGTAGCCAGCGAGCTGTCCCCCAGGTATGCCGCCCGCCTCGCTGACACGATCGCGGCATCTGAGGTGGACCAGTCGGGTGTTCGGGTGCTGAGGATCCGGGTGGTGGCACCGTTGCCGTTGGTGGGCTTTGCCGGGCCGACCGACTCGCTGACTGTGGACGGTCACGCCTACCTGGAGCGGCAGTGATGGAGTCCGGTGCGGCATGAGGGCGGTTCGTCGGCGCATCGTGATGGCCGCTCGAGCGCGCACCGGCCAGGAGAAGGACGAGACGGGCAGCGCCTTGGTCGAGTTCAGTCTGCTGGCAGTCGTGGCCCTGGTCCCACTGGTGTACCTGGTGTTCGCGCTTGGACGCATTCAAGCTGGCGCGTATGCGGCCCAGGCCGCGGCCAGGGAGGCTGGTCGGGTGTTCGTGACCGCACCAAGTCCGGACGCCGGTCGCCGCCGCGCTGTCGCCGCGGCCGTTGTCGCGGTGGCCGATCAAGGCTTTGCCGCCGACGCCATCACCGAGCTGGAGATCTCATGCGCGACCCCCGACTGCCTGCGCCCTCAGTCGCGGATCCCGGTCCGGGTGGTCGTCGATGTCGACCTGCCTGGTATGCCTCGTGGATTCAGCTCGGTCGTGCCGGCACAGATCGAGATGCAGGCCACCCACATCGCCACGGTGGATCGCTTTCGGGCACGACGATGACGTCATCGATCGGGCCGGCAGTCAGCCTGCCGCGGTGGGTGGCCGCACCGCTCGAGATGGCCAGCGCGATCGCGGCCGCTTCGCGAGCCGTGGCGGTCCGCCGAATGCGCGGCTGGTCCGTTCGTCGGGCCACCGTTGGCGACGACGGGCAGATCAGCATCTTGGTGATCGGGTATGTCGTGGTGTGCTTCGGGCTGATCGCCGTCGTCGTCAACGCGACCGCGGTCCACCTGGCTCGTACCCAGCTGCTCGACATCGCGGACGGCGCCGCTCTTGATGCCGCCGATACGCTCGCCGGGCCAGGGCTGTACACGTCACCTCTGAGGGCAACCGTGCCCGTCACCGATGCCGGAGTCCGGGCCGAAGCTGCCCGGTACCTCGCGCGGGTCCCGCCTCCGCGCCGGGTCGACGCCATCCGTCTAGGGCCTAGGACCGGGACTGACGACGGGCGAAGCGCGACCGTACAACTCAGCGGCCGAGTGCAGCTGCCGATCGCTGCGTGGGTGGTCGACGATTTCGCCGGCGGTATCACGGTGACGGTGCAGGCGACAGCTCGAGGTGACATCGACCGGTGATGCTGGTACCTGCTGCCGGGCGCCGCTTCGCGACGACATCCGCCGGCCGGTGGTTCCATTGATCGACAGCCAGCCATGTCTTGCCGCAGCGCAGCTGGCCGAGCTGGCCTGGCATATCCTCCTACCTTGTGGCCACCATCGACTTTCCCCATGAGATCCGCGCGCTTCAGGCCACCTTTCACTCCATCCAGCAGGTGACGGGCGTCGATCGCCTGCGCAAGGAGATCGCCGAGCTCGAAGATCGAGCGGCCGCACCAGACCTGTGGGACGACCAGGAGGTCGCCCAACGGGTGACCAGCCAGCTCAGTCATCTGAATGCCGAGCTGGAGCGGGTGCTGACGCTCGGGCAGCGAATCGATGACCTCGAGGTTCTAGTGCAGATGGCACAGGAGGAAGACGACGCCGACACCTTGGCGGAGGCCGAGTCAGAGTTGGACGGGGTCCGACGTGCCGTCTCCGAGCTGGAGGTCCGCACGCTGCTCAACGGCGAGTACGACGAGCGTGAGGCGCTGGTGACGATCCGGGCCGAGGCCGGGGGAGTAGATGCCGCGGATTTCGCCGAGATGCTGGTGCGGATGTACCTGCGATGGGCAGAGCGGCATGGCTACCCGGCCGAAGTGCTCGACACCAGCTATGCCGAGGAGGCTGGGGTGAAGTCCGCCACCTTCGCGGTGCACACGCCGTACGCCTTCGGCACGTTGGCGGTCGAGCAGGGCACCCACCGCTTGGTCCGGATCAGCCCGTTCGACAACCAGGGACGCCGCCAGACCAGCTTCGCCGGTGTTGAGGTGCTGCCGGTGACTGAATCGACCGACCATGTGGACATCCCGGATTCGGAGATCAAGGTCGACGTCTTCCGTTCGTCCGGGCCTGGTGGGCAGAGCGTTAACACCACCGACTCGGCGGTGCGGATGACCCACCTCCCCACGGGGATCGTGGTGTCCATGCAGAACGAGAAATCACAAATCCAGAACCGGGCCGCCGCGCTCAAGGTGCTGCAGGCGAGGCTGTTGCAGGTGCGCAAGGCGCAGGAGCGTGCGGCGATGGATGCTCTCAAGGACGGCGGGTCCAGCTGGGGCAATCAGATGCGTTCCTACGTGCTCCACCCGTATCAGATGGTGAAGGATTTGCGCACCGACCACGAGGTCGGTAATCCTTCGGCGGTTTTCGACGGTGATCTAGACGGATTTCTTGAAGCCGGTATCCGTTGGAAGCGCACCCAAGGCCAGGTGTCCGCCTGATCTGTCCAAGGGCGATGTGACCGGCCATCCGGCGATGTGACCGACCATCCGTCTCAGTGCACTTGGCGACGTGAGACACGCAGGGCCGGCCTCAACGACCCGCTCGGGCGATGCGCTGGACGTAGGCTGGGTCGGTGATCCGACTGGACAAGGTGAGCAAGGTCTATGCCGCAGGTCACCGTCCTGCCTTGGACGAGGTCACCGTGGAGGTCACGCGGGGGGAGTTCGTCTTCATGGTCGGTGCGTCGGGCTCGGGCAAGTCCACGTTGCTACGCCTCGTGCTGCGAGAGGAGCGGGCCACCCGCGGCAGCGTGCACGTGGCCGGCAAGGACGTGGCGCACCTGCCGAGCTGGAAGGTCCCTCATCTGCGGCAACAGATCGGCGCCGTCTTCCAGGACTTCCGCCTGCTTCCCGGCAAGACGGTGTTTCAGAACGTCGCCTTCGCGTTGCAGGTGATCGGGAAACCACGACACGCGATCGCCCAGGTGGTGCCCGAGACGTTGGAGCTGGTGGGCCTTGGCGGCAAGGAGGAACGATTGCCACATGAATTGTCCGGCGGTGAGCAACAGCGGGTGGCGATCGCCCGGGCCTTTGTGAACCGTCCGGCCATCTTGCTCGCAGATGAGCCGACCGGGAACCTTGACCCGACCACCAGCATCGGCATCACCCGATTGCTGGATCAGATCAACAAGACCGGCACCACGATCGTCATGGCCACTCATGACGACGAGATCGTCGACACGCTCCGCAAGCGGGTGGTCGAGCTGGACAACGGTCGTCTGGTGCGGGATCAGGCCCGTGGGGTCTACGGCTCCGCTCGCTAGACCCGGTACGTCCGCCCAGGAATTACGTCCGCCCAAGAATATCGAGGACTACTCCAGCACCTGCGAAACCCAGATCAGCACCTGCAAAACCATCAGAAAAAACACCAGCACCTCCGAACAACACCAGCACACCGAGAAGGAGCCATGCGCCCCCAGTTCGTGCTCAGTGAGATGGCCATCGGGATCCGCCGCAACCTGTCCATGGCGGTCTCACTGGTGTTGGTCACGATGATCTCGTTCGTCTTCCTGGGCCTCGGTGTGATGTCGAGCATGCAGGGCAACGCGATCAAGGATTTCTGGTACGGCAAGGTCGAGGTGTGGATCTCGTTGTGCCCGGAGCGCTCTGCGCAGGCGGCCTGCGCCGGCGGCGAGGTGACCCAGGCGCAGAAGGACGAGCTGAGCAGTCAGCTGGAGTCGCTCCGGCCGCTGGTGGAGAAGGTGTATTTCGAGTCCAAGGAAGAGGCGTACCAGCATTTCATCGAGCAATTCCGCGATTCGGCGATCAAGGACACCGTTCGACCGGATCAGATGCAGGAGAGCTTTCGGGTCAAGCTCAGCGACCCCCAGAAATACGATGTGGTGGCGAGCGCCTTCCAGGGCGCACCTGGAGTGGAACGGGTTATCGACCAACGACGTTTGTTGTCCACCCTCTTCGCATTCCTCAACGGGATGACGATCGCCGGTGCGGTGTTCGCGGCCGTCACCACGGTGGCCGCGATCCTGCTGATCGCCACCGCGGTCCGGTTGTCGGTGTTCAACCGGCGGCGAGAGATCGGCATCATGCGATTGGTCGGTGCGTCGAGCCTGTTCATCCAGCTGCCCTTCATCCTCGAAGCGGTGCTCGCCACCGTCCTGGGCAGCGTGTTGGCAGTTGGTTTGCTCTATGGCTTCGCCCGGTTCTTTCTTCAGGGGTGGCTGTCGGAGAAGTTGCAGTTCATCCCGTTCGTGACCGGTGGGGACGTGTTGCTGATCGCACCCGTCCTGCTGGGTGCCGCGGTGGTGGTCACTTTCCTGACGTCGTTCCTCACCACTCGATGGTATTTACGTGTGTAGTGGTGCGTAGCGTCCACGTTCGCCCCGGTCTCGATCCATGAGGGTCGGTTCCACAGTGATCGGTGTGACCTGTGGTACCAATGTGGCGATAGGGGTTCAGGGTGCTGCCCACCCGGACGGATGGCTGAGACGAGGGGTCTGGCGGATGCAGCGTGCTCGAGGCGTTGGTGCTCGAGGTGGTCAGGTACTCCGCTGGTGTGTGGTCGCCGCCACGCTCTCCTCGCTCGTCGTGGTGCCAAGCGTGGCAAGCGGTGCCGGGGGGTCCCTGCGATCAGACCCCGGGGACGACAAGCGAGCCGTTGACCGGCGTATCGACTCTCTCGAAGACGACCTGCAGGACACCTCCGCGGATCTGGTCCGTGCCTGGCAGCGGGTCCGACGGACCACGGCTCAGCTGAACGTCGCCCGTGCCGAACTGGCCGCGGCTCAGCGCGAAGTGCAGACTCGACGGCAACGCGCCGAAGAGTTGAAGCGCCGCCTCGACGTCGCACGGGCCAGCGAGCAGCAAGCGCTGGATGATCTCGCCCAGACCGAGCGGTCCACGCAAGCGGCGGATGAGCGGGTGGGCGCGATCGCGCGGCAAGCTCGCCAGACCGGTGGGGTCGGTGAGTTGTCAGTCGCCCTGGCGGCACAGAGCGCCGATGATTTCGCGGCCCGGATGGCCGCTGTGGACACGGCGCTGCAGCTGCAAGGCCAGGCCATCACCGAGTTGGACGTGCGCCGCGCCGAGACGAAGGCGCGGCAAGCCAAGCTGACGGCCATCCGGGAGCAGATCGCCCTGCTGGAGAAGGAGGCTCGGGACAACCTCGCCCGCGCGCAGGCGGCCGAGCGGGCGGCACGTGCGGCGCAGGTCCGGGTGGCGTCGCTGCTGGCGAGCCAACGTCAGGCTGCGGCCGCGATCCAGGCCCGCCGAGCTGCTGAGCGTCGACGGTTGGGCGCGCTCGAGGCCGAACGTGGCCGGTTGGAGGCCAGGCTGCGAGCTATCGCGGCCCGCGAGCTGCGGGCGGCGTCAGCGGATGACGGTGGTGGCAGCGGTGGCGCGGACTCCCCAGGCGGCTACCTGTCGTCGCCGACCCCCGGTGCGCCGGTCACCTCGGAGTTCGGGATGCGCTACCACCCGATCCTGCACTACACCCGTCTGCACGCCGGGATGGACTTCGGGGCTCCGTGCGGCACGCCGGTGCGGGCCGCCGCGACCGGCCGGGTCATCCAGGCTGGTTGGGCCGGAGGCTACGGCAACCGGATCACCGTCGCGCACGGGAACGTCCGGGGGCACAGCCTGGCGACGACGTACAGCCACCTGTCCCGGATCGTGCAAGGCGGCGGCGTGACTCGCGGGCAGATCATCGGCTACGTCGGCACGACCGGAACGTCGACCGGGTGCCACCTGCACTTCGAGACCTACCAAGGGGGCACCCCGGTCAATCCTCGCGGGTGGCTCTGAGCCCGACCGATAGCCTGGGCCGGTGCAGGCTCCAGCGTTGAGGACCAGTCGTGGCTAAGGACATCGGGCGCAAGCTCGTCGCGAGCAACCGTCGTGCTCGCCACGACTACCACGTCGAGGACGTGGTCGAGGCCGGGATCGTGTTGTCCGGAACCGAGGTGAAATCGTTACGGGCCGGGCGGGTCTCGTTGGCGGACGGTTTCGCCTCGGTGACCGACGGGGAGGCGTGGCTCGAGCACGTGCACATCCCGGAGTACACCGCCGGCACCTGGACCAACCACCCACCGAGACGTCGACGCAAGCTGCTGATGCACCGGCACGAGATCGACCGTTTGGCTCGGGCAACCCGCGAGCGTGGGTACACCCTGGTACCGCTGTCGCTGTACTTCTTGGACGGCCGGGCCAAGGTGGAGATCGCGGTGGCCCGGGGCAAACGGGACTACGACAAGCGCCAGACGTTGCGCGCGAAGCAGGACCAGCGGGAGGCGGCTCGGGCGATGGGTCGCCGCGAAGCACGCTGACGACGCGTCTCTAGGCGATCACGAGGCGATCACGCTGACGACGCGTCCCTAGGCGATGACCGCCAGCAGGTCGCCGCCTTCCACCTGTTGCCGGTCCCCGATCGCCAGCCGTTGCACCGTTCCGGCGACGGTGGTGGTGATCGCGGCCTCCATCTTCATCGCCTCGATCGTGGCGACGGTCGTCCCGGCGGGCACCTGCTCGCCCAGGCGGACGGCGAGCGTGACCACGCCGGCGAACGGTGCCGGCACCTGACCGGGCACCGAGCGGTCGGCCTTCTCCGCCGGCCGGACGTCCACGTCCGCATGCAGGTCCTGCACCTGCACCGGCCGCAGCTGGCCGTTGAGGGTGCACATCACGATCCGCAGGCCCCGCTCGTCCGCCTCGCTCACCGTCTGAGCGCCGACCAGCAGTCGCTTACCGTGCTCGATCTCGACCTCGACCTCCTCGCCGGGCCGCAGGCCGTGCAGGAACTGCGGGGTGGGCAGCACCGACAGGTCGCTGTACGTCCGGCGAGAGGCTCGAAAGTCGGCGTCCGGCCCGGGGAAGAGCAGCCGGTTCAGGGTGCTGCGCGGGTCCTGGGCCAGCGCCCGGCGGTCGTCGTCGGCCAGCTCGGTGACCCGAGGTCGGGTGGCCTCCCGCCCCTGCAACGCCTTGCTGCGGAACGGTTCTGGCCACCCGCCGGGAGGGTCGCCCAACTCACCGGACAGGAAGCCGACCACTGAGTCCGGGATGTCGAAGTCCTGCGGTTGTGCCTCGAACTGCGCGGGGTCGGCGCCGCGGCCGACCAGGGCGAGCGCGAGGTCACCGACCACCTTGGAGCTCGGCGTCACCTTGACGATGTTGCCCAGGATCCGGTTGGCGGCGGCGTACATGTCCTCGACCGCCTCGAACTTCTCGCCGAGGCCGAGGGCGATCGCTTGCTGACGCAGGTTGGACAGCTGCCCGCCGGGGATCTCGTGGTCGTACACCCGGCCGGTCGGTGCGGGCAGCCCGGACTCGAACGGTGCGTACAGGCGGCGGACCGCCTCCCAGTACGGCTCCAGGTCGCAGACCGCGCGCAGGTCCAGACCGGTCGCGCGCGGGGTGTGATCGGTCGCCGCGACCAGCGCGGACATCGGGGGCTGGCTGGTGGTGCCGGCGAGTGCGGCGCTAGCCGTGTCCACGGCGTCCACCCCGGCGTCGATCGCGGCCAGCAGGGTGGCCAGTTGCCCACCCGGCGTGTCATGGGTGTGCAGGTGCACCGGGAGGTCGAACCGCTCCCGCAGCGCGGTGACCAAGGTGCGGGCCGCCGGTGCGCGCAGCAGCCCGGCCATGTCCTTGATCGCCAGCACGTGCGCGCCGGCGTCCACGATCCGCTCGGCCAGGCGCAGGTAGTAGTCGAGGGTGTACAGCCGTTCACCGGGATCGGACAGGTCGCCGGTGTAGCACAGTGCCACCTCGGCCACCGCTGTACCGCTGGCCAGCACGGCATCGATCGCGGGGCGCATCTGCTCGACGTCGTTGAGCGCGTCGAAGATCCGGAACACGTCCAGCCCGGTGCGGACCGCCTCGTCGACGAACGCGTCGGTGACCTGCGTGGGGTACGGGGTGTAGCCGACGGTGTTGCGACCGCGCAGCAGCATCTGCAGGCACAGGTTGGGCATGGCCTCGCGCAGTGCGGCCAGGCGCTCCCACGGATCCTCGGCGAGGAACCGCAGCGCGACGTCATAGGTGGCCCCGCCCCACGCCTCGACACTCCACAGCCGCGGCAGCATCCGAGCTTGGTGCCCGCCGACGGCGACCAGATCCCGGGTCCGGACCCGGGTCGCCAGCAGCGACTGGTGGGCGTCCCGGAACGTGGTGTCGGTGACCGCCACGCCGGGACGCTCGCGCAGCTCGCGGGCGAACGCGGCCGGGCCGACCCGCACCAGGTGCTCGCGGGAGCCGGCCGGGACCACAGCGTTCAGCGGGACCTCGGGCAGCTTGGTCACCGGGTCGACCAGCCCCCGGCCCGGGCCGTGCGGTTGGTTCACCGTCACGTGCGCCAAGTAGGTGAGCAGCCGGCTGCCCCGGTCGGCGGGGGTGCGGGCGGTGAGCAGCTCGGGGCGATCGTCGATGAACGAGGTGGACAACCGGCCGGCGACGAAGTCCGGGTGCTCGACCAGGGACTGCAGGAATGGGATGTTCGTCGACACCCCGCGGACCCGGAACTCGGCCAGCGCTCGACGGGTGCGCCGGACCGCGGTCGCGAAGTCCGGCCCCCGGCACACCAGCTTCACCAGCATGGAGTCGAAGGAGGCGTTCACCTCGGCGCCGACAAACACGGTGCCGCCGTCCAGCCGGACGCCCGCACCGCCCGCGGACCGGTAGGTGGTGATGGTGCCGGTGTCCGGGCGGAAGCCGTTCGCCGGGTCCTCGGTGGTGATCCGACACTGCAGGGCGGCCCCACGGACGGTGATCCGATCCTGCGCCAGCCTGAGATCGTCCAAGGTCTCACCGGCGGCGATCCGCAGCTGGGACTGCACCAGGTCGACGTCGGTCACCTCCTCGGTGATGGTGTGCTCGACCTGGATCCGCGGATTCATCTCGATGAACACGTACCGACCGGCAGCGTCCAACAGGAACTCCACGGTGCCCGCGTTGACGTAGCCGATGTGCCGGGCGAAGGCGACCGCGTCGTCGCACATCCGTTGCCGCACCGTGGGATCGAGGTTCGGCGCCGGGGCGATCTCGACCACCTTCTGGTGGCGGCGCTGCACCGAGCAGTCCCGCTCGTACAGGTGCAGGACGCTGCCCGCGCCATCCGCGAGCACCTGCACCTCGATGTGGCGCGGCTCCACGACGGCCTGCTCCAGGAACACCGTCGGGTCGCCGAACGCGCTCTCGGCCTCGCGCATCGCCGCCTCGATCGCCTCGCGCAGCTGGCCGGCGTCCGGCACCCGGCGCATGCCGCGACCGCCGCCGCCGGCCACCGCCTTGACGAACAGCGGAAACCCCACGTCGTCCGCCGCGGCTATCAGCGAGTCCACGTCGGTGGACGGCTCGGCGCTGGCCAGCACCGGCAGCCCGGCCTCGCGGGCGGCGGCGATCGCCCGGGCCTTATTGCCGGTCAGGTGCAGCACCTGCTCGGGGGGGCCGACGAAGGTGATTCCGGCCTCGGCGCAGGCTCGGGCCAGGTCCGGGTTCTCGGACAGGAACCCGTACCCGGGGTACACCGCGTCGGCCCCGGCCTCACCAGCCACCCGGATCACCTCGTCGACGTCCAGGTACGCCCGTACCGGATGCCCCGGTACGCCGATCCGGTACGCCTCGTCGGCCTTCATCCGGTGCTCGCTGCGCCGGTCCTCGTGCGGGAACACCGCGACCGTCTGCGCCCCCTGCTCGGTGGCCGCCCGAAAGGCTCGGACGGCGATCTCGCCACGGTTAGCGACCAGCACCTTGCGGAACACGGCACCTCCGGTATGTCAGCTTGGCTACGCAGGAGCCTATTCCAGCGGGTGGGCGCTCACCGGGTCGTCCGCCAGCTGGCCAGACTGGCTGCCCTGGACTCACCGGAAGGTTCTCGGCTGGCGCTCAGCGGCCATCCAGGGCAGCTCGTCTGAGGCGGATCGCCGAGGCGGTCGCCGCCCAAGCCTCCGGCCAGGCTGAGCTGGCCGCCGCTGTCGCTGCGGCCCGAGGGCACGGCCACACCTGGACCCAGATCGCCACCATGCTCGGCACCAGCCGTCAGGCAGCCCAGGAGCGGTACGGCGAACCCGTACGCCATGGGTCGCGGTGAAGCAGGCCCGGAGGAGCGCGTGTCGTGCCTGCTCCTGCTGACGACGAATCGCAGCACTGGCGCCTGCACCGCCCAGAACGGTGCCGGCGCTGCACTGTGCCTCGGGTGACCTGCTGCTCGACATCGTCGACGCAATCCTGCAGAGGCACCCGAACGCTGAGGGGTGGGTCACGCCGGATCGGGAGACCGTTGCGGTGTGGGGCTTCCCAGTCCAGCAGCTGGATAACCTCTTGCATGCCGCCGGGTCGGTCTGGCAGGTCGACGGCAGAGGGCGGGCACTGGTCCGTCGCGTTGAGGCCACGGCGGCCATGGCTAAGGACCACGTCGTGGATGCGGCTGCTTCGCGCGAGCGGAATCCGACGACGGCAGACGTCCGCGGCAAGCTGGTGCGGAGCGGTCAGGCGCCAGTGGGATTGGGGTCGCGCCAGCTGCGTTCGAACGGCAGCCGCCAGGCGCTGGGCGCGATCAGTTGATGAATCGCGTTGGGGCCGTAGGAGCCCTGCGGGTACGGGTGCACGTGCGGCGGGGACTCCAGCAGCGGGGTGGACACCTCCCACAGCCGCTCGATGCCGTCCGCGCTGGTGAACAGCGTGTGGTCGCCGCGCATGGTGTCGTAGATCAGCCGCTCGTACGCCTCCAGCACCGACCCGGCCCAGCTCGTCTCGTGCATCGCGAACTGCATGCTGAGCTTGTCCAGCTTCATGCCCGGGCCGGGCCGCTTGCCGTAGAACGACAGCGACATCCGGGAGGCGTCCGCGAGGTCGAAGGTCAGGTGGTCCGGGCCGTGCTGGCCGATGCCGGAGCCGCGCGGGAACATGCTGCGCGGCGGCTCCCGGAAGGCGATCGAGATGATTCGGGAGCCCTCGGCCATCCGCTTGCCGGTGCGCAGGTAGAACGGCACCCCGGCCCAGCGCCAGTTGTCCACGAAGCAGCGCAGCGCGACGAACGTCTCGGTCTCGGACTCCTCGTCGACGCCGTCCAGCGCCCGGTACCCCTGGTACTGCCCGCGGACCACGTCGTGCGGTTCGATCGGCAGCATCGAGCGGAAGACCTTGTTCTTCTCCTCGCGGATCGCGAACGGCTCCAACGCGGTCGGCGGTTCCATCGCGACGAATGCCAGCACCTGGAGCAGGTGCGTGACCACCATGTCGCGGTATGCGCCGGTGGACTCGTAGAACCCGGCCCGGTCCTGCACGCCGAGCGTCTCCGGCACGTCGATCTGCACGTGGTCCACGTGGTTGCGGTGCCAGATCGGCTCGAACAGTCCGTTGGCGAACCGGAACGCCAGGATGTTCTGCGCGGCCTCCTTGCCGAGGAAGTGGTCGATCCGGAACACCTGCTCCTCGTCGAACACCTGGTGCACGGCGGCGTTCAGCGCCCGCGCGGAGGCGAGGTCGGTGCCAAACGGCTTCTCCATGATGATCCGGCTGCACTCGACCAGCCCGGCGTCCCGCAGCGCGCCGACCACGGCGAGCGCCGCGGTCGGCGGCACGCTCAGGTAGTGCAGCCGCCGGACCGGACGGGAGGGGTCGCCCGCCACCGCGGCCAGCTCGCCCTCGGCCGCTCGGACCCGCTCACCGAGCACGTGTGGACCGGCGGACCCCGGGACGTAGTCCAAGCCCTCCGCGAACCGTTGCCACCGCTCGTCGCTCGGCGGCTCGTGGTTGAACTGCGCCACCGCGGTGCGGACCAGCTCGGTGAAGGACTCCCGGTCGTGGTCGTCCAGGGAGGTGCCGACGATCCGCATCTGTGGCACCAGCCCGCTCTGGTACAAGTGCAGCAGCCCGGGTAGCAGCTTGCGGCGGGCCAGGTCCCCTGTCGCGCCGAACAGGACGACGACGTGTGGTTCCGCGGTCCCGGTGATGTCCACCATGGGCGAAGCCTAGGCTGGCCATGGACGCAGCTGCCTGGACCGGTGCCGCAGTGAGGGCCGTAGCTCGACCGTGCCGGGATGCCCTGGGTCGGGATGTCGGGATGTTTGGGATGTCGGGACGTCGGGGTCGGGAATGCTGTAGGCGGCCGGTGTGCTGACCCGATAGTCTGGACCGACAGCACCACAACTGAACACAACAACTGAACAGGGGAAACGCAGTCACCAGACCCCACGCCTGGGGGTGATCGGTTTCGACGTTGGTCGTACTACCAGGAGAAGCGGGTCGAGGACGCACGGTCATCTCGTTAACGACCCGTGCAAACCCATAGGTGCCGATTCCAAGCGCACCGACTTCGCCCTCGCCGCCTGAGCGAGTCGTGAAGTCCGTCAGCCCGGGCTAGCTTCCGTCCCGGATCCTGGCGTCGACTAGGGAGCCACTGCTCTCGGTCCTTGTCGTGGGGATCGAGGGAACATCTACGCGACTGAG
The DNA here is from genome assembly GCA_051657715.1 of Angustibacter sp. Lineage (GTDB taxonomy): Bacteria > Actinomycetota > Actinomycetes > Actinomycetales > Angustibacteraceae > JBOFBH01. The sequence goes on along the minus strand of JBOFLF010000015.1, from coordinate 11,473 downwards.
CCCGGCAGTGACTCGCCTGCGTGATCACTGGGGCCGAGAAAACCCGTAGCAGGCTGCACCCGGAGAAGTCCTGGTCCTGCGCTAGCGGACGCGGGTTCGATTCCCGCCACCTCCACCATGACGGTCCTGCTCGCACACTCGCTCGTCGAGTGCGAGTAGGGCCCCCCATCTCCACCAACGGGGCGGTACTCAAAATCTTCGCGGTTGAGTTTGAGTAGCGTCGCCCACCTCCACAGATCAGGAAGACGAACGCCTAGGCCCCTGGCCTGGGCGTTCGTTGGTTTCCGGTGCGCGACTCCCGGCTCCTGGGCTGCCGCTGATGCCGATGTGCGGGCGGTTCGTTCGGCTAGAACTGTGGGCGTCGGGAGGTCATCAACACGAAGGAGCAGGAGCCGTGTCGGGGAGAACCACGACGTGACTGCGGTCGCCATCTCCCGGAGACGACGATGAGTCCCGGCGGGGTCCCGCGTCTACAGGCACGTTCCCGCACGACCTTGGAGGCACCGTGAAGCTCTTGCTCACATCCGGCGGCGTGACGAACCCGACCATCCACTCGGCGCTCGTGCAGCTGCTCGGCAAGCCGGTCGCGGAGTGTCACGCCCTCGTCGTCCCGACAGCGCAGTGGGGCCACCCGATGTGCGGACCGGCATCTGTCCGAGGTCTGGTGGCCGGCGAGCCCCGCTTTCGACACCTCTCCGGCCTGGGCTGGGCGTCGCTCGGCGTCCTCGAGCTCACCGCTCTACCCACCATCGGTCCCGAACGCTGGGCGCCGTGGGTCCGCCAGGCCGACGTGCTGCTGGTTGACGGCGGCGACGCGACGTACCTGTGCCACTGGATGCGCGAGTCCGGGCTGGCGGACCTGCTGCCGTCGCTGTCCGACAAGGTCTGGGTCGGGGTGAGCGCGGGGAGCATGGTGATGACGCCGCGGATCGGTACGGCCTTCGTCGAGTGGGCGTCCGCGCCGGACGACCGCACGCTGGGGGTTGTCGACTTCTCGATCTTCCCGTATCTGAACGCCTTTCCCGAGAACACCCTGGTCGACGCGGAGCGGTGGGCTGCGGAGATCGGCATCCCGGCGTACGCCATCGACGAGCAGACGGCCATCAAGGCCGTCGAGGGCGCCGTCGAGGTGGTATCCGAAGGGCAGTGGACGCAGTTCGGGTGATGGCCGTACGGCGTTCGTGACGCCCTTGCCGTTGGACGGGGGCAGATCTGGTCGTCAGACAGCTCGGACGATCTCGTTCCTGAGCCAGTTCCCGAGCCGTCCGCCGCGGTGCCAGGCTGCGGACGACGCGCCTCGTCAGATCTTGAGGCCGGTCTTCTCAAGGATCAACCGTGCGGCACTGTTCCTGGCCACGTCCTTGCTCGAGTCGGACAATGGCTCGGCGATGGTCACCGTGCCTTGCGGGCCGTAGACCTTCATCTTGCCCGCGCCCGCCCGCTCCACCTCCCCGCCCGCCTTCTGGATCTTCTTGACCAGGTCGCGAGCAGCGGAGGAGCGCCATCGTTCAGCCATGCTCCCAGCCTAGGTCCACGGCTGGCCGACGACAGGGATCGGTCCGCGTCCGCAGCGATGGTCGTCCGAGCCCCCACCACCTCCCTGCCGTCGGTCGCACCCAACGCCCGCTCGTACCGCCGACCGCGCGCAACTCCTGCCTGGCCCTCCGTCACGCCGACTGGTGGCGGCGGTGCACACCCGCAGCAGCAAGCAGGCGCTTGACGCTCAGTCCGTGCGCGTCGGCGAGGGTCGCCGCGGTGCCGCCTCTTCGACTGGCCGCTCAACTGCCGTTCATCTCAACCGCCCGTTCACCCCTGTCCACGAGTCCGAATCCACGAGGGAGCGGGCGGCATCCGTCCTCTGCGGCGTGCCGGGCGTGATGCCTACGCCGGTGCCGCCTGCTCGCCAGCCGGCACCGGGCCGCGTTCCCGAACCTCGTGTACCTGCTGCATGGCGGCGCCTAGGTCGTCCAACCAGGTCGCGGAGTGCTGGGCGACCGTGTGGACGCACCAGGCCAGCGCATGTGCCCGGGACCGAGCCACCCCTGCCGCCACCAAGGTGTCGAGCACCTGCCGCTCGGGTTGGCGCAGCCGGGTCATCACCGGCACGGCCAGGTGGGTGAACAGCACGACGTCGGCACCGCCGCCCTCGCCACTGCCGTCCTTCTCCCCGCGGCCCTTGTCGCTACCGCCTTTCGTGCTGTCTGCGTTGGTGGTGTCAGCCCCTTTGCTGATCCGTATGCCCCAGGAGACCTTTCGACCGAACCGGTGCTCGGCCTCGCGGGCGATGCCGATCCGCTGGTCTCGGGTCTCCTCGCGCCAGCGCTTGGTGCGCCCGGAGTTGGCCTCGGCGTGCTCGGCCGCTGAAGCGTCTGATCCCAGGTCGGGCGCCGAAAGAGCGATGACGACGGTGATCTCCTCCCGGTCCACAGTGATGACGGGCGCATCGTCCGCGGTCCACGGTGTCGGCAGCCGACCGGTCAACCACGCGGCGATCTCTGATCCAGATGGTGTGTTCATGCAGCAATAATTACTCAGTAACAGATGTAAGGCAAGATGGAAGTTCTCGACATGTCTGCCTGCGTCACGTCGTCTTCGGTGGTCACGACTGGGTGGTAGTACCGCTCGCGATCGGGTGGGCGGTGACGGCTGCGCTTGAATGGGCTAGACCAGCCCCGCCGATCACCCGAGGTCCCGTATGACCACCGCCCCGAGCGTGAGCTACTCGATCACTGTCCGGCTAGAGCTGCCGGCTCGCCCGACCGCGGTCAGCGAACTCACCGCGATGATCGAGCGGCATGGCGGATTGGTGACCGCGCTGGACGTCACCGCCTCCGGCCCAGCACGGGTCCGGGTCGACGTCACCTGCGCTGCTCGGGACGTCGAGCACGCGAACACGTTGGTCGACGAGATGCGCACCGTCCCCGGCGTGCAGATCAGCCGAGTCAGCGACCGAACCTTCCTCGCACACCTCGGTGGCAAGCTCCGGATCGAACCCAAGGTGCCGATCCGCAACCGGGACGACTTGTCCCTGGTCTACACCCCTGGGGTCGCGCGGATCTGCACCGCGATCGCCCGCGATCCCTCGGACGCTCGCCGGCTCACCATCAAGCGGAACACCGTGGCGGTGGTCAGCGACGGCTCCGCGGTGCTGGGTCTCGGCAACCTCGGCCCGCTGGCCGCGCTGCCGGTGATGGAGGGGAAAGCCGCGCTGTTCAAGCGGTTCGCCGACATCGACGCGTTCCCGATCTGCCTGGACACCCAGGACGTCGACGAGATCGTGGCCGCGGTCCGGGCGATCGCACCGGTGTTCGCTGGTATCAACCTGGAGGACATCAGTGCCCCACGGTGCTTTGAGGTGGAGGCGCGGTTACGCGAGGTCCTGGACATCCCGGTCTTCCACGACGACCAGCACGGCACCGCGATCGTCACCTTGGCCGCGCTCACCAATGCGTTGCGGGTGGTCGGCAAGAAGCTGCCGGATGTGCGGATCGTCATGTCCGGTGCTGGTGCCGCCGGCACCGCGATCCTGGCGCTGCTGCTGCACGCGGGCGCGCGGGACATCGTGGTCTGCGACAAGGACGGGGTGGTCTGGTCCGGCCGTCCCGACGTGGCCGCCGCGCCGGGGTCGGTGCTGGATCGGGTGGCCCGGACCACCACCCCCCCGGCCAACCCCGACGGTGTCACCGATGATCTGCGGACCACGCTGGCCGGGGCCGACGTGTTCATCGGTGTCTCCGCCCCCCGGCTGCTGAGCGGTGCGGACATCGCGGCCATGGCCGACGACGCGGTGGTGTTCGCGATGGCCAACCCCGATCCCGAGGTGGACCCGGCGGCCGCCGCCGAGCACGCCGCGGTGGTGGCCACCGGCCGCAGCGACGCGGCCAACCAGATCAACAACGTGCTGGCGTTCCCCGGGGTCTTTCGGGGGCTGCTGGACGCCCAATCCCACACGATCACCGAGTCGGTGTTGCTGGCCGCCGCTACCGCGCTGGCCGGCGTCGTCGCCGATGAGGAGCTGAACCCCACGTACATCGTGCCCAGCGTGTTCCACCCCGAGGTCACCAAGGTGGTGGCCGCCGCCGTGCAGCAGGCGGCCCGCAAGGAGGCGGAGGCCTCGTGAGCCCGCTGGCGTCGGATCGCGTTCGCCCGCGCCGTCCAGGCAGCGACGCGGGCCGGTCGAGGGGGTGGCCGGTTGGCCGAGCTTGGCTGCTGTTCGCCGGCACCGTGCTGCTGCAGCTGGTGGTGCTGTACGCCCCGCGCGCTCCGGGCGTCGGGACGGGTGTCGGTCTGGACAAGGTGGTCCACGTCGCGGTCTTCGGGGCGGTGGCGGTGGCGGCCGCCCGGGTGGGCCTGCGGCGCGGCGTCACCGCGGGCGCCCTGGCCGTGCACGCGGTACTTAGCGAGGTGCTGCAGGCCAGCGTTCTGCCGCAGCGCAGCGGTGATCCGTGGGACGTGGTGGCGGACTGCGTCGGTGTCGTCCTCGGCGGGTTGATCGCGCGCGTGGTGTCGCCGGCAGGTGGCCGGTGACCGCTGATCGCCCGTCGGTGGGCGGCGGTGGCGTGCCGCAGGCCGGACGGTTGTTGGTGGCGACTCCCGTGCTGCGTGAGCCGACCTTCGCGCGGACCGTGATCCTGCTGCTCGACCACGGCGATGGCGGTTCTCTCGGCCTGGTGCTCAACCGGCCGATGGACGTCGACGTCGACGCCGTGCTGCCGGCCTGGCAGCTGCACGTCACCGGACCTGGGCGGCTGTTTCAGGGAGGCCCGGTGGGTTCGGACTCGGCGCTCGGGCTGGTCGCGGTCCCCGGCGACGGGGCGGCGCCCCGCGGCGTCCGGCGGATCGCTGGCGCGTTGGGGTTGGTGGACCTGGACGCCGATCCGTCCGACGTCATGGGCAGCCTCGCCGGCGTGCGGGTGTTCGCGGGGTACGCGGGGTGGTCGCCTGGCCAGCTGGTGGGTGAAGTCCAGGATGGCGGGTGGTACGTCGTCGATGCCGAGGCGCGGGATCCGTTCAGCGACCATCCGGCCGGGCTGTGGCGGCAGGTTCTGCGCAGGCAGTCCGGAAGCCTGGCCTACGTGGCCTCGTTCCCGGACGATCCTGACCTCAACTGACAGCTATCCGCGGGAGCTGTCGGCATCGGGCTTGAGCCTGAGGGTGGGAGCCCAGGCCTGCTGGCATCGCGCGGTCGCCGCGGCATCGCCCGCGATCAGCCCTGGGAGGGGTGACGGCGCTGACCGGGCGTTCGTAGCATGGGGCTATGGCACCTGTGGATGCACCGGGCTCCCCGTCGGACCCCTACCCGGAGCCGGCGGCGTCTCCGTCGGCGCCCTCCCGAACAGCGGTCATCGAACGCGCGCCGGTGGAGGAGCAGGTCGAACCCGGCGACCACGAACGCTTCGCGCACTACGTGCGCAAAGAGAAGATCCTGGAGAGCGCCCTGTCCGGGGAGCCGGTGAAGGCGTTGTGCGGCAAGGTATGGGTGCCTGGTCGCGACCCCAAGCGCTTCCCGGTGTGCCCGGTCTGCAAGGAGGTCTACCAGGGCCTGCGCGGCCCGCAGGACGGCGGCGCTCCGGACTGAGCTCATCGCCCGGTGTCGCCTGCGCAGGGAGTCCTGGTCGAGCGGCCGAGGGCGATCCGTCGCTTTTACCCGACCTTGACCTCATGGGCGTCCACACCTGACGTACCCCTCGGTACGGTGAGCGGCACCGCCGGCTGACCCGGCCGGCCTGATGTCTGGAGACCCATGAGGTTGCCAACTCGTCTTGTAGCCGCGCTCGTTCTGGGCCTGGCCTCGGCCGTTGCCCCGGTGGCCTCCGGCGCCGTGGCCGCTCAGCCGACGCCGTCGTCGCCTGACTGCGTCACCTACGGCAAGAGCGGGACGTCAGCTCGTGGAGTTCACGGCCGCGCCGATGGCAGCGAGCTGACTGCGGCCCAGGCCGCCGCCCTGGAACGGCGGACCGCAGAGGTGTTGTCCGCCAAGGGTCTGTCTCCGTTCGCCGCACCCAGGCAGGCGGCGGTGGCGACGGTCATCCCGGTCTACGTGCATGTCATCACCGACGGCATCCGCGGCCAGGTCAGCGACACTCAGATCAGCCAGCAGATCGCCGTGCTCAACGGCGCGTTCAGCGGTACCAGCTATTCCTTCAGCCTTGCCGGCAAGGACGTCACTGACAACGCCTCCTGGTACACCGTGCGGCAGGGCAGTTCCGTGGAACGGGCGATGAAGCGCACGCTCCGTCGCGGCGGAGCGGACGCCCTCAACGTCTACACCGGCAACCTCGGCGGTGGGTTGCTCGGCTGGGCGACCTTTCCGGCGCGGTACGCGAACAACCCGAGCATGGACGGCGTCGTGCTGCTGAACGCCTCTCTGCCCGGCGGCGCCGCCGCCAACTACAACCAGGGTGACACCGGGACGCACGAGGTCGGTCACTGGATGGGCCTCTACCACACGTTCCAGGGCGGGTGCGCCAGCCCAGGTGACTACGTCAGCGACACCCCGGCCGAGGCCTCGCCGGCCAGCGGCTGCCCGATCGGGCGGAACACCTGCCCCGCTGCCGGCACCGATCCGATCACCAACTTCATGGACTACTCCTACGACTCCTGCATGAACCAGTTCAGCTCCGGTCAGCGGACCCGGATGCAGCAGCAGTTCGTCGCATACCGCGCCTGATCGTCGCTCATTGCTGGGCTGGCAGCGCTGGACCGTCGATCCGTGAGCGGCGTGTACCGGCCTTCAGCGGGTCAGGTACCCGGTTCGTGTGGCCTGTGCTGCGACCACAATCCACCGGGTCGACATTGGTCGGGTAGGTGCCAGTGTCGATGACCGGCAGCACCGGCCGGACAAGATAACCGGCAGCACCGGCCGGACAAACCGAGGAGAGCCACGATGAGCCAGCCCCTGACTCCTGGGTCAAGGCCGGGGTCCAGGTCGACGTCGGACGCGGCGTCGTGGGGCGCAGGCGAGGCGCCGTCGACGCAAGGGACGCGGCTGCCGTCCGTCGAAGCGGTCGCCGGGATGATCGACCATGCGCTGCTGCGCCCCGAGCTCACCGTCGCCGAGGTCCGCGAGGGATGCGCGTTCGCCGTCGCTCGTCAGACCGCCTCGGTCTGCGTCCGGCCCTGCGATGTGCAGCTGGCCTCCGAGGTTCTCGCCGGTAGTGGTGTGCTGGTCGGGACGGTCGTGGGGTTCCCACACGGCAGCGTCACGACGGCCACTAAGGTGGCCGAGGCCCGAGAGCTGGTAGCGGTTGGCGCGAACGAGCTCGACATGGTGCTGGGCATCGGCCGGCTCCGGTCCGGTGAGCTGGACGCGGTCCGTGACGACATCGCGGCGGTGGTGGACGCGGCAGGCGGTCGCGTGGTCAAGGTGATCCTGGAGAACGCCTACCTGGACGACCGGCAGAAGGCACTGGGGTGCCAACTGGCGGAGGCTGCGGGTGCACATTTCGTCAAGACCAGCACCGGCTTCGCGTCCACCGGTGCAACGCCGCAGGACATCGCCCTGATGCGGTCGACGGTGTCCGAGAGTGTGCAGGTCAAGGCAGCGGGCGGGATCCGCGGCCTGGACGCGTTGCTGGCGCTCGCCGCGGCTGGTGCCACCAGGTTCGGGACCACCGCCACCGGCGCTATCCTCGACGAGCTGGCCGCTCGGCACCACCCGGGTCAGCACCACCAGGATCTGCGGCGCGATGGGTCTCGCCACGGCCCGGGTGACGAGGACGGCGGCTACTAGCGCCGCAGGCCACGGGCACCACTCGTCGCGGGCGGGTGTCGTCCGCTCGGTCGGGTGCCCTCCGGCGGCCGACCGGGGCGGTGACCGCCCCGTAGGATCCTGCGATCGTGAGCTCATCCGCACCCTCGCACCTGTCCCCGGCGTTCCCCGGCCGAGCCCCTTGGGGTACCGCGGCCAAGCTGCGGGCGTGGCAGGCGGCGGCGCTGGAGCAGTACCTGGCCGCCGGCCAGCCGCCCCGGGACTTCCTCGCGGTGGCCACGCCGGGGGCCGGCAAGACCACGTTCGCGTTGCGCGCCGCGACCGACCTGATGAAGTCCGGCCGGGTCAAGCGCATCACGGTCGTCACCCCGACCGAGCACTTGAAGCGGCAGTGGGCCGACGCGGCCGACCGGGTCGGCGTCCGGATCGATCCGCAGTTCCGCAACGCCCAGGGTGCTCACGGGCGGGACTTCGACGGTGTCGCGGTCACGTACGCCCAGGTGTCCAGTCGTCCGCTGCTGCACCGGGCACGGACCGAGACCGCGCCGACCCTGGTGATCTTGGACGAGGTGCACCACGGCGGCGATGCCCTCTCGTGGGGGGACGCGGTACGGGAGGCGTTCGAGCCCGCCCGGCACCGCCTCGCGCTGACCGGCACGCCGTTCCGCTCCGACACCGCCGCCATCCCGTTCGTCGAGTACGTCGAGGACGGCGCCGGGGTGCGGCGCTCACGGGCCGACTACAGCTACGGGTACGGCGAGGCCCTGCGGGACGGCGTGGTGCGGCCGGTGCTGTTCCTGGCCTACTCCGGCCGGATGCGGTGGCGGACCCGGGCCGGTGAGGAGGTGGCGGCCCGGCTCGGTGAGCCGCTCACTAAGGACGTCACCGCGCAGGCGTGGCGGACCGCGCTCGATCCGAGCGGCGAGTGGATCCGCGCTGTGCTGCAAGCCGCGGACATCCGGCTGAGCGAGGTGCGCCGCGGCGTACCCGACGCTGGTGGGCTGGTGATCGCCACCGACCAGGCACAGGCCCGGGCGTATGCCCGGGTGCTGCGCAGCGTGGCCGGGGAGCCCGTGGTCCTCGTGCTGTCCGACGACGCTGGCGCCAGCTCCCGCATCGAGGACTTCGCGAGCGGCCGGCAGCGGTGGATGGTCGCGGTGCGGATGGTGTCCGAGGGGGTGGACGTGCCGCGGCTGGCCGTCGGGGTCTACGCCACCTCGACCGCGACGCCGCTGTTCTTCGCGCAGGCGGTGGGCCGGTTCGTCCGGGCTCGCCGACGGGGTGAGACGGCGTCGCTCTTCCTGCCCAGCGTGGCGCCGCTGCTGCAGCACGCCGGTGAGCTGGAGCGAGAACGCGACCATGCACTGGACCGCCGCCGTGGCAACGCCTCGGAAGGCGACCTGTGGTCGGCCGAGGACGTGTTGCTGGCAGCCGCCAGGGCCGACACCGGCCGCGGCGGGGCGTCCGGGCCGGATGACGGGCAGGACTTCGAGGCGCTGGAGGCGGACGCCGAGTTCGATCGAGTGCTGTTCGACGGCGGTGAGTTCGGCACCGCGGCGATGCCCGGCAGCGCGGAGGAGCAGGACTACCTCGGCCTTCCTGGGCTTCTCGACGCCGATCAGATGACCGCCCTGCTGCACCGCCGGCAGGCCGACCAACAGCGGCAACAGAACCGGCTACGCACGACGCGGTCGGCCACGGCCGGCCCGGAAGCGGATGGCCCGAAAGCGGATGGCCCGAAAGCGGATGGCCTGAAAGCGGCCGGCCCGAAAGCGGATGGCCTGAAAGCGGCCGGCCCGGAAGCGGACGATCCGGCGAGCGGGCACCGGGACGTCGCCGCCGCTCGCAAGCAGCTGCATCAGCTGGTGGGCGCGTGGTCCCGTCGGACCGGGCAGCCGCACGCCACCGTGCACGCCGACCTGCGACGAGCGTGTGGCGGCCCGCCGGTGCCCCAGGCCAGCATCGCGCAGGTCCGGGAGCGAATCGAGACGCTACGGCGCTGGTTCGTCGGCCGGCGCTGATCCGACAACCACGACCACCCTGGAAGGCACGACCACCCTGGAAGGCACGACCTCGCTTTGAGGAGAAGGGCCGCGGGAGTAGGACGCGCCGACTGGCATGCGCCGCGAACCCGCGATGGGGCGTATGAGGGCCTTGTCGGCGGCTGACAGAATCGGGCTGTGACGTCCTCCCGCCCCGACGCGCAGCCCGGCGTCCCGTCCGCCGGCTGGTACCCGGATCCGCACGTGCCCGGGCAGATGCGGTGGTGGGACGGCGCGGTGTGGACCGCGGACACCTACGAACGTACCGACGCGGCGCCACCCGGGCAGGGGAGTCACCTGCCGGCCGCGCAGCGGCACCATGGCGACCCCAGTTCCTTGTCCGGCCACGCGCCCGAGCAGATCGACGACGGCCGGGCTGCCCGGGTCCCGTTCGCCGCAGCACCGGCCGGGGTCGTGCCGAGCACTGATGACGGGGTCCCGCTGGCCGGGTGGGGTAGGCGGGCGGTGGCCCGGGCGCTCGACGCCGCTGTGGTCCTGGTGGTCACGCTGCTGGTCGGAGCCCGCCAGGGACGGATCGTGTCCGATGTGCTGGGCGACCAGTTCGCCGCAGCGGTGGTGGCGGCCGAGCGTGGCGACACCTCTGCTGTCTGGGTGACCGACGAGCGACTGCAGCGGGCGATCATGGTGCTGGTCGGCATCTGGCTGCTGCTGGTGCTCGCCTACGACCTGATCTTCCTGCTCTGGCGTCAGGCCACTCCAGGCAAGCTGCTGCTGGGGCTGCGGATCCGGACCTGGGAGCCTGGGCGTCCGGTGACCGGGGGCATGGTGGTGCGTCGGTGGCTGGCGTTTCAGGTGGTGGCCCAGCTGTCGTACGTCGGGGTGGTGTACGCGGTCGTCGATGCGGTGTGGCCGTTGCGGGATTCGCGACGCCGCACCCTGCACGACCGGTTTGCCAGGACCGTCGTGGTTCGTATTGCCAGACCTGTTCCTCCTGCCGGGTCCTAGCAGCAACGCATGCTTAGCGGGTCCATCCCGAAGGGCGGATGGTGCCGGTGACCTCACCGAGGGCGATTCGGCCGCCACCGGTCCCAGGGCAGGTGGCTCGGATGGTGACCGTGTCGCCGTCGGCGAGAAAGGCACGGGTGCTGCCGTCGGCGAGGGTGACGGGACGGGTGCCGTTCCAGCAGCGCTCCAGCAGCGAACCGGTCTGATCGGGGGTGTCGCCGGAGACGGTGCCGCTGGCGAACAGGTCGCCGACGCGCAGGCTGGCGCCGTTCGCGGTGAGGTGCGCCAGCATCTGCGCCGGCGACCAGTACATGGCGGCGTACGGGGGCCGGGAGATCACGGTGCCGTTGACCTCGACCTCGAGGGCGAGGTCATACGCCGGTAACGTCGTTGGTGCCGGCGAGGTTGGGAGTGCCGGTAACGTCGTTGGTGCCGGCGAGGTTGGGAGTGCCGGTAACGTCGTTGGTGCCGGCGAGGTTGGGAGTGCCGGTGAGGGCGGAGAGTCATCGCGGTGATCGTGGGGCAGCAGGTACGGCAGGGGGGTCGGATCCTGTGGGGGCAACGGCGCCCGGGCCGCGCAGAGCGCGTCCAGCGGCGTCACCCATGCGGAAATGCTGGTCGCGAACGACTTACCGAGGAACGGGCCGAGCGGGACGTACTCCCACGCTTGTAGGTCGCGGGCGCTCCAGTCGTTGAGCAACACCACGCCGAACACGTGATCGGCGAAGGCGTCGACCAGGACCGGTGTGGCGGG
>JBOFLF010000014.1:0-6823 GCA_051657715.1 Angustibacter sp. | reverse complement strand
GATCGTTGCCGGTCACCTGACTGCCCCCACCTTGCGGCCAGGACCCGTTTGACTAGCAGGGGCGACGACAGGCCACCAACACACCGGAACACAGCACCAGCGCCGCAGTGTTCACCACAACGTCTCGAGACCGGGTCGTGGAGTCGACGAGAAGCAGCGCCGCAGCCCACGACGGCAGCGCTGGGGCGACGACGAGCCCGACGAGCCCGTATGGGAAGACGGCCACCCACCCGGCCCCGCTGCGGCCGAAGGCAGCGGCCAGGACCGCGACGGCGGTAGCACCCAGCAGGTTCTCCACGGTCAGCATGGCGGCGTCCGCTCGGGCGCTCAGCAGCACAGCGGGCCACAGCGCCGCACCAGCTGCGAGCAGGAGGACAACCAGGTGCGCGACACGGTAGCCACTGAGGTCGCGGGCGGCCAGGCGCTCGGCGCCAGCCATCGCCCCGTCGACCGCTAGGCCTGTCATCGTCGCGGTGACCAGCGGCGCCGCCGCGAGCACCGGCGTCAGAACCTCCGGGACGGTCGCGTCGCCGAGTGGGTCAGCGAGCGCCGAGCGGGTCAGCGACGGGAGCCCGGCGTCGCCGAGGAGGACGGCGAGCACCCCGATCACGACGAGGACCACAAGCGAGGCACCGAGCGACCGGCAGGCTAGGAATCCCTGCCACCCCACGGACATCGTGGCCAGTCGCCCCCGGCCTAGCGCGGGCCGGTTCAACACCGCACGTCCGTGAACCATGCCCATTGACGGTCGGAGGGCAGCCGCAGCACGCGATCAACCTCGGGGCCGAGCGTGTCGTCCCGCACCTGAAGTGCCCGAGCGATGAGCCACTCTTGCCTCGACAGAACCTCCGGCGTGAGGCCTGCGCCGGGCTCGTCGCAACCGTGGGCTTCCAAACGGGCACCCACGGTCGAGATAGCGACGGCCCGAGCGAGGCCGTCGGGTGAGGGCCGGTTCTGGTCGAAGAAGACGGCGACAGCGGTACCGCGGTCATCGACGAGGCCCAGTTCCACCAGGTCGACCCGCCCGCCCCGCCACCCCGTCCGCTCGTCCAGCATCCGCGCGGCGATCAACGACACGGCCGGCACCAAGTACGCGTGCTCCGACCACAGGCACACTCTCGCCCCCGCATCGCAGGCCCGGGGACCAGTCGCTGGCGCCAATGCGGCCCGGCTCCCGTGGACGCCGCTGAGGTTCCACCCTGCGGCGGTGACCGCTGCCAGGGCGATCACCACCGGAATCGCCCGCAACGTCACGCCCCGACCTGGCACCGTGGCGACGGACACCAGTACCCACACCACCAGCAGGAGTCCAGCGAACCAACTGGCCTGGCCCACCGCGACATCGGCCCGCAACGCGAAGCCAGCCGGCATCGACCCGTCGTCAATCGTGGCGAACAATGCACCGGGCTGGTCGGTGGCCGCCGCAAGCGCCACGTTGGCGCCGTAGGAGACGAACAACGCCAGGGGAACGGCAGCCAGCCGGGGCAGGAACCGTCCGAGGGCGAACCCCACCCAGACGAACGCCAGGACGCCGAGGGCGCCGACGCCGAGCTGCGGCCATGGGACGGCAAGGCGTGCCCCTTGCCCAAGCGTCGCAGCCCCGAGGGTGAGGAGCACCAGCAGGTAGGTGGCGAGCACCCAGGTCGACAGGGCAGCCAGCGGGGTCAACACGACCAGCCAACCGGCACGAGCCGCGTGACGGATACCGGGAACGGCCCGGGAACTGCGGCCGGTGGCCGCGTCAAGGCTGGCGCACGCGGCGAAGACGGGAAGAGCGAGTGAGAACGCGTTGGTCGCCGCCAGCACCGTCCCGCCCCACGAGCCGATCCACCAGGGTGAGGAGAAGGTGTACAGGAGGGCGAAGACGGCGCACAGCGGCGCGGCCAGCCGGGTTCGGCTAGCCCGCAGGTTGATCCAGTAGCCGATCACGGGGTCGGCGCCGGTCCAGTTTCGCCCCGCCCGATGAGGGCCAGGAAACCGCGTTCGAGATCGCTGCACCCGTCGGGTTGCGCCGGTCCAGCTTGTGCCTCGAGGTCGGCGGGGAGCCCGTCGAACACCACGCTGCCGTCATGCAACACGACCAAGTGACCACCAAGTGGGGCGACGTCCTGGAAGATGTGGGTGCTCATCAGCACGTTCGTGCCGCGCGCCAGCGCAGCGATCTGATCGCGGATCTCGACGCGCTGCCGCGGATCCAAGCCCGAGGTGGGTTCGTCAAGCACCAACAGGTCGGGGTCGTGCACGATGGCGGTCGCCAACGCCGCCCGCTGGCGCATCCCGCCCGATAGCGAGCAGATCTTGTCGTGTTTTCTGGGCAGCAGGTCGACCCGGCGCAAGGCCCGCTCCACGGCGGCCGGGACATCCCCGCGGGGGACCAGCTTGAGCCACGCCGCATAGGCCACGACGTCCGCCAGCCGCATCCTGCCCGGCAGCTGCGGGCTCTGCGGGAGGTAACCGGTTCGTCGTCGCGTCGATGCCCCCAATGACCGGCCAGCCGAGCGATGTCGGTCATCGGACGCGGACCGCCAGATGATCTGGCCGGCGCGCAGCGGCAGGTCACCGACGAGCGTTCGCATGAGGGTGGTCTTGCCCGCGCCGTTGACCCCCAGCAGCATCGTCACCCCAGGCCCCAACATCACGCTCACGCCATTCAAGACAGAACGCCGGCCGTAGCCTTGCTGGATGCTGTCTAAAGTAATGACAGGGACATCTTCTTTCACTGTCATAAGTGAATTGTTCCCACTACCTTCTGGTAATTGATTTCATCACCATCCGGTGATCCCGTAGCCCGTGCCCGAGCCGCGGGTCGTTACCCGAAAGTCAAAGTGGAACCTCCCACTAGCCCAAGACCGCCCAGTGAACACCTCGTAGGGAGCGGAGAAAGCCCTCCCGGTGCGGCGCGCCACGACATTGTCGGGCAGGCCGGTCCTGGCCCGGACCAACTGGAAGCCATAGACACCTGCCGCGCCCGGCGCATCGGAGCCGATACTGCCGGTGCCGGAAACCGACGGCATGCTCCAATCACTTCCTGACTGAGCTGGCCGGCGTTGATTGCCTAATGTTGAGCCGCTAAAATTTTCGCGATGCGTCGAAATTGCCCAAGCCGTCGTCGGCACAGCCATGAAACCAGCCGACGAAATCGCGACGGAGACTAGAATTTTTTCCTGACATGATGAGCCTTTCCAACGGCATGGAGTAACTGCACGCATCACGCTACGTGCGCGGAAACTCACTGTCAATCCACTCCCAGAACGGCTCATCGCCATGCCCAGTAGCCGAACCGGCCAGCACCGTCCGATCCGATTCTAAGCGCCACCCGTCACGACAAGACTAAGCTCATCGGCCTAGGCGGAGCTAATCGCCGATCTGGCGGGAACTGGTAGCAGGCGGGCGGCGGAGTACAGGTGACCAGTCACCAGGACACGCCGTCCCTTCCCGCTGGAGGCTCATGTGACAGACCTGACGGACGTCGAGGAGTTCGCCGCTCCTTTCGACGAGCACTACCCGCGGCTGCACCGGTACCTGTACCGCCGCGTCGGCCCGGATCTCGCCGACGACCTCGCCCAGGAGACCTTCACCGAGGCGATCCGGAAGCGGGCTCGGTACGACCCTGGGCGGGGCGCTCCCGGACCTTGGCTCTATGGCACAGCCGGACATCCCTGAGCTGCAGCCGTCGAGCGCGCAGCGCGTGACATGCAGGCAGACGGCGGTAACCAGCGACCCCGGGAGGACCAGATGCTGACTGTCGTCTGCGACGTCCTGGAAAGCCCGGACACTGTGCAGCGACCTGGCGCTGGCGACAGTGGACTGCAGATCGGCGTCGAGATCGGCCCAGGCTCGTCCCATGTCGATGAAGTAGGTGCCACGGTTCTGACTGGGGACCACCTTGGGGTTAACAATCGTGATGCCGAACGGCCGCGGCATGAACTGGTAGTCGGCGTGCCAAAACTTGCCAGTCTTGGGGACACCGACCTGTTCGCCGACATGCACCACATTGGAAGAGACGAAAATCTCCGGGTGCTCCGGGTGGTGGTACATCTTCTCGTGATAGGGCTCGATCTCTCCCATCCTCGCGCCGAAGGCGATCAGGCCGGCCTCGTCGAGGTTGACGTCCTTCAGCAGGACGATCTTGTTTTGGTAGACGCGCGAGAGGATCTCCTCGATCACGTCATCACCGGCTGACGGGGTGAAGCCGCGGCCCACCACCCCGAACTTCTGCTGCGGTGCGAATTGCATACTCATCTAGTCTCTCCCCTCCCGAGAGAATGAATCTTGCAACAGGATCGCCGGGCCGCTCTTGGCCACATGAGGGAGACCACAAATGGAACCCAGAAAGTGGGCATCATCTGCTCTCCAGGCGATCTGTTTGAAGCCCCCCTCCCCGTGGATGCCGTCGGGCCATGGAGCAGGCAGGCCTCGCGGCCGTCAACCCGGTCGATCAGGAGCTTTGTTACTCGGGCGTAGCACCTATCTTGAGCCAAACACCGACCATCGAGGAGCATGTGTTGACCGGATCTCGGATCATCTCAACCGGGCACTTTCAGCCAGAGCGGGTCCTTACCAACGATGAACTGACCACCATTGTGGACACCAGTGACGAGTGGATCCTCAGCCGCGTGGGAATTCGCGAACGGCGCATCGCTGACCCAGGGACCGGGGTGACCGAGATGGCCACCCAGGCGGGCGCGATGGCCCTGTCGCGCGCGCAGATCGAGCCCGATGACGTCGACCTCGTGGTCGTGGCGACGTGCACGGCCTGGGACCGTTCGCCCAACGTCGCGTCCCAGGTCGCCCATGCACTCGGGGTGCCCGGGCCGGCCACGCTCGACGTGGGTGTGGCGTGCGCAGGCTTCACCCATGCTCTCGCGGTCGCCGACCAGGCTGTACGGACCAAGAGCGCGACCCGGGCGCTTGTCGTCGGGGTGGAGAAGCTCAGCGATGTCACCGACTGGACCGACCGGAGCACCTGCATCCTGGTCGGCGACGGAGCAGGGGCGGTCGTCGTCGAGGCCAGCCCCTCCCCCGGCATCAGCCCAGTCGTGTGGGGTTCGGTGCCCAGCATGGGGTCCGCGGTGCGGATCGGCGGGCGAGAGCCAAAGTTCCGCCAGGACGGCCAGTCCGTCTTCCGCTGGACGACGGGTACGCTCCCCGGGATCGCTCGTATGATCTGCGAACGGGCCGGGTTGGCGCCCACCGACCTGTCCGGACTGGTACTGCACCAGGCCAACCGACGCATCATCGTGCCTGTCGCTCGGGCGCTCGGCGTCCGCGAGAACGCTGTCGTCGCCACCGATGTCGAGCTGTCCGGCAACACCTCGGCAGCGAGCATCCCGCTCGCCTTCTCCAAGCTCGTGGTCGACGGCTCCATCAGCTCAGGGGACCCGGTGCTTTTCCTCGGCTTCGGCGGCGGCCTCTCTTACGCCGGCCAGGTGGTCCACACCCCGTGAAACCGGTAGCCAGTGGACACCGAAACCCAGTACGCGGTCAGTCACCCGGTCGCCGCGCAGCTCACCTGATCACCATCACGCTGCAGGTGCAGTCACCGCCCACCGCTCAGGTCACGACTTCGAGGGGGATTCCGATCGCCTCGTAGGTCGCCCGCGCGCGCATGTCACGCGTCACCAGGACAGCGCGATGATCCTTTGCTGCCAGTGCGACCATCGCGTCGTAGACAGCACCCCCGGCGATCCCGAGCTCACCGAGGAGCGACATCAGGCGCCCGGTGGTCCGAGCGCTCAGCGGCAACGACGAGGCGAATCGGGAGGCGAGAAGTCGAGCCGCGTCAGCGGGTGCGAACCGAGCATCACCAGGGAGCCGGGTGAGGACCGCATACGTCTCTGCCGCCGCGTGTCCGCTCAGCGCGACCTCCCGACCACCCCACCACCGACTCACAGCGCGGTGAGCACTGTGGCTCTCCAACACGAGCGGGACGGCGACACTGGTGTCAAGCGCGAGCAGCGCACTCACCGGCGACCGGCGTCCACCAGCGCAAAGACAACGTCGTCATCAACCGTGGTGTCGCTCGTCCCGACCAGCACGCCGTCCTTATCGACGAGACGGGCGGTTCGTCCGCCCGGGACCACCTGCAGACCCGCCCCATAGCGGGAGATGTCGACAATCGTGCCCGGAGCCAAGCCCAACGCGTCCCGGAACTGCTTAGGCAGGACGACCCTCCCCACCGAGTCGACAGTGGCCTTCATAGGGAAGACGGTACCAGCGCTGTCCCTGCCCCGGAACCTCACGACGTCGCATCGGAGGCATGGAAGATCGCTGGCTTGTACGCATGGATACCCAGATCTACCTGCGGCACCGGTCTGCAGGGTCGCGGCCGACCCCTGCACCGGCCGCGGCCCTGCAGACGACGATGTCGTCCAGCAGCGCTTGCCTGTCCTGTTTTGCGCCGATGGCTACCCTGCCACAGATCACCGTGCGCTGTCGCGTCATTACTGAAAAAGGCTGGAAGTCCTCGTGCGGCACAGCGGCTCGGCGCCGCCGGGACCAGCCGGTCCCGCACCATGGTTGATCCGACCCACGCCCGTGGTCGCCAGGTAAACCGGTCGAACTAGATCACCGACCACCACTCGGCTGCGGCCCGCCAGGCGAGTCGCTGCCGCGTCGAGAGGTCGCCAACCAGGAGACCAGACCGATTCCGCACCACACCAGGTTGAGCGCGACCGACGGCAGGGCGCCGTGCACAGCACCGTTGAGTGCGAGCCCCGCCGCACCAAGGACGTTGAGCCACCGGTAGCCGGAGCTGGTCGCGGTGACCCGGTGCCCGCTCAGCAGGGCGTAGGCGAGCAGCAGCCCCAGCGCCCCGGACCAC
>JBOFLF010000013.1:0-2634 GCA_051657715.1 Angustibacter sp. | reverse complement strand
GCCACCGCCTCCAGCAGGCTGAAACCGGCCCCCAGCGCCGCGCCGAGCAGGACATGGTCGGTCAGCCCTCGCTACAACCTCGTCCTGCCTGCCACCGCCAGCAGCACCAGCGGCGTGACCTTGGCGACCTCCTCGAGGACGGGTCCACCGTGTACGCCGCTGTCATCTGGACTCGGTACACCGAAACCCCAGCGATGCTGGCGTACCCGTAGACCCAGGCGTACTGGACGACAGCCGTGAAGATCCCGCACCCATACAGACCGGCGCCAACCGCCAGCAGCAGCATGCCCACCCACACCGACCGTATCGCCGACCCCAGGACGGCAAGCTGAATGACACCCCAGCAGACCGCGAACACCATCGCCGCCACCAGCACGCCCATCACCCCCCCATTTCCGGCTACCGAACTCACACGGCTCGCTCATCGGCACAATCCGCAGACCCAACCCTGAACCACCCAAAATCCGTGGGGTTGCCTCCGCGAACCGCCGACGCCACCATCAACTCCCCGCCTGTCATCACCGGTGCCCGAGCGAACCGCGTTACCAACCTACGATGAGGTCACCCGCGCTAGCGGCCACCATCCCCAACCGCGGAATCGCCCCCTGACCACGACCGAGTTACTGCTTCGGCTCTTGAGGCTGCCTCGCTTCAGTGAATCGCCAACGCGACCTCGGTGAGTGCGGCGTCCAGCAGCTGCAGGCCGAACCGCGCCTCGTCGTCAGTCACCGTGCACGGCGGGACGACGTGCAGCCGGTTCATCACGGCAAGCGGCAGCAACCCCCGGCGTTTACAGGCCGCGACCAGTGACGTCATCGGCGCCGCGGCCGGCCCGGACGCGTTGTACGGCACCAACGGCTCGCGGGTGTCGCGGTCGCGGACCAGCTCCAGCGCCCAGAACACCCCGAGCCCGCGCACCTCGCCGATCACCGAGTGCCGCTGCGCCAACTCGGCCAGGCCGGGGCCGAGCACCTCGCGCCCGACCCGAGCCGCGTTCTCGACGATCCACTCGTCCCGCATCGCGGTCATCGCGGCCACCGCCGCGGCGCACGCCAGCGGGTGCCCGGAGTACGTCAGGCCACCGGGGTAGGGCCGCTCGCGGAACGTCTCGGCGATCGCGTCGCTGATGATCACCCCGCCCAGCGGCACGTACCCGGAATTGACCCCCTTGGCGAACGTGATCAAGTCCGGGACGACCGGCCCGCCGTCCGGCATCGTGAAGTGGTCGACCGCGAACCACGCACCGGTGCGGCCGAAACCAGCCATCACCTCGTCCGCGATCCAGCAAATGCCGTACCGGTCGCAGATCTCCCGGACGCCAGCCAAGTACTCCGGCGGCGGCACCATGATCCCGGCCGTCCCCGGGACCGTCTCCAGCACGATCGCGGCGATGGTCTGCGGACCCTCGAACTGGACGACGGCCTCCAGGTGCTCCAGCGCGCGAGCACACTCCTGCTCGTCGTCGGCCGCATGGAACGCCGAGCGGTAGGCGTACGGGCCGAAGATGTGCACGACACCCTCGGCGCCGGTGTCATTCGGCCAGCGCCGCGGGTCGCCGGTGAGGTGGATGGCCGCCTGAGTGTGCCCGTGGTAGCTGCGATAACGCGCGAGCACCTTGCGCCGGCCGGTGTGCAACCGAGCCATCCGCACGGCGTTCTCGATCGCCTCCGCGCCGCCATTGGTGAAGAACACCTGGTTCAGCGTGTCCCCGGGAGCGTGCTCGACGATCAGCCGGGCGGCCTCGCTGCGGACATCGTTGGCGTGCTGCGGCGCCACCGTGCACAGCCGGGCGGCCTGCCGTTGGATAGCGGCGACCACCGCCGGGTGCTGGTGGCCGATGTTGGTGTTGACCAGCTGGCTGGAGAAGTCCAGCAGCGGACGCCCGTCGCCGTCCCACACCCAGCTGCCCTGGGCCGCGGTGATCACCATCGGGTCCAGCGCACCCTGCGCCGACCAGGAGTGGAACACGTGCGCCCGGTCCAGCTGGTACGCCCGCCGGGCCGTATCCGGGTCCACCGCGTCCTGGCCGGCCACCGCGTCCGGGGCCTCGGGCCGGGCCGGCGCCAGTGACGTGACGGTGGGCGTGACCGGTGCCGAGACAGTAATCATGGCCACCAGCGTAGGTCGGTGCGGCACCAGGTGCGGCCGCCATCGTGTACGGCGATCAACCGGCTGGTGGGCAGATCGTCAGATCACCACGGCGCGCACGACCATGCTCGGAGCGCCCGGCGCCGCGACCGTCGGCGTCGTCGCCCGCCTACGCTTGGCACATGGCCATCCACCGCGCCGGCGTCGTGGACGCTGAGCTGACCGCGTATCTCACGAGTCACACCAGCCCTCCGGACGACGTCCAGCGCCGGTTGATGGCGGCCACCGAGGAACGCACCGGGTCGGCCGCCGGGATGCAGATCGGTCTCGACCAGGCCCTCCTGCTCCAGGTGCTCACCCGTGCCGTCGGTGGCCGGGACGCCATTGAGGTCGGCACCTTCACCGGCTTTTCGGCGCTGTCCATCGCCCGCGGGCTGGTCCCCGGCGGACGGCTGATCTGCTGCGACGTCAGCGAGGAGTGGACGGCGATCGCTCGCGAGCACTGGGCGCTGGCCGGCGTCGAGGAGCGGATCGACCTGCGGATCG
>JBOFLF010000012.1:0-27241 GCA_051657715.1 Angustibacter sp. | reverse complement strand
GGGCGATGACGTCCGGTCGGCTGTCGCAGGCTTCTTGACGCCCGCCCGGACGTCATCGCCCCCGACACCTCGTGCTCCTGCCAGCACCCCGGAGCTCCCTCAGTCAGGAGCGGTGGGTCCGGTGGTCACGACGGTGCCGGATCGAGGGTTCCCAGGGATTCGGGGACGGCGGTTGCGGGGGACGGCGGCGTTGCGGCGTCTGGTGCGTGAGACCAGGCTGGCGCCGTCCGAGCTGGTGCTGCCGGTGTTCGTGCGCGAGGGCGCGGACGCTCCGGTGCCGATCGTCTCGATGCCTGGGGTGGTGCAGCACGACTTGGCGTCGCTGCGGCGGGCCGTGCGGGAGGCAGCCGACCTCGGGCTGGGTGGGGTGATGGTGTTCGGGGTGCCGTCCTCCCGAGATGCGGTGGGCTCCGGCGCGGACGACCCGGACGGCATCCTCAACGTGGCGCTGCGCGCGGTGCGGGACGAGGTCGACGACGGCGTCGTGGTGATGGCCGACCTGTGCCTGGACGAGTTCACCGACCATGGCCACTGCGGGGTGCTGGCCGCGGATGGCACGGTGGACAACGACGCCACCCTGGAGCGGTACGCGTCCGTGGCCCTGGCCCAGGCGGGCGCCGGGGCACACGTGGTCGGTTTGTCCGGGATGATGGACGGCCAGGTCGGGCACGTGCGAGCGACGCTGGACGTCGCCGGTCGCACGGACGTGGTGTTGCTGGCCTATGCGGCGAAGTACGCCTCGGCGTTCTACGGGCCGTTCCGGGACGCCGTCGAGTCCACCCTGACCGGTGACCGCGCCACCTACCAGCAGGATCCGGCCAATGCGGCGGAGGCGCTGCGCGAGGTGCGGCTGGACGTCGCCGAGGGGGCCGACATCGTCATGGTGAAGCCGGCGTTGCCGTACCTGGACGTGGTCCGCGGGGTCGCTGACGCGGTGGACGTGCCGGTGGCGGCGTACCAGGTCAGCGGTGAGTACGCGATGGTCGAGGCGGCTGCGGCAGCCGGCGTCGTGGACCGGGACCGGGCCATCCTGGAGACCTTGACCTCGATCCGCCGCGCCGGCGCCCGGATCCAGCTCAGCTACTGGGCCGCCGAGGTCGCCCGCCGCCTGCTCTAGTCACCGGCATTAGAGCGAGTAGTGGATCGCTGGGTTGAGGATCTGCCTGCGCCACAACAGCGTGCGCTCGAGAGCGGTCAACTGGGCGGCGTCGGCGGCGTCACGCCATTCTGCTTCGATGGTGGACACCTGGTGGTCGATGATGTCCCGCGCCTGCTTGGCAGTCAGGTGGTAGAGGTGCGCGGCCTGCACGCACAGCTCCACCCTGCTAGTCCGGCGGCCGTCCCGGTCGATCGCGAGAGCCTGCTGTGCGGTGTCGCCAGATCGCGGTTGGGGGCAGATGTCGTAGGCCGGCGTCAGCGTCAGGTCGCCCCCCGTGGCGTTGGGTCGATAGAACGCCGCGTGGTTACGAGCATGGTCGTCCGTGTTGCTCACGCAGATGTTGAACACGATGCGGGAGAACACCTCTCGCAGAGTCCGGGACGGCTGCGTGAACCGGGCGCGGACCAGATCCGCGAGGCCGTGGTACGTCGCGTAGCGGCCGGTCATCTCGTCCAACCCGAACAACGTGAGCGCCGACACGATCATCCGCCGCTGCGGCCCGACGCCGTGCGGCGCTGGGACGCGGTCGAACCGTTCGACCAGCAGCACGGACCTGCCTCGGGTTCGGACGAGCTCGGTGCGCGCGACGTCGAGCCCGACACGTTGCGCCAAGTCCATCGCTACCGCCTCGGCCCGCACGACTGGGTACGGATCTGATGCCACCTCGAACTTGGCGATGAGCTGGCGCCCTGACCGGTCGTCGCGCAGCAAGGCCTTCGGCCGGGCACCCCCGATCGACGTCCCACGCAGCAGCGCATCCGCCAGCGGAGGCGACAGCGGCTCACCTGCCTGGAGGCGATCGGTCGCCGTTTGCAGCTCCTCAAGGTCGGCGTCTGCCGTGCGCGGTACGTACCGCGTCGCGTTGTCCTGGAAGTCCAGCGCTCCGATCCGGTCCGAACCGGACTCCAGCAGATAGGTCAGCAGGCCAAGCGTGCCGGTGTTCGCGGCCCGGTCCAGATTCCCGAGGCGGCGGGCCAGGATCACCCGTTGACCCCAGGCGTCCGGGCCGCCGTCGCGGATGCACCCGGCTACCGACAGCCCGCGAGCAGGGCGGATCGGACCGCGAATCAGTGGCAGCTCCGGCAGGAAGAGCGGTGCTGCCTGCGGACGCGCCAGGTAGCTGCGCCCGTAGGTGAAGGTGATCAGGACGCCTGCCGCCCGCAGGCGTCCGACGACGATGGGCTCGACCTGCTCGGGTAGCCAGGCCCAGACGTACGCTTCGGTCGGCTCTGCCATCAGAAGTCGTCGCCGTCATCGACGGCGGGCGCCCGCACGCTGGCGGGCAGCAGCGCGAGCCGGGTCCGGCTGCGTTCCACCAGATCTGGCAGATCCTGCGACGCGGCACCGAGCAGGTCGATACCGACGAGCCCGGCGACCTCGAACACCACGCCGATCGCCACGGTCGGCGTTCCGCGCTCGATGGCGTGCAGCGTCGAGCGGGAGATCCCAGCGCGCTCTGCCAGCTCCGCTGCCGTCCACCGCCGTTCTCGACGGGCGCGGGTGATCTCAAGGCCGAGCAGGTGGACCACGTCCATTGCCTGCGGCGAATACGTATGCGCGCGACGAGCCATGGCACCTCCAGAATGTCTGATGTATCGTACGCGAAAGGCTTCTGGTCTGATAAATCAAACGCATCTGGAGGTTCGGTCCTTACGTTGGAGGGCTTTACCTCGATCTCAGGTGACTGCAGCGACCATGTGCGCAGGGTCTGCCCATGTGCTTGATCCGACCGTCGCTCACGCTGACGATCGGCAGCTCCTGCGTCGGATCGGGTTCGCTCAAACCGGATGTAGAGGGCGCCGAGACCGGACCGCGCTCAGCGGTGGCACCATCTGGCCCATGAGCGGTGAGCTGCCCGAGACCGATGACCGGCACCCCGCCGACGTGGTGACCGCCATGGTCGAGCACGTGCTGCGGTTGGCAGAGTCGTGGACGGCGTGGGACGGCGTGCCCGTGCAGGCGCCGGTGGACGGCGAGCCGCCGCGCACGTACACCCCGCACAAGGCGGTCCGTCGGGTCGCGGACCACCTGATCGACCACATCGCTGAGCTCGAGGCCCGCCTGTCGGGCCGGCCGACCGAACCCGACAGGTGGCACGGGTCGACGATGACTACGCCGGCCGACCTCGCCCGATTTACCGCCCAGGACGTCGACGAGGCCCGCAGCCGGTTGCGCCGGCTCGCGCTGATCTGGGATGTGCGGCTGCGGTCGCTGTCCGTTGACCAGCTTGACGCCACCGCCGGGGCGGCGTGGAGCGCGAGGCAGGTCGCGTTCCACGCCGCCGAGTCGGTCTTCTACGCCGACGCGATCGGTGACCTGTCCCGTTGACTTGACGTCGGTGGGACAGCTGAAGCGGACGGAGCGCCCTCCAAGGTCAGGCGGACTTGCCGGCCTCGATCTCCAGGGTGATCGTGATCTTGTCACTGACCAGGACGCCGCCGCCGTCGAGCGGGACGTTCCACTCCAGGCCGTAGTCCTTGCGGCTGATCTCGGTGCTCGCACTGAAACCCGCGGTCGACCGGCCCTCGGCCATCGGGTTGGCGGCGGCGCCGTTGAACTCCAGGGCGAACGAGACCGGCCGGGTCTGGTCGCGGATGGTGAGGTCGCCGTCCATGGCGAAGGCGTCGCCGTCGGCGCGGACGGCGGTGGAGCGGAAGGTCATGGTGGGCCACGTCGCCACGTCGAAGAAGTCGCCGGACTTCAAGTGGCCATCGCGGTTGGCGTCCCGGGTGTCGACGCTGGCCACCTGCACGGTGGCCTCGACCGATGACGCCAGCACGTCGTCCCCGACGGTGATGGTGCCGCTGACGTCCGGGAAGCGTCCCTTGACCTTGCTGACCATGAGGTGCCGGACGGTGAAGCCGACCTCAGAGTGCCCGGGGTCGATGGTCCAGGTGCCGGGCTGGAGGCCGGGGAGTGTGGCCATGGTGTCTCTCCTGTGGGTCTGGGTGATCAGGACAACACCGAGAGTAGGAGAAGATTATTTATATTTCAACTGTCGGCCGGGTATGGTGGTGCCATGTCGCCTCGCTGGCTGGACTCCCAGGAGCAGGCCGCGTGGCGGTCCTACCTGCGTGCCGCCAAGCTGCTCGACGAGGAGCTGAGGCGCGGTTTGGAGCGGCACGGGCTCAGCCACCCGGAGTACGAGATCCTGGTCCGGCTCTCCGAGGCGCCTGGGCGGGTGCTGCGGATGTCCGAGCTGGCCAGCAGCGTGGTCAGCTCGCGCAGCCGGCTCACCCACACCGTCGCCCGCCTGGAGAGCGCTGGTCACGTCGTCCGCCGCCCGTGCCCCGCGGACGGCCGAGGCGTGCAGTGCGCGCTCACCGATGCCGGCTTCCACGCCCTCGAGGAGGCCGCCCACACCCACGTCGACGGCGTCCGTCGCTACCTGCTGGACGCGATGAGCCGCGCCGAGTTCCTCGCCCTGGGGGCCAGCATGGCCAAGGTCGCCGACGCCATCGACCCCGAGCGCCGCATCACCGTCTGAGCCGCGACCGTCTGAGCCGCGCCGTCTCGTCCACCCGACGTACCTCTCGCGAATCGTCCCTGCGCTGCTGGTGGTCGGCGCCGGTTGTCCAGGTGGCACCGCGGCAGGCGATCAGATCCTCCTGATGGACGGGGTCGTGCGGATCGCCTGCACCAGCCCCGCGACGAGGCGAGCTCGTTCAGCCATGAGGTCGACGACCAGGTACTCGTGGTCGGCGTGCGCCCCACCGCCGACCGCCCCGAGACCGTCGAGGGTGGGGACGCCCAGCGCGCCGGTGAAGTTGCCGTCGCTGCCGCCGCCGACGCTCCTGCCCTCGATGCCCGGCAGCAGCTGGTGAGCGATGGCGAACAGCTCCGCGCCCGCCGACTCGGGCATCGGTGGCCGGTGGACGCCCCCCCGTACCGTGATCGTCACCCCCGGCACGCGCGGCGTCAGCGCGGCGAACGCCGACTCCACGCGCTCCTTCTCGTCGGCGGACTCGACCCGCACGTCGACGGCGATGGTCGCCGCCGCCGGGACGACGTTGCTCGCGGTGCCCGCGGTCATCAGGGTCGGGGTGACGGTCGTACCGACCTGCGGCCGGTCGAGCGCGGTGATCTCCAGCACCTGGTGTGCCGCCTCCACCAGGGCGTTGCTGCCGGCCTCCGGTTCCAGGCCGGCATGGGAGGCCCGGCCGGTGATCAGGATCTCGAACGTGCCGCAGCCCTTGCGCCCGGTCTTGAGCCCGCCACCGTCGGCCGCGCCCTCCAGCACCAGCACCGCGCCGCACGCCAGCGCCCGTTCCTCGATGAGCGCCCGGGAGGAGTCGGAGCCGACCTCTTCGTCGGCGGTCACCAGGATCTCCACGCCGGACCGGTCCTCGAGCGTGGCCAGGCCGTGGATGGCCTGCACCAGGCCGCCGAGCATGTCGAACACCCCCGGTCCGGTCGCCCGCCCGTCCCGGACCGCGAACGGACGTCGCGCGAGGGTGCCGCGCGGGAAGACCGTGTCGTGGTGGCCGAGGACCAACACCCGCGGTACGCCGCCACCCGACCAGCGCACGTGCGGCCCGCGCTCGCTGCCGACGAGCACCGCTGACTCGCCGAGGCGGGTCTCGATGATCGCAACGACCGTCTCCGCGGACGCTGTCACGGCCTCCAGATCGAGCGAGGGGGACTCGACCTCGACCAGCGTCCTGAGATCCTCGAGCATCGCCTCGACGCTCAGCTGCGCGCCCGGGTGCGGTGTCACCCCGCAACGGTAATGGCAGGACCGGCACCGTCCGAAGCTGGACGTGCCCGGACCCTTGCCCTCGTGATCGAGCTGATCCTACGGTCGAGTGATGGTTCTCTCGGGAGGGATTCCAGAGGGTGTGGCGGACCAGCAGACGACGACACGACGGGTGCTGCGTCAGGTGGGTGTCGTCCTCGGGGCCGTGGCGCTGTTGCAGGTGGCGGCGGTGGGGTTCGCGCTGCTCCAGTGGCCGGTTGCCGAGCGCTCCTGCGCTGATCAGTCGTTCTTCGAGCCACAGGAGTACGCATCCACGTTCCGAGGGGGGGTGAGAGCCGTCCGGTGCGAGTATCGCGTCGGGCAGCAGGAGGTGGACATCGTCCACCCGACGTACCCGGTCGCGATCGTCGTCGCAGCGCTGGTGGTCGGCATCGTGTTGACCTTGGTCGCGCTGCGGCAGGTGCGGCGGGCGATCAGATCATCCTGACGGCGAAGGGGGCTCGACCATGTGGAGGAGATCAGCGCGACGGTTCGCCGTCGTAGGAGTCGGTTGTGCAGTGGTGCTGGCTGGGAGTGCGGCGAGTGCATCGAGTGCTGGTTCAGCTGACCAGAACAGTCGCGACAGCACCGCGTCGGCCACGCAGCAGGTGAGGGGCGCGGCGCCCAGAGTGGTGCGCCTCGCGCATCCGGTGTCAGTGCGGGACGCCATCCGGATGACCGCGGCGGTGCAGGTGCCGGTCGTGGAGCTGAGGATCGGTGGGAACGGCGTGATCGGTGGCCTGGTTCCCCGAGTCGGAGGTGATCCGGACGCCCAAGCTGCGTGGGTGATCGGAGCCTTCGAGAAGAGATTCCAGCGACGTCCGGTGGTGAAGCAGGTGATCGTCGCACCCGGTGCCACCTCCGGCCAGGAACGCCGGTTGGGTGCAGCGCTCGCGCGGGCGCCGCAGGCGCCGAGCGTGGACCGGCCCGTCCGTCTGGCGACGCCAGGCGGTGCGGCGACCAGAGGCGGTGCGCCGACCAAGGCACGCCAGGTGCCGCAGGACTTCGACTCGCACTTCCCGTCGATCTGGTGGGGTGATGCGTACACCAGCACGGCGTCGGGAGACGCGAAGAAGGCGACGGACAACTGGTTCGAGTACGAGTCCGCCTACGGCGCTCGGCCCTCGGACTTCCCCGAGGACTGGGGCCTAGAGCTGGGCATCACCAGTACAACCCCGACCTGACCAGCCGGCCCCGGCCGCTGTGCGGGCTGGACGGTGGCGATTCGGACGCCGACTTCTGGACGAAGACCTGGAACACCGACGGTTCACTGTGGGGGACCAACCTGCCGGATGAGGCGGCACCGTACCCGGACTACAACATCCAGAGCGACGGCTGCGACGAGAACTCCCTCGAGCTCGGCGTCGGCTTCCCGCGGGAGCTGGCGCAGGACACCGCCTACCTGCTGTTCGCCGAGACTGACGCGGGCACCGAGTCCAGCTCGCTCAGCTCCGGCAGCATGGGGCTGGTCAGCAACGACTGCAACAACGTTGGTGCGGATCCGAATACCAACTGCATGGGCCTCAAGACCGACCGGGATCCACCGTCCGGGGTCGAAGGAAGTCAGCTGCTGTTCAACCGTGACCGGGAGTGGACGGTCCCGGCGTGCTTCTGGAACGCGGACGGCCTGCAGGAGCCGATCCGCTACGCCAACGGCACCTCCGGGTGCCCGGCGGCATGACGACCCAGCCCAGCCCGGCGGGCAGCGGGCACCAAGGCGCACCCGCCGGGCTGGGCGGTCTGCGGCGTTGGCTGGGAGCCGTGCTGGTACTCCAGGCGTCGGCGGCCGGGGCGGCCTTGGTGCTCTGGCCGGCGACTGTCCGTGCGTGCGACGAGGCCACGGTCCGGTCGTTCGACGGGCTGGCGTCGCGACGGTCGGAGCTGGCCGGCGTGTCCTGCGGATATGTCCTCAACGGCCAGGTGCTGCCCGTGCGCTACCCGACGTACCCGGTGGCCGTTGCTCTCGTGCTGCTCGCGGTCAGCGTCGCGGTGACGCTCGTCGCACTGCGACGGACGCGGGCCGTGCGGTCCAGCGGATAGCAACGCCCGTAGGGCGTCCAGAGCACGGTGGTGGTGAGCTCACGTGGTCCAAGGGTCCACCAGGCTGATGCCGGTGCCCTCGAAGTCCGTGGTGTTGCGGGTAGCGAGCGTGGCATTCCGCACCCGGCAGATGGCGGCGATCTGGGCGTCGAACCCGTCGATGGGCCGACCAGCCCGCTCCCGGTCGCGCACGAGGTCGGCGTAGGCGACAGCGGCGACGTCGTCGAACGGCCACACGTGCGCGCGCATGCCATCAAGGAGATCCTCGACGGCGCTCAGCAAGGTGGACCGCCGTCTGCCCCGGGGTAGCCGGACCGCACCGAAGCGGATCTCCGCCTCGTTGACCGCGGTGGTGAAGATCTCGTCCGGGTGGTGAGCCTCCAGCCAGGTGACGACCGCCGCGGACGGTGTCTCGCGCACGACCTCCGACAGGACGTTCGTGTCGAGAGCGATCACCGGGTGAGGTCCGGGGCGCGGGGCGGCGTCCGGCGTGGTGGCAGGTCGAGGTGCCCGCCGCCCGGCCGGCGGGCGAGGTCGAGCATCGTGTCTCGCAGGCTCGGCCGAGGGCCGTCTGGCTGGTCGACCGCGGCGGTGAGGATCGCCCGGATCTCCGCCTCCATCGAGCGTCCACGTCGTGCCGCCCGCTCACGCAGGCCGTCCCGGACCCGGTCGTCGAGATCCCGCACGCTGATCGCTGCCATCCGCCACCTCCTGCTGGCAATGCTAGCAATGGGGAATGAGGCATCGGTCACGTCCGGGCACCGCGGCGCGCGGACGCCACCCGCGACTTGCCAGAATGCCGGTGTGGACACTCTGGCGACCTGCGACGACGTCCCGGCCAGCCGGGCACTGCTGGAGCGCGCCGTGCGGGTGATCCCGGGCGGGGTGAACTCACCGGTGCGGGCGTTCGGCGCGGTCGGCGGCACCCCTCGGTTCGTAAGCCGCGCCGCTGGGCCGTACCTGTACGACGCGGACGGTCGCGAGTACGTCGACTTGGTCTGCTCGTGGGGGCCGATGATCCTCGGGCACGCCCACCCGCCAGTGCTGGACGCCGTGCGCCGGGCCGCGGAGGGCGGCTTCAGCTTCGGTACACCGAGCGAGAACGAGGTGGCGCTCGCCGAGGCGATCGTCGGGCGGGTGCCGCCGGTGGAGCAGGTGCGGCTGGTGAACAGCGGCACCGAGGCGACCATGAGCGCGCTTCGGCTGGCCCGGGGAGCGACCGGGCGCAGCGTGGTGGTGAAGTTCGCTGGTTGCTACCACGGGCACGTGGACGCCCTGCTGGCGGCGGCCGGCAGCGGGGTGGCGACCTTCGCGCTGCCGGACAGCCCCGGGGTCACCGGTGCCAGTGCCGCGGACACGATCGTGTTGCCGTACAACGACATTCCCGCGCTGGAGGCCACGTTCACCGCGCGCGGGGCCGAGATCGCCTGCGTGATCACCGAGGCCGCGGCCGGCAACATGGGCGTCGTCCCGCCGGCACCCGGGTGGACGTCGGCGCTGCGGCGCATCACCGCGACCCACGGTGCCCTGCTGATCAGCGACGAGGTGATGACCGGGTTCCGCTGCTCGCCATCCGGCTGGTACGGCCTGGAGGGGCCGTACGCCGACGGGCCGCCGGACCTGTTCACCTTCGGCAAGGTGATGGGCGGCGGCTTCCCGGCCGCGGCCTTCGGCGGGCGGGCCGACCTGATGGCCCTGCTCGCGCCGCAGGGTCCGGTGTACCAGGCGGGCACGTTGTCCGGGAACCCGGTGGCGGCTGCCGCCGGGCTGGCCACCCTCGCCCGGTGCACCGACGCGGTGTACCGGCGGATCGCCGTCGTCGCCGACGCGATCAGCGGCGCCGCGTCCGCGGCACTCGCCGCCGCCGGGGTCCCCCACGTGGTGCAGCACGCGGGCAGCATGTTCAGCGTGTTCTTCACCGAGGGCCCCGTGCCCGACTACGCGACCGCTCGGCAGCAGGACACGACCGCGTTCGGAGCCTTCTTCCACGCGATGCTGGACCGCGGGGTCCACCTGCCGCCGTCCGCCTTCGAGTCCTGGTTCGTCTGCTCGGCGCACGACGACGTCGCGGTGGACCGGGTGCTCGACGCGCTCCCGCACGCAGCCCAGGCGGCGGCTGCGGCGCGCTCGACAGAGCCACCCACCGCCGCAGTAGGCGGGGCTGCCGCGGCACCGACTGTCACTGCATCGATTCACCGCGAGCCAGACCGCGCACGGCGGGTCGGGGGTTCCCGGTGACCGGCTCTGATCGGGTGCCGGGACCCGACCGGACCCGGCCTGGGTCCGACGTCCGGACGGTGGTGCACCTGCTCCGGCACGGGGAGGTCGACAACCCGGCAGGCGTGTTGTACGGGCGACTACCGGGGTTCGTCTTATCGGACCGCGGGCACCAGATGGCGACGCTGGTCGCCAAGGCCCTGACCGACCGGGACGTCGTCCGGGTCATCGCCTCGCCGTTGGAGCGGGCACAGCAGACGGCGGCGCCGATCGCCGTTGCTCGCGAGGTGCCAGTGGGCACCGACCCGCGGTTGGTTGAGGCGGGGAACCGCTTCGAGGGCTGCACGTTCGGGGTCGGCGACGGGTCGTTGCGGCATCCTCGGCACTGGCCGAAGCTGGTGAACCCGTTCCGCCCGTCCTGGGGCGAGCCGTATGCCCGGATCGCGGCTCGGATGCTCGCCGCGATCGGTGCCGCCCGGTCCGTGGCCCGAGGGCACGAGGTGGTGTTGGTCTCCCACCAGCTGCCGGTGTGGATCACCCGGCTGCGGCTGGAGCGGCGCCGGCTGTGGCACGACCCGCGTCGGCGGCAGTGCTCGTTGGCGTCCCTGACCTCGCTCACCTACGACGGGGACCGGTTGGCTCAGATCGAGTACAGCGAGCCGGCCGCCGCGCTGCTGCCCGGCGCCAATCCTGTGGCGGGCGCCTGATGCAGGTCCACAACCAGCGAGCTCGGGGCTGGCGAGCCAGAGACCAGCGGGAAGCAGCCCAGCGGGCAGCAGTCCAGCGGGCAGCAGTCCAGCGGGCAGCAGTCCAGCGGGAAGCAGCCCAGCGGGGGCCGGGTCTGCTGCCGGTGCTGTTCGGCCGGCTCGTGCGGGCGGCCGGTGTGGTCGTCGTCCTGGGGATCGGCGCCTGCGGCGCGGACGGTGCTGACAGCGGCACGGTGTCCGGCCAGGCGCAGCAGCAGGGTGGTCGAGGGTATGTGGCCGGCGACGGGCGGATCGAGCAGATCGCGCCGTCGGACCGGACGACGACGATCGAGCTGCGCGGTAACACGCTGCAGGGCATGCCTCTGGACACCTCGACCTGGCGCGGGGACGTCGTGGTGGTCAACACCTGGGGGTCGTGGTGCCCGCCGTGCAACGCGGAGGCCCCGGCCCTGGCCCGGCTGTCCCGTCAGTACGCCGACCGCGGCGTCCGGTTCGTTGGGGTGAATCTGCGCGAGGGGCCGCAGACCGGCCAGGCGTTCGTCGAGCGTTTCGGCCTGGACTACCCGTCGCTGGCCTGGGACGGCGGCGGGGTGGTGCTGCAGCTTAAGGGCAAGGCGTCCACCGCGCCACCGGTCACCCTCGTGCTTGACCGCCAGGGCCGGTACGCGGCCCGGATCTCCGGCGAGGTTGAGGGCAGCGTGCTGAGCGGCTTGCTCGACGACGTGCTCGCCGAGCGGCCGAGCGGCGATTCGGGTCAAGGCTCGTCCACTGTCTCGGGCGGCGCCACGGGCGGTGGTGCAGGCGGGACGTCGAGTGGGGGCGCGGGTGCGGCCGCCGGGCAGCGGGGGTTGGTGCGGTGATCCGGCCTTTGACGTCTGGAGCGTTCGCTGTGCTGGACGCCCCCGATGTCGTGACCTCCGGGTCGATGCCGGTGGCGCTGCTGGTCGCTGTCGCGGCTGGGTTGGTGTCGTTTGCGTCGCCGTGTGTGCTGCCGTTGGTGCCGGGCTACCTCGGCTACGTCACCGGCAGCGGTGACCCGGGCTACGTCACCGGCAGCGGTGACCCGGGTTACGTCACCGGCAGCGGTGATGACGGGGCGCGACTTCACCGCGGCCGGATGACGGCCGGCGCGGCGTTGTTCGTGACCGGGTTCGCCGCGGTTTTCGTGGCGGTGTTCGCGACGTTCTCGGCGGTGACCGAGCTGCTGATCACGAACCGGGACCTGCTGCTGCGGGTGTCCGGGGTGGTGGTGGTGGGGCTGGGGCTGCTGTTCGTCGGGGTGCTCCCGGGCAGCTCCCGCCGGTTCACGCCGTCCTGGCGACCGGCGGCTGGTCTGGCTGGCGCCCCGCTGCTCGGTGCGGTGTTCGGGCTGGGGTGGAGCCCTTGCCTGAGCCCGACGCTCGCCACCGTGCTCGGCTTGGCCGCCAGTGACGGGGGTGGTGCGACCCGGGGGGTGCTGCTGGCGCTGGCGTACGCCGCTGGGCTGGGTGCCCCGTTCGTGGTCGCCGCCGCGGCCTGGTCTCAGCTGGCCGGGACGTTCGCCGTGCTCCGCCGACGTCGGCGCGCGGTGCAGCTGGCCGGCGGCGGGCTGCTGGTCGTCCTCGGAGTGCTCATGGCGGCCGGAGTGTGGGAGACCTGGACGGCTCGGCTGTCCACCCAGCTGGTCACCTGGACGGTGCCCTTGTGAGTGGCTCCGCGCGGGGCGCTGCCCAGCAGGCGCCATCCCGGTTGGATGTGCCGGGTGGCCTGCGGTTCGCCTGGCGCCAGCTCACCAGCATGCGGACGGCGCTGTTCCTGCTGCTGCTGCTGGCGGTTGCCGCGGTGCCTGGTTCGGTGCTCCCGCAGCGGGACGTCGACCCGGGCGCGGTGTCGGCCTACCTGGATCGGCACCGGACCGCCGGTCCGTGGCTGGACCGCGTGGGCGGATTCGACGTGTACGCCTCGGTGTGGTTCTCGGCGATCTACCTGTTGTTGTTCGTCTCGTTGGTCGGGTGCCTCGGGCCTCGCAGCCGGCAGCTGTGGCGGGCGCTGCGGGCGCGTCCCCCGCGAGTTCCAAGCCGGGTGGATCGGTTGCCCAGCTATCGCGCGCACACCACGGCCCTGGCTGCCGCTCCAGCCGCTGACCGGGTCCGGGACGCGTTGCGCCGCAGGCGATATCGGGTCGACGTCCGCCGCGACCCCGAGACCGGTGGGATCGAGGTCAGCGCCGAGCGGGGGTACCTGCGGGAGGCCGGGAACCTGGTGTTCCACCTGGCGTTGGTGGTGGTCCTGGTCGGCGTCGCGTACGGTCACCTGCTGGGCTGGCGCGGCGAGGTGACCGTGGTCGAGGGGCAGCCGTTCAGCAACGTGGCGGGTCTCTACGACAACCCCCTCGCCGCTGGGCCGTGGGTCGACACCGAACGGTTGCCACCGTTCTCGATCACCGTGGACGACCTGCGGGTCCGTTTCGAGACCGCGGTCGCGCAGCGCGGTGCGCCACGGGAGTTCGTCGCGTCCGTCCGCTGGCGTGCTGACCCAGGAGCGCCGGAGGCCACCAGCGCGATCGCGCCGAACCGGCCGCTGCACGTCGGCGGTGCCTCGGTCCACCTGCTGGGCAACGGCTACGCACCGCAGATCACGGTGCGGGACGGCGGTGGCCGGGTGCTCTACTCCGAGGCCACGGTGTTCCCACCGCAGGACGGCACTTACCGCTCGGTGGGCGTGGTGCGGGCGCCGGGGGCTCGGCCGCAGCTCGGGCTGCAGGGTGTGTTGCTGCCGACCGCCGTGGCGGGAGCGCCTCGGCCGACCTCGGTGTTCCCGGACGCGCTCAACCCGGTGCTGCTGATCGGTGCCTGGTCCGGTGACCTGGGCCTGGGCTCGTCGAGCCCGCCGCGCTCGGTCTACCAGCTCGACGTCAGCCGGATGCAGCCGGTGCGGACCGCTGACGGGGAGCCGTTCCGCTCGGCGCTGCGACCTGGCCAGACGGTCCAGCTGCCGGGTGATCGGGGTTCCGTCACGTTCGATCGCCTGGTTCGCTTCGCCGCTCTGACCGTCCGGCACGACCCGGGCAAGCCGTGGGTGCTGGGCGGTGCGGTCGCCGCGATGCTGGGCCTGGCGGCGTCGTTGTTCCTGCCTCGACGTCGGGTTTTCGTCCGGGTGGTCCCGGCTGCGGCGGCTCACCACCGGCCTCCTGACGGTGCGCTTCCCGGTGACGCGCCTTCTGATGACGTGCGTGCGGATGAGGAGCTTGCTGGCGGCGTGGTCCGCCATGACGAACCTGGCGACGGGGTGCCTGCCGATGCCGTGGCTCCAGGCGGACGAGTGGGTGAGCGGCAGCGTCCAGGTGCTCCTACCCTGGTCCGGGTCGCAGGACTGGCCCGGGGTGAGGACACCGGCGTTGACGACGAGATCGCCCGCGTGCTCGCGGCCCTGCCCGCAGCCGAGACGACCTCGATGTCGTCCCTTTCCCAAGACCTGCATCCATCAGCGGAGGTCACACGATGAGCGTCGATGAATCCTTGGCATCCTCGGCAAACTTGCTGCTGTACGGAGCGATGGCCAGCTACGCCGGTGCCCTCATCTCCTACGCCGCCGACCTTGCCGGCGGAGCTGCCCGGGCCGGCAGTGCTGCTGGTGACGGCAGTGCTGCTGGTGACGGCAGTGCTGCTGGGGCCGGCAGTGCCGCTGCAGCCGGCAGTGTCGCGAAGGCGGGCAGTGCGGTCGGGGCTGGCAGTGCGGTTGGGGCCGAGGCCGCCGATCGGCCGGAGCGGGCGTTGGCAGGCGTGGGAGCGAAGGTCGCCCGGGGGCTCCGGCAACCGGCACGCCAGCTGGCGACCGCTGGCGCGTCGGCCACCGTCGGCGAGCGTCCCGATTCGCCCGCCCAGACCCCGGGCGGGCCTGCCTCGGGAACCACCACTTCAACCGACCGGACCTCAACCGACCGGACCTCAACCGACCGGACCTCAACCGACCGGATACGACGACGGGGCGCCGCGGTCGGAGCCTCGCTGACCACGCTCGCGGTGGTGCTGCACCTGGCGTCGGTGGCCACCCGCGGAGCCGCTGTCGAGCGGTGGCCGTGGAGCAACATGTTCGAGTTCAGCACCGCCGGTGCGGTCGTGGTGACCGCGATCTACCTCGTGGCCTGCCGATGGCGGGACCTGCGCTACCTCGGCGCGTTCGTGGTCGGCCCGGTGCTGCTGACCTTGGGACTGGCAGTGGCCGTCTGGTACACCGAGGCCGCGCAGGTGGTGCCGGCGCTGCGCAGTGTCTGGCTGGTGATCCACGTGAGTGTCGCGTTCATCGCCTCGGCGCTGTTCACCCTGGGGTTCTCCCTGACCGTGCTGTACCTGGTGCAGGACCGGCGGGAGCAGCGGCTCGCCGACGGCCGCCAGGGTGCGTCTTTCCTGGACGCTCTGCCGCCGGCTCGCGAGCTGGACCTGACGGCGTACCGGCTGCACGCGATCGCCTTCCCGCTGTGGATGTTCACCGTCGTCGCCGGAGCGATCTGGGCGGAGCAGGCGTGGGGCCGGTACTGGGGGTGGGATCCCAAGGAGGTCTGGTCGTTCGTGATCTGGGTGGTGTACGCCGGGTACCTGCACGCCCGGGCTACCCGGGGGTGGCGAGGGCGTCGAGCGGCCACGTTGGCGGTAGCCGGGTTCGCCTGCCTGCTGTTCAACTTCCTGGTGGTCAACATCGTGTTCGTCGGCTTCCATAGCTACGCCTAGGCCCGTGGCACTGGGTCGAGTGATCTGGCGCCTGGCAGGGCGAGCCGTCCCGCGATCGAGGTTCGATCGTAGGCTGGCCCGGTGACACTCCTGCGGTACAGCTTGTTGCGCCTGCTGCTGTTGTTCGGCTGCCTGCTGCTGCTGTGGCTGGTCGGCGTTCGTGACCCGGGCTGGCTGTTGGCCGGGACGGCGCTGCTGTCCATCCCGCTGTCGTTCTTCCTGCTGCGAGGCCCGCGCCAGCAGCTCGCGCACCGGCTGGCCCAGCGGGTCGAGGGCCGGCTGCCGCGCGGCGATCGGGACGAGCAGGACGAGGACGCCGAGCTCGTCGCCCGGCCGGATGGCGACCTCGACGAACGCCCGGCTGGCAATGAACGCCCGGCTGGCAATGAACGCCCGGCTGGCAATGAACGCCCGGCTGGCAGCTAGCGACGAACGCCCCCCTTCGTCACCTCGGTCTCAGCTCTTGGGCGAGCATGACGAGGATGCCGCTCGGGCCGCGGACGTAGGTGAGCTGGTAGACGTCCTGGTAGGTCGCCACGCCTCGCAACGGGTGGCAGCCGTGCCTCGCGGCAATCGCGAGGGCCTCGTCCAGGTCGTCGACCGAGAAGGCGACGCGGTGCATGCCGATCTCGTGGGGCCGGGTGGGTTCCGTCTCGATCGCGGTGGGGTGGAGGTACTCGAAGAGCTCAAGGCGCCCGCTGCCGTCTGGCGTCTGGAGCAGGGCGATGGCGACGTGGTTGCCGTCGAGGCCGACGGCGGTGTCAGCCCACTCGCCACTGACCGTGTCGCGGCCAAGAACCGTCAGGCCGAGGTCGGTGAAGAAGGCGATCGCCGCGTCGAGGTCGCGGACGGCGATGGCGACGTTCTCGAGTCGGATGGGCACGGACTGCACGCTACTCGAGTCGGTTCGCTCAGCTTGTGAGCCGCTTCTCCGCACCCTCAGCGCGCCATCGTGACGCCTCTGCGCGCATGGCGACGCTTGAGCTCGCGGCGCTAGCTGGCGACGAGTGCCAGGGCGAGGAGCAGGCCGTACGTCAGCTCGGCCAGCCCAGTGTCCCGCAGCACCGGGATCAGGCTCGGCCCCGTGGCGCCGCTGCGAACCACCCGCACCGGTCGCCGCAGGGCCGCCACGGTCAGCAGGGCGACCGCCGCCCACGGATGCGCCGGCACCAGCGGCAGCAGCACGACCAGCGCAGCGGCCACCAAGCCGACGTACAACTGCCGGGTGCGGGTGTCGCCGAGCCGGACGGCCAGGGTGAGCTTGCCGGCAGCGGCGTCGGTTGGGATGTCCCGCAGGTTGTTCGCGACCAGGATCGCGCAGGCGAGGCACCCGATCCCGACGGCCGCGGCGAGCGCGGCCCAGGACACCCGACCGGCCTGGGTGTACGTGGTGCCGAGCACCGCGACCAGGCCGAAGAACACGAACACCGCGACCTCGCCGAGACCGCGGTAGCCGTACGGCCGCCGCCCGCCGGTGTAGCCCCAGGCGGTCGCGATGCTCAACGCGCCGACTGCCAGGAACCACCAGGCACCCGAGAGCACGGTCAGGGCCAGGCCGGCCGCCGTGGCGATCCCGAAGGCGACCAGGGCGCCGGCTCGCACCGCCGCGGGCCGTGCGAGCCCAGAACCGGTGAGCCGCACCGGACCCAGCCGGGCATCGTCGGTTCCCCGGACGCCGTCGGCGTAGTCGTTCGCGTAGTTGACCCCGACCTGCAGCGACAGCGCGACGAGCAGCGCGAGCGCGGCCCGGTCGCCGTGCGCCGCGCCGAGGTCGGCAGCCGCGCCGGTGCCAGCCGCGACCGGCGCGACGGCGGCGGGCAGGGTCCGCGGCCGGGCGCCGTCGATCCACTGCCGCACGTTCGCCACGGCCTGATCATCTCGTAGCGTCCCTTCGGCCGGATCGGCGACCGAGACCGGCCGGCGACCGAGCCCGACGCGGTGGCGGAGCCCCACGCGCGGGCACTCATGACTGAACCGCGCGGGCACTCATGACTGATCAGTGGCCGCGGTCAGCCGCTGTTCCATGGTCGCGGTCAGAGACCGACCCATGACCGCGGCCGGCCGCGATGCGGGCGGCGGCGGCCCGGTCCGGCTTGCCGGACGCCAGCCGCGGCAGGTCGTCCACCAGGTGCAGCTGTCGGGGCGCGGCGGCCCGTCCGAGGCGGGTGGACACGCCGTCCCGCACCACGCTCAACGAGAGAGCGGTCCGCGAGGGCTCTGTGGCGGCGCCGGGGTGGTCGGCGACGACGAGCGCTTCGACCCGATGACCCCACAGCTGGTCGGGGACGCCTACCACCAGGCACTCGCGGACGCC
The DNA here is from genome assembly GCA_051657715.1 of Angustibacter sp. Lineage (GTDB taxonomy): Bacteria > Actinomycetota > Actinomycetes > Actinomycetales > Angustibacteraceae > JBOFBH01. Next base: position 9,363 of record JBOFLF010000012.1, on the reverse strand, counting down.
CGGCAGCTCGGTCAGCAGGTGCTCGACAGCTTGAGGCGAGACCTTCACGCCACCGGTGACGATGACGTCGTCAGAGCGTCCGGTCACCAGGAGCCGCTCGCCGTCGAACCGGCCCAGGTCCGCGGTGTGGAACCACCGGGTGGACCCGCTGTCGTGGGTCTCGCTGCTGTTGGCTCCACCATCGTGGATCTCGCCGTCGCGGGTCTCGACGGTGAACCGCGGATGCCGCGGGTGCTGCCGGTAGCCGCGGGCGACCACCGGGCCGCCCAGGTGCACCGCGCCGTCGTGGTCCACCCGGGTCAGGACACCAGCCAGCGGCACCCCGTCGTACACGCAGCCGCCGCAGGTCTCGGTCATCCCGTAGGTGGTGACGACCGCGATCCCGCGGTCCCGTGCTCGCGCCAGCAGCCGATCGGAGGCCGCGGCCCCGCCTACCAGGACCGCGTCGAAGCTGAGCAGGGCGTCGACGGCGTCGGTGTCCAGTAGCCGCGCGAGTTGGGTGGGGACCACGGAGGTGTACCGCGGGCCGTCCGTCCGGCGTGCCAGGTCGTTGGCTCGCGCGGCGAACTCGGCGGGGTCGAAGCCGGACCGCAGGTCCAGGGCGCCCGGCCGGGTGCCGGCCAGCACGGATCGCACGAGCACCTGAACCCCGGCGACGTGATGCGGCGGCAACGCCAGCAACCAGTGCCCTGGACCGCCTAGCCGGTCGTGGGTCGCGGTTGCGCTGGCGCGCAACGCGGACGCCTGCAGCAGCACCTGCTTGGGCACGCCGGTCGTCCCGGACGTCGACACCACCAGCACCGTCGGGTCGTCAGGATCGTCCTCGTCCGCCCCCAGCGCGCTGGACAGGTCCGGCGCGTCGGGGTGGCCAAGCTGCCGGCCAGTCGGTGGTGCGATGGGCTGGACGGGGCCGTGGTCGCCGTCCAGCGAGCGGTGGACGGCGTCGAGCGCCTGGTCCAGGCTCATCGACGCCAGGTCGACCGGCGACACCGTGCGGGCAGTCATGAGGCCAGTCTGTGGGACCGCCGGTGGCCGGGGCAGCGCAGAGGGTTGCGCACCGGGCCGACCCGACTGAAGACGGTGGGGCGTTGCCCCTGGAACACAGCCAGACATGTTTCGATCGCCGTCGCGTGGCCGCATGGGGACTGCTGATCTCGACGGCGTTCTCCGGCGTCGGGAACGCGGTGGTGGCGGTGGCGATCCCATGGCTGGTCCTGACCCGCACCGGGAGCGCCACACTCGTCGGAGTGGTGTCCGCGGCGGCGTTGGTGCCGTTCGTGGTGGCCGCACTGCTCGGTGGCGCCGTGGTCGATCGCTGGGGCCGGTTGCGGTCCAGCATCACCGCGGACCTGCTGGGTGCGCTGTCGGTGGCTGCGATCCCGTTGGTGCAGTGGTGGTCTGGTCGCCTAGACATGGTCGCCCTTGCTGCGTTGGTCGCGCTCGGCGCGGTCTTCGACGGCCCTGGGGGGGCGGCCCGCGAGGCGCTACGACCGGACGTCGCCCGGCGCGCTGGCTGGACCCTGGATCGGATCAACGCCCGTGGCGAAGCCCTCGACGGCGGTGCGAACCTGGTCGGCCCCGGGTTGGCCGCCTTGCTGATCGCCGGGATCGGTCCGATCGGGGCGTTGTGGGTCACGGTCGGGATGTTCGTCTTCGCCGCTGGCGTGTCGGCGTTCGCCGTGGGGCCAGCGGTCCGGCAGCCAGGATCCGTACCAGTGCCGAGTCCGCAGACCCGGCCTCAATCAGCGCCGCACCCAGAGGCGTCGCCGCGCCGACGAGAACCACGAGAGCGTAGGCCGGCGGCGGGAACGGGCAACGACCCGTCCACTGCCGGCTCGCCGAGTGCCAGGCGAGGGCTGCGCCGGTATGCGGGTGAGGTGGCCGAGGGAGTCCGCGCGGTGTGGCACGACCCGGCGTTGCGCGCCACCACGCTCTTGGGCGCGGTGCTGGTGATGGCGCTCGCGCCGCTGGACGACGTGCTGCTCCCGGTCCACCTGCAGCGCACCGGGCGCGTGGGTGACCTGGGGTTGGTGCTCACCGCGTTCGCTGCCGGCGGGATTCTCGGGACGCTCGGCTACCCGTGGGTAGCTGCCCGGCTCGGCCGGCGCCGGACACTACTGGTGTCGTTGGCCGGGCTGAGCGTAGGTCTGTTGACCCTGGCGCTGCTACCGCCGCTGGGGTGGCTGGTGGCGATCGCGGCGGTGGTGGGTCTGGTTGCCGGCCCGATCGGGCCGATCACCGCGGTGGTCATGCAGAACCGGACGCCAGAACCATTGCGCGCCAGGGTGATCAGCACAACAACCTCACTGGCCTTGGCCGCCGCTCCAGCCAGCCTGGTGGTCGCCGGACCGCTGGTGGATGCCGTCGGCGTCGGCTGGACGACATTTTCGGTCGGGATCGGCTGCCTGATTGCCACCGCCTACGCGTGGCGATCTCCCGGCCTGCGGCTGGGCGTCGAAACCTGAATCCAACTCAGCAGCAGGTTTGAAGCTGGTGCCGTCGATGGTCAGCCTGCCGCATGCCTTTACCAGGACGCCGTGCCGTGCCGACTCCTCGGGCCGGGACGCATCCTGGCCGGGTTTCCCTGTCCCCGCCACCGCCGACGATCACGTGGCGATGCGCAGGATGTCGGCGTAGGTATCGCGGGCTGAGCCGTCGAAGTAGTTTGCGTGGGTGATCTTGACAGTTTCGATCGAATCCGAACCGACGAGCACGATGTCCATATGGAGCTTGTGTCGGTACTGCTCCTCGAGCTCCTCGTACGTCTCGAGAGCCTTCTTGGCCTTGGTGCCGAAGTCCAACTGCTTGATGAGGTGGCCTTGGTGACGATCGAAGACCAAGATGAAGTGCTTGATCTTGCCGTTGCTCATGGTGCACCTCCCCGCAGGATCGATAAGGCGTCGCGCCTGCGCCGCTCAAGTAGTGTAGTCATGTCGCTGGGGATCGGCTGACGGTTCTCGCGAAGTGCCATCATCTCCGCCGCCACCTTGAGGAACAGCTGGATCGGGTGGTCTCCGTCCTGTTTGAGGTTCTCGCCTTGGACCTGCGAATAGTGCTCGGTCGCCAAGGCCCATTCATGCATGACCTGCGTCCTGAGCTGCAGCTCTATCGCGCGCTCGCGGTAGCTGACGACGATGTGGACACCGCGATAGCCGGATTCCCGGGGCTGATCGATGTAGTCCGTGTGGGTGATCGGAGACAGGCGTTTGAGGATACGAGCCTCGAGCTGTCGCAGGTCGTCCTTGGTCCGGACCACAGCACGACATCCTCCGATGTCCTGCATCCGGGACAGGTCGAGCGTGGGCTCGCGTCGCAACTTGTCCAGGATCGTCTGGCGGCGCTTGAGGCGTTGCGTCACCTCCGCCTGGATGCCGAGTGATCGTGCCCGCGCACGCAGTCCGTTGTTGGCGATCACGAGCGGGTAGGAATGAGCTCGACGCCAGCGTTCCACCGTGTCAAGTGCGGCCAAGTAGAGGCTCTCGTCAGTCAGATCTTCGCGCAGATGTTTGCGCAGTGTGCTCCCGGCCTTCTTGACCTGGCTCCTGCTCGGGACATCCACCCGTTGATCGTAGAACCCACTGTCTCGATTGATGAGCGTGCGCATTCTGTGCTGTGGGTCTATGTCGCTGCGGAAACCGTGCCCTCAGCACACCGAGGGGTGCGTGGGTGAGGCGGTGGACATCTCGGCCCTCCTGTCGTGCTGGTTGGTGGACGACGGCACCGGCCCGCGGGTGGTGGTGGACGTCGCGCGCGTGGTGGTGCCGAGCTGACTACGGCGCAGTCCGGCGACCTGGCGGCCGGCGTGTTCGACCTGCTGGACGAAGCGCGGGCCGGACGGTCGGGGTGAGCAGCCTGGGAACGATGTGGCCCCGGCGACCTGACCTGGGGTCAGCGGTCCACCGGGGCTTTCGGCGGCCCAGGCTACCTGGGTGTCGAGCTCATTGTCGGCCTGGACGCGTCGGCCTTGCCGTTGGTGAGCCGGGCACGGCTGAGCCACCGAACCGATAGCGAGCAGCAGAGCGCGTCGGAGTGCCGGGTCAAGGGTGAGCGGAGTCCATCGCGCAGCGACGCCGTAGGCGCTCTTGACGCGGTGCGGAGAGGCGCTGATGGTCGGCTGTCGGTTCGGCGGCGTAGGTCACGTTCCGAGACCGCCCCAGCCGGTCACTCGTCGGTGGATGACCGGGTTCCGGGTCTTGGGTGGCTGGCGTACCGTGGAGAGCGGAGCAGGAGGTGGTGACCGTGGAGCAGGCGCAGCACGACGAGGCCCGAGATGCGGCGGTGCAGCGTGAGGTGTGGCGGAAGAAGACCGCGGAGGAGGTCTTTGCCGGTGTCGAGTCGTACGACGTCGCCAACCCGCGGGTGATCGATGGCGTGACGGACGAGGAGTGGGACGCGTTCGCCAACGCTCTGGCTGAGTGAGCGCACCTGCCACTGCCGGCGGCCCGGGGGGTGGTCGCCGATCGTTCTGAACACGAACGTCTTCACCGCGACCTTGCGGACCACGTCCGGCCTCACCGCCCGGTACTTGCAGGGGCGTCGGCACGCGATCGCGTTGCAGACGTTGATGGAGACCCGGTACGGCGCGATTCGCGCGCAGTGGGGCTCGCACCGGCTGGCCACGCTGGACCATGCGCTCGGTAGCGTGCGGGTGCTGCCGGCGGACATCGAGACCGCGACCATCACGGCCGAGCTGCGGTACGCCTGCCTGACCGCGGGCCACCCGCTGCACTAGGCGCAGCACACCGCGGACCTGTGGATCGCCGCGACTGCCATTCAATGGGGTGCGCCTCTGGTGGCGCACGACGGCGTCTTCGTCGGCTGCCCGGGTCTGGAGCTGATCACCGAGCTGGATGCCGGCGAGACCTAAGGATCGAGGTAGCCGCCGGATCGTCGCCGACCTGGTGGGGAGGGCGCAGGCGGTGGGGGTGCGAGCAGGGCCGTCAAGCCCGCAGCGCGGGGGCCGGGGCTGGTCAGTAGTACCAGGGGAACGGGGACCAGTCAGGGTCGCGTTTGGTGAGGAAGGCGTCTCGGCCCTCGACGGCCTCGTCGGTCATGTAGGCCAGGCGGGTGGCCTCGCCGGCGAAGACCTGCTGGCCGGCCAGGCCGTCGTCGGCGAGGTTGAACGCGAACTTCAGCATCCGTTGCGCGGTGGGGCTCTTGCCCAGGATCTGGCGCGCCCACTGCAATGCGACGGATTCCAGCTCGGTGTGGTTGACGACCTCGTTGACCGCGCCCATCGCGTGCATCTGCTCGGCATCGTAGGCGCGGCCGAGGAAGAAGATCTCCCGGGCGCGTTTCTGCCCGACCAGCTTCGCCAGGTATGCCGAGCCGTACCCGCCGTCGAACGACCCGACGTCCGCGTCGGTCTGCTTGAAGCGGGCATGCTGGCGGCTGGCGATCGTCAGGTCGCACACCACGTGCAGGCTGTGCCCGCCGCCGGCCGCCCACCCGGGGACGACGGCGATGACCACCTTGGGCATAGTGCGGATGAGTCGCTGCACCTCCAATATGTGTAGCCGGCCACCCTCGGCGCGAGTCCGCGCGTCGTCCACGGTGTCGGTGGTCTCACCGGACGCGTACTGGTAGCCGGTGCGACCACGGATCCGCTGGTCGCCGCCGGAGCAGAACGCCCAACCGCCGTCCTTCGGGCTTGGTCCGTTCCCAGTCAGCAGCACGCAGCCGACGTCCGGGGTACGGCGGGCGTGATCCAGCGCCCGATACAGCTCGTCGACGGTGTGCGGGCGGAACGCGTTGCGGACCAGCGGCCGGTCGAACGCGATCCGCACCGCGCCCACCCCGACCGCCCGGTGGTAGGTGATGTCGGTGAACGCGAACCCGTCCACCGCCCGCCACGCCGCCGGGTCGAAGATCTCACTCACCGGCGATCCCGACCGGGCGCCCGACGTTCCCTGCGCGTCACCACCTACGTCCTGTGCCACGTCCGCGAGGGTAGTCGCAGCGGGACACGTGAACGGTGACGCCGCTACCGGCCGCACCGACGTCGAGCGTCTGGCTCTCACCTGACCTTCGGCTGCGCCCAGACGGGGCGGCCAGGCGTCGACCCCAGTCCTCGTGCAGCTGGTCGATCTCGTCGGCGAGGTGGGCGGCCTGCTCGGCGGCGACGATCGTGGCCTGCAGGCCCGCCTGAATCAGTGGAGCGTGCACGGAGCCGTTGAGGTAGTCGACCAGATCGATCATCAAACGGTCGACGTGCGCGACGGCGGGTGGGACGAAGTCGGCAGCTGCGCCTGGTCGCTGAGGCCTCGGACGGGTTCGTGTTGGGCCAACTCGGCGACGGCCACCTGCTGGATAGCGGCGATCCTGGTCAACGCCGAGCGGCCCTGCCTTCGGGATCGACGCTTTCGATCCGGTGCGACTCCCGGCGCGCTTACGTGGGACCGGCAACCCGTTCAGTTGTGGCATGACGCGTCTGCTGACACCGCAGTAGTGACCGTCCGCCCACGACCGCCTCCGATGGGCATCCGGTGTGCGCTCGTCAGCCGCCGGCATGACCAGCCCGGGGAGTCGGCGAGGATGGGGGAGTGCTGCCGGATGTCGAGGAGCTGCTTGCGGATTCCCGCGTCGTCGAAGTGCCGTTGCGGGTGCGTTTTCGGGGGGTGACGACGCGGGAGGCGGTGCTGTTGCGTGGGCCGGTCGGGTGGGCGGAGTTCGCGCCGTTCGAGGAGTATGACGACGTCGAGGCGGCGAGGTGGTTGGCCGCCGCGGTCGAGGCGGGATGGTCCGAACGTCTTGCGCCGAAGCGGGATCGGATCCCGGTGAATGCGACGGTGCCGGCCGTCTCGGCACCTGAGGTGGCGCACGTGCTGGCCCGCTTCGACGGCTGCACCACCGCGAAGGTGAAGGTCGCCGAGCTGGGGCAGACGCTGGCTGACGACCTGGCGCGGGTGGCCGAGGTCCGCAGCCTGCTTGGGCCGTCCGGTCGGATCCGGTTGGACGCCAACGGCGCCTGGTCCGTGGACGATGCGATCCGCGCGCTCGCCGCATTGGCTCGCTATGACCTGGAGTACGCCGAGCAGCCGTGCGCGACCCTCGAGGAGTTGGCGCAGCTGCGTCGTCGCCTCGCCCGGTCCGGCCCCGATGTTCTGGTCGCCGCTGACGAGAGCATCCGGCGGGCGCAGGACCCGGCACGGGTGGTGGCCCGGGGGAGCGCGGACGTCGTGGTGCTGAAGGTCGCTCCGCTGGGCGGGGTACGCCGTGCGCTCGCGGTGGCCGAAGGATGCGGGGTGCCGGTCGTGGTGTCGTCGGCGTTGGATACGTCCGTGGGGTTGGCCGCCGGGGTCAGGCTGGCCGCCGTGCTGCCTGACTTGCCGTTCGCCTGTGGGCTCGGCACCTCCCGGCTGCTGCGGCGCGACGTGACCACGACCGCGTTGGAGCCCCGTGGTGGCGTCCTGGCTCTGGCCGATGCCGCTGCGGTGACGCCGGACCCGGCGGCGCTGGCTGAGGTGGCGGCCCCTCCTGACCGGTCTGCGTGGTGGCTTGATCGGCTCCGCCGTTGCCACGCCGTCCTGCGCCGCCGGTCCGATGGTCGGAGCATCTTTTAATCAAAGCTGGTTCGAAAACCGCCTGGGGGAGGCGCTCGGAGGCCAGGCTCAGGCAGGATTGGCGAAGGTGCGCCTCCCGGGTGAGCACTTCTCGTGAGTCCAAGACGATGTCGTCCCGTCCAGGCGCCGACCGTGTCTGTAGTTCAGCTCAGTGTCCGGTCCGCTCGCTTGTCTCGGTGAGTCAGCCCCTCACCACCGCTGGACGTTCCAACCCTCGGCCAGGTCATTGAGGAGAACGTCAATCCTTTTTCAGGACGGGCGTGGTCGGCCCGAAGCGGCGGCGGTAGGCGGTGGGGGACAGGCCTGTCTGCCGGTGCATCCAGGTGCGCAGGGTCGACGCGGTGCCCAGACCGCTGGCCTGCGCGACCCGGTCCAGGCTCAGCTCGCCGCGTTCGATGAGCTGGCAGGCGAGGGTGACCCGCTCGGTGGCGAGCCAGGCCAGCGGGGTGGTGCCGAGCTCGGCGCGGAACCGGCGGTGCAGGGTCGCCGGGCTGACCGCGGCGCAGCGGGCCAGATCGGCGACGCCCAGCGGGTGGTCCAGCCGGCCACGTGCCCAGTCCAGGAGCGGGGCCAGCGAGGTGTCCGGCACCGGCCGGACCGGCCGCTCGACGAACTGCCGCTGGCCGCCGTCCCGGTGCCCGGCGAACACCAGCCGCCGGCTCACCGCGTTCGCGACGTCGGCGCCGTGGTCACGGCGGATCAGGTGCAACCCCAGGTCCAGCGCGGCGGCGCTGCCGGCGGCGGTGAGCACGTCGCCGTCATCCACGAACAGCACATCCGGCTGCACCTGAACCGCTGGGTACCGTTCGGCCAGCAGGGCGGCCCACCGCCAGTGGGTGGTGGCACGGTGGCCGTCCAGTGCGCCGGCCGCGGCGAGGCTGAACGCGCCGGTGCAGAAGCTGACCAGCCGAGCGCCCCGGTCGGCCGCCCTGCTGATCGCGGGCACCACCGCGGGCGCCGGCGGTTCGCGCGGGTCCGGCCGGTTCGGCGCGATCACCGTGTCGGCGTCGTCGACCGCGTCGAGCCCGGCGACGCCGGTGAGCGTGAAGAACTCGGCATGGACCCGCACCGGTCCGGCCGCGCATACCGCGAACGTGTACCAAGGCCGACGCAGCAACGGCTCCAGCTCGGGGCGGCGCAGCCCGAACAGCTCGGTCGCGACACCCAGCTCGAACGGGTTCGAGCCGTCGTCGACGATCGCCACCACCCGGTGCGGGCCAGGGTGCAGATGCTGCGAGGATCGACGCGACACGTGCGATTCCTAGCACTTCTGCTGCAACGGCGCCAGGTCGATGATCGAGCCATGAGCACTCCGCAGCCCGGACCGCTGTCGTCCACCGATCCGTCGCCATCCCCGAGTCCGGCACCCGCGAGCCCATCGGCCGCGCCCGTGCCGACCACGACGTCGTCGGGCTCGGGGCCGGCGGCCGGTGTCCGGCCAGGTGGCGTGCCCGTCGACCTAGACGCCGCCCTGGCATCCTTCGACGCGCTCTGGAGCCCGCGGATCGTCGCTCGCGTCAACGACTACGACGTCCGGATCGCCAAGGTGAGCGGTGACTTCGTCTGGCATGCGCACGAGGACACCGACGAGTTCTTCCTGGTGCTGGACGGCGAGCTGCGGATCGCTCTGCGGGAGAACGGCATCGAGCGCGAGGTCGTACTGGCACGCGGTTCGGTGTACGTGGTGCCGCGCGGGGTGTCGCACCGGCCGTCGTCGCCCGGTGGCGCGTCGCTGCTGGTGTTCGAGCCGACCGGCACCCTCAACGTCGGGGACCACGCCGGCCCGGTTCCGGACCACGTC
>JBOFLF010000011.1:0-2950 GCA_051657715.1 Angustibacter sp. | reverse complement strand
GTGGAGCACGGCGGCATCGTCGAGTCGGTCGCGGTGGTAGTGCTTGCGGGCGGAGTGGTGCAGCTCAGGCAATGTGCGCCCACTCGCGCACCGCGGCCCGGATCGCGTCCGAGCGGGTGGCGATGCCCTCCGCCTCGGCTCGCGCGGTCAGCGCGGCGATGGTTGCTGCGTCGAGTCGCACTGGCACGACCGTGCCGGGGCCGTCGCCCACGGGTGGGCGACCGCGGCGCGGCTTCGGGAGCTTCGACGGGTCGTATCCGGCCTCAGCCTCGTCGGCCCAAGCCTGGATCTGCTCGTCGGTGACGGGCTTGCCGTGCAGCCGATGCTCACTCATGGCCTCATCGTATACGAAAATGGCTGGTTTGTGTACACGGAACCTAAGCACGCGGTCGCCGAGCTGATCGCTGCACTCACCGAGCTGCGCGACACCGACCGGTAACGACCGTTGACGGACGGCCGCGTGACCCAGCTCACCGACGGCGCCCAACCAGCACCCAGTCGACTAGACCCGCACCGACCGGGTCTCCACGTCCTCGACCAGGGCGATGTCATCCCGTGCGGCGGGTGGACGTTCGGCCGTAGCAGCGGGCGGCGACGTGTTGGACCCAGGCGATGCTGGTGGTGCGCTGGCTGGTGGACGACACCGAGGTGCACCTGCTCGCCGAGCCAACGCCCTCCTCAAATCCACCTTCCGAGCATCCGCCACATCACCCCCTGCCCCAGGCGGATCGGCGCGATCACCGCCGCAGCCCTCATCATCCTCACCATGCAACGAGGACGCTCGTGAGAAACCTACTGCCGCATCGCATCCGCCTTCTGGCGCCCATAGGGACGGGACTGAAAAGGCAATGCCTGTCACATCGTGGAGCGGGCTTGAGTGCCGTTGGGCGGCGAGGAAGGTGAAGCGCGGCCGAGACGGTCGTCGGTGTAGCCGGGGCTGGTGGGGCGGTCGTAGTCGTCGAACGTTCTGGGCCACGGTGGTGCCGAAGGCGTCCAGTCGGCCGAGCAGGTGATGGTGCCGGTGGCTCCGAGTTGGTCGGTGGGCGCCCGAAGGGGTGGTGGGTGGCCGGCCGGGAACGGTGGGTAATGGTGCCGTCGCGGGTCCAGGTCATGAGCCCTGAGGCGGTGTAGCGGAGTTTCTGGCGTGCGGCGACGAGAGTCCGGCGACTCATCGCCGGCCTGAACGGGCTTCGAGCTCCACGTCCGCGAGCTGGGTGAATCGACTGAGCCACTCGAACGTGCCGCCTTGTGAACGGCGCAGGCAGATCACCGTTCACTCTTGACAAATTTTATTGTCAAAGGGAGGTTAGGTGTCATGTTGGACGTCGAGGTCATCGAGAGCACGGAGGCAGCCGCCGCCGTACTGGATCCAGTCCGGGTCCGGCTGCTCGGTGAGCTGGCCGTCCCAGCCTCCGCCGCTGGGCTCGCCGCCCGGGTCGGCATCGGTCGCCAGAAGGTCAACTACCACCTCAAGGCGCTCGAGGAGCACGGCCTGGTGGAGCTGTCCGAGGAGCGCCGGCACGGGGGCATCACCGAGCGGGTCCTGCGGGCGTCGGCGGCGTCGTACGTCGTGTCACCGGCTGCCGTCAGCGCGTCCGCGGCCGACCCGGACGCCAATGCCGACCACCTGTCGGCGGGCTACCTCGTCGCGCTGGCTGGCCGGCTGGTTCGCGAGGTCGGCGGCCTGGCGCGCCAGGCCGGGTCGTCCGGCAAGAGCCTGCCGACCCTCACCATCGACACGCAGATCGGCTTCCGTTCGGCCGCCGATCGAGCCGCCTTCGCGGACGACCTGACCGCCGCGGTGCTCGACCTGGCCGCTCGCTACCACCACGACGACGGGCGTCCGCACCGGCTCGTCGTGGCCGCCCACCCCCGCCCTGAGGAGAGCACATGAGCGCAACACCGAACGTCCCCTACCGCCTGGAGTTCAGCGTCGAGGTGCCGGGAACCCCGGAGCAGGTCTGGCACGCCATCGCCACCGCCAAGGGCATGAGCGCCTGGTTTCTGCCGACCGAGATGGAGGAGCGTGAAGGCGGCTCCCTGCACTTCGCCATGGGCCCCGAGATGGACTCGCGCGGCCAGGTGACCGGTTGGGACCCGCCGCGCCGCCTCGTCTACGAGGAGGACTGGGCCGCCCTCATGGGCAAGGACCCGGAGGCGGTCAGCCCGCTGACGTCGGAGTTCCTCGTCGAAGCGCAGTCCGGCGGCACCTGCATCGTGCGCGTCACCAGCAGCGGCTTCGGGACCGGCGCTGACTGGGAGTCGGAGTTCTGGGACGACATGGCCCCCAACTGGATCCCGTTCTTCGACAACCTGCGCCTCTACCTGACGCACTTCCCCGGGCAGGAGGCCACCCAGCTCGAGGTCACCGCCTCCCACCCCGGCGACGCGCAGACGCTCTGGGCAACCCTGCGCGACGCGTTCGGTCTGGGCAACGAGGGAGCCACGGTCGAGCTGCGCGGCTCCACCGGCACCGTCGAGCGGGTCGGTGAGCGGCAGGCGCTGGTCCGGCTCACCGCGCCGCTGCCCGGGATGCTCAGCGTCTTCGCGTACGGCGAGGATGCCGACAAGGCCACGGCGGGCGTCCGGGCGTACTTATTCTCCGCCGAGGCCGCGGACTACGTGCGACGTGAGGAGCCGGGCTGGCAGGCCTGGCTACAGGAGCTCACCGCCCAGGCCTGATCTCCCGCGCGGAACCGGTGGCCCGTAGCGCCCAGCCCGCTTCCCGAAGCGCGGGTTTGAATTTGCCAGGATCGCCGCCATGGCCTGCCCGGGTTCGTCGCCCTACTGGTCGTCGGCCGATGATCAGTCTCGACCCGCTGGTCCTCCACGCCCCCGCTCGGGTGCAGCTGCTGACCACACTGACCGCGGTCTCGGAGGCGGAATTCTCCACACTCCGCGATGCGCTCGGCGTCAGCGACTCGGTCCACAACTACGTCGCCGCCCTGCG
>JBOFLF010000010.1:0-6438 GCA_051657715.1 Angustibacter sp. | reverse complement strand
AGGCCACCAATCGGAGGCCTGGCCGCGACTGCTGGGGTCGGCCCGGTCAGCGGCGGCCGGCCGACCCCGGGGGCCAGGGCGCGCATCACCAGCAGTGCGACGTCGTCCTCGGCGTCCCGGGGGATCTCGGCGAGCAGGGCGTCGCAGAACGCGTCCAGCGGCAGACCGTGCAGGTTGGCCACCCGGCGCTGCAGCCACAGCAGGCCCCGCTCCAGCGCCTCGTCACGACGCTCGACCAGCCCGTCGGTGTACAGCAGCAGCGTGGTCCCGGGTTCGAGGTGCCGCTCGTGGTCGCTGCGGCTGGTCTCCAAGTCGACGCCGAGCAGCAGCTCGGGCTCCGGCTGCAGCAGCTCGGGCCGCCCGTCCGGGTGGATCAGCAGCGGCGGCGGGTGGCCGGCGTTGGACCACCGCAACCGCCGGCTGCCCGGTGTCGGCCCGGGCTCGACTTGAGCCAGGACGGCGGTGGCCATCGCGTCGACGGCCAGGTCGTGCAACGCCCCGTCCAGCGCGGTGAGGGTCTGCGCGGGGGAGCCGGACAGGCTGTGCGCCACCCCCCGCAGCACCCCGCGGACCTGAGCCATCGCCACCGTCGCCACCCGGTCGTGCCCGGCGACGTCCCCGATCACCACCACCAGCCGGCCGCCGGGCAGCTCGAACGCGTCGTACCAGTCGCCGCCGACGTACGTCTCACGGCTGGCCGGCAGGTAGCGCACCGCCACGTCGACGCCGTCCACCTTCGGCGGCTCGGTGAGCAGGCTGCGCTGCAACGACTCCGACAGCAGCCGGGACGTCGCCATCGACCGACGCTCGGCCTGCCGCACCTGGATCCGGCGCAGCGCCTGGGCGCACTGCGCGGCGAACGCGGCCAGCAGCGCCTTCTCGTCCTGGGTCCAGCTGCGCGGGTGGATCCAGTTGACGGTCAACGACCCGAGCAGCCGGCCGCCGGACTGCATCGGCAGCGACGCCCACGCCTCGCGGGTCGGCCAGCTGTCGTACACCTGGCGCATCGGCGTGCCCCACGCCAGCCCCTCCGCCCGGCTGCCGAGGTAGATCGGTTGCGGTACGACGGCGGCGACTACCGCGGGCAGCTGCTCGGTGAGCGGGTACTCGGAGTACTGCCGCAGGCCGTCGCCGGTCTCGGTCGTGGTGAGGCGGACGACCTCCGCGTCGTCGTCCCGGACGGCGATGCCGCCGCCGTCGCACCCCATGGCGGTCAGCCCGCGGCCGACCACCAGCTCGGTGAGCTCTTCGACGGACTCGGCCGCGGCCAGCTCCAGCGCCACGTACGCCAGTCCCTGCAGCCGGCGGCCGACCTCGGCGTCCGGCGCGGTGTCGACGCCGGTGTCGACGCCGGTGTCGGACCCCGTGCCAGCGCCACCGTCCGCGGCGCCGGAGACGGCGGAGCCCCGGTCGTCTGGCTGGCCGAGCACCGGGTGCTGGCCGATGTCCTGCCGCGCTCGGCGCAACCGCTCGCGGTCCCGCACGGCCACCGTCACGTCCCGGATCGTGTACAGCACGTAGGCGACCTGACCGCCGCGGTCCAGCACCGGCAGGTTCTGCACGCTCCACCAGTGCTCCGTCGCCGGGCCGGGACCGTCGTCCTCCACCACGTCGTGGCGGAACAGCGGCAGCTGGTCGGGCGACCCGGTGGCGAGGACCCGGCGTACCGACCGGACGACGTCGGCCTGCTGGCGGGGCACCTCACGGTGATCGCCGTCGGCCGATGGGTCGTCGGTGACCTCTGACAACAACGGATGGCCGAGAACCTCGTGCGGCTGACGCCGGGTCAGCCCGTAGAACACCGGGTTGGCCGCGTGGACGACGAGGTCCTGGTCGAGCAGGAGGCACGCGAGCGGCAACGCGTCGACCAACGCCGACAGATCTACCTGCGGCTCCCGCACGATCACCTCGCTTGCCTCGTCGTCATCCGAGCACTGCTGACTGCCGAACTCACGCCGGCCGGCTCAGTCTCCCGCACTGTTCGGACGCCTCGCCGCAGGATGGTGCCACGCGGGCAGCACGCATCACCTGGGTGACGAACCGTTGGGACGATCGGTGATCGCCGGTCACTGCGTGCCGCTGGCTCACAGGTACTGGCCGGTACCACCCTGAGGTGGGAGCTGTTGCTCACCAGGCTGCCCGGGATGGCCGGGCATCGACCCGGGAAGGCCCGCCGCCGTGGCTCCGGCGCCCGGGGGCAGCGCGCGGCGCATCTGCTCCAGCTGGGTTCGGGCTGCCATCTGCTGGGCGACCAAGGCGGTCTGGATGCCGTGGAATAAACCCTCCAGCCACCCGACCAGCTGGGCCTGGGCGATCCGCAGCTCGGCGTCGGACGGCGTGGCGCCGTCGCCGAAGGGTAGGGCGATCCGGCGCAGCTCCTCGACCAGCTCCGGGGCCAGGCCGTCCTCCAGCTCGTGCAGCGACCGCTCGTGGATGTCGGCGAGCCGTGCCCGGCCGGCATCATCGAGCGGTGCGCTGCGCACCTCCTCCAGCAACTGCTTGACCATGCTGCCGATCCGCATCACCTTGGCGGGCTGCTCCACCAGGTCCGCGGGGCTGCGCTCGTCGCCCTGGTCCGCTTGCTCGCCGTCGGCGTCCGGGTTCGGCCGCGCGGCCACCCCCATGCCGTCCTGGGTGACCACCACGAACCGGCCACCCTGCTGCTCGCCCGCGACGTCCCCTCCCGCGCCGTCGTGTTCCGCGCCGTCGTGTTCCGCGCTGCCCGATCCCTCAGTCGATGACGTCATGGACTCCATCCTGCCGACCGGCGCCGGCACCGCGCGAGCCGGTGGGCGACCGCGCGTGCGGCGCGTCACCGCGCCAACCACCGCGTCACCGGCCAGTCAGCGGGTCACCGGCCAGCCGGCGGGTCACTGCGCCAGCCGGCGGGTCAGCTGCAACCGGGTCCGGACGAACAGGCCCGCGATTGCCGCGGCCAGCACCGGGACACCGACCGCCAGCACGGCCAGCGCCAGCCACGGGATCTCGACGGTGGGCGACGTCCACACCTCGGTGCCGTTCACCACCCGCCGGACCGCCGTCAGCGGCCAGGTGAGCGCCACCCCCGGGACGAATCCGACGGCGATCCCGGCCAGCGTCCCGAGCAAGCCGATCACCACGGCCTGGGCCGCCGCCATGACCCGCCGGGTCCGCGGCCGGGCACCGACCGCGGCCAGCGTGGCCGCGTCCGCTCGGCTGTCTACCAGGGCCAGCCCGGTCGCGGTCAGCGTGGCGACCAGCACGACCAACCCGGCGATCACCGCCAGGACGAGCAGGATCAGCGACAGCGGGCTCTCGTAGCCCCGCTCGACGTCGACGATCACCATCCCCATCCCCGAGGCGCTTCCGCTCAGCA
This sequence comes from Angustibacter sp., assembly GCA_051657715.1. Lineage (GTDB taxonomy): Bacteria > Actinomycetota > Actinomycetes > Actinomycetales > Angustibacteraceae > JBOFBH01. Next base: position 3,083 of record JBOFLF010000010.1, on the reverse strand, counting down.
CCTCCTCCAACTCCTCCCGTTGGGCCGACGAGACCGGAGCGTCCCCGGCCGCGATCAGACCCTTGGCGGGTCGCCACCCGCCAAGCTTGCGATCCGCCGTCTGCGGAGTCACCACCGCACCGATGGCCGTGAAGTCACCTTGCGGGCCGGTTGCGGACGTCGGGAGCACGGCCGCCGGGAGGCGTACGGTCCGTACGTCGGTGATGGTCTCGTCGTCCTCGCGGAACGTGCTGATCTGGACAGCTCGACCCTTCCCGACAAGACGGCGGTTCGGCACCAGGACGCCACCGTCGCGCAACACTGCCAGTTGTCGCTTGTCTAGCTGAAATCCCATGACCTGCAACGTTTCTGTGGTCGCGACCAAGGTGTCCTGCGCGCCAAGCCGTTGATCGATACCGGTCTGCGCCCAGAATCGGCACTGGGTCTCAGCCTTGACATCCAGCGCGAGCAGCCGCCGGGGGTCGCTGGGGCAGCTACCCGTGGCCACATAGGTCGTGAACATCAGCGAGCCGTCCACGGCATCCGTGGGAGAGCCTGAGACCTCTGGTTCGGACCGTCCGAGTTCGCCGGTGAGCAACACGTCGCGGCCGACGATCCGCCGCACCTGCGAGGTCGTGACCTTCCACCAGGCGGCACCCTCGCCGAACGCCTCGATGGACGTCACACCCATCGGCAGTTGGGGTTGGTACTTCTTGCGGGACAGGGCGTCGTCGCTGGCCGAGCCGATCGCCAGGACGGTGGCGCCGAAGACGGCGGCCATCACCGCCGCGACCGCCGGCGCCGTCCGGGACCGCTGTCGCGAGCTGTCCCGGAGTGCCAGCCGCAATGGCAGCGGCAGCAGCCGACCGAGCCGACCGACCGAGCCCACCACCGCGGGTAGCGCCACGACCGCGCTCAGCACCAGGACGATCATCGCGATGCCGATCCACACCTCACCATTGGCGCGCCGACCCATGACCAGGGCGAGACCGGCACCGGCCGCCAGACCTACCGCACCCAGCACCGGCAGGCCGGTCCGGGACCGCAGCTGACCGCGCCGCCCGGCCAGTACCGCGGCCACGTCGTTGCGGGCCACTGAGCGCGCGGGGAAGAACGCGGCCCCCATGGCCGCGACCGCCCCGACCGCGGCCGCCACCGCCACCGCCGTCCAGTGGACGTCGAACGGGCCCCACAGCGCGGCCTCCGGCCAGATGGCCGTGCTGCCCCGGGCCACCACCAAGGCGACCGGAACACCGATCACAGCTCCGGCCACCGCCGCGACCGCCCCGCTGACCAGACCTTGGGCCAGCACTACTCGGCGGACGTCCCGCGGCTTCCCGCCGGTCGCGGCGAGCAACGCCAAGGCACGTTGCTGGCGTTTCACCCCTACGGCGAACGCGGCCCCAGCCAGCAGCATCACCTCCAGCACGACGGCGAACACCACCACCAGCACCACCGCGAGCTCCGTCTGGGATGACTCCTCCCAGGACGCCAACGAGGGGTTGTCGAGACTCGCTCGCCAGTCCACCGGTGGGTTCTCGATCACCGCGCGGGACTTGACGAACAAGCCCTGCTCGTTCAGCTCGCGCACCCGGGGCCAGGTGATCGGCCCGGTACCGGTCACCAGGTAGGAGTGCTGTGCTTGTTCCGGATCAGGGGTGCTGGCCGTGACCGCACGAGAACCCGGCCGGGCCAGCACCTGACGTTCTATCCCGAGCGACGGCGCCCACCCGATCCCGACCACCCGCACGGAACCGCCGTCTAGGTCCAGGCTCCGACCGATGCCATACCCGCGATCGGCCAGCCAGCCGGAGACGACCACCTCATCGTCAGCTCGGGGCACCCGCCCCTCCCGCACCTCGACGAACCCGGCCAGCAGCGGATCCGCGGCATCGACCCCCACTACGTGGAACGCGATCCGACCGCGGTCGGTCCGGGCCGAGGACTCGCTGGTCATGACGTCGATCACCCGGCCGCCAACGACCCGTGCGATCTCCGCCGCGGTCCACGGCCGTCCCTCCTCGGCCCAGGCGGACGGATCGCCGGACGGCAAAGACACGGTGCCCGTCGGGTCCTGATCGATCGGGTCCCGACCCTGCGGGGCGACCAGCGCCTCGGTCTGGCCGAGTGCCTGGGTCAGCCCCTCGCGGGGGGTGACGTCGAGGGTGTCGGAGAGCGTCGCCAACACGGTCACCAGCAGCACCGGCAGCCCCACCATGGCCAGCACCAGCGCGTTGCGGCCCCGGGAGTGGCGCAGGTCCCGCCGGGCCAGGCGGAACGCGAGCCGCCACCGCGAGCCGGTCACCTCGGCGACCCGTGCTCGACGCGCAGCAACTGATCCACCCCGGCGTCCTCGCCGGTGGTGTCCACCACCACGCCGTCCCGCAGGAAGACCACCCGGTCCGCCCAGGCCGCGTGCCGCGCCTCGTGGGTGACCAGCAACCCGGCGGCTCCCGCGTCCACCCGGTCCCGCAGGATCCGCATGACCTGCTCGCCGGTAGCGGAGTCCAGCGCCCCGGTCGGCTCGTCGGCCAGCACCAGCCGGCGGTCCCCGACCAGCGCCCGGGCGATCGCCGCGCGCTGCTGCTGGCCGCCGGACATCTCGTCCGGGAACCGGTCGGCCAGGTCGCCGACGCCGACCTCCTCGAGCGCTACCCGGGCCAGCCGGCGGGCTTTGCCGGACCGGACGCCGTCCAGCTCCAATGGCAGCATGACGTTCTCCACCGCGGTGAGCGCCGGGATGAGGTTGAGGTCCTGGAACACGTAGCCCAGGTGTCGACGACGCAACGCCGCCAGGGCCGCCCGGGACAACGTGCCGAGCGGCTGCTGCTCGACCAGCACCGTCCCGGACGTCGGCGAGTCCAACCCGCCGGCCAACGTCAGCAGGGTGGATTTGCCCGAGCCGCTCGGACCCATCACGGCGACCAGCTCACCCGTGCGCACCACCAGGTCGATCCCGCGCAGCGCGTGCACGGTGGTCTCCCCCGAGCCGTGCGACCGGGTCACCCCGCGCAGCTCCAGCACAGCAGTCGTCGGCGCGATCCGGCGTGAGCGCTCCGCTGCCGTCGCGGTCATCGGGCACCGCCTCGGGCACGGTTTGCGCC
>JBOFLF010000009.1:0-81956 GCA_051657715.1 Angustibacter sp. | reverse complement strand
AGCTGTCCCTGACCGACCTGTTCCGCGAAGCCACCTCGGAGACGGTGGCGCGGGCGCTGGCTCAGCTGCGACAGCTGATTGATGGGGGCATCCACGTCATGCGGCTCGCGCCGACGGAGCTCCCTCGGCGGATGGTGAGCCAGCGCGCGCTGGTGCCGCTGACTCCGTTGGGGTTGCCGCTCCAGGCGCCGGGGAGTACGGGGTGGGTGGACCCGTCGCAGCGGTTGGCGAGACACGCGACGCAGGACGAAGCGGGCTGGAAGCAGGACAGGTCGGGCGTGGTCCGCAACAGGTCGCGCCGGTGGTCGCTGACCATCGACCCGGCTGTGGTCGAGGACGTGGGGGCGGAGTCGATCGCGGTGGCGGTCGCGGACTTCCTCGCCGCGCACCCGGGGTCGTCGGTCACGGTGGCGCCGGACACGCACGTGTCGCTACTGGCTTCCAGCGTGCCGTGGGTGAACGTGTCCAGTGCCGCGAGCGTGCAGGTGCTGGCGTACTCGGGTGCCGCCCGCGTGAAACTGGCGAACGTGACCGTGCCACGCGCACGGTTTGTCGGTGACCTGGACGACGTCCGGCTGCACGGCGCGAACTTGGCCGGCGCGGACCTGACCGGGGTGACGTCCGCGTGGCGGTTGAACCTGCGGGGCGCGAACCTGCGTGGGGCCGACCTGTCCGGGCTGGATCTGTCCACCGCCAAGCTGGACGGCGCCGACTTCACCGGCGCGGACCTGACCGGGACGCTGCTGCCGGCTGGGTTCTGGCGGGCGCACCCCGAGGCGACCCTGTCCACGGTGGCCGAGGTGACCACGCGGTGGGAGTTCGCCGATCCGCAGGCGCTGGGCAAGGCGTTGTTCCGCGCGACCGGCGCCGAACCTCTCGGGACCGCTCAGCAGGGGTCCGACGCCGACGGTGGGTCACCGTCGTCTTTGCGGAACGTCAGGTACGACCTACCCCAGCTGAACGCGACCCTCGGCCGGCTGCCGCAGGAGTGGACAGGTGGCAGGCGGCTCACCGAGACCGACGTGCTCGCGATCCTCAAGCGGCAGCCCGACGGCGCCCGCGCGATCGTGCTGTTCCAGGACCCGGCCACCGGCCGGTCGCACGCCCTCGTGGCCCGCACCCGGATCGAGCTGCTCCCCTCACCGGTCGGTGCCGACCCGTCGCCGCTACTGCTGAACCCGTCGGAGTCGACCCCGGACCCGGCCCCGCTGCCGCCGGGCCAGCTCATCCGCCGTCCGGTGGTGGAGTTCTTCGACCCCGAGACCGGAGCCCGGGTGCTGCCACCGTTCCGGCAGGTGCTGGCCGATGTCATGCGAGCCAACGGTCGGGGCGACGAGGCCGGCCAGGTCGAGGCCAGCCAGGGCTCGCTGGTGTTCGGCATCCACCACGTCCCCGCACCCGGCACCCCGACGAGCCCAGCCCTGGCCAAGGCGGCCCGCGCCCGGGTGGTCGCCGTCTACCCCAGCGGCATGGTGGTGATCCTGCCCGAGAGAGCCACCCGGCCGCGCGCGGTCAACACCATCGGCACCCCGTACGCCGCCGCCGTGCAGGACGGCACCGTCCACGTCGGCGACGCCGTCCACGTCCGCACCGAGATCGGCCGCACGGTCCTCACCCCCCAACCACGCGACGTCTCCCCCACCCCGACCGCGCTGACCGGTGGCGAGTCCGACGCGGAGTCGAGCACGCTGCTGACCGACGTCAGCGACCAGGACGCGGGCCTGATCGTGGGCGGTGGCCTGGCGTCCCGTCAGCAGGAAGGCCGTGGAGACGAGGATCAGCCAGCAGCATCGACCACGGCAGCGGGCGCGTCCTACACCACACATGGCGCTGTCGTGAACGCGGCCAAGGACGGCAACGAGGAGGCGTACCGGTTGCTCGTGCGCGCCGCCCGGGTGGTGTTCGAGGAGTCAGAGCCCCTCAGCTCACCGGAGGTGGACGCGATCGCCGCGGACTCGGGTCTGCGGAGCGAGCAGGTGCTCGGCCTCGGTGCGGCGTTCTACCAAGGGCGTCAGCAGGGGCTGGTCCGGGCGAAGCGCTGGGCGAGCGAGCAGGGCCTCGGATCGTTCGACGCCGTGGTGGACGCGATCGTGGCCGACCGCGCGGAGGGCTCCCCCACCTGGAAGTCCCAGAGCCAGGTCCAGGTCCACACCGGGGTGGCGAAGCGGATCGTCGCCCTGATCGAGAAGTACGGCACGGGTGGGACCGCCACTTCGCCGGCCCTCACCGTCCAGGCCGACCCGCCCGCTCCGTATGACGAGTCCGAGGGTGGGCAGTGGCGTGATGTCGCGCACCTGCAGAACGACGCGGCCGGCGGTGACGTCCGCGCGCTCCAGGTCTGGGTGGCGGCGGCGGAGATCATCTGGGTCAAGAACTCAGCCCTCGCCCAGGCGGGCGCCGGCTGGCGCGACCAGCCGGACCACTGGGCCGAGCTGTCCAGGGTGAGCGGCTTGAAGGAGACGTCGCTCGTCGCGCTGGGCTGGTCCACCGTCGGGCCGCGGTGGTCGCGCGCGAGTCGGGCCGTCGTCGAGAACGGGTCGTTGCTGGAGCTGGTGCAGGCGGTCTTGCGCAGACTTCAGACCATCCCATCGGGAGGTCTGAGGCTCACCACCGGTCAGGGCCGGGCGCACGCCGACGCCACAGGCGCCGCCGAGCAGTTCGTGCGGGCACTAGCTCGGCACGGCGACACCGTCGAGGCGCTCCTCACCGACCCCGAACGGTCGCTCCCGCTGCCGTCCCGCTCGCCCGGTAAGTCGTTCGTCGAGGATCTGACCGAGGAGGAGCAGGAGGAGATCGTGGGCGGTGGCCTGGCGACCCCGCGCCCGGGCACGGGCGGGCCGTCGGGCCGGCTGCGTCAGTTGGTCCGGGAGAGCGCTGGCCGGGCGGTGCTCGACCTGCACGGGATCAGCAAGAAGCGGCTCGGTGGCTGGTCCTTCGTCGCCGAGGTGAACGAGCTGGCCCGCGAGTACCGCGAGCGGAGGGTGATCTTCACCGTCGACCTGTCCTACGTCAACCTGTCCGGGACGGTCCTGCGGGGCATCGATCTGCGCGGTGCCCACCTTGCCGGGGCCAACCTCACCGGCGCCGACCTGAGCGAGACGAACCTGCACGGCGCCAACCTTTCTGGGGCCTGGCTGGTCCACGCGGACGTCAGTGGCGCGGATCTGACGGACTCAAACCTGACCGATGCCAACCTGACCTACGCCGACCTGGGTGAGGCGCCGCATCAGCCGGGCAAGCAGTTGCCCGGCGCGGACCTGTGCGGAGCGGACCTGACCCGGGCGACGGTCACCGGCGTCGACTTCTCCCAGGTCCGGTTGCACGACGCGACCCTCGACGAGGTGATGGCGCTGCCGTCATCGGTCGCCGCGACGGCCACCGAGTGGACGAGCCTGGTCGGGCTCGACGAGCAGGTCGCCGCCATGCTCGCCATCAGCGGCGTCCTGCCGGCGGACGTACCGGAATCCGAGCGGGTCTCGATCGCGGGTCGGGTCGCCAACCCCGACCGGGTGTCGGTCGGGTTGGGCGACGTCGACGGGCGGCTGCTGGCGGTGGCGTCGACGCGCCTGTCCTCCGACGGCCGGACCGCGGTCGTGGACCAGGTGTGGCTGGCACCGTCCGTCGACGACACCGTCGGGATACAGCGCTTGGATGCCCTGCTCACCCGTGAGCTGATCGGGCAGGGCGTCCAAGCTGGTGGGATCGACCGGCGGGCGATGGGCCGGGCCCGCCGGGTCGAGGAGGTTCTCAAGCTCTACCTGGGCTACGCCGCCGACGACTTCCTGCAGATGGTGCCGAAGCACCTGCGGGTCACGCCTGACCTGGTGGCCTGGGCGGAGTCGTTGCGGGAGCTCACTAAGGACGCGCCGTGGTTGGTGCTGCGAGCGCTGGCATCCCTGCTGCGCGAGGTGGGGGCGCGGGCAGCCCTGCTTGGGCAGCAACCTGTCGTGGAGCTCGCCTACGAGGGTTCCTTCGAGGGCGTGGATCTAACCGGGACGACGCTGCCCCTACGGCCCAGCAGGTCTTTGGAGATCGGCACGATCGCCGGTTTCCTGTCCGGGTATCCCGTGGCGGGCGCGGCAGCCGCAAGCGCCGTCATCGGACCGGTGTCGGCTGGCACGTACGCACTGCTGGGAGGGGCGATCGGAGGGCTGGCCGTCGCGGTCGGTGCGGCTTTCGGGCTCTTGGACGATGAGCTGAGAGCAACCCCATCGCATGAGTGGGCGATTCCGGTCGCGATGAGCGCCGCGGTTAACGCTTGGTTCTTCCCGTCATCGCAGGCGTTCCTGGTGGGCGGCCTGGGTAGTGCGGTGACAGCCCTCGGTGCGGCAGTTATTGGCCCGGCGATCGGTGCGGCTCTCGGGCGGGCACTCGTAAAGGCGCTTGTTCGACGACTGGACCTGTTCCAGCTCAAGGAGGCCGGCCAGCTCAAGCAGGCCCGCTCACGTGCCCGGGGCGACAGCACCGAGACACCGCCATCCAGCGACGACGAGATGGCCGGCGACGCCAACCAGGCCGGCGCGAACCTGCACGGCATCCGCTTGCCGGTGCCGGCACCCGAGAACGCCTACCTGCTGCGTGACGAGCTGCAGGTGCTGGCCGCGACGGTGCCGACCGACGGGTCAGTGCAGTGGTGGCACTTCACCGCCACGAAGGAGCCCGCGGCGCTCGACGGGTCGACCGTCGACGGGGCCGCCGCAGTTGCCGACTCGGCCACCCCCGACGGGGCCGCCGCAGTTGCCGACTCGGCCACCCCCGACGGGGCCGCCGATGGCGCCGGAGCAGCCAACCCATCGGTGTGGATCGGGTTCCAGCACACGACTGAACGGGGCTGCCTCATCCGGGTCGCGACCGAGGCGGGCATCACCCCCTCGTCCCCGGCAACGTTGCGGGACATCGACCCGACCGTTCTGTTGCCCGCCGGCACCACGATGCTCACGTTCACCGGCGAGATCGCCTCCAGCCCGGCCATCGACGGCCTTGCCGGCGACTCGAGCGCCGCCTCGGGCGACGGAACGACACCATTGTCGGCGCACCCACTGGCGCAACATCTACCGCCGATCGTGGTGGAGAGCCCGGGCCTGCTCCCTGGTGACTCGGCGATCTGGGATGGCCCGGACTACCAGGAGCGGTTCATCTCGACCGGTGACCAGCCGTTCCCCGATGACTCCCGTGCCGACGAGCCGGGGGAGCGGCTGGTGGTGGAGCGCGATCAGGTGAGTCCTGAGGCGCTGCGCCGGTTCCTGCGTGAGGTGGTGCCGCCCTGGGTGGACCCGGCGCAGGTGCTGGCCGGCCTCGACCAGCCCGGTCTGGTGACGTACGTCGCCGTCGACGAGGCAGGCGAGGTGAACGGCCTGCTCGCGGTGCGGTTGCGCGCGCCGTGGCCACCCGGGGTCCTGGACGCGGCGCGGGTGATCCGGCTGTGGGTGCGCCCGGGTGTCGATCCCAACCCCGTCCTGCTCGCGCTCGCCGACAAGTCCCGGCAGGGCGCGGCGCACGCGCCGGACCAGTGGGGCGCCGGGCTCACGTCGGAGGCGTTCGAGCTGTGGCACCCGCGGCACGAGCTGGCCGGGTGGCTCAGCGGGCTGGTGCAGGACGGCGTCCACGGCCCCGAGCTGGAGGTCGTCGCCGCGTTGCCGGTCACGGTGGCGGTGAAGTTCCCGGGGTCGGGTCGGGTGCGGGCGGCGCTCGGGGTGCTGGCCGAGCGGTTCCCAGGCCTGGCGCTGACCTACGGCAGCTTCGCCGTCGGCGACGCACCAGAAGTACGGCAGAACGTCGACCTGGCCGGAGCCCGCACCATCATCGCGACCGCGCTCGAAGCGCCGCCCACCATGGTGCCCGTCGTCGAATCTCCGGCGGACCTCGCCGAATCCACCGACGTCGCCGAGCTCGACGAGGACTCGTGGTTCGTCCAGCGGACCATCGAGGCACGGCGGCTGGAGATCGTCACCGACCTGGACGACTTGACCGATCAGATCCGGCAGCTGCTCGACGAGGTCGGCGTGCGTGACAGCGACGGGTCGCTCGTGGACACCGGCGTCCTCGCCAAGGGCGCTGCCTCGATCCCGCTGACCGCGGCGGCAGTCTCCAGGGTGACCGATCCAGCGACTGGTGCGGTGACCACCCACGTGCACGGGGTGGTGCTGGCGCGCACGCTCGCCGCGCGGTCGGGAATGGCTTCCGCGGGTGTGTGGCTCTGGGAGTCGCCGTCGTTCAAGGGCAGCCTCACGTTCCGATTGCTGAGCAACCTCGTCGAACCAGCCACCCAGGCGGGCATCTCGCTCTACCACCCCTGCCTGATGTCCGTCGCCCGAGTGATCGAGGCGTATCGCGGCTGGTCGGTCCCACCTCAGCGGCGACGAAGCCCCATCGACGACCAGTCAGTGGTGGCTGGTGAAGCGTTGTCCCTCGAGGTGCATCGCGAGCTGGTCCGGTCGGTGCTCCGCCTGCTCGGCATGGCCGCTGGCCTCAGTTCTTCGGCCGCCCTGGCCGAAGCGGACGCCGCGCTCGTCCCCGGAGCGGTCGAAGCGCTGAAGACGGTGAAGGCGGATCACCTGTCCGCTGTCGGCGCTGTGCAAGGTCTGGCCGTTGCTCCTTGGTCCTTGCAGCTGTTCCTCGAGCAGTCGCATTCGGTGAATACCGAGCTGTTCCGCCTGATAGCGCTCACCCTTGTGCGTCGCCGACTGGAGGCCGGTGGCGACGTCCAGGCCGTGTGGAACGCCTCGACCGACCGCCTGCTCCAGTTCGCCGCTGACGAGCTGACCCTGACCGATCGGGTTCGTCTGCTGCTGAGCGGCGTGGACATCCCCGGGTTGGATGGCACAGATCGGCCGGGAGCCGTGCAGGGGCTGCCGGAGGCCGCCGAGCTGCGAGCGCTCTACGGCCACTCCTTCACCTGGCCCAGCGTGATCGCCCAACGTCTGCTGTGGCGCATGGAGAGCCGGTTCTTCCCTCCGGACGCGAATCGGATCACCCCACAACTGCGCACCACACTGTTCGACCCGCCGTCGCCTCGTCAGGAAGATCCCGTCACGCGGGCGGCTGGCGAGCCGGGTCAGCAGGCGTCGGACCCGATCGTCGATCTGCTGGTGCGGATCCGAGGCGCCAACGCCGCCGTGTATGAAGAGCTGCAGGTGCTGCTGGCCATCCGGGACGCGACTCATCCCCCGGCCCAGGAGCGTCCGCGTGGTTGGCTGGACTCCGAATCGGCGGTCTTCGCCGAGTTGGCGGCCAACCCGGTCACCCTCACCCAACGCCGGGCTCTGATAGCTGGCTGGCTGCGCCTCGTCGGTCTGCCGGGCGAGATGACGTTCGACCGGGAGTCCGGTGCGGCCCCGCACGATGACCCGACGGCCACCGTCGCCGAGCTCGACGAGCTGCGCAGGCTGCTGACCCCCGTCTGCCATCAGATCTGGCCGCAGCTGTGGCAGGTGCTGTTCGGAGCCGCGGCCTCCGACGACCCCTCCGTCCCTGAGGTGTGGGACATCATCCTCGTCCTGGCCAGCGGGACCGAACCAGGCCGGCTCGGTTCTGGTCTGCGCAAGGTCGAGGTCGGTTCGCCGAGCCTGCTGGTGCCGGTCGACCAGCTGGAGGAGCTGATCGGCCTGGGGGTGGTGGCGCACCAGCTGCGAGCGGGTGAGACGGGCTGGTGGTTCACCTTCACCGCGTTGTCCGAGGGCGCGGAGCTCACCGAGTTCCGGGTCTGGGTTGAGCAGGGCGCTGACGGCACGGTTCTCTTCGACAGCCACCCCCTGCCGCACACGGTCATCGAGGCGGTCCGTGGGCTCCTCGACCGTGGGCTCATACCCCCGCGGACCACCTGGATCACCCTCGTCGAGGTCACCCCCGGCAGCAACGACGACCCCGGCGCAGGCCACGCCGACCCCGGCCCGAGCGTCGGCCCGGCGGACCAGGACGGCCAGCCCGACGAGCAGGGCGGGGCCGGCGGCACCCCCTTGGCTGGCCCGAGCGGCAGGCCGCCTGGAGCCGGGGCGGGGCGGGGCGTCGGCGGATCGCAGCAGCAGAACCTGCCCGACGCCCGACGGCAGATCATCGCCCTGGCCAGCTCGGGCAGGCTGCGCGGCGCGAACCTCCAGAACATGAACCTGGCCGGTATCGCGTTGCCGGCGGGGGCTCAGATGGTGGGGGCCAGCCTGATCGCGACCGACTTGAGCGGGGCCGTCTTGGCGGAGGTAGTCGCGCCGCACGCCGATTTCTCCGAGTCCAACCTGACCGGCATCGACCTGTCGAAATCTGGCTTGTCCGAAAGCTCTTTCATCGGTGCCGATCTCACCCAGGCCAACCTTGGTTCGAGCGATCTGGAGAAGGCCACCTTCCAGGACGCCACGCTGGTCGACGCGAACCTGGCCGGCGCTCTCTGCGCTGAAGCCGTGTTCGTCGGCGCGACGCTGACGGGTGCCACCGTGACCGGCGCCACCTTCGTCGGTGCCGACTTCACCCACGCGAACCTGTCGGGCCTTGTCCTGGACGGGGTGCGCCTGCGGGACGCGACTCTGGCTGGAGCGAATCTGAAGGACGTCCGCCTGCCGGTCCCGGCACCCGAGGACGTCCACCTGCTGCTGGAGCAGCTGGCGGCGTTCGCGACGACCGTGCCGCCGGACCGGCTGTGGCACCGCTGGGCGTTCCTCGCCACGGTGCCGGGCGGTCAGGTCGAGGTGACGATCAGCCTGCGGGAGAACGAGGGCGGCATCCTCGTCGTCCAGGCGACCACCGACGCCACCTGGTCGCCGGTGGTGCCGTTGGGCGAGTTCGACCCGGCCCTCCACCTGCCGTCCGGGACCACGCTGCTGACGTTCACCGGCACGGTCACCCACCCGATGCAGTGGCATCCCCCGGCGCCGTCCCGGCTGGACATGAAGGGCAGCCCGCAGGTGCCGGGCAACCTCACGCCATCCGACGGCCCTGACGACGGCGCGAGGCAGGTCAGTCAGGACGTGGGTGGATCCGAGGACGACGGGTCTCCTGCTGCCGGTGAGCCCACCGCCGATCTTGCGTCCCTGCCGTTGGCGGAGATGTACCAGTGGTGGCTGCGTGAGGTGGAGCGTCCGCTGGTGGATCTGCTGGTGATCCGCGAGCAGCCAGGGTCGTCGCGCGGCGACCGGGGTGAGTGCCGGAGCACCGGCTTCGGCACGGCCACGGCGCGACAGCAGCAGCCGGCAAGTGAGCAGCCCACAACTGAGCAGCCGCTGGGCGAGGAGCGTCGGCGTGCGGTGCTGCAGGCGCTCGACGGCTTCTACCGTGAGCTCGCCGACGCGTTCTCGACCGCATGTCTGCACGGGTCGAACGAGCCGTTCAGCGGGTTCACCGGGTCGGACGCGCAGCGCGCCCTAGCGTCCCGGATCCAGCGCGTCCGGGCGGACTTCCAGCCCGAGATCGCCTTGGCCGGTCAGCTGCCACCGGCCAGCCGCGGCAGGGGGCCGGACCCAGCGCTGCCGCAGATGATGGCCAACCTGGTCTCGACTCTCGCCCATGTCACGGTGGGCGCCGCGCAGGAGTTCCTGGGGTCGCTGTCGCCGGTGCGGCCGGACGGGACGAGGTCAGCGGTGCACGTGGTCGGGTTGCTGCCTGGGGCATGGGCCGCTGCCATGTTCGCCGCGTTCCTGCGTGAGCACGGGTGGGGCGCGTGCGAGGTTCTCGACACCCTCAGCTTCGTGGCGCCGACGTGGCAGGGGCCGGGTAGCGCGCCGGTCGCCGACGTCGCCTCGACGCTCGCGCCTGGCCAGGTCGAGCCCCGTGACGTCGTTCTGCTCGTCGGCGCCAGCTACCGGCCTGACACCTATGTGACCGCGCGACGCGCGTTCCACGATGACCACCCGGTCCAGGGTGGTGAGCAGCTGACGGTGCTCGCTGCTGCGCCCAAACTCTCCGCAGCCGTGGCGACCGAGAACCCGATGCCGATCAGGTTCATCCCCCTGCCCGAGCAGGAACCGGCCCAGACGGCGGGTCGAGGGGAACAAGACACGGATCAGCGAGAGCTTGACGTCCAAGCTCGGTCAGATGCGTTCTACACCAACCAGTATGTCGCCTCCAGCGGTAGCGCCGGTATCACGATGTGGTTGACCCCTGACAACCTGGTCAAGTTCACCATCCGCCGCGGGTCGGGAACCCCGCCAGGCCGGGTCATGCTCGCTGGAGCGCTGGAGCGATTCCCGGAGGCTTGCGGAATCGAGGGCAGCTGGAAGCCTGACATGCCCGACAACCTCAACTCCTTCAACGCCGCGGTGGCCAGCGGCGCTTCGCCGGTCGAGGCCGTATGGCAGACGTGGACCGGCAAGATGGCTCAGCGCCTCGGTATGACCCACGTGAGCAGGTTGTCGACGACGGGCGATGGGTCGAGCGGGTACGCGGCGGTGTCGGTGCAGTTCCGGTTCCCGGAGAACCGCACCGTCGGTGAAGTGCTGGGCGACCGGCCGCTCGGCGTGTACAGCGACGACTACGGCTCGGGCGGCGACAGCGGGGTGGTGATGTGGCTCGCCGACGCCCCTGCCGGGCGTCGCCTCGTCGAGTTCTGGATAAGCGAGGGGCCGAGCACGCCGCCGGAGCGGGAGATGTTCTCGACGGCGTACGCGAGCTTCCCGGAGGCCGAGGGAATCGTGGGGGACTGGACGGCCGAGTCCCCCGACCTGGCCCAGTTCAACGAGGCGCTGCGCCGGGGGGTGTCGTGGCAGGACGCCGCGATGGCCACTCGCACCGGCCGGTTGGCCCAAGAGCACGGCCTGACCCGGGTGGTCCTCGACTCCCCTGACACAACCGCTTTCGAGACGGACGCCATCGCGGCGACCACCCGGCTCGCTCGCGGGTACACCGACGTTCGGATCCTCTTCCTGGGCGAAGAGCCGGACGAGAGCTCTGCCCGGGCAGATGACCGCGACGGTGGCTTCGACGATCGCCCAGGTTTCGTCCACGCCGACCACTATGGCGACGAGTCCGAGAAGACCGGCGTCGTCATGTGGACGGTCGGCGACGACGGAGGCCTGGTCGAGTTCTGGGCGCGGCAGGGCCCGGGTATGCCGTCCGTGGCGGAGATGGTCACCGAGGCGCTGGAGCACTTCCCGGACGCGTACGGGATGGTCGCGCGCTGGACGCACGAGTCCGCCGGCACCTGGTCGCACACCTCGCCGGACCTGGTCGCGTTCAACGAGGCGGTACCCGAGCAGCCGTGGGGCGAGGACGCGGCGCGCGCCACCCCCACCGGCCGGCTGGCCGCCCAGCTGGGCATGACCCACGTCGTGCTGGACCACGTCGGCTCCTACGACTCGCAGGCCCGTGAGTACCGAGAAGTCCAGGTCCGATTCGTCAGACCGCTGACGGTGGTGACGACCGACGCCCACCGCACAGCGTTGTGGGAGTTCCTGTCCCGCCCGGGGGTGCTGCCGCCACTGCCGGCGCCGAACGTCCCGGACGCCGAGCGGGGCCTGGACGCCGCGGTGGCCACGGTCAAGGAGCAGACCGGCCGCGAGCTGCCCCCGTCGCAGGCCCACCTGGTCGTCTCGACGTACGACCAGCTCACCCGTCCCGGGCACTCGATGCTCGTCCGCGACCGGGACGGCACGGTGCAGGGCGCTGCCCTGATCATGCCGGGGGAGGCCGACGTCACGAAGCCGGGGGACGAGGTCGGGAAGCCGGTCTGGCGGGTGGAGCGTGCCGTGCTCCCGCCGGACCAGGACGTCCCCACGCCGGACCTGGACGTCCCGCTGCAGGTGCGGATCGCGCTGCGGGACGTGCCAGACGTCCTGTCCCAGCAGCTGCCGGCGGCCGGCCGACCGCGCCTGCAGGAGGGGGGCCTAGGCCGCACCCGGCAGGTCATGGACACCCTGGTCGCCTGCATCGCCCCGGCCGGGGACTCCCGGACGCTGTGGGTCGACCAGGTATTCGTCGACCACTTCGCCGAGACCGAGCACGTCCCCGAGATCTGGTACGACCTGGCGGGTCAGGTGGACCAGCAGCGGGTGGCCTACACCGGCCGGTTCCGCTCGCTGCTGCCCGGCGTCCAGGGTGACTACCGCGATGACGGCGTTGGCACCATCGACCTGACCGGCATCTCGCTGCCGGTCGGTGAGGACTTCGCTACCGGGAACTCCTTCGGGGTGGACCTCGCGCAGCTGGTGCACTGGCTCCTCCACCACCAGCAGGACGGGCGGCCGGTCCTGCGAGAGCTCCACCCCGGTCCAGCCGACCCGCAGACCGAGCACCCGGGCCCGCGGTGGGAGCTGACCGTCACCCCGACCCTGCTCGCCGAGGTCGTCTCCCTGACGGGCGCCACCGTCGACCTGCTGAGGCGCATCCTGTCCGTCCTGTGCGCCGACGGGCTGCGGTTCACCTACGCGGGCGTGTTCCCCGACGAGCTGCACCCTGGCGGCGCGGGTGTCGACCTGACCGGCAAGACGATCGACGCGTCCGAGCGGTACATCACGAGGTCGGATCCGTTCCTGATCACCGCGACCCAGCTGGTGCGTGCGCTGACGCCGCTGACCGTCCCGCACGTACCCGCGACACCCGCGGACCCCACGGCGCTCGCGGAGGCGCCCGTCGACCAGCCAGGCGTCGACCAGCCGGGTTGGACGGGGTCGCCGGATCCGGTCGCGCTGACCGGGCGGGAGGCGCGCACGCTCACCCTCACCACGGACACGTACCTGAAGCTGTGGGGTTACCTCGGTCTGGTCGTGACCGAGCTGCGTCGCACGATGGACCTGCGGCTGGTGTTCGACGCCGCCCTGCGGGTCGCCCACACGAAACTGGACGGGGCGAACCTGTCCGGCCTGCAGCTGCCGAACCTCCACCTCCACGAGGCCACGCTCGACGGCGCCAATCTGAGCGGGGCGCACCTCGTCGACGCCGCCCTGGGCAAGGCCCACGCGATCAAGGCGAACTTCTCGGCAGCGAACCTCACCGGTGTCACGCTCGAGAGCGCGGTGCTGAACGGCGCCACCTTTGACGGCGCGAACCTCACTCGGGCCACGCTGTCGAAGGCATTCCTCAAAGAAGCCCATCTGCGAGGTGCCACTCTCACCCGGGCGGACGTGAGCCAGGCCACCATCACCGACGCTGACCTCGATGGCGCCACCCTCACCGACGCCAGCCTGATCCGCGCCAACCTGTCGTACACGTCCCTCGTCGGGGCGGATCTCAGCGGGGTTCGGGCCGGTTCCGCCGCCTTCATCGGCGCTATCCTCACGGGCGCCACCCTGGCCGGCGGCCAGTTCGTGGAAGCTGACTTCACCAAGGCCAACCTGGCGGGTTCCACCGCCGCCCACCTGCCGGCGGCCGACCTCACCAACGCCAACCTGGTCGACGCGTCGCTGCGGTACGCCGACCTGAGCGGCACCGTCTGGTTCGGCACGAACATGAAGGGCGCCGACCTGACCGGCGCGAACCTGACCGGCGTCCAGATCCCGGTGCTGCCCGAAGCCCCGATGCCGATCTCGGCGCCTGGCCCGCGGCTGCCGGACAGCGCCGACCCGGTGCAGCTGCTGCGTGACCAGCTGGCCGCGCTCGCCACCGGCCCGGTCGACGGGTCGCCGCGGTGGTGGACCGCGCACGCCACCCTCGCCGACGGCACCCGGGTGCCGGTGACGCTCCGCCTCCGGCGCTCAGGTCCGTACGACTGCCTCATCCAGGTCGTCACGGACATCACAACCTCGCCCGCGCACGCGCTGAGCAGGATCAACCCGGCCGACCTGCTGCCCTCAGGCACCACCCATCTCACCCTCACCGGCGCCACCGGGCCGACCGTGGCCGAGGGGTTGGCGGGCCGCGAGCAGCAGGTGCGGGCGTTTCTCGCCCGACCGGGGGTGCTCCCGCCGACCCCGGCCGCGTACGACCGGGAAGCCTTGGCTGACAGCGTGTTCGGTCAGATCGAGCGGGCCGCCCGGCAAGGGTCGGTGTTGCTGGTGGAGGAAACCCCGGGCGGCCGGGTAGTCGGGGCGGTCACGATCATCGATGGCCAGGTGCAGCGGGTCATCATGGACCACGACCAGCAGACCGCGGCAACCGCCGAAACTCTGCTGCAGGCTTCCTTGGACCAGCGGCACCCCGGTCTGTGGCTCGCCAACGTTGACCAGGCGCACCGGTTGGCCGCCCACCTGGAGTCGCTGATCATCCCCGGCCCCGGCGAGATCATCGCGAGCCGGCCCGCGATCCCGATGACCCAGGAGCTGCTCGCCTGGTGCGGGGACGAGTGGAACCTGCGCTCCGCCTACGAGGTCATGGCCCGCTACCTGAACGTGGAATGGGACTTCTACGGCTTCTTCCAGCTGCCCGACCGCACCGGCGGCACGAGGAGGGTGCTGCTCAACGGCATTACCGCACCCGCATTCCGCGACGGCACGTTCTGGGAGGGTGACGCGTCCGGGTTGGACCTGGCGCGGGTGCTGAACTTGCTGCGGCAGGACCAGCCGGAGACCGGGGAGCCAGCGATCCGGGCCGGCGACCCGGACAAGGGCGAGCGGACGGCGCGGGTCGTGGACGTGACACCGAGCCTGCTCGCCGCCCTGAAAGGCATCCCGCACCTGAACCGGATCCTCAGCCACCTGCTCACCGGCGGTGACGGCGTCCGGTTCACCTATCGGGGGGTCGGTGGTGGCACGGGCAGCCCCGACGACGTGGGCATCGTCGTGGCCGGTCGGGACCTCACCGCCGACGACCCATTCGAGACCCGCACCGCCGGGCTAGCCCACGCCGTACTCCGCGAGACTCTCACCGGTCAGCGGCGGGTATGGAGTCTGTCCGCCGAAAACCTGAGCCAAACGCCGTGGCTGCGTGCCCGGGTGGGCCTGGTGTTCGCCGCGCTGTCGGAAAAGAAGCCGAACTTGAGGTTGCGGATCACCGGGCCGATCACCCGGGTGAATTTGCGAGGCGTCAACCTGCGCGGCGTGAAGCTGGGGAAGGTCAACCTCAGCGGTGCGGACCTGTCAGGTGCGGACCTGTCAGGTGCGGATCTGTCCGAAGCGAACCTGTCGATGGCGAAGCTCGGCGGCGCACACCTCGTGGGCACGCTCCTGAAGGGAGCGAACCTGTTGAGCGCTGACCTAGGCGACGCCATGATGGTCGGCGCGGACTTGACGCAAGCCAATCTCACTGAAGCGAACCTCACCGACGCCGTTGCCCGCGAGGCCGTGCTGCATGCAGCCATCCTCAACCGAGCCGATCTCACCCGCACCCATCTCGACCAGGCCGTGCTGCGCGACGCCTCGATCCACGACGCCGTCCTGGACGGCACCACCATGCGTGGCGCGAACGTCCTGGGCCTGCGCCTGTACGTCCGGATCGGCTCGCAACCCGGCCAACAGGGCGACAACCGGTTGCTCTGTGACCAGCTGATCGCGCTGATCCGCTCCTGCGGCGCCGCGTACGCCGAGCAGGTGTGGCAGTTCGACGTCGGTGACGACGAGCCGATCGTGACGGTGTACGTCAATCAGGACGAGCACGGCGAGGTGATGGCCGGCACCCGTTCGAGGCAGCTCATCTTGCTGGGCCTGCTCGATCCGGCGTCCCTGTTCCCAGATGGCACCACCGACATCACGGTCCTCGCCGCCCCGGGCGACGGTCCCGACCCGGGCCGGGCGACGGACGACCCCGGCCCGACGGACGACCCCGGCCCGACGGACGACCCCGGCCCGACAGGCCACCCCGGCCCGACAGGCCACCCCGGCCCGACAGGCCACCCCGGCCCGACGGACGACCCGGCCCACACCCCCCAGGAGGAGCAGCGGCTCTCTGATGAGGAGCTGCGGCAGGCCCTGGACGACACCGCCCCGGGCAGCGGGGTGGACGTCGCCGCGCTGGTAGGGCACCAGGGGCGCAAGCTGGCCGAGTTCGTCGACGCCGCCGTCTCGTGGGAGCTGGCCCCGACTGACAAAGCCGGTTGGAACCCGTTGGGCGGCAAGGAGAACTGCGCCAGTGCGTGCTTCGCGTTCGTGTTTGCGGTGGGCGCGGAGATCTGGTCGCAGGCCCTGTCGCACCCGTTGAAGAAACTGCTGAAGTCTTCGCCGCTGCGGTCGATCCGCGACATCGCTGCCCGGTACGGCGCCACCCCGGACCTCGGCTACGCCGCGCTCGGCAGGCCGTTCGAGTCCATCGACGAGGTGGTCGACTACGTCGGGAGCGCGGCCGGCGATGGTCTCTACCTGCTGAACTTCACGTACCACGTCCCGCTGGGCCAGTGGACGGTCAGCACCGGCGCTGCCCCGACCACAGCGAGCCAGCCCAGCACCGGCTCCGCCGCACCGGATCGGTCGACCCAGGCGCAGCAGGGCCGGGTCGAGCCGGAGTTGGCGAAGCACATGGTGGTGCTGCGAAAGGTCGGCCGCACGGTCACCTTGCTCGATCCGCAGCTGCAGGGCGAGAACGTCCAGTGGCTGAAGCTGGAGCCGCTGACGGTGTCGTCCGGCGCGGTGGTCGATCTCGACGCGGCACGGGCCAGGGGTTTCGCCGCACTACCCGACACCCGGTTCCAGCTGCTGCGGGTGGACGGCCGCCAGGTGGCGTTGGCCGGGTCGGGCCGGTTGCTGCCGGATCACGTACAGACCGGGCTGATCACCGCGCTGGACGCGGCCGGCCGGATCACCCGGGTGGTCGACGCCCACACTGGCGAGCTGCTGGACCTGCCCGGTCGCGGCGTGATCACCGTCCCCCCGAGCCGCGGCTGGCGCCTCGGTGAGGCCGTCTACGTCGACACCGCCACCCGGGTGGACGGAGACGCGGCGACCCTGATCACCGCGCAGGTCGACGGCCCGTACCCCCGGCTGCAGCCCGCCGTCCACTACGAGGGCGACAGCCCGGTCCTGACCCTGACCCCCGACGCCCTGGCCACGGTGCTGGACCCCGCGATCGGCCAACCCGTCGGGGCGGTCCACGCCGGGAAGAGCCCGGCCGCCGCCGCGATCGCCCAGCTGCGACGGGCTCTGCCGAGGCTGCGGATCGTGATCACCGGGACGTTCGGTCGTGTCGACCTGACCGGGGCGGACCTGCGCGACGCGACCTTCCAGGACGCGTCCTTCGATCAGCTGGACCTGACCGGCACCGACCTGCGCGGCGCCATCCTGAGCGGGCTGGCCTGCTCCGACGTCGACACCACCGACATGCGGGTCGACCGGGACGCCCTGCACACCCTGCCCCCCGCCCAGTGGCCGTTCTGGGCGCTGCCCCAGCTGGGCGAGTTCCGCCAGCAGGATCCGAGCGATCCCCGCCCACCGTGGACGCCAGCCCAGCAGCTGGACGCCCTCGTGCACACCCTGGCGGCCCGGCACGTGGCCAAACTGGATCCGCGCGGCAGGAGAGATAAGCACGACGGGTACCACGGCGAACTCCGGATCACCGGCACCAGCTGGGACAAGAAGGAGTACACGCTGGCCGTGGTGTGCCGGGGAAAGCTGCCGTTCCTCCTCAAGCTGAACTCGCCCGCTCGCTACGAGCAGGGTGAGTGGGCGACGGTGCCGCTCTCAGACGATGGGTTGGCGGCTGTGGCGGCCGAGGACCGTTGGCCGGCCACCGCCTCGCTGGCCACGGTGCTCGTCCTTCCCGTGGGCAACAAGAAGCCTTCGCCCCTGGAGTTGACGACGTCCTCGCTCCAGGAGTCGCTCACCTGGCTTACGGACCCAGCCGACCCGGTGTCGTACCGTCCTCGGGAGACGCGTGTTTCCTTGGACCGGCTCGTCGTTCTGAGCGGCGGCCAGGCCGTGCTCAACCTCCATGACCGGTTGCGCGACCAGATCGACAGTCGTCACATCGCCGTCGACATCAACGCGCTGGCCCGGTTCTACCGACGCCAAGGGCTCCGCTTCACCGTCAACGCCGCCCGCGCCAACCTCGCCGACCTGTGCCTGATCGGGGTCGACCTCGCTGACGCCAACCTGTCCGGTGCGAACCTGTCCAACACCGACCTGTCCGGTGCGAACCTACGTGGAGCGAACCTGCGGGGGGCGTCTCTCTACGGGTCCACCCGCAGCGCGACGTTGCACGACGCGGACCTGCGTGGCGCGGACCTCACCGGCGCGGATCTGAGCGGACCCGACGACGGCTCCTGGCTCGGGGCGGACCTCACCGGCGCGGACCTGCGCGGGGCGGTGCTGCTCAACGCCAAGATCGCCCGCGCCCGCTTCGCCGGAGCCCGGCTCGACCCGTGGGCAGCGATCTTGCGCGACCGTGGCGAAGCGGTCCACGTGACCTTCACCCGGCAGCTGCCAGGACCGTGGACGGACCGGTTCCCGAGCTGGCTCTTCCGTCACGGCATGGCGTTCTCCACGATCGTGAAGGCCGGCGAGAAATACGCCACGGCATACGCTATGAGGTCGGGGGAGGGCCGGGACGGTCAGCGGATCGTGATGACGGTGAGGGGCCGTACCGGCCGAGGTGGAATCCAGCTGGTGGTGCTCTATCCGGTTTGGAGGCTGGGCAGCGCCATCGCCGTGGGAACGCCGATCGTGCAGGGCCAGTGGGCGCAACCGCTGCGGATCGACAACGGCGCCCAGACGTTGGTGCCCACGACCGTCGACTCCCGCGGCATACCCCTGGCCAAGCTGCGGATCCGCGACGCCTCGATCGCGTTCTTCACCGTCGACGGCGATTTCGGTTCTCCGACCGATCACGACACCGCCGACCCGCCGACCGCCGACCCGCCGACCGCCGACCCGCCGACCGCCGACCCGCCGACCGCCGACCCGCTGACCGCCGACCCGCCGACCGCCGACCCGCTGACCGCCGACCCGGAAAACACCTCCCGGCCGCGCAGCATCGACGTCGCCGACGCCATGCCCGACTACGAGGACATCGGCGGATCGATCGATGCCGGGGCCGATTCCGACGGTGGGCTGGCATCGAGCCAGGCTCACGCCGACAGCGTCGATGAGCTGGTCGACGAGTTGGCCGAACGGTCGCGGGAGGACCTCACGCCCACCCATCCCAGCCCCGCCCCCCCTGACGAGCCCGCCCCCCCGCGCTCCAAGGAGCCCATGCCGAGTGACGAAGTCTCCGATTCCCAGGGCAATGGACTGGGTTCGGTGGTGGTGAACCCGGTGGGGCTGGAGGTGCCCGGCAACCTCGCGAACCCGGTCGACAAGCTGTTCGGCGAAGGTCAACCGCAGTTCCCGGGTGCGCCGCACGGCGTGAACTACATGACGTTCGACACCGGACCGCGGCCCGATGGTGGCGACAGATCAGCTCGCCTGACCATCAGCCAGCACCTCCAGGACGTTCCCTTGGAGGTGCTGGCGGAGTTCGTGGAGTCCGAGTCGACGGTGCCGCCGCCGGGCATGACGCCGGAGCTGGCGGTACGGGTGATCACCATGGCGCGGTTGGCGGTGGTGGCGGTCGACGTCACCGGCCGGGTCGTCGGCGTCGCGATCGCGACACCGGACCCGCGCAGCCCGCACGGCGTCGCCCCCGTCCAGGTCTGGCGACGGCACGACTTGAGGTCGGGGCAAGACCCGACGGGCGATGTCCAGCGGCAGCTGCTGCTGGCGCTGGTCCGTCAGGCCACCCAGGCCGGCATCCCTCTCGAGCACGATCACCTGCCGTCGCTGACCGGCCGGATCCTGGAGTTCCGCAACGCCCGGGTTCCTGAGTCCGACCAGCTGACAGCGCTCGACGGCCTGTCGGCGCTGGTGGTCGAGGAGCTCACCCCGGACGAGCAGTTCGAGCTGGCCTGGGAGCTGTTCTTCCTGCTGGGATCAGCGGCCGGGATTCCCAAGGCGACGATCGGCGCCGCGTTCGCCCGGTACGAAGGACGCCGGGACGGGTCGGCGGTCATCGCGGCGCTCGAGGCCGGATACCGCCACACCGATACCCAGCTCGCCCAACCCTGGAAGGTCGTCCCAGAGCCGCTGCGGGCCTTCCTCGCCCAGTCCCACACGGTCAACAACCGCTTGCTGCGGCAGCTGTGGCAGACAGCGCACGATCACGCCTCCACCCCCGAAGACGCCTCTGCTCTCGACGACAGCCCACCCCGCCACGGTCAACCTCCGTCGGATCCCGGTCGCCTGGTCTCTGACCTCACCTCCTGGCTGGACGAGAAACCACTGTTTGCTGCCGATCGGCTCGCGGCGGTGATGCGGGTGTTGCCCTGGTCGCCTGGCGTGCCGCAGCTGTGGGCGTTGTATGGGCGGTCGTACTCCGTTCCGTCAGTCGTGGCCGACGTCGTCCTGCATGACCTGGAGTGGCGGTTCTTCGGTTCGGCCGTGAGCCCGCTGGCTGAGCAGACGCGGCGGCTGGCCTTCGGTGAGCCAGCTGACCGCTGGCATGCCCACTGGGGTGTGCTGTGGTCTGGTGGGCAGCCTGACGATGTGATCGCGGCTGCTCTGGAGCGTGTCTTCGCCGCCAACCAGGCAGTCATCGATCTGCTGCGGGCGGTTGCCGCCGTCCAGGCAGTCAACGACATCGTCGTGCCGGACGGGGCGCTGGACTTCCTCAGCAGCCCGGCCCTGCTCTTCGAGCACCTCGTCGAGCACCCGCTCAGCCTCACCCAGCGGGTGGCCGTGGCCGCCACGCTCATGAGCTACCTCGGCGTTTCATCACACGTGACGCTCGACCGGTGGATCGACCAGGTTCTCCTCAACAGAAACGCTCAGGCAAGGGCGGAGGCGGCTGAGGCGGAACTCGCGGCGCTGGAGCGGTACTTCCCTGGCGACGCGATGCTGCTGCCGCAGCTTCGCCACGTGGTGTTCGGGTCGGCTGTCTCCGGGAACTCAACGCCACAGGGCGCGCTGGCCGCGCTCCTGCACCCGCAGGGACCCGATGCCGCGTCGCCGCCGCTGCACGAAGTGGCACGCCAGCTTCGAGACGTCGAGCTGAACGCCCCATCCGACCAGCTGGACGTCCTGCTGCGGTTGGTCATCGCGACGCACCCGCCGTCCGATGGGGACACCGGGTGGTGGGTGACCTTCACCGCGGGCACCTCGGAAGTCCGGGTGTGGGTGCAGGTGGGCATCGACGGTGGGCTGCTGGTCAACGGCCTCCCACTGCCGGCGACCGCGGCGGGGGTGTTCTGGGGCCGGGTGCCGGCGGGTGCGGACGTCGTCACCTTCGTCGCCGCCCACCCGGGGACCCACGACGCGGTCGCCGCTAGCACCGACCCGTGGCGCGCGCCGGTGCCGACGCCGCTTGCCGCCCAGCGCGGGTTGGGCGGCAAGGAGGTTCAGCTGGAGCGCCTGCTGACCGAGCTGGCCTCCGGCGAACCGCCGTCAGCCAGCACGATGGCCGAGTTCATGGGTGCGCCGGTCCAGGTGGTGCTGGTCGACACCGACGGCTCCTGGGGTGCCCCGGGTGCGGTGCTGGGGTTCGCGGTGGGCACGGTGCCGCCGGGTGCGCTGGTCGCGGTGGTCCAGACCGTCGTGTCTCCGGTGGTACCGGCCGCCGCCGAGCACGAGCTGCTGGCGGCCCTGGTGTCCCAGGCGACCGGGTTGGGCTACCAGCTCGTCGGTGACCAGCGGATCGCGTCGGTGGTGGGTGAGATCATCCTGCGGGTCGCCCGCCTCGACCCTGCGGTGTCCGCGGCGTCAGGCGGGCCGTTGACATGGTTTGACCTGTCGGTGCTGGCGGAGGTCGCCCTCTCACCCCACAATCACGCGGTGCTGTTCGGCGCCATCGGGACGGCCATCAACCTGGACGAGGACGAGATCGAGCACCTCACCGGTCTGGTGGTGGACCGCCGGATCGACGCGGCGATCGAGATGCTGGAGTCGGAGCTGGCCGACCTGAGGAATCCGCTCCTGCAACCGATCGCCGTCCTCCCACCGCCGCTGCGGATGTTGCTGACCCAGGCCGGCATCCCCAACACGGTGATGATGCTGCACCTCGAGCAGGCCCTGTTGAAGCAGATCGCGGCCGAGGAGCCCGGCAGGGTGCTCCCGTCGTCCCTCGGGATGTCCGCGCTCGCCGCCCGTCCGCTGAGCGCCCAGCAGCGGCTGGGCGCGGTGCTCGCCGCGGTCAACGGCCTGCCTGGGCAGCCGGGGTTGGCAGGGGCCGCGGCGTGGGGTGCGCTGCACGGCGCCGGCCTCACCGAGCCGTCCTTGCCGGAGGAGGTCGCAAACCTGGCGCTGGATTGCTTGCAGGTGGTGTTCTTCCCCCCAGGGTCTCCGCGGATCACCGACCAGCTGCGACGGGTGGTGTTCGGCTCCCCGGATTCCCCGGCCGTCCCTGCGAGCGCCCGTACCGACCCCACCTACCCGCTGGCCGACGTCGTGCTGCGGATCACCGCTGCCGGCGAGGAGGCGTTCGACCACCTGCGGCTGGCAGCCGCGTCGCGGGCCGTGGCTGAGGACAGGTTCGAGGATCAGTCGCTGGGTTGGCTGGACGATCCCGACCAGGTGTACGCCGAGCTGGCTCGACCGCCGTCGTTGACACCGGCGCGGCGGCTGGCGCTGCTGGAGATGCTGCTGCGCCTGGCCCGGTGGGACGACCGGCTCAGTCCGGAGCTGACCATCCAGCCCGGCGAGGTGCTGGACGACCAGACGGCCGAGACGCGGCTGTCCGCCGCGCAGCGGCGGTTCCCGTACCTGCGGGTGCTGCTGCCTCCGCGGCTGGCGGCGGTGGTGTTCGGGTCGGACGACGGTGGCGAGGCCCGCGCCGTCCTGGGCGAGTTGGCTGCCGCGGCCGGCGATCCGGCGGACCTGGAGCGGTGGCTTCGTCTTGTGCCGCTCGCCGGGCCGGTGGCGCGCCTGCGGTTGGCGGCCGAGCTCGCCACAGCAGCGCACCCGTTGCCGGTCGGCGCGTCCGGTTGGTGGTTGATCTTCACCGCCGACCTCGAGGTCAGCGGGGCCGTCCCCACGGCCACCGTCACGCTGTGGGCGACGGCAGACGCCGACGGTCGGCTGACGCTCGCGGCGAGGCCGGGCGCCGCCCCGCTCCCCGGCACCACCACCGCATCCGCGGCTGACATTGCGGCTCCCCTCGACGACGCATCCGCCACCGACGACGCATCCGCCACCGACGACGCATCCGCCACCGACGACGCATCCGCCACCGACGACGGGTCTGCCACCGACGAGACCGCGCTTGATGAGCCGGCTGCGGCGACCGCCACCCCCGGTGTCGCTGCTAACCCGGTTCCCGGCACGGTCGCGGCGGCGCTCGCGGGCCTGGCCGACGCCGGCCTACGCTTGATCACCCTGACCGACGTCACCCCCGGCAACCCCGACGATCCCCACGACGGAACCGACCCGAGCGGTGGTGATCACGGCCCGAGCGACAAGCCTCCGAGTGGTGCGGGCGGTGGCGGGCCGATGGCGTTGCTGTCGCCGCACCAGCGGGTGCCCGACCTGCCCGACGTGCTCTTCGCGAACCCGGTCGACACGCTCCTCGGCGACCAGACCCAGGGTGAGTCCCTCGGCATCCTCCACCTGGACCGACCGACGTCCGACGGCCTCGACGACCCGTTGCCCGGTGATGGCGCCCCACGGACCGACACCCTCGATTCAGCGACGGCACCGTTCACCGGGGCGCAGCTGCGTGAGGTGTTGACCGACCTCTACACCGGCGGTCTTGTCGAGGCTCAGACGAAGCACGGCGGGGACCTGCGGCAGCTGGCACTGGACGCGTTCGGGGAGGTCGAGAACGACCAGGTTCCGCACCCAGCAGGCGTGTCGGCCCAGGGCGCCGTGGCCCGCGCCGTCCACCGGCTGTCCGGTGGCTTCCACGAGGTGGCGGGTGACCCGTTCGCGACCGACCTCGGGCTGGTCGTGGTGCTGGTGCCGGTGGACGACGGCCCGCTGTTGGGCCGGCAGGTCGACGGCCAGCTGGAGCGCGGCGGCTTCGACATCCGCGCATTCGCCTCGCGGGCCGAGCTGGACGAGCACCTGCGCTTTTCCGGCATCACCAGCGAGCAGGTGGTAACAGCACACGGATACCGATCGTCGGTGTTGCGCTCAGGCAGGGAGATGAGGCCCGCGGCGATCGCGTGGCAGTTTTCGGCTTGGGTGGTCATCGATCTGCTCACCGGCCCCGAGCGGGGAGCGGTCGTGCAGTACTGCCGACGGGTGGCAACCACTCAGCGTGAAGCCGCACCCGAGCTGCCGCTCATCACCCACACGAACCTCAAAGCTTGGGTGGGTCAGCTTGCAACGGCTGTGCACGGTGCGGTGGACCTGGAGTGGCTGACAACAGGTTCCCGGCCGCATCTGACACCGCAAGAACGGCGGGAAATCATCGCGGCTCGGGACGCGGGTCACCGGCCCGCTGCGATCGCCCGCTGGTTCGGTACCACCCCCAGCACCATCACGAAGATCACCCAGCGGGCCAGGCCACAGGCGCAGGACCCGACCGATTCAGGGACGTCGGAGCGGGGTCTCCTCGGCGAGGCCGCGCCGCAGGTCTTGCCGGAGGCGGCCATCGGCAGCGCATCCGAGCTGCAGCCGGCTCAGTCGATGGAGCGCCTGTTCGCCGCTGGCCCGGTTACCGTTCTCGTGCCCCTCGGCACGGCGGCCACGGCATCGAGCATCGGCGGTCGGTATAGCGGCGCTGACCTCCTCCCGTGGGTTGTCGAGGACGAGGGCGAGGCGCGGCAGCTCGACCTCGTCCTGCAGGGCTACGGTTTGACGCTCGCAGGGGTGCTGGCGGCCCAGTACCTCGGCACGGACGCGCTTCCTGAGCTGCTGTCGGCACACCCGCTGCCGAGCAGGCACGCCGTCCTGGTCAGGTTGGCAACCAGCGGTCTGACGATCGACCAGCTCGCCGCGGCATTGAGGGCCGAGCAAGGCGGCGCCAGCCCCAGCGCCCAGACGATCACCGCATGGGTCCGCCACTTGCTGGAATTCAGCGCGCCCACGGCCCTGCCTCCCACCGCTGACGATCCGGTGGTGGCCGAGGCGATGACCGCGAACGATGTCGTGGAGGGCCAGCTGGACGAGGTATTGGCCGACATCGCCTCGTTGTCGTCGTTGCCAGCGCCCACCGTGTCGTTGCTCCCGCCGGCGCTTCCGTCGCCGGTTCCGCAGGTCGTGGGTGCAGAAGCAGCCGGTGAGGGCATCGACGTCGTCCCGCAGGCCATGTCGTGGGAGGTGGATGCCGCCGCGATCAATGCTGCTGCCGCTCACGCGAAGAAGAGCCTCGCGCTGGTCGGTCGAACGTCCAGGGCGGGCAAGCTGAGCGACCTGGTTGAGCTGCTGGGCCAGTCACCACAGGAATGGGCAGGCGGCCACCGCCTCACGCTCGCGGACGTCCACGCCATCGTGTCGTCGCTCGACCCAACGTCGTCGGCGATCGTGGTGGTGCGCGATCCGAAGCTTCCCCAGGCCACCGTCATGGTCGTTGGCCCGCAGGAGTCATCCTCGACTCCAGGTGTGATCTCGCCGGATCACTTCTCCGATCTGGTATCCGGGGAGCGCGACAGCGGTCAGCCGTGGTCAGCGCCCAGCGAGCTGAGTTTTGCGGTGCTCCTCGTCAAATCGCCTACGTTCACGCTCTTCGGGCGGCTCCGTGGGCGGGTGCTGACGGTCCTGTCCGAGGGCTACCTCATCGGGGTGGAGGGTGGCCAACCGCCGTTCATGATCCCAAAGGTGGGTCATACGCTGATCCTGGATGTGGGAGACGCCGTCTATGTCGATCGCATCGGTCGACGCGGGATGGCGTTGATTTCGCCGCAACACCCCGGACGCCGACAGTCGGTCACCGTGGATCGGGCTGAGGCAGAGTGGACGCTCGCAACGAGCGCGCTGACGGCCAGACGAGAGCTGTCGCATGGTCGGTATTTCACATCCGACTGGGTGTATCTCTGTCATCGGTTCGCCGGTTCTTCGATGGAGAGCGCTCAAGAGGCCGCGGCCGACCGAGTCGGGCGGGTTGAGCCTCTCCCAGGCCGTCGCCTTCGCGACCTGGAGTTCGAGCTCCTGGGGTCTGAGCTCACAATGGTGGGCCTGGCGGATGCATTCCGGGACGCAATTTGCCGAAAAGCAGTCATTCTTCCCCGGCGCAGTGACGAGCCAACGCTGGCGCGGTTTGTGAACGAGCTGCGCCGGCAACTACGCACAGGAGCTGCCCCGGCAGTCATCGGTGCGACCTTCGGCCTGTCCGGTGACGCAGTGATGTGCTTGATCCGCAATCAGGTTCTGGGTGAGCTAGCTCTTCCTCCGATCGATGACTTCAAGGATCCTTTGGACGGCGCCTCGATCTGCGGGTGGTCGGCGGTCGAGCGCGTCGATCTCGTGATGGACGCTCTTGCTACCTCGGTGGCCGAGGTAGCGCACGAGAGCGGATTGCCGATCTATCAGATTGTCTGCTGGCGCGGCGCTGTCAGCGCCGCAATTGGTCATCCGGCTCATGACTCCAGATATTCCCCGGAGCACCGGGCCGCCCGGAATCATGAACTGGGTGAGTTGGTTTACGACACAGAAATCCCCGTTAAGGTCGCGGCGTCACTCATGGGTCTGCCTCCCGCCACAGGGCACAGCATCATCACATCAATATGTGGCACGGTACGTAGAGAAGACTTGCGTGCGCTGAAGGACAGGACAGGTGCCCACACCCTGGCCGAGCTTCTCCGTTTGGACCCCTCGGCGGTCACCCTCACCGCTGGCGAGCCGCTGACGCCAGAGGTGGAGCCGTCTCGTCCACAAGAGTCAGCGTCTGCCCTGCAAGGTCCTTGGGAGCTCTACCTCACTCAAGTCCCGAACGCGGACCGCAGTCGGCTGCTGCAGATTTTCGGGACATCGCGGTACGTGACAGCTCTGCTGGACCTAGTCGTGAGTGATCCGTCAGCTGCCCTAGCGGGAAAGACGTCGGAGGGTGATCGGCTTCCCCAGTTCCTCGGTCTTACCGCGCAGACACGAGAAGCGCTCGGACTCGACCGGCCTGGTCACGGGAGTCTCGGCGCTCAAGTTTCTTTGCTGATCCGCATGATCACCTGGGATAGCGCCGCTCAAAATATGAGATCAGACGGTGCTGCGCGGACATTGATTTCAGCCCTGGAATCGTGGACGAACAGCTCACGGGTCAACCACCTATTCCCTTGGGAGGAGGATCCCTTCGAAGGCCTCGATTCAATCTTAGCCCATCAGTCGAATCAAGTATCAGACTCCGAAAAACTTCAAAAAAAAACCAGGGTGCCTGAAGAGAACAGGATAAGAGGCTATTCAGGCGCTACCCGAGACGCCATTGTTGAAGCATACACAGCAGCCCTTGAGAGAGGGCCGGTGAGTCCCACCCGTTTCGCTGAAGAACGGGGGATCACTCGCGGCGCGTTAGACTACTGGATGAAAGAGTTCGCGCCCCGAGCTGCAGAGCTTCGTGCTCAACATGCCGCGATGGCGCGGCGGAATCAGACGGAACGTGACGCTGCGAAACGTAGGCACCGAAAGAAACGCGAAGCAGGGATACGGAAAGATCGGACCGAACGTGACCGGGCAATATTTGCGGATATACAGGAAGGTGGCTTGACGCACGCCGAGATCGCGAAAAAGCACGATGTCTCCACGCGCAAGATAGACAGGGTCAAGGCTTCCTCCAGAGCGGAGCGGAAGCTGGACGTCGCCGAAAACTGGAGATCGAAACCTCGAGCTTCGGCACTGGCTCTCATGAAAAATTTCGAGACCCTCGTTTTGATGATTGACGGGGAAATGTCGGACTATTCCGCTGCAGACGCTCTGAGAATATCTAGGAATGCAGTGAGGGCGAGATGGTCCTTATGGTTTGATGAGAGCCCCTCCGTTACTCGTCGCGCTCTGATCAAGATGAAGATCACATCATTCGATCAAATTTTTAGGGGAATTCAAGAAGGGCTCCTCGGGGCGAGGAGCAAGAATCAGAAGAATCCCGGAAGCGTCGACTACGCCAAGCTTGAAGCTGAGCTCGCCACGAGGTTCGCGGTACGAGCGGAAGCGGTGCGGTGGGTGCGGTTCAAAGCGCTGGACCTCGACCCGGCCCTCATCTACGACTCGTTGCCATCTTTCTCGGCGGGGTCTGATGCCATCTCGGGCCGCGCCCACCCGACTGTGGTGCCACCCCCAGACAAGGACCCGGCCGTCCTCGACGACACCGCTGCAGATCGCCCGCGGTATGGGACGGCGCAGGACGCGTCGGTGCTGGTGGCCCACCAGCTGGCCAGGCCGCTGAGCGGGACGTGGCTGACGTTGCTCGGCGACTGGGCGATCAACCCGCGGGGTGGGACGCGGAACTGCTTGTCGGCGGTGGACGCGTTCGTGAAGCGGCTGCGCGGGGTGGTGGTCCAGGCGCTGCCGCACCAGCTGGTCGGTGAGGTGGCGACCCCGGCGGATGTGTACGAGGAGTACGGCCGGCCCACCCAGGTCGACGACCAAGGCCAGCCGTGGGACCTGAAACGGCTGGAGAAGACCACGACTCCTGGCCAGTACGGGATGCTGTTCCTGGACTACCCCACCCTGCCCGACCCTGATGCGGCCCAGACGGGCGACTCGACCCCATCGGGTGGAGCGCTCGGCGTCGGGCACGTGCTGGCGTGGGTCCGCACCAAGCGCGGGCTGCGGCTGATCGACGCGCAGCGGGCAGTGCTGGTCACCAAGCGGGCGGTGCGGTCCGGGGTAGTGGTGTGCAACGAGCTGGCGCCCGCGCGGGTGCGGCCGGTGTCGGTGCCCGTGCGGATGTCGGTGCTGGTGGTCGGTGACCGATCGATGGTGTCTGAGGGGGAGTCAGAGGCAGGTGCCGAGGGGGAGCCCGGGTGGGAGCACCGGGAGCTCGCCGCCGTCACCCGTACCGGCGTGGTGGAGGGCCAGGCGCCCGGGTGGGTGCTGGTGCGGCCGGATCGGCCAGGCGATCCGGTGTGGCTGCCTGACCCGGACGACCAGCTCGGCCTCGGTGACAACGTGTTGCTCACCCGGCAGGTTGACGCTGACTCCGGCCAAGTCCGCGTCACGGCAACCCCGCAGCGACCCGCCGCCACGACCACCGCCGCCAGCGGCGAACAGCCGCTGACCGCCCGCCAGCGCGGCGAGCGGCTGCGGGCTGCCGTCGAGGCGTTGCGTGGCCTCGTGCGGCCCGGTACGGAAGCCGACCCGCGCCCGGTGCTGCACATCGGCGTCGAAGGCCAGCCGCTGACCGTGCGGCAGCAGGTCGAGGCGTTGACCACCGCGGTCGCCGGGACGAACGCGCTGGCCGTCCTGCGCTCCCAGATCCCGGAACTGCGCATCCTGCTCAGCGACCTGATCGATGCCGACCTGTCCGGCCTGGACCTGACCGGCGCGACGTTCACCGGCACCCACACCGGCCTGGCCCTGCGCCACACCACCTTGAGCGGCGCGGACCTCACCGAAGCACAGCTGCGCGACAGCGACCTGACCGGCGCCGACCTGTCCGGCGCCACCTTCGCCGACGCGCAGCTCACCGATGTCGACCTCACCGACGCCAGCCTCCGTCACGCCACCCTCACCCGGGCCGTGCTGCGGTCGGTGACCCTCACCCGCACCAACCTGCACGGCGCCATCAGCACCGGCGCCACCCACGACGGCCACCCCCTGCCCGCCGACCACCCCGACCTCGGCCACTACGCCATCAAGGCCGAAGCCGAGCGGAAATGGGCTGAGCGGACCAGGCTCCAGGACGTCGGCGGCTCGCAGGACGCCGAGGCGCTCGCCCAGCGGATCGCCGTCGGGCGAGACGCCCGCGCCCTGCTCGACGCCGGCTGCACCCTGGCGCAGACGAAGGCCAAGCTGCGGTTCGCCGCCGGGCTGCCGTCCCGGTCCGCACTCCTGGCCTGGGTAGCCTGGCTGGACCAGGAACAAGGTGGCCAGTGGTCGCCGCACCTGGGAGCGGGGGCTACCCCGATCGAGGTCCGCAAGGCGTGGATCTACGCCGCGATGAAGCGTCCGGGCGCGACCATCGAGCAGGTCGCGGCCCGGTTCGGGGTGCTGCCGGACGTCGTGGCGCAGCTGGTGCGCCAGCTGGACGCGGGCAGCGACCTCATCCGGCTGCCCCGGGTACGACGCAGCGGCCTCTCGCAGGCCGTCAAGGACGGAATCGTCGCCCTCAGCTGGCAGGGCCACCGACTCGATGACCTGGCCGGGCTGGCCCTGACCAGCATCGCGACGGTCTACGCCTGGGGGGGAAAGCGGCAGAAGGACGGCGACCCTGCGCCAGAGGATCGGGACCCTCTGGCGCAGGACGGCGGGCCTCTGCAGGACGGCGGGCCTCTGCCGGGTGCCGGCTACGAGGGCCGACTCGAGACGCTCAGCGCGTTCGCCGACCAAGCCCGGCGGAGCCGGCACCTGAGGTACCTGAGGTTCTGCTGCCACGACGGCTGGGACCCGCGGGTGGCCGCCGCCCTCGCCGGTATCGACCACGACGTCGCGGCCCGCATCCTCCCCCAGGCACTGCCCGGGTACGTCAACGGGACGCGCGTCGCCGACAGGCTCGCCCACATCCTGACGTTCGCCAAGGTCGCTGACTTCGACGCGCTGGTCGCCCGCGCCCGCACGATGCTCGCCCACGATCCGACCGAGGCAGCCGAGCAGCTCGGTGTCGGGCGGGCGTTCCTGGAACACGTCCGTGACGCGTACCCGCCGGTCGTCGACACGACGTCGGACCACGAGTCGGCGGACCACGAGTCGGTGGACCACGAGTCGGTGGACCACGAGTCGGTGCGCCCCGAGTCCGCCGCCCCGAGTGGAACCCCGGCCGCTCAGCAGCCCGCGTCACCCACGGGCGGGTCGGTGCTGTTCACCCAGTCCGGGCAGTGGCAGGCCCTCAGCGAGTGGTTCGACGGCGTCCCGGCGTCCGGTGTGACCAGCCACCGCAGGCTTCCCCAAGCGGTCACCGACGCGTGGGTCGGCACCGTCTTCGGCCTGCGAGCCGTACTGGACCGACGCGACCAGTCCGCGCGGTTCCCGAAGAGGCTGAAGAAGAACCACCCCGACCTGACCACCCTGGACGTTCTGAAGGACCGGGCGTCCACGGTCACCGACCCGCGGCACGTCCCCGACGTGCTGCCGGTCACCGCCCGGTTCCCGCGGTTCGCCCTCGACGACGGCGACGTGCTCGCGCCCTGGTACGAGGGCGCCTATCAGGCGATGGAGCACGTGTACGACCGGGCGGTCGCGCGGGACGTGCGCGCGGTGCTGCTGGTGCTGGCCGCCCTTGTCACCGGCTGGCCGGCGGGTGAGGAGCCGGTCGACGAGAGCACGGCCGAGCGTCCCGAGCCGGTCGACGAGAGTGCGGTCGAGCACCCCGAGCTGGCCGGCGACGATGAGTCGTGGGCGGTGCTGCTGCATGGCAGCGG
The DNA here is from genome assembly GCA_051657715.1 of Angustibacter sp. GTDB lineage: Bacteria > Actinomycetota > Actinomycetes > Actinomycetales > Angustibacteraceae > JBOFBH01. Next base: position 50,767 of record JBOFLF010000009.1, on the reverse strand, counting down.
CCTGGACCAGCGCGAGCAGGACCGGCTGCGGGCGTCCGTCTACGCTGACCTGGGCGAGGACGCCCGACCGACCACACGGCAGCAGCTGCGGACGCCGCGAGCGTGGCTGGGTGACCTACTGGCCCGGTTGGACAGGATCGGCCGCAGCCTCGGCTTCGCAGCCCCTGGCCAGGGCAAGAAACCGGGGCTGATCAAGCAGACCGGCGCTTCCCAGGAGTTCATCGACGCGATCGCCGCGCACGGCTCGGCCGTGGTCAACGCCCTGTGGCCCGACGCGGCCCGAACCACTAAGACCGGGGTCACCGAGACCGGGGTTACCGAACCGCCGTCGCTGGCCGCCACCCCAGGTGCCCGGCAGCTGCAGGCCATGCAGGCCCGCTACGACGGCTGGGTCGTCGGGAAGATCAGCACATGGCTCGGCGTCGCTGAGAAGACCGTGCACGCGTGGACCGAGGAGTTCTTCGGCGTCCCGGCCGACGCCGGATTCGACCCGACGCTGGCTGTGCTGGCGCTGCGCTCGATCTACGACGACCTGCCCACCCTGGGCGCGATGGCCGCCCGGGTGTGGCAGCTGCGCACCGGCGCTATCGGGGACGCCCCGAAGAACCCGACGCTGCACCCGCCGATCACCGAAGCCGGTGTCACGCTGCTCCGCGAGCAGATCGTCGCCGACGTCCTGCACCAGCTGGACGCCCATGACGCCCAGGCCACCCTCGGCCCGGAGCAGATCGCCGCCATCGTGACCGCCACCGGTGCACCGCCCGAGCTCGTCGAGTCCCTCGCCGCCCTTGACCCAGCCGCCGTCGAGCGGATCTGGCCCAGCGACGCAGCCGTCGACGTCCAGCCCATGTCGTTGGTGGAGGCGTACCGGTGGTGGTTGGACGGGGTGGCGCGGCCGCTGGCCGGCGCGCTGATGGACATCGAGCTGCCGCTAGCCGAGCAGAAGCGACGCGCGGTGCTGGACGCGCTCGACGATTTCTACGCCTGGTTCGGTGAAGCGCTGCTCGACCTGGGGCTGCAGGGGGTCGTCGCGGACTCCGACGATCTGTTCGGCTTCTTCACCGGGTCACCCGTGCAGCAGGAGCTGGTGCGACGGATCCGGCGGATCGAGACCGACTTCGAGAACGAGATCACCCGCGGCACGCTGGTCAACCCGTACGGCCCGAGCACGGGTTCGGACCTGGACGTACCGGGAATGGTGGCCGACCTGGTCCGCTCCCTGTCCACGCTGACCAGGCAGGACGTCCGGGCGTTCTTGCTGGAGTTGTCCCCGCTGCGCTCAGACGGGACGCGACCGGCGGTGCACCTCGTCGGCGTGGCACAGAGCGGTGCGGGCCCGGCCGCTGTCCTCGCCGCGTTCCTGGGCAGGCACGAGTGGGGGTCGCCGATCGTCCCGGGCACCTTCAGTGTCGTGGCGCCGTCCAAGCGGGCCAGCACGCCCGGTGCTCGGGCCACCGACTTCGCCTCGACCCTCGAGCCGGGGTCGATACGCCCTCGCGACACCGTGCTGGTCATCGACAACACATCTGTCACCGGCAACAGCTTCACGGCAGCTGAACGAGCGCTCCGCCGTGAGCACCCCGGGCAGTTCGTCATCCTCGCCGCCACGCCAGAGCCCGGGGCCAGTTCAGCGGCCGACGGCGACGTGCCGGTCAGCTTCGCTCACCCCAGCGGAGGCTTCAGGTGGGGTCCAGACCTGGTGCGGGTGATGCACCTGCTGTCGCAGCCGCGTCCAGACACCGGCCGCCCGGCGGCGACGTTCCATGCCCACGGCGAGCCGCCGCAGGTGGAGGTGACGGACAGCCTGCGCGCTGACCTCGCCCGCGTCCCGTCCCTGCACCTGGTCCTGACCCACCTGCTCGGCGACCGCGGAATCCGGTTCGCCCACCGGCCCGGCGCCACCACTGTCGGTGGCTCGGACGGCGTGGTGGTGGTCGTCCCGGCCGGGACGACGCTGGTCGCGGCGGACCTGTTCGGGGCGCGACCGGCCGACCTGGTCCGCGCCCTGCGTGGCCGGGTCACCCGCAGCGAACCACCGGTCTGGGTGCTGACCGCGCAGGACCTGGCCGAACACGCCTGGTTGCCCGAGCAGCTGGACGTGGTGCTCGCCTCCCTGCGCGAGCTGGTGCCCGGTGTCGAGGTGCAGCTCGAGGAGTCCCTCACCTGGAGGGATCTGCGCGGGGCGAACCTCAACGCAGTGACCCTGCACCAAGCGGACCTGCGTGACCTGAAGCCGCACCGGGTCAACCTGCGCGGGGTGCGCCTGCGGGGTCTGGACCTGCGGGCGGTGAACTTCTACGGAGCGGACCTGTTCGGGGCGGACCTGTCCGAGGCGGACCTGACCGGCGTGGAACTGGCCGCCGCGAACCTCTCGCACGCGAACCTCGCGGGCGCCGTCCTTGCCGGCGCGGTGGTGTCCCGAGGCACGTTCACCGGAGCGGACCTGTCCCGGGCCAACCTGGCGTCGGCGACGATCAGCGGCGCCGTCCTCGACGGGGTCACCCTCGACGGCGCCACCCTCGACGGCGCCGTGATCGAGTTCACGTCGCTGAAGGGCGCAGACCTGGCCGGCACGTCGTGGAAGGGGTTGCGGCTGAAGGCCGTCGACCTGCGCGGCGCGAACGTGCTGGGTGTCCGCCTGCCCGTGCCCGGGCCGAGCGAGGCCGACCTGCTGCGAGGGCACTGGGACGCGTTGGCACGAAGCCAGACCACCAGCTCCGCCGCGCCCCAGTGGTGCTGGTGGGAGTTCGACGCGCAGTCCGCCACCGACGCGCCGACCGACTCGACAGGCGACGCGACGGAACGGATCAGGGTCGGTTTCCAGATCACCCCCGCAGGGGCCGTCCTGGTCCAGACCTCCACCGGTGAGGTGGCCCGACTGGACGAGGTCGAGCTGGACCAGCTGATCCCCGCGGGTGTCCACACCTTGGTCATCTCGGGGTACCCCACCACGGACGTGGTTCACCCAGATCCAAGCCTGCGGAGCGACCTGCACGACATCCAGGCCCGCCAGGTCTTCACCCCCCTGTCGGTGTGGTCGGGCAAGACCATCACCTCCCAGTCCGGGTTCGAGATCACGCTCAACCACAGGTCCCAGATCACCTCCGGCTGGGGAGGGACGCGTCCGGCGCGCAAGGTGCCGACGGTCGAGTCGCTGACCACCTACAGCCCTTACCCGCTGGAGCTGATCCGGCGGATCGCCGGGGAGTTCCTGGACGGCGATGAGTCGTTGCAGGCGGCCACGAACAGGTACCGCGAACAGGTGAAGAAGTTGTCCCGGAACACGCTCCGGGACTGGGCGCTGTTCGTCGCGAAGGAGCGGGGGATCGACTGGCAGCCCAAGGCCCGCAAGGCGATCGACAACCAGCTCCGGTTCGAGATCTACCTCGCCGCGAGCGGCGCCGCATCCCCCGAAGGCTACGAGGCGGTGGCCAAGGCGTACCGCCTGCACCCGGCGACCGTCTCCAGGATCGTCAACGACATCAACGGGCAGGGCGAGCTCAGCACCGACGAGGAGCCCGGGTGCACCCAGCAGGAGCGGGAGACCATCGTCGAGCTGCACTTCACCCAGTCGATGCCGGCGAAGAAAATCGCCCGCCACCTGATGCTCGCCTCGAAGGTGATCAAGCAGGTGATCGAGGACGAGCTGGCCACCGACCCGGAGAAGAAGCCTCCGGTCATCTCCAAGGACCACACCGACTGGACGGCCATCGACAAGCTGGTCGTCTACTACCACCGGTGGAACCAGGGCCGCGGCCTGTCCATCCGCATCGTGAGCCACCGCACTGGCGTCCCGGAAGCGACGGTGCAGCGGTGGTGCAAGACCGGGTTTGCAGCCGACATCGCCGAGGTCGCCCGCGCAGTCGGGATGATGGATTTTCGTCGCCTGGTCATGGAGCTGCTGAGCGCCAAGCTGGTCGCAGCCGACGCCGGGATCGCGCCGCAGTTCCCGCAATGGTTGAGCGCGACCGTCGGCTCTGACCCCGGCGCCTTCACGTTCCTCGACGATCTCGTCGCCAGCCAGGCAGACAAGCCGGGCGACGACGGCTCGATGGCTGGCTGGGTGGCCAATACCCTGGCCTCACACGGTGACCGCGCCGACCAGCCGCCGCCGCGTCGGTCGTACGTCAAGCTGACCCCGCAGCAACGCCTGGATTTCTTCGCTCAAGTCCTCGACGGCGGAGTGTCGACCGAAAGCGCCGGTGGAAGGTTCGGCATCGCTCCCATCACCGCGTACAAGCTGTGGAAGTTGTGGTTCGGCGCCGGTGCCGAGTACATCCGGGAGTGGCTGCGCGCCAGCAAGTACGCATCCTTCCAAGAGCTGTTCGTCGCCCTCCAGTCCGACTCCCCACCAGCGGACACACTGGAGAACGGCACTCCCCTGATCACACCCGAGGCGATCACCGAAGCGCGGACTCACCCCGCGCCGCCGGTATCCAGCGACGCGCAGCAGCGGCCGACCTCGGAGCCTGAGCAGTCACGTCCATCGCCGCTCGATGCCGCTGACGTGCCAGGTGCCCCATCGGTCGAGGTTCCGGGCACGAACTATCCCGCGACGGACAGCGGTCCCCCGCCCACTGTGCCCAGCCGCCACGAAGGCCCGACGGCCCAGACGTCTCCCATCACCTCGCAGCTGGGCTGGAGCATCTCCTCGATCTCCCACCCACCCACGACGTACCTGTCGATGGGCGGCCTCCAGCCGGGCGATACGCCGCCGGGTGAGGAACCGTCGCGGCTGATCCGCGACTGGACGGCGGCGCTCGGGCAGCCCGCGGTGGTGCGCGGCGCTGGCCAGGGGTGGGTGCTGGAGGTCACCCAGGGCCTGCTCGACGCCCTCGCCGCGAACCCGGAATCCGTCGCGCTGACCACGCGCCTGGTCGACGCCCTCCGATCGCACGGCGGCCTCACCCTGGACTACCGCGGCACGTTCCGCCGGGCGAGCCCGGATCCCCGGCAGCAGGGCACGAGCGTGGACGAGCTGGTCCTCGACGGCTGCTCGATCACGGTGCCGGCAGTCGACGACTGGTCCGCTCCTGCCGGCGATCCGCTGCTGGCGACCCTCGCTCAGACAGCGGTCGTGCTGCGGGCCGCGGTGCTCGGCGCGGGCACGCCGACGCCGATCCTGCCCATCACGCGAGACCTGCTGGCGGCGCACCCGACACTCGTCCAGCACCTCGGCCTGGTCATCACGGTCATGCGGCAGGACGGGTCGAACCTGACCATCAGGAACCTGGAGCCGGGCCGAGTTCTCGGTCTGAACCTCGAGCACGCCCAGTTGGACGGTGCCGACCTGCGAGACGTCGACCTCTTCGAGGCCAGCCTCCGCCACGCCTCCTTGGTCGACGCGAACCTGGCCGGAGCGAACCTGGACCATGCCGACCTGACCCGCGCGGTGCTTCGCGGCGCTTCGTGGCACGGCACGCGCGTGGAAGGTGCTCGCGCCCTCGACGCCGAGCTGTCCGGGCTGCGGGTGCACATCCCACAGGCCGGCGATGACACCCGATTGCTATATCAGCAGCTCAAGGTGATCGCGCAGTCGGTGGCTGCCACCAGGACTGGCTGGCAGGAGTTCATCTTCCGGATCAACGACGAGCCTGGCGCCAACCACCGCGTCGCCTTCAAGCGGAGCGCCGGTTCCCTCCTAGCTGCTGGGCCGGGGACCCCCATCGGCAGGTACGACAGCCGGGTGGTCCGCGAGCTCTTCCCGGAACACGCGACACACGTGATGCTCGACACAGTGGTGGACCGTGGTCCGCTGCTCGTCCGAGGAATCGCCGATGTGGCGGAGGAATCATGGCGTGACTTCATCCTCACCAGCGGCTTCCGTTTTCCGGGAGAGGACTGGAAAGTCCTGTCCGACCGTGCTTTCGACCCGGAACGCATGGACGACAACCTGGTCGTCGACGACCAGGACGTGATCCAGGCGGCCTTCTTGATGCGCATCTGCGGGTCAACGGCCAGGAACTACCGCGTGCGGCTCCACCGGCTGTGGGCGTCGTCTGATGCTGACCGCGACCAGGCGACTGACGCGGTGCTTCAGCAGATCACCGAACTGCAGGCGAAGAACCTCGTCGACTTCGACCCTGCCGAGCTGGCCGCGTGGGATCCGCATCCGCTCGCGGACAGGCTGAGCAGCCTGGTGCGGATCCACGGAGCCGGGTCCCAGCTCGTCGTGCACGACGCCGTCATCGATCAGGCCGCCCAGCTCGGGTATGACCCGCAGACGGTCGCCGAGGCGATGGCGATCCTGGCTCGACGGCACCACAGACTGACCGCGCGGCACGACATCGACGGGGCCACCGTCGACATCGAGCTGGCCGCGGTGATCGCGATGGGCGAGGACGGTCTCGTGGATCCGTGGCACCGGGATCGTGCGGCCCGGGTGGCCCAGGTACGCCTGGAGAACGACATCGCCGCCCGAGCCGAGCAGCTGCTCGGTTTGCGCGATACCGCGGGCTGGCCCGCCGACCCGACGGAGGTGGCCCAGCAGATCGCCGCTGTCGTTGTCGACCCAGCGACCAACGCGGTGGTCGGATTCGCTGTTGCGCCAGGAGCGGTCCCCGGTCGGGTCGCCCCGGTGACGATGTGGGTGTCACCGGACGTCGCGGGCGGCGTCGAGCAGACGCTGCTGCGAGAGCTGGTGGACCAAGCCAACGACCTCGGCGTGCAGCTGTACCACCCGATGATCGTGTCGACGGCGGCGGCGATCGCAGATTTCTGGATGAGACTGACCGGGCGGGACATCTCGCTGACCGGTGACTTGACCGCGGTGGGTGCGACGAGGCTGTCGTCCATTGAGCGGGCTCAGCTCATCCGCTACCTCACGACCGTCCTCGGTGAGGTCGCTGGTATCCCGCTGTCCCTGATGAACGGGACCGCCTGGGACTTCGTTCACCAGCCGGGGGAGAACTTCATCGGCGACTTCGCCCGCGGTTACCCAGAGGCTCAGCTGGAGCTTGACCTGCGGACCCAGGTCGCTGTGCAGGGCACGATCGGCGTGCCTGATGAGCTCCTGCAGCTGATCCGGCAGCCGCCGTGGGACGGCGACGGCTCGGCTGATCCGTCGGATCCGACAGGTGGCCAACCAGCAGGGCAGGAACTCGACAGCAACGGTCGCATGCCCGTGATCACCCTTTTCGACCGAGTCGGCAGGAACCGTGGTGGTCACCACACCACCACCCCCTTCCGCACCAACCCGTCTAGCGTCCTGCCGTCCAGCGCACCCGGCACCGGCTTGTCTGACGGACCGCGCATCCCGGGCGCGCTGTTCGGGGGCGCGCTGTTCGGGGCCGGGGTGGATCCGCGCGTCCTGGCGCGGACCGGGCTCGCGCGGTGGCTGCCGTGGGCGGCGGTGAGCCCGTCGCAGGACACCCGCAACTGCCTGTCGGCCGTCGCGACCTGGGACCTGCGCCGCCAGGGCACGCAGTTCTCGGCGGTGCGCTACCTGAGCCCCGGCGCAGTCACGACGCTGGGCAGTCCGGCTGACCTGCTGCGTGACCGCTACGGCCTGCCCGAGCAGGGCTGGGGGGTGCACGGTCGGCCGTTCAGCCTCCGGTCGCTGCTGGAGTACCTGGCGACCTGGCCGGACGGCGCTCGCGGCCTGGTGCTGATCCACTACGCCGACCTCGACCTGCCCGGTGGCCGGCCCGGTCAGGGCACCGGGCACGCGGTGGCGGTCGAGGTGGTCCGCGGGCGGGTGGTGCTGATGGATCCGCAGAGCGGCCTGGTCCTGCACCCGCGGCTGCTGTCCACCGCGCTGGTCGTCGACGACTCCCCGCTGGCCCGGATGGCCGTCGACGACGTCCCGGACCGCACCGACGTGCGGTACGCGGTGGCCCGCCTCGACAACGCCCCCCGCCCGCTGCCCGACTACCCGCACGGCGGGCAGCGGGACGTCATCGTCATCGAAGCCGGCCAGGGGCGGATGCGGGTGGTGGACCCGCTGCCCGGCCAGGACGTCCTGCCGGGCCGCGAGCACGTGATGGACCCGCGCACCGGCGCCCGGTACGAGATCCATACCATCGACGTCACCGACACCCCATATGCCGAGAACCCGCCCCGGGTCGGGGAGAACCTGCAGCTGCACCACACCCGGGCCGACGACGGCGGGATGGCCAACCTCAGCCTGCGCGTGCCGATCACCTGCGAACCGGTCCGGGTCGCGTCGTTGCCGCTGTCGGACGCCGTGCTGGACGAGTGGGCCGCTGTCGTCGACCACACCACCAGCGCCCACGCCCCACCGGACTCGGTCGACGTCCTCGCCCTCATCGGCCCTTGGCACCGGCAGGTCTTCCACGACCTCGGCGAACCCTTCGTCCAGTCGACTTCGACCACCGCGACCAACCCGGCCGCCGCTGCCAGCCCGACCCTCGCAGCCGCTCCGACCAGCCCGCCGACGCATGGCGAGCCCGCGACCCACGTGTCGGGCAGCTCAGCACGCGTCGCCGAGTTGGCCGGACTGCTGACCTCGAAGATCCAGGACGGCGTGCTCGGCCCCGAACTGCCGATCGACGCCGAGGGCATGGCCAAGATCGCACGGGGATGGCAGATGCCGGAGGTGCGGGGTGCCCTGACGATCCTGGCTGAGTGGGTCCCCCGGCTGTCCTTGACGTTCCACGGCCCCATCACGATCACCGCTGAGCCGGGGACATCTATCGAGCACGACTTCGTCGACAGTCGCATTGCGCTCGCCGCCGCGCTCGCCGCTCCGGATCAGCTGGACACCGTCGATCCCTGGTTCCTGCGCCGGGCCGCAGCGGCGGACCGGTTGCGGCTGCTGGACGGTTTGTTCGGGTTGCCCGAGCGACTGCGCGGGCTGCTCGACTCACTGGGTGACACCCTCACCGCCGACGACCTCTACGACCCGGCCGCGGCGGCTACCCGGACGACGCTGGCAGCCGGTGTGATGGAGGGCAACGAGCTGCTCGGTGCGGCGTGGGCGCTGCAGCAGGTGCCTGGCGGTGTCGCGTCCGTCCAGCTGCGCCTGACCTCGGCCGTTGTCGGCGCCGTGGAGCACCGACTGGTGCGGGGGATCGTGGAGCGTGCCAACACCAGCGGCGTCCAGCTGCACCTGCCGGGCCTGCGCTCGGCCGCCGAGCAGATCCTGGAGTCCCGCAACGCCTCCCTTCCGCTCGACCGGCATGTGTCGCTGGATGGCGACCTCGGGCCGATAGCGCACGAGGTGCTGACCGAGCAGCAGCACCGTGACCTCGTCCAGCAGGTGTTCCGCCTGCTGGGCCGGGCCGCTGGCATCGCCGCCGCCGAGGTGGACGTCAACGCGGACTCGTTCCTGCGCTCCGGCGTCGTGCCCGGCTACGTCTCCCGTGGGACCGGGACGGTGCAGGGCCTGGACGTCGTGCCGGCACCGCTGCGTGCCTACCTGGAGCAGACGCGCACCGGCGACGCGCTGCTGGGCGCTCCCGCGCAGGGCGCGCGGGTCACTCCGGTGCGCCGGCTGCGTCGCGTGCTGAGCGTCGTGCCGCAGCTGCCGGAGTTCGCGGACCTGCGGCGCCTGTACGGCGACAAGGCGCTGCTCGCCCTCTACCGCAGCGTCTTCCCCTGGCTCAGCACGCGGGAGCTGCTCGTCCGCTACAGCAGCATCACCTCGATCCCGCTCGACGAGCTCACCGAGCGGGTCGGCGCCGCGGCACTGCGCGATCTCGACGGTCTGGCCGCCTCGATCCCGCTGGACCGGATCACCGAGGACTTCCTCAGCTGCCTCGAGCGCCGCTTCTTCCACCCCCGGCTGAACCGCGTCACCCCATCGATTCGGCAGGGCTACTTCGACGAGCGCTTCCGGGCCACCCCGAGGCGGGAGCTGCAGCGAGCGGCGGGCGGGTCGGTCTGGAGCTCCGAGCTACCGGCCATCAACCTGTTGCTGCAGGTGTCCAGCGCGGGGGTCGGGGTCGGGCAGGAGCTGTCAGTCCTCGCAGAAATCCAGCACGTGATGACCCTTCCTCGGCAATCGGCGACGACCACACAGCCACCGCCGACGCCGGTGCTGGACGCTGATCAACGATTGGTGCTCGCGGCTGACGTGCTCCGCTTCGCGGGTCTGCCCTCGCCTGACCTGACAGCAGACACCTCGGCCGGGTCGGCCTCGTCCGATGGCCGGATCCGCTTCTCAGCCATCGCCCACCACGGCACCCCGGCGGACCAGCTGGACGAGCTGGCGCGCAGCCCCTTCTTCGACAGCGGGCTGATCGGGGAGGAGCACCACGAGGCCCTGTTCGGGCAGGGCTGGGACGACCCGGCCTCGTTCAACGTCCTGTGGCCGCTCGTGGAACGCTCCGAGCTCGGTCAGCTCGGCAGGCAGCTGACCACCATCTCCCTCAACGAGTCCGACCCGCTGCTGCCCGGCGTCTATCCGATCCGGCACCTGGAGATGCTGGCCCGGCTGGTGATGCTGGCCTACCCGTTGCGCGCGGGCGAGATCGGGTGGTCCCTCGTCTTCACCGAAGCCGGGCCGGCCGGAGCCAGCACGGCGGACGCCCCGACGCTGTTCACCGCGCTGCTGCAGCGCAGCGCGGACGGCACCCTGCTGCTCGACGGTAAACCGTGGCCGGAGCGGGTCGCGGGCCTGGTGGCGGGCCGCACGTCCGCCGACGCCATCCGGGTCGCCCGGGTCAGCACCCGCCACGGCGCCCACGAGCTGGCCGAGCTGCTCGCCGGCCGGGTCCGCACCGACGTCCTGGGGTCGACGCTGCCGATCGATGCCGCCGAGGTGGCGTGGGCCGACCAGTGGTGGAGCCCGGCCGAGGTTCGCGGCGCGCTGGAGATCCTGTCCTGGCGCTTCTCCCGGTTGACGCTGCGGTACCGCGGCGAGTTCACCGTCGAGGGCCGGCCCGGCGCGTCGGCCACCGCTCATCAGTTCACCGGACGCCAGGTCGCCGTCGCGCTCGCGGCCACCGCTGGCGTGTCCACTCCCACGGAGGCGGACGCGGTCGAGCCGGCAGACCCGTGGTTCCTGAGACGAGCGCTCCGGTCGCGGCAGCTGACCGTGCACAAGCTGGCTGGCCGATCCGCACAGCTGGGGCGGTTGCTGACCGAGGTCGACGCCGCGTCAGGAGGCGAACCGCTGGACCCGGACGCCCTCGTCCAGGCGACGTACTCGGTCGCGATGACCGACCCAGACGGTCGCCTGCTCGCCGCGGCGATCGCCACCCGAGGCGAGGGCGCCGATGATCGACGGCACGTCGCGCCGGTCCAGCTGTGGGTGTCGCCGCTGGTGGCGGGCTGCGTAGAGCACCAGCTGCTGCACAATCTCGTGCGGCAGGCCAACGACGAACGCGTACAGCTGCACCTGCCGGGCCTGCTGTCCGCCGCCGCGCAGACCCTGGCGTTCCGCAACACGCTCGTGCCCGAGGCTCAGCGGCTGGCCCTGACCGACGACTTGTCCGCGTTGGCCCACGAGGCGCTCACCGAGCAGCAGCGTCGCGAGCTGGTCCGCCAGTTGTTCCACCTCCTGGGTGTGGCGGCCGGCCTGACGCCCGCCCAGGCGGACGCGCAAGCCGCCGCCCACCTCGACGTCGGACTCGACGCGGCGGTGGCGGCGCTGCGGGCGGACTACCCGGCGTCCGCCACCGGGGTGGTGCAGGGCCTGTCCGTCCTGCCGGAACCGCTGCTCGCCTACCTGGAGCAGACCCGCTCCGGCGACGCGCTGCTGCTGCCGCTGTTGCGGGGCGTCGCTCGTGAGCTGGTGCAAGCGCCCGTCCCCACCCGGATCCGCCTGCTACAGCAGGTGGTCCGCGAGTTCCCCGAGTACGGGCAGCAGCGTGTCCTGTACGGCGACAGCTATCGGACTCCGCTCGTGGTCGCGACCGAGCTGCTGCGCGGCTTCGAGCGCCGGTTCTTCCGCTCACAGGACCACCGGATCAGCCCCGCGGTCCGGTCCGCGCTCTTCGGCTCCCCTCGCCCGTGGTCGCCGGACGTGTGGTTGCGACGAAGTGCTGGCGGGACACCCGAAGGTCCGCTGGGTCCGTTCGTCGAGCTGTGGTTGCGGCTGTCGGCGGCCACCACGGGCCTCGACCAGGAGCTGCGGGTGTGGCGGGCGATCCACGAGGAGACACATCCACGGGGCCTGGCGACTGTCGGCGGTTTGCTGACGCTCGACCAGCGCCGGGTGCTGGTCGCGGACTTCTTCCGCTCCGCCGGTGTCGCCACGGGCTTGGTCTTCGACGCCAGGAACGGCCGGGCGACCCACCCCGACGCCCTGTACGACCAGGCCGAGACCCAGGCGATCGCCGAGCTGGAGCGGCGGTTCCTCTTCGACCGTGCTTTGCTCAGCCCGGAGCGTCGCCGGCCCCTGTTCCAGCTGCCCGACACCGACGATCCGCAGGTGCTGGACCAGGTCCAGTTCTCCAACCCGCAGACGCTGGACGTCCTGGGCGCACTGATCAACGACTGCGGTCCAGGTCAGCTGTCGTCGCGTCTCGGCTCGATCGCGTTGAACCACCGGCTCATCGATCCGGTGCAGCACCTGGAGGCGGTCGCCCGGTCGGTGATCGCGGTGTACCCGCTACCCCCGGGCCACACCGGCTGGCAGCTGACGTTCACCCTGCCCGAGCAGGACGACGCGTCGTTCACCATCTGGTTGCAACGGGAGCGCGACGGGGGCATCCGCCTGCACGGCCACCGGCTGCCGCCTACCCGCACCGAGGGCGGCGGGCGTTCACCGGCGACCGTCGCACAGGTGCTGGGCGACCTGCTGCCCGCCGCCGCGACCACGATCGTCCTCACCCACGTCACCACCGGCACCCCACCGTCGGACCCCGGCCCGGGGGACCCTGGCCCGGGGGGTCTCAGTTCTGGTCCCGGCTCGGGGCACCCGCAGCTGCCGGAACGGTTCTGGCCCGACCAGACCGACCCGCGCTTCCCCGATCTGGAGAACCGGAGCTACATCTCTCTCCGCGGGCCTGATGAACCCGAGCCGCCGGACCACCGCGGCGAGCCGGTCCCTGCTCTCGACGTCAGCGTCGGGTCGGCTGACCAGGCCGAGGTGGCAGAGTTCCTGCGCCGGCCTGGTGTGCTGCCGCCGGTGCCGGACCTGCCGGAGCTAGGCCTCGGCCTCGAGGCGACGGCCCAACGGGTCCTGGACCGGCTGGTGAGCATCGACGCCGACCCGGACGGCGACGTGCTGGTCGCCCGCGATCCCCGGGACGGCCGCGTGCTGGCAGTGATGTCGATCCGTGGCGGCATGGCGGGCCGGGTACTGCTGGACCGGTCCGCCGACGTGCCCCGGCTGACCTCGGCGCTGTCCGCCGCGGCGAGGCAGCACGGCTTCCAGGGCGAGCTGGACCCGTGGACGGCGGGCCAGCTGTCCACGGCGCTGGCCGACCTGATCCCCGACGGCACCGACGACGTCCAGGTGACCGACCTGGTCATCCAGCACGTCGCGGCACTGGCCCGCAACGCTTCTGACCCTCCTGGGACGTTGTCGACGGCGTGGCGGATGCTCCTCCAGTCGCGGCCCCAGCTGCGGTGGGTCTATCACGGTGCCGACGCGTCTCACCGCACCGCTGGCGGGCTGACCCCGACCGGCGCCACGAGCACGCTCATCGGCAGGCAGGTCTCCCACCACCTGTGGCGTCCGGGGGTCGCACGGCTGATCCACTCCTGGTCCACCCCTGCGCCTGCCGTCGCGTCCGCCTCAGCACCTGCCGCCTCCGCGCCTGCCTTGGCGGCCACCCCCGCGGTACCGGGTGCGGAGCCCGCCCTGCGCTGGTCGGACGTGCCCGGCTTCGGGTGGGTGCTGACGATCACACCCGCCCTCAGGGCCGCGGCTGTCGCCGTCGACCTGTCGGCGGTCCCGCAGGCGTTGCGGGCGCTCGCGGAGGGTGGTCCGGGGCTGCGTCTGGTGTTCGACGGCGAATTCCCCAGTGAGGACGGCGTCGGCGCGCCCGTCACCTTCACCGGGCAGGTGGTCCCGGTCATCTCGCCGGACGCGATCACCGACGGCGACCCGTTCCTGCTGCGGGTGGCACACCTGGCCACCGAGCTGGCCGCCCGCATCGTCCCCGGGACGTTCCCGACGATCACTATCGACGAGCCGCTGCTGCTGGAGCACCCGCGGCTGCCACGTTGCCTGGCTCTCGTCCTGGCGAGCTTGCGGTTGGTCGAGCCGGCGCTGCGGGTGGTGCTCAGCGGCAGCCTGACCAGCGCCACGGCCACGCGGCTCGACCTGCGGTACGCGCACCTGCCTGCGGCCCGGCTGGACGACGCGGTGCTGCCCGGGGCGCGGCTGGAGCACGCCTACCTGTTCGGCGGCCAGCTCAACCGTGCCACCCTGGCCGGGGCGACGCTCCACCACGCCACCTTGACCTTGGCGACCGGGGTCGGCGCGCACCTGGAGCACGCGGACCTCGAGCACGTCGTCCTCGACGACGCCACGCTGATCGACGCGAACCTGTCGCAGGCGCACCTGGCGGGAGCCCAGGCGCGGCGAGCGATGCTCCTGCGTGCCGTCCTGGAGGGGGCCAACGCGAGTGACGCGGACTTCTGCCAGGCGGACCTGTCCGAGGCGAACCTCTCCGGCGCCACGCTCGTCAACACGAACCTGGCCGGCGCGATCGCCGACGGCGCGGCCCTCACCAGGGCACGCCTGTGGCACGCGAACCTGGAGGGTGCCAGCCTGCTGCGGGCGGACCTGCGGCAGGCGGAGCTGCGCGAGGCGAACCTGCAGAACACGGCCTGGTCGGGCGCCGACCTGTGGGGCGCCGACCTGCAGGGCGCGCACCTGTCCGGGGTGAAGTTCGGCTACGTGCCCAACGCGGACGACGACGCGGGGGTCGACCGGGTCCGCGGTCAGCTCGACGCGATCGCCCGGGCCGACACCCCCGAACACCTCAGCGTCCCGGACGGGCAGTGGCGGTGGTGGCGGTTCGCCGTCCAGCTGCCGAGCGGTGAGCGGACGTGGCAGCAGGTCGGCTTCAGCGTGCGGCACCTCAGCGACCCCGACGACCAGGTCACCTACATCCGCACGCCCGACCTGGCGCCCGTCCCGGTCGGCGTCGTGGACCTGGACCAGATTTTTCCGCCCGGCGCCGACGTCACCATCGACAGCCGCATCTCGCCGGTCCTGAGCCTGGAGACGGCCGTGGTCCAGGCCGGTCTGGACGACCGGACCCGGGATGCCATCGGCGACTTCCTGCACCGGGTGCTGCCCCCGGTGCCGCAGGTGCCCCGGCTGGGCCTCGGACGCGACCAGCTGGTCGCGTCAGTGCTGGCGGAACTGGCCGAGGTCAGTGCGGCCGTCGACGACGACGGCAAGCTGACCGGCGCCGTCATCGTGGCGGTGGACCAGGTCGACGGGCAGGTGGTGGGCCTGGTGTCCGTGCGGGACGGCCGGTTCGAGCGGTTGGTGATCGACCCGTACTACAGCAACCCCTGGACGGGGGAGCCGATCGAG
Organism: Angustibacter sp.; assembly: GCA_051657715.1. Classification (GTDB taxonomy): domain Bacteria; phylum Actinomycetota; class Actinomycetes; order Actinomycetales; family Angustibacteraceae; genus JBOFBH01. The sequence goes on along the minus strand of JBOFLF010000009.1, from coordinate 35,361 downwards.
GACACCCTGCTCGCCGACGCCCGGAAGGTCGCGTCCGCCTACGGGTGGGCGCCGCTCGACGGGCAGCGCATCACCCGGCCCGGGGTGATCGCCACGCTCCTGGCCGACCTGGTGATCCCCGGCACGGACGACATCGCGGTGGACGAGGCGGTGGTCTCCTACTTCGGCGCCGATGGCGACGTGTGGGAGGCCTGGCGGATCCTGCTCGACCAGCGTCCGGGTCTGCGCTGGGCGCTCGTCGGGACGTTCACCCTCCCCACGTCCAGCGGCGGCACCCAGCCGATCGACCTCAGCGACTACCGGATCCCGGTCGACGGTGCCGACCCATGGGGCCTGGACACCGCCCGGCTGATCGACGAGCTGACGTACAGCACCCGGCCGGACGGCAACCCGGCGCTTCGCCCGTCCGGCCGCAGGCTGACCAGCTGGGAGCTGGAGGTCACTCCGGACCTGCTCGCCTGGGCAGATCAGGTGAGCGGATCGCCGGCACAGCACCAGGTTCTGCGGGTGGTGCGGGCGCTGTGCCGGTGGGGTGGGGGGCTGCACCTGGTACACCGCCTCGGGCTGGGTGACTTCGCCCCTGACGGCACAGTGGTCGTCGTCGAGGAGTCCGCCCTGACCCCCGAGAACCCGTTGCTGCTGGGCGCCCCCTTCACGATCAGCCAATTCACCACGCGGATCACCACCGATGACCCGCCGAGCCTCACCCTGGACGGCAGCCTGTGGGGCTCCTATCCGTTGTGGGCCACGGCCGTGAACACCCTCAGGTCTGACCAGCCGGATCTCAGCATCCGGCTGCGCGAGGATCAGCCCCGCGTCCGGGGATGTCGGGTCAACCTGTCCGGGGCCGACGGGGACGGTGTGCGGTTGCCGTTCGCGTGGCTGCCCTTCGCGAACCTGGCCGGCGCGAGCCTCAACCGCGCTTCTTTCGTGCGTGCGGAGCTGCCGTCGGCGAACCTGGCCTCGGTGACCGCGGTCGCCGCCCAGTTCGTCGACGCAGACCTGCGCCGCGCCGCGTTCACCGAAGCGGACCTCAGCGAGGCGAACTTCACCGGTGCCACCCTGGAGGAGGCGAACTTCACCGGTGCCACCCTGGAGGAGGCGAACTTCACCGGTGCCAGCCTGCGCGGCGCGCGGTTGACGGGCACGGATCTGGCGGGCGCCACCCTGCACGGGGCGACGCTGACCGACGTGCTGCTCAGTCCGTTGCCAGGCTCACGGGAGGCTGACGGCCTCGGCGGCCGTGACCGTGCCGCCGAGGTGCTGCGCGGCCAGCTCCTCGCGATCGCCGGAGCCAGCGATCGTTCGACCACCTGGCGGTTCACCGCGGTGCAGGACGACACCCAGCCCCGGACTGCGCTCACCCTCACCTTCGATCCGACGGACACCGGCGCCCTGGTGCACTCGTCGGTCATGGCGTCGGCCACGCCACCCGTCGACCTGGCCACCGTCGCGCTGGAGGAGCTGTTCCCCTCAGGGACGGGCGTCGTGGTCGTCGTCGACCAGGTCGCCCCGGACGACGACCAGCCGGCCAGCGGCACCAGCACGAACGGGCTGCTGCCGGATGGCGCGGACGGTCGTGCGCCGGGCAGCGCGGTCCCGGCGCAGCAGCTGGTCGACGCCGGGCAGGCCGAGTGGGTGGACGTCGACTCGACGGTGGCACCCCGGTACCCGGCTTGGCCGGACGGCTGGCTGACATCCGACGTCGAGCCAGCCGCGGACGAGGAGCCGGTGGTAGACGTCGAGCCGGCGCCCGACGTGCCGAACCCGCGGGGTGGGGTGTTCAACTGTGCGAGCGTCGCGCACGTGGAGGCGTTGCGGCTGTGGGGCGGTGTCCAAACCCAAGCGGTGAAGCACGGACTGACCGGCGCGTACACCTCGCTCGGCGACCTGTGGGACTGGTACGGCCGGACGCCGACGCTGAGCACCTCGATGGAAGCGTTGCAGCGCAAGCTGAAGGACTTGCTACCCGAGGGCGGCGGGGGCCTGCTGACCATCGCCTACCCCGGCCTGGTGGCCCAGCCGCCGGCCAACCTCGATAACGACCCTGGCACCGAGCCCGAGCCCGAGCCCGAGCCCGAGCCCGGCCCCGACTTCGACCCCGGCGCCGAGACTGACGCCGAGACCGTGCGGGCGTGGGCCGCCGTCGAGGACCCGGACGCGCTCGCGATGCACACCGTCGTCGCCCAGAAGGTGGACGGCGAGATCGTCTTCTGGGATCCGCAGCTGCAGGGCGGCGAGACCCGGCGGTTCACGCCCCTGCAGAGCGCGGTGGCGTCCGGCGTGGTGGTGAACGCCGGTGCGCCGGCCCTGCTGCCTCCCGGGACGCAGGAGTGGCCGGGGGTGCGGTACGGGTTCTTGCGGGTGGACGACCTGCTGCCCAACGTGAAGACTCCGCACCTGCGCGCCCTGCCGGAGCATGTGCGGATGGCCGTGGTCACCGCGATCGACCCGGCCACCGGCGAGCTGACGCTGACCGACGTAATGACCCGCGAGCCGATCGAGCACGACCCCGCCACGCTCACCGTCCACCCCGGGTTGGGCGTCTGGGAGCTCGGCGACGCCGTCTACGTCGAGACCGTCCCGGGCGACGCTGCCCCGGCCACCGGTCGAGCCTCGGCCACCGGTCGAGCCTCGGCCACCGTCGTCACCCCGCAGTCCGACGGCCCGTTCAACCCTCTCCGGTACGCCGTGCGACGCTCGCCAGGTCAGCAGCCGCTGCTGGTGCTGACCTCGCAGCTGGCCCGCCGGTGCCGGGTCGCCGACGCCCTCGCCCAGCTGCGCACCGAGCGGCCGGGCCTGCGCGTGGCGCTCGCCGGGTACTTCCCCGGGACGGACCTGTCCGACGTGGACCTGGCGGGCGCGGACCTGTCCGCCGCGAATCTGCTCGACGCCGACCTGCGGCGAGCGGACCTGCGGGGCGTGCTGGTGACGGGCAGCACGGTGATCGAGGCGCGCTCGCTGCAGGGTGCGCTGGTCGACGTGGCCGACCTGCGCCAGGCGAACCTCATCCCGTCGAACTCTCAGCAGAACGGGTGGCGGGTGCCGCTGGCCGGCCCCGACCCGGCGACGCCCGACCGCACCCCGAACCAGCGGGTCGACCTGATCGTCCGGCTGCTCGCCCACGGCGAGACGCTGCGGATGCTGCGGACGGGCGGCGGCCAGGCGGCGCTGTACCGCGGCAGCTCACTCATCATCGCCACCGGCGGGGTGTCCGCCGCGGATCCGCTCTCCCGCGCCGCCGACCTGTACGGCGACGTGGAGCTCTCCTTCAGCATCGGCCGGCTCCGGCCGGACGCCCCGGACGCCCAACAGGTCACGGTCCGCGTCCGGGTCCGCGGTGACCGGGCGCTGCTGGTGGTGCACCCGGACGGCTCCACCACGCCGTTGGCGGACGTCCAGCTGGCCGGCCTGGTACCGGACGGGGTGTCGGCGGACGAGCTGACCTTCCTGCGAGCGCACTGGTCCGAGCCGGCGCCCGTCGACCGGCCTGGTGCCGACTTCCAGCCGCACCCGGTCGACTCGGCCCTCGCTGAGCCGCTGCTGACGGATGCGGAGCTGCTCGAGCTGGTCGAGGACGACTCACCGGGCCAGCCGCAGGACGGCCAACGCCTGACCATCAGCCCGGCGCGGTTGAGCCGGATGGGCGGGTCCACCGAACACCACCACGCGCATCTTCGTGACCTCATCAAGAAGCTCCGGCAGGCGGTACCCGACCTGCGGCTCGTGTTCGACGGGCGTTTTCCCGCCGCCTTCCTCGCCGGGCTGGACCTGCGCGGCGCGGACTTCACCGACGCCTCGTTCGAGGTTCTGGATGTGCGGGACACCGACCTGCGGCGCGCGGTGTTCCACGGGATGCAGGTCAGCATCAAGCTGGAGTGCGTCGGCGCGTGGATCGACCGGGACGCGTTGGCGACCCTGCCGGCGCGGCTGTGGCGCCATGCCGAGCTCGACGATCTGTGCGTTCTCGCTGATCCCCGTCGGCGAGGCGGCCAGGTGGTCGACGAGTCGTGGCCGGTGGCCCAGCAGCTGGAGGCCATCGGGTACGTCCTGGTCCGCCGCCACGTCACCACGGTGCTGGCCAGCCAGCGCGCCGACCTCATGACGGGTCCTCTCCTGGCCCACCAGGGCGCCGCCGGTCTGCTGGCCGCTGGGCGACCGTTGTACGACACCAACGGGCTCCTAGACCCGCAGAAGCTTCCGGACGACTGGAACCTCGTCGACTACTACGGTGACCTCGAGTTCACCCTGCAGGAGGAGATCGGCCAGTCCTCCTCCGGTGCGCAGCTGCGTCGGGTCGCGCACCGGATCCGGCTGCGTTCCTACGGGTCCGTGCTGCCGTTCCGGTGGGTGGTGAACGACCAGTCGAAGGGCTTGGTGACCACACGCTCCTACGACAACCTCAGGATCGCCGGTGGCCTCACGGTGGGGCCGGTGAGCTGGTTTGAGATGAGGATCGAGGCCAGTTCGAGCCGGTCGTCCGACCTGCATCGACGGGTCCGTGCCAAGCGCGAGGGCGGGTACCTGCTCGACCTGTCCCGCACGTCCGTGGGGCAGCTTGAGTCCACCTGCCTCGGTGGCGACCTGAACGCGATCCGCCGGCACTACGCCGCACGCGGGCAAGCCCTGGAGATCAACCTGGCGGGCGTCGACCTGTCCGGGCTCAACCTGAACGGTGTCAACCTGGCCGGTGCCTACCTGGCCTCTGCCAACCTCAGGGGGACGCGTTTGAGTGGCGCGAATCTGCAGGGTGCGGACCTCACCGGCGCGGTCCTGGTCGGCGCCGATCTGTCCGATGCCGATTTGCGCGGGGCCAACCTGACCGACGCCGACCTCAGCGGCCAGGACGAGCAGCTGCAGCCTGCGAACCTGGACGAGGCGGATCTGCGTGGCGCGACCCTGACCAACACCAACCTGTCCCGGGTGGACCTCCAACGAACCCGGTTCGACATGGCCGACGCCCGTGCCGCGGTGCTGCCGGACGCCCTGGTCGCGCAGCTGTCCCGGCTCAACCTGTCCCTAGCCCCCGACGCCGGGACCGACGAGCCTTCGCTGCACTCTTCGAGGTTCTGCTCGCTCGTGCACGCCGTGCTGCACCACCACCTGCTGCGCTTGCACGCAAGCAAGCCGGCTCAGCGTGCCCCGATCGGAGGGGCTCTCGTCGAGCATCTCCCGACCATTCTGAACCTGCCGATCCTCGACAAGCTCGGGGCCACGCTGCCCAGCTACTGCTACGACGTGCACGTCGACCTGCTGCTGATGTTCGAGGTGCAGAGCCAGTCGGTCGACCTGCTCTCCGGCCAGGTGCGTCACGTGGTGCTGCGGGTGGTGTCCCGAGGCCGGGACCTGCCGGTGCTGATCGAGGACACCGCCGGTACCTTCCACCCGCTGACCCCGCAGTCGCTGAACCAGATCTTCCCGACCGCGCGTTCTGTCCGGCTGGCCGACGGTGGTGTCAGTGCCGTGTCAGCCTTGGACGCCGACCAACGAGCCAGCACACACGATGGCGGGCAGACGTACGCGGATAGCCTCGACCAGGTTTTGGCTCACCTCACCGCGAGCCGGGTTCGAGGCAAGCCGAGGGTCGCCCACGCCGTCGTCAACCGGCCCGGTGAGGAGCCGCTGCCGCTGCTGGTGTATCTGGACGTCGACGGTCATCCCCGGGCGGCTCACCATGTGCCGTCGGGTGCGGAGGAACCGTTCGACGGTGCCGTCCCGCTGCAGCGGCGGGACGGTGCGTTCATCGCCCCGCCGACCGAGGGCAGTACGGGCGCGGTGTCGCTGAGCCCGCCGGACCTGCTGGTGACGTACCAGCTGATGGCCCTCGACCAGGTCGACGACGCGGCACGGCACGCCGACACCCTGGAGATCCTCGAGCGGGAGCTGAAGCTGGAGCCGTACGGCAAGACGGCGCGCGCGACGGTTGAGACCGTGCACACCAACAGCGCCGATGTGCGAGCTCGGCTCAAGAACACCAACCAGCCCGTCCGGTTCACCTGCCGGTGGGACAACGGCCAGCTGGTCACCACCCCGTCGATCGGCCTGAAGGAGCGCGACCAGCTGACCGAGCTGCGCTACGTGCTGCACGGCGACACGATGGAGGTCCTGTTCCCGGTCCGCGTTCCGCTCGCTAGGGCGGGGACACCGATCCTGCCGGACGCAGGCATCGAGCTCGGCGTCACGTACCAGCTGCCGGACCCGGCTGAGCAGGGGCGGCTGGGTCGGCGTACCGGGTGGCGTTTGGCGCAGATCGAGGCTCGGGTGCGCCAGCTCTACCTGGATTCCTCGGCCCGGACCGCGAGCATCCCGATGGTCGTCAACCTGGTGGCCCGCAACGCCCCGGCTGGCAACGCGCGCGGTCGGCCGGTGCACCTGCTGCTGGAGCTGTCCCTGTCGCCCCATGCCCAGGGGCCGGGTCAGCAGGTGACCGTCCGGGTCCTGGACTCTTCGTGGCTGCCACTGCCGACGACCGATGGCGAGTGGCTGATCCCGACCCACCAGAACCCCACTGGTGCGCGCTCCGCGGCGGTCCCGTTGCACGACGTTGTCATCGAGATGTTCGAGGTTGTCGACGGCGCCCCCGACCTGCGCCTGTTCCACCACCAACTCCCCGACGATGGTGATGATCTGGACCCGAACCCGGTTGGTTCCCGGCTCATTTCGGCTTTTCCTACCGCACCGACCAGCCTCGACCTCAATACCCTGCTCCCTCCTGGCGCCCCTCGCTCCGCCATGGTCGCCAGCGAGCAGCCGGCCGCTGACTCACCTGCTGATCTCCCGCCTGGGTTCGAGGAGCACCCGATGGGTGAGGAAGACAGGCGCTTCATCCACCAGAACCCGCCGGGATCGCCGCCGTTCCCTTCTCAACAGGCAGCCGCGCAGACCATTGAGACCGAGGCCGTGGCGACCGACGGCACCGTGCCGCCGCTCGAGGTGGTGGACGTGCTGGGTGTGGACTACCGGGCGCGCTCGATCCTGCTCGGTGCGGACGAGCACGGCCCGATCACCGCGACGCTCGTCCGCCACGTCCCCTCCACCAGGGTCGAGTCCGGGATCCAGTCAGGCGATCGGCCCGCCCATCGGCGGGGAGCGGTGCTCTGGGTCCCGGGCTTCTGCGACTACTTCTTCCACACCCACGTCGCCGAACATCTTGCGGCGCAGGGCTTCGCGGTGTACGCGCTGGACCTGCGGGCCAGCGGGCGGTCGCTGCGCGAGGGCGACCTCCCGCACTACGTCGACGACCTCGCGACCTACGACGCGGAGCTGGACGAGGCCGCGCGGATCATCCGCGCCGAGCACGGGCACCGCCGGCTGGTGGTCGCCGGGCACTCGACCGGCGGTCTGGTCACGGCCTTGTGGGCGCACCGCCGCCGCGACGACGCCCTGGTGGACGCGCTGCTTCTCAACAGCCCATGGCTGGACCTGCAAGGCGCTGGCCTCGTCCGGGCGGTGACCCCGTTCGTGGCGAGCGCCCTGGCCCGCTGGGACCGGCATCGCGAGCTTCCCCGAGCCGTTGGCGTGTACGGGGAGTCGATCCGCAGCCTGGGGTGGCGGCCGGACCGGCGGTGGAAGCCGGAGGGCAGTTTCCCGGTGCGGGCCGGCTGGCTGAACGCGATCCTCCAAGGCCACCACACCGTGCGCAGCGGTCTGGGCCTTGATGTCCCGGTGCTGGTGCTGCACTCGGCCCGAAGCCTCCTCGGCACCACCACGCCGATCGATGACGCGGTGAGCGCCGACACCGTCCTGGACGTCACCCAGATCGCCGGCATAGCACCTGCCATCGGCACCAACGTCGTCATGCGGCCCATCGAGGGTGCCGTGCACGACGTGTTCCTGTCCGCCGAGCAGGTGCGCACCTCGGTGTTCGAGGCCACCGACACTTGGCTGGACCAGCACTTCCCCGACGCTGCCGGCTGACCAGGCTCACGGAGCTGTCTGCCACAGGGCGTCCATCGGCAGCGCCCGCAACCGCTCCCCGAAGGGGAGGGTCTGCTGCCCGGTGTACAGCACGTAGCCGGCGACGAGCCGGTCACCTGCCTTGCTGGCCAGGTGTCGAAGACCGGCCAGATCCTCGGACCGGATGGTGGCTCCGGCCTTCACCTCGATGGCGACGATCCGGCCGTCCGGTACCTCCAAGACGGCATCCACCTCGACCTTGTCCTTGGTGCGGTAGTGGTAGAGCCGAGCACGCTCGCTCGACCAGCTGAGCTGGCGTGCCAGCTCAGCGAGGACGAAGGTTTCCAGGAGCGGCCCGGCGGCCCCGCCGGGCTCGCCGAGGCGGCTGGCGTCCTGGCCGATGAGGTGGGCCGCGACACCGGGGTCGACGAACGCCAACTTGGGAGTTCCCACCGCGCGGTGCGTAGTGCCAGGCGCCCAGGCCGGGATCTGCTTCACGAGGAAGACCGCGCTGAGCAGTTCCAGGTACCGGTTCACGGTGGTGCGGGGGATCCCAGAGGTGGTCGCAAAGCTCGAGGGCACGAGAAGGCCCCCGGTTCTGCCCGCCAGCAGGGACAGCAGCCGGCGCAGGTCACCCCGCCGCTCGATATCGGCCAGTTCACGGACGTCGCGCTCGATGAGGTTGGTGAGGTAGGAGTCGAAGAAGGCGGCGCGACGGGCTGGTGCTCGCCGTACCGCTTCGGGGTACCCGCCCGCGGCCACGGCTTCGAGGTAGTCCCGCTTGCGCAGCTCGGACGTCCTGGACAGCGCGGGGCCATGGCGGAACGCCGCGTCGATGAATCCGTCAGGGGTACCGCGAAGTTCCCCTTGGGAGAAGGGCCAGAGCTCGATCACCTCCATCCGCCCAGGAAGCGCATCGGGGAGGTCTCGCAGCGCGAGGATGTGCGCGGAACCGGTCAGGAGGAATCGACCCGGCGAGGGGTCGGTGTCGACAGCCACCTTGATCGTTCGGAACATCTCGGGAACGAGCTGGATCTCGTCGATCACCAGCAGGCCGTCGTGCTCGACGAAGCTCACCGGATCGTCCCGGGCGGAGCGAAGAGTGGCGGGGTCGTCCAGGAGGCGGATAGTGCTGCCAGGCCTTTCGGCCGCGGCTAGGCGTGCCAACGTGCTCTTGCCGGCCTGACGTGCGCCGTTGATGGCGACCACTCGGGTGTCCGTCAGCGCCTCATCGAGGATGCGGGCGGCCTTCCGGCCGATCACCTCACGGGTTGGTCTCACCCTGACAGTCTGACCTATGTTGGTCGATGAGTGGACATCTGGTCGGTAGGTTGGTGGTCATCTGGCCGCGCCTGTAAGGGGGAGCATGAGCCTACGCTGGCCGGTTCGGGCGGCAGGCGTTCATCGTGCTGACCAGGCTCTCGGGTGGCTCAGGTGGTCACCGAGGCAGTGCACACAACGACCAGCGGCTACGCCAGCTCGAGCAGCCTTCGGTCAGGCGCGGCCGAACACGGTGCGGTCGATCGCGTCCACCAGGTCCGCCGGGTCGGGGGGTGGTGTTCCGTCGTCCGTCAGCGGCAGCGGGGTGCCGGTGAGGTCCGGGGTCACCGGCTGGGGTAGGTGGTGGGGGCGCTGACGGACGACGGCGGTCATGACCAGACTCCTCGTATGCGGTACGTCGTGTCTTCACGTGGCTGTCTTCATGGCCTCGTCCGGTCGGGCCGTCACCTGTAGCCGGCGACACGATCGACCCTGTGGTGGACCGTGCTGCCATGCGTCAAGGAGGCGACGTGACGGACGAGGTCGCGCCGTGCTGGTCTGTGCGCCGGATGTCGACCCACGGGAGGCTGGCGCCATGCGGAAACTGACCTTCGCCATGAACCTGAGCCTGGACGGCTACATCGCCGCGCCCGGCGACGACCTCGGCTGGAGACCCGGACGTTCCCCGACGGCGTGGTCCTGACCAGATACGAGACCAGGCGCTGAGCGATCGTCGGATCGCGGGGCTTCGACCAGGCGCTCCTGCTCCCAGCCCGGCCACGTCCCTCGGGTTTAACCTCCAGCCGGGCGGTGTGCCAGCGCTACTGCGACCGGCGTCGTTGTCCGACCAGGACGGCTACCTCCCGATGCGGCCCAGCCCGGCGGAACGGTGTGGGTCCGGTTCTACAGCGGCATCCACTGCACCCTGCTCATGATATGGAACACATGTTCGATATCATGAGCAGGTGCCTCACCGGGTGATGGCGACGGTCCTGCACGCTGATCTCGATGCCTTCTACGCGTCGGTCGAGCAGCTGCTGGATCCGACGCTGCGCAGACGACCGATCGCCGTGGGCGGCAGTGCGACCGGCGGGGTGGTGCTCGCCGCGTCGTACGAGGCCCGGTCGTCCGGCGTTCGCGGCGGCATGGCCGGGTGGCGTGCCCGGCGGCTGTGCCCGTCGCTGATCTTCGTCCCGGGTCACTTCGGTGAGTACCAGCGGTTGGCGGACGCGGTGATGGACGTCCTGCACGACGTCACCCCCGCGGTGGAGCGGGTCTCGATTGACGAGGCGTTCCTCGACGTGTCCGGGTCGGTGCACCTGTTCGGGTCGCCGGAGACGATCGCGGCCCGGTTGCGTCGCCAGGTGCGTGATCGGGTGGGGCTGCCGATCTCGGTCGGGGTGGCCCGGACCAAGCACCTGGCGAAGGTGGCCTCGCAGGTGGCGAAGCCGGACGGTCTGGTGGTCGTCCATCCGGGGCGGGAGCAGTGGTTCCTCGACCCGCTGCCGGTCGGGTTGATGTGGGGTGTCGGCCCGGTGGCCCAGCGGCGACTGGCCGACCGCGGCATCCGGACCATCGGTGAGCTGGCCCGGGTGTCGCCGGCCGAGCTGGAGCGGGTGTTCGGCCGCGCGGTCGGCGCGAAGCTGAGCGCGTTGTCCCACAACGAGGACCCGCGGCGGGTGGTCGCCTCGTCGCAGGCCCGCTCGGTCGGTGCGCAGTCGGCGCTCGGGCGCCAGCACGCCACCGCCGAGCTGGTGCGTGAGGTGCTGGCGCACCTGGTCGACCGGGTCGCCGGGCGGTTGCGGGCCAGCGGCCAGGCGGCCCGCACCGTGACCGTCCGGGTGCGGTTCCCGGGGATGCGTTCGGCGAGCCGGGCCTGCACGCTGCCCGTGCCGGTGGCCACCACCCTGACCCTCACCGAGGTCGCCGAACGACTGGCCTGGCAGGCGATCCGCGACGAGTACGGTGCGCGCTCTGACCCGCAGATCACCTTGCTGGCGGTGTCCGCCTCGAAGCTGTCGACAGCGCACGCGGTCCAGGCCGAGTTGCCCGCGCTGCCCGACGACCCGCTGCGGCCCGGCTCGCCGACCGGGGCCGCGCGGTGGGCGCTCGACCTGTCGGTGGACGCGGTCCGCCGCCGATTCGGCCAGTCCGCGGTCGCCTACCTGCCGGTGACCCTGGGCAGTGCCGCCAGCGTCCCGGATGCCTTTCGCGAGCTGGCCGAACGCGACTTGTGACCCGGCGTCGCCCGCGTGGGTACCGGCGCATCAGCGCCATTTCGGTTATGGGTATCATTCCGGTCGTCAGTGATATGCCGGGCGAACCCGTCCGTCACGAAGGAGTGCCGTAGTCGTGCCTGCAGCCGTCCACTCGGCCGACCTGATTGAGGTCACCGCAGCCACCCACGCCGATCTGGCCGAAGCGGGCCGCACGATGCGCGGAGTGCTCGACGCCGACCTGGGTGGGTATCGCCCGCGGTGGCACGGCGACCTCGACGACCTCGGCGCGATGTACTTGGACCGCCCAGGGCACCAGCTTTTCGTGGCGCGCGGAACTGACGGCGTCCTCGGGACGGCGGCGGTCCGGCCGTGCGTGCTCGCCGCCCCGCCGAACCCGCTGTGGCTCGCGGAGGAGTTCAACCGCCCGGACACCTGCCAGATCGTCCGGGTCTGGGTGTCCGGCGCGGCCCGCCGCCGTGGAGTCGGCCGGGCACTCGTCGAGGAGACCGTGGCGTGGGCGGTCGGGCCTGGCGGGTACCGACGGGTCTACCTGCACACCGACGCCGGGGTGCCTGGGGCGGAGGCGTTCTGGCGCTCGCTGTCGGGGCGGGTCGTCCACGACTGCCGGCCGGATCCGTTCAACTGCGTGCACTTCGAGATCGACGTCCAGCACCTGCTACGCCGCGGATGCTGACCGCCGCGCAGGCGGGTAGCGCGCCGGACGTCGCGGTGCGGGCGAGGCCGGCGGCCGAGTCGGTCGTGAGCAGCGTCATCCGCTTGCACGAGGCATTGGCTGCCATGCCCGACCTCGCGCCTTGTCCGGCCGTCGACGCGCTCTTCGGTGACCTGGTCCACACCTGTCTCGCGGGCAACTCGCGGACGGCGTCCACCGTGCTCGCCGACCCCCGAGTCCGGCGGATCGCGGCGGATCTCGCCGCGGTCTGCGCGGACGGCGAGGCGGCGCTGGAGGACCACTGGGCGGCCACCGTCCTGGCCGCCGCCGACCCGGTCGCGGCGCTCGCCGGCTTCCCCTACCTGGACAACTACGAGCGGCTCGTCAGGCTCGAGATCGGCGCGCTCGCGGCAGCGGGCCAGGACGTCGCGGCGCTGCGCCGGATCTGCTTCGTCGGCGGCGGCCCGCTGCCGCTGAGCGCGCTCGCGCTGCACCGGTCGACGTCCGCGCGGGTGACCGTGGTCGACAACGACCCCCGGGCGGTGGGTCGCGCACGCGGGGTGCTCGACCGGCTCGCTCCACCGGGCGCGGTCGACGTCCGGTGCGCCGACGCGCTCACCGGGGAGGGCATGGCGGCCGCGCTCGAGCGCGGCGACGCCGTCGTCCTCGCCGCGCTCGTGGGGCGCACCCCGGCCGACAAGCGCGGCGTGCTGAAGACGGTGGCGCGGCTGCTGCCACCTGGCGCCCGGGTCGTGGCCCGCAGCGCGGACGGCCTGCGGTCGTTGCTCTACCCCGTCGTCGACGTGGCGGACGTCACCGAGGCCGGGCTAGTGCCGGAGCTGCTCGTGCACCCGCTCGGCGATGTCGTCAACTCGGTCCTGGTGGCCCGCCGCGGCTGACCGTCTGCGCGCCCCGGCTGACCACGCCAGGGGCCGGCATCACGTGGCTGGGGCGGTGACGACCGGACGTCCGCGCAGCACGACGTCCCGCACCCGGGTCAGGGCGAGGACGTCGGCCGCGAGGTCGCCGTCGACGACGAGCAGGTCGGCGCGCATCCCGGCGCGCAGCCGCCCGGTCGTAGCGCCGAGCCCGCACACGTCGGCGGCCGCGGAGGTGGCCCCGGCGAGCGCCGTCTCGACGGGCAGCCCGGACCGGACCAGTTCGGCCACCGAGTAGGGCAGGACACCGTGCGGCTTGCCCGGGTGGATGCCGGCGTCGGAACCGGCGACGAGACGGACACCCGCCGCGTGCAGCCGGCCGACCTGAGCGAAGCGGGCCTCAAGGGTCATCCCGGTCCGGCGGATCACTTCGACGGCCTGCGGGGAGGGGGGCAGGCCGGGCAGCCGCCCGAACGTCGGGCACACCCACGGGCGCCGGGCGGCGAGGCCGTCGACGACGGTGTCCGGGGTGTCGATGCCGTCGTCGGTGAGGCAGGTGCAGTGCTCGATCCCGTCGAGGCCGGCGTCGAGGCACACCTGGACGGACGGCACCGAGTGGGCGTGCGCGGTGACCGGCAGTCCACGCTGGTGAGCCTCGTCGACGACGGTCCGCACCTGGTCGGCGTCGAACTGCAGCCCGAGCAGGTCGGACCCGGCGGTCATCGCGCCGCCGCTGACGACGACCTTGACCACTTGGACGCCGTGCTCGTGGCGCTCGGCGACGGCCGCCCGCAGCGCCCGCTCGCCGGTCGCCTCGCCGCCGAGTGCGGCGCAGTGCCCGCCGGGCGAGGTGATCGGCGGCCCGGATCCGACGACCCACGGCTCGTCGCCGGTGACCGTGCGGTCGACGACGCAGAACCTGTTGTCCCCCAGGTCCCGCACGCTCGTCACACCGGCGGCGCGGTGCTGGAGCAGCGACCGCCGGACGACGGCCGCCCGCTCGTCGTCTGAGCGGACCGGGTCGAGCGCGAGGGCGTCGGGTTCGCCGCCCGCCACGAGGTGGACATGGGTGTCGACGAGGCCGGGCAGCAGCGTCGCCCGGGGTCGGTCCAGCACCGGGATGCCGGCTGGCGGGGGCATCTCGCCCGGCCCGACGGCGGTGATCCGGCCGGCGTCCAGGTGCACCCAGCCGCCGTCGGGCACGAACCGCTCGCCGTCGAAGACGTGCTCGGCCCGGATGACGAGCGGCCCCGAGGGTGTCATCGCGCGGCTCCTTGGTCCGAGGCGTGCCTAGGCCGTCGCCGTCGCTCTCGGTGACGGGACAGCCAGGATCGGTGGTGGTCCGCCAGCCTGCCTGGTGGAGCGGGGACTGATCAAACCGCTCACCCGGTGGTGACCGGATGCACCTGGCGGACGGGCGGCGTCCCGGATCGGCGAGTGATCAGTCGCCACCCCGCGACAGCGCCCGAGCAGCAAGCAGGTCAAGTCCGCGCACGTCAGGTCTGGAGCGCCTCGATGTGGTGCAGTCAGTACTGTCGTCGTCATGTCGAACCCAGCCGACGACCCCATGGCCGTTGACGACCGCATGGCCGTTGACGACCGCATGGCCCTCAACGACCGAGCGGGTCGGCCGACGTCCGACCGGGTGGCGGGTCATGATGTGTCGCGGTCCCGTCTGGGACGCCTGCGGGCCTGGAACATCGCCCTGACCGTGCTGCACGCGGCTCAGGCGGTCGCCGTGCTCGTCGTGGCCAGCGACTTCGCCATCGACCTGACCACGGCCTACCCCGCCGGGCCACCGGGTACGGCGGTGCCCCAGGCCGAGGCGGCGTTTGCGGTGCCCATCGGGCTGGCTGTCGCGGCGTTTCTGGCGCTCGCGTCGCTGGACCACCTGCTGACCGGTGTGGTCCGGCGCGGCTCGTACGAACGCGGCCTGGCTCGGGGGATCAACCCGTACCGGTGGCTGGAGTACAGCCTCAGCTCGACCATCATGGTCGTCCTGATCGCGCTGTACGCGGGCATCACCCAGGTGAGCGCGGTCATCGGGATCATCGGCGCCAACGTCGCGATGATCTTGTTCGGCTGGGTCCAGGAGCGCACGAACCCCCCGGGGCGGCGCCCGGCGGACCTGGCGCCGTTCTGGTTCGGATGCGTGGCCGGCATCGCGCCCTGGGTGGCGATCACCGTCAACCTGGTCGGCTCCCAGGACGTCCCGTCGTTCGTCTACGGCATCTTCTTCTCGCTGTTCGCGTTCTTCATGAGCTTCGCGGTGAACCAGTGGTTGCAGTACCGGCAGATCGGCGCCTGGCGCGACTACGGCTTCGGCGAGCTCGGCTACCTCGTGCTGAGCCTCGCGGCGAAGTCCGCGCTCGCCTGGCAGATCGTCGCCGGGTCTTTGGCCTGACGCCGTTCCCGCCCGGTCTCGGCCGGTTGCCGAGCCCGGTCTCGGCCGGTGGCCGACAGGTGGTGCGGCGGACGCCGGTGCACGAGACTCCCACCATGACTGCCGAGTACGCCGAGACGGACCAGTTCCGCGGCGCCCGCATCCACCTGTGCGACCTCGCCGGTCTCGAGGTCCGCGATTGCGAGGTCAGCGGCCTGAAGATCGTCGACTGCTACGGCAGCGACATCTATTTCGGCGGTGACTTCGAGCGTCTGGTCGTCAACGACGTCGACGTCACCGGGTACGTCGAAGCCGAGCTCGACCGCCGGCACCCCGCACGGGTGCTGGCGCGTGACGCCGCGTCCCCCGACGACTACCGGGCCGCGTGGGGTGCCATCGAGGCGCTGTGGAAGGCGACGTTCGACCGCGTCGCGCTGATGCCCGAGGCCACGTTGCGCCAGCGGGTCGGGGGCGAGTGGTCGTTCGTCGAGACCCAGCGGCACCTGCTGTTCGCCAGCGATGCCTGGTTCGGCAACGCCGTACTCGAAGAGGAGGCGCCGTACCACCCGTGGGGCCTTCCCGCTAGCGGGATGCCAGCCGACGGGTCAGCGCAACTCGGGCTCGACCTGGAGGTAGCCCCCACGTTCACCGACGTGCTCGCGCTGCGGCTGCTCCGCATGGCGACCGTGCGGCGCTTCGTCGCGGGACTCACCGAGGCCGAGCTCGACCGGGCCTGCGGTCGCAAGCCGGCGCAGCCGTACCCCGACCGGGAGTACGTCGTGCGCCGCTGCCTCGCCGTGGTGCTCAAGGAGGAGGCCGAGCACCACCGCTACGCGGTGCGCGACCTCGCCGTGCTGGAGGCCGGTGGGCGAACCGACTGAGGTCGTCCCGCAGGTTTTGGGTGGCGGCGGTATCACGGGCGGCGGTCGGCGCCTCTCCTCTGGCACGACCTCGGGAAGGTTCGCCGGAACCTCGCACCTGCTCGGGGGCGCAGATCTTCGCGCCAGCGCCGCCAGCCTCGCACCTAGGAGCACCGATGCGCTCGATCAGCCACCCCGCCAGCTTCGTCTCGGCCCTGCCGCTGACCGCGGATTGGGCGGTGAGCACGCAGGAAGGATCCTCGTCGGCCGCGGTGCGCGAGATATACGCGGCGGTGGCCCGGGGCCAGGACGCCCAGCGACGGCGCCAGTACGACCGGGCGATCGCCGAGTACGGCTCAGCTCGAGTCGCGGCGCTGCGGCTGTTGCGGCCACAGCTGCCGAACTTCCTCGACTACATCTCGGTGCTGCCAGCCGGCGACGCGCTCGAGCGCCAGCTCGCGACCGTGTCCCTCAACCTGATCCAGAGCATCCGGGAGCAGACCCCGGTCCCGGACGTCGCGGCCGCGGTCGCCGACGTCGAGCTCCCCCCGGAGATCGCGGATCTGCCACAGACCGGATACATCACCCACGGCATGGCGACGAGCGCCGCGCAGCGGCTCGCCGACGGGGCCGAGCTGCTGCGCAGCGGCCGGGGAGCCGACAGCGTCGCGGTCCTGCTCGGCGTGTTGGACGACCTCGGCGACGACGACCTCGCCCTGCGGGCCACCACGACGCTCAACCTCGCCTCAGCCCAGCTCGTGGCGGGCGACCCGGGCACCGCACTGCGCTCGGCCGAGGCCGCGGCCAAGCTGTTCGAGAAGGTCGCGGACGACGTCGGTCGCGCCCAGGCGCACCACACCCGCGCGGTCGCGCTCTCCCAGCTCGACAAGACCTCCGAGGCGAAAGCGGCGCTGGCGGCGGCGGTCGACACCCTCACCGCCGTGACCGCCGAGTGGGAGCCCAGCCTCAGCCTACGGTCCGACGGCCCCGGGCCAGGTGGGCCAGCGCTCACCCCCGGCTCGCCCACCCGTGACGTCGGCGTTCCCGAGCTGACCGCCCCCGGCCTGCATGCCAGTGACCTCAGCACCCACCATCTGCCCGACTGGGCAGGCGGCCACCGGATCGTCGACTCCCCCGCGATGCTGCCGCGTCAGGGCACCGTCGACGACATCGCGATGAGCAGCGTCGGTGCGCAGCTGCTCGAGCGGCCCGTGGTCCGCCCCCGCCTGGCCGGCCTCGATTTCATCGCCGACGGGAACCTGTCCGCCGTCACCGTCCGGTTCCCCGGCGCGGACGGCGGGTGGAGCAGCACCGCGCTGCCGAATCCCGCTGAGCGGGCGGCCAGCGCCGAGACGTGGTCGTTCGAGCTGCCCGCCGCGGGAACGGTCACCAGCGTGGTCTGGCAGGACGGCGTGGCACCGACGGCCGAGGCACTCCTCGACACGGTGTACGTCAGGCGTCAGACGGTGCAGGCGGTCTCGGACCTGTGGTGCCGTCCCACCGGGGCCGGGGAGGCCGCCGCCTACCTCACCCACCTCTACGCCTACGTGCTGCCCAGCAGCCTGGCCGACTGCCACCACGCCCTGGGTCGCTACGACCGGGCGCACCAGCACTACCTGCTCGCCAGCGGGTACAGCTACCTCAACGCCCTGGAGGCCGAGTCCGTCTGGATCCGACTGGCGGAGAACGTGCTCGCCTGGGGCGACGACCTCTACCGCGAGGAGCGCCTCGACGAGGCGAAGGACGTCTACGCGCGGCTGGTGACCGCGGACGGCGGCCCCGCCCTGACCGAACCCGCCTTCAGCCTCGCTCCGCTCGCCGCCCCGGCGGACAGCGCCAAGACGGTGCTCGCCGACCCCTCCCAGGCGTCCACGGTGAACCCGCAGCTCGCCCGCAGCCTGCTGGTCATCCTCGCCCGGTGGGCCTACCTGAACGCGGGACTGGACTTCTGGGGCACGTCGCTGTTCCCGATCTTCACCTTCGACTACCTCCAGCAGGTCGCGAGCGGCTTCGCCCAGCAGTCGATCCAGGCCGAGCGGGAGTACGTCAACTTCCAGAACCAGGCCGAGGGCGAGGCGGCGACCCGCCGCGAGCTCCAGGGCGCCGCGGCGCTCGCCGACGCCGAGGTCGCGATCCGCGGCGAGCAGCTCGCCGCCGCCGCGGCGGACACCGCGGCCATGGGTGCGGCGGCCGACCTGGCCGCGCTGCGCGCCCAGCACGCCCAGGAGGACCGCGACGGCTACGCGGACGCCGGGTACTGGCAGTACGTCGGGCAGTCCATCGCCACCGCCACCGGCGCCGGGAAGGACTGGTACGGCAGTGAGATCCGCGGCTTGGCAGCGGACATCGAACGGGGCTCGGCACAGGGCGAGGGGGCGCAGCTGGCGGCTGCCGCCACCCTGCTCGGCGGTCAGAAGTCCTACGAGTACCAGCTCGACCGGTTGGGCCGCGGCATCGAGGAGATGAACGCGGCGATCCCGATCGCGCAGGCGCAGCTGGCCTCCGCGCAGGCCCGCGAGCGCGCCGCCGCGCTCGGCGTGCAGGCGGCCGAGCTGCGCGCCGACCTCACCCGCGACGCGCTCACCGCGTTCGAGAACGAGGTGTTCACCCCCGAGCTGTGGACCCGGATGGCGAGCATCATGCGGGGGATCAGCGCGGACTACCAGTTCTGGGCGATCCGGACGGCCAAGCTCATGGAGCGGGCGTACAACTTCGAGACGGACGCCTCGGTCTCGGTGATCCGCAGCAGCTACCCGGTCGGCGGCACCGACGGCCTGCTGGGCAGCGACTACCTGCTGCGGGACGTCTCCTCGTTCACCTACAGCTTCGTCACCCAGCGCGGCGGCAAGACGACCAACCTCAAGGAGGTCGTCTCCCTCGCCAACGACTACCCGTTCGCGTTCTACGAGTTCCAGCGCACCGGCCGGATCACCCTCGACACCTCGCTGCGGGACTTCGACCACCGCGCACCGGGTTTCCACTCCCAGCGGATCAGCGCGGTCGAGGTGGAGATGATCGCGCTGGCACCACCGGGCGGCATCCGCGGCTACCTGCGCGGCGGGAACATCTCCCGCTACCGCAGCGCCGACGGGTCCGACCGGATGCGGTTCCACCAGTCCGACACCATGGCCCTGTCGGACTACACCACCCGCGGGGACGGCCTGCTGTTCCGCGCCGACCCACGCCTGCACGGCACGTTCGAGGGTCACGGCCTCGCCAGCACGTGGGAGCTGGAGCTGCCGCGGCGCAGCAACAACCTCGACTTCCGCACCATCAGCGACGTCCGGCTGGTGTTCTACTACTCCGCGCAGTTCAGCCCTGGTCTGCGGGACGCCGTGCTCGCGGCACCCGCGCTGCCCGGAGAGCTCGTCCACGTGCGCACCCTGCTGCCGCGGTGGGACTTCCCCGAGGCGTGGTACCCGTTCCTCGACTCCGGCACCCTGACCCTGCCGGTGACCCCGCAGTTCCTGCCCCGCAACGAGCAGGACTTCAGCACCGCCCAGGTCACCGTGCAGGTGCTCACCACCGGCGACGTCTCGGCGGCCGACGTCGACGTCGTCCTGACCCTGCCTGGCCGGCCACCGGCCACCGTGACCACGGACTCCGACGGTGCCGCGGCCACCGAGCCGGGGAACGCCTTCCAGGCGGCGATGGGCTCGGACGTGCTGGGGGAGTGGACGATCCAGCTCGTGCCCCGGCCCGGCAGCGCGTTGCGATCCGAGGCTGGCGGGTTGAACGGCGACCTCGTCGAACAGGTCGTCGTCATCCTCCAGTACGGCTTCACCTGGGCCGGGTGATCGCGGTGGAGACCACGTCGGGGGCGGGCGCGGTGAGCCTGCCGACCGGCGGCGGGGCGCTGACGTCCGTCGGTGAGCGCTTCCAACCGGATCCGGTGCGGGGCACCGGCAGCTACGGCGTCCCGATCGTCGTGCCCGCCGGTCCTGGCCAGGTGCGGCCGTCGCTCAGCCTCCGCTACTCGACCGCGCAGGGCACCGGCCCGTTCGGCCTGGGCTGGCGGCTCGCGGGGCCGATGACGATCAGCCGCCGGACCGACCGCGGGGTGCCGGCCTACACCGACGACGACGAGTTCGTGCTCTCCGGCGCGGAGACCCTGGTGCCGGTCGGCGGTGGGCGCTACCGGCCGCGCAGCGACACCCAGGGCTGGCAGATCAGCCGGGACGGCGACACTTGGACGGTCCGGACCAAGGAGGGTCGTCGGTTCAGCCTTGGCGCGACCCCGGCGTCTCGGGTGTCGGGCCCCGCCGGGACGCTGACCTGGCTGGTGGACGACGAGCAGGACCCGGGCGGCACCGGCATCGCCTACCGCTGGCGCGTGGACGCCGGCACCGCCTACCTGGACGAGGTGAGCTGGGGGCCGTTCGACGTCCGGTTCGGCTACTCCCCGCGCGAGGACGTCACGACGTCCTGCCGGGCCGGGTTCGAGCAGGCGATCGCCCTGCGGTGCCACGCGATCGAGCGGCACACCGTGACCGAGGCCGCCTCGCTGGCGGCCCGGTACGTGCTGGAGTACGCACCGGTCGCACCGCGCGCGGGCGCGGACACCAGCCTGCTGCAGGCCGTCCGGCTGGAGGGGGTGGCTGCTGACGGCACGGTCGAGACGTACCCGCCGGTGGTCCTCGGGTACCGCGAGCTTGACCTGGGCCGCCAGCCGATCCGCGCCGTCGCGGCCCGCGGCACGCCACCGCCGTCTCTCGACGACGAGCGGGCCGCGCTCGTCGACCTCGACGGCGACGGCCTGCCGGACCTGGTGGAGACCGGGGTGGCCGGGCACCTGTGGTGGCCGAACCTCGGCGACGGCTCGTTCGGGCCGTACCGGCGGATGCCGCTGGTGCCGGCCGGTTTGGTCCTGGGCCAGCGGGGGGTGACGTTCGCCGACCTCGACGGGAACGGCACGGCGGACCTCGTGCGCGCCACCGGGCACCTCGGCGTGGCCGCGGTGAACACCGGTGCCGGTGGCTGGGCGTCGCGCCCGGCGATGCTCGCGGGTGAACCGCCGTTGGACCTCGCCTCGACCAGCTCGCGGCTCGTCGACCTCGACGGGGACGGCGTCCCCGACCTGCTCGCCTCCACCCGCGGCGGCTTCCTGGTCTCCTTCAACCAGGGGCGGGACGGCTGGACCACGCCGCGGTTCCTCGGCCACGGGCCTGCGGGAGCGCCGCCGGTGGCTCTTGACCAGACCGGGGTGCACCTGGCGGACCTCAACGGGGACGGCCTCACCGACATCGTCGTCATCGCCTCCGGCCGGGCCGAGTACTGGCCGTCGTGGGGCGGCGGTCGCTTCGGGCAGCGGGTCGTCATGGCACACCCTCCGCTGTTGCCGCCGCACCACGATCCCGAGCGGATCTCGCTCGTCGACGTCGACGGCGACGGCGCGGCCGACCTGGTCTACCGCGACGACGACCGGGTCCTGGTCTGGCTGAACCGCTCCGGTCGCAGCTGGGCGGATCCGGTCACGATCGACATCCCGCCGGTGCCCGGTCGGGCGGACGTGAGCCTCGTCGACCTCCTCGGCACCGGCACCCCGGGCCTGCTGTGGTCGGGCCGACCGCGGGCCGGCGTGGGCCTCGGGACGGACACCGGGTACCGGTTCGCCCCGCTCACCGGCGAGGCCAAGCCGTACCTGCTGACCAGCATCGACGACGGGTTCGGTGCCACGACGACCATCGCCTACACGACCAGTTCGGCCGAGCGCCGCCGGGACGCCGAGGCCGGTCAGCCGTGGGGCACGTTCCTGCCGTTCCCGCTGCACGTGGTCAGCGAGATCGTCCGGACCGACCGCGCGACCGGCCGGGTGGACCGCACCCGGATGCGGTACCACCGCGGTCACTACGACGGCGTCGAGCGCGAGCTGCGCGGCTTCGAGCAGGTCGAGCAGGTGCGGGACGGCGACGCGTCCTGCCCGGACCTCATCCAGGTGATGGATTTCGCCCAGGGCTCGGGCGGCGACAGCACCGGCAGCACCGACGGCTCGGCGGCGGAGCGGGCGATGGCTCGGGCGTTGTCCGGGGCGATGGTGCGGATGCGGACCCTGGAGCGCCGGGGGGCCGACGCGCCGGTGCTGCGGCAGGACGCCACCACGGTCTGGGAGGCCCACGAGGAGTTCGCCGGCTCCGGTCCTGGTGGGCGGGCGGCGTTCGTGCACGTCCCGCGGCTGGTGTCCACGACCGCGAGCGAGGTCCCGGCGCAGGGCCGGGTGCGGGTGCAGCGCGCTGAGTACGCCTACGACGACTCGGGCAACCTCGTCCGGCGCCTGGAGACCAGCCGGTTCGAGGCGCCGGAGCCGGGCGAGTCCGACCTCGTCGTCGAGCAGCGGGTCAGCTACGCGCGCGGCGGGGACGCATGGCTGGTCGGGCTGCCGGCGACGATCGAGACCCGGGACGGCACCGGCCGGCTGCTGCGCCGCGAGCTGCGGCACTACGACGGCCCGGACTTCGTCGGCCTCCCGCTCGGGCAGGCCGACCGCGGCGTGCTGCGTCGCCAGCGCGAGCTGGTGCTCGTCGGTGCTGAGCTGCCCGCCGGGTACGCGGGCGAGATCGACCCGGGGTGGGGGCTGGTCGCCGAGGGGGCGACCGGGAGCGCGGACTGGTACCGGGACACGGCCGCGTACGCCCACGACAGCCACGGCAACGTGGTCGCCCAGCGCGACCCGGCCGGTGGGGTGACCCGCATCGAGTACGACGAGGCCGGGCTGTTCCCGCTGCGGCAGACCGACCCGCTCGGCCACCAGACGACGTCGGCGTTCGACCCGCGCTCGGCCCAGCCGACCCGGCTTCGGCTGCCCGACGGGCGGGTCACCGAGTACGTCGTCTCCCCGCTGGGGCGGCTGCGGGCGCAGCTGGAGACCGCCTCGGACGGCTTGCTCGCGCTGACCCAGGCGTACGCGTGCCAGTTCGCGCGGCAGGTGGGCGACCAGGTGGTGCCGGCCCGGGTGACGAGCGCGCGGCCCCGCGGGCCGGGCCGGTCGCCGACCGAGTTCGGGGACGACGTCGACCCCGCCACGATCACCGACGCGTCGGTGGCGGTGGACCACTACGACGCGGACGGTCAGCTCCTGGAGCAGCTGGTCCGTCGCGAGGACGCCGCGGACGGCGCCCCCCGGTGGGTGGCCCGGGAGCGCCGGACGATGAACGTGCGCGGCAAGCCCGCCGTGGAGCACCCGAACCGGTGGCGTTCGGCCCCCGACTACGTGCCGCCCGCTGACGCGGACGTCACCGGGGGCGTCCGGTACGAGTTCGACGTGCTGGGGCAGCTGCTGCGCGCGGTGCGACCGGACGGCACGTCGCTGCGGGTGCGGTTCCTCGGTGACCGGGTGGACAAGCGTGACGCGGGTACCGCCGACGCCGAGCCCGCCACCGTCGAGGTCTACGACGCCGCGGCTCGCCTGGTCGCCGTCGAGCAACCGGTCGGCGACGGCACGAGCACGGTGACCCGGTATGCCCGGGACGGCCTGGGCCGGGTGGTGGCGATCACGGACGCTTCCGGGCGGGAGTCGGTCCGCTACCACTACGCCGGGCCGGGGCCGGCGATCCGGATCACCCACGCGGACGCGGGCGAGCGCAGCTACTGGCGCGACGGGCGCGGCAACCTGGTGTTGCGCACGGACGGCCTCGGTCGTCGGCTGGTGACCGACTACGACCCGATCGGGCGGATGACCCGGGTGCTCGATGCCACCGGAGCGGACGCACCCGGGGCACCGGCGGACCCCCAGGTCGTGCGGCGCCTGGAGTACGACGGCACGCTGTTGCGCTCGGTCACCGAGGGGAGCGAGGGCACCGCGGCAGGGGTGCGCACGGAGTACGACTACGACGCCGCGGCCCGCACGACGTCCACCCGGGTCAAGGTCGGCGGGGAGACCCTGCGGCAGGGCCAGGAGTACAGCTACGACGGGCACCTGCGGGCGGTCACCCAACCCGACGGCACCGTGCTGCGCTACCGGACCGGGCCGAGCTCATTGGTGACCGGGGTCGAGGGCAGCGTCGGGGGCAGTGTCGTGACCAGCGTCGAGGGTGTCGACTACGACGAGTACGCGAGCCCACGGTCCGTCGCCCTCGCCGGGGGGTGCGCGCTGAGCTTCGAGTTCGACCCGGCGTTCCGCCGCCTGGTCGGCGCGCAGCTGCACGCCCCCGGGGGGGCTGGCGCCGGGCTGGTCCGCGGGCTGGGGGTGGAGTACGACGTCAACGGGAACGTCACCTCGATCGTGGACTCGATGCCTGACGGGGTGACCCGCCGGGAGTTCGACTACGACGCGCTGTACCGCGTGACCGCCTCCAGGACCCGGGCCGGCGACGGGTCACTGCTTCGTGCGGACACGTTCTCCTACAACGGGACCGGCGACGTCCTGGAGAACTCCGAGAGCCTGGACGGCACCTGTCGCTACGACGACCCGGCCCACGCCGGGCGGTTGACCGGCTTCGCCACGGCGGGGGCCGGGCAGCCGAGCGCCGTGGGCTACGACGGGGCCGGGCGGGCGACGTCCCACGGGGGCCTGACCGCGTTGACCTACGACCTGTACGACCGGCTGGTCAGCGCGGTGGCACCGGACGGGTCCCGGGTGACGTTCGTCTACGACCACCACGGCTCCCGGATCCGCAAGACCGTCGCGCCGCTCACCGGGCCGGTGGCGCACACCGACACCCTCGGGGACTTCGAGCGCGGCCCGGGCGGGGTGCGGGTGGCGGTCCGGCTGGGTGGGCTGCTCGTGGCGACGCTCCGGACGCCGCCGGGTGGCGGGGCCAGCGAGGTCCACTACCTGCTCGTGGACCACCTGGGCTCGATCCTCGCCACGTGCGACCGGGCCGGGAACCCGTTGGCGCAGCAGGCGTACTCGGCGTTCGGCGTCCCCCTGCAGGGCGGCGGCGGTGGGGCCGAGGACCGCTACCTGGGGATCGCCCCGGACGGCGAGCTGGGACTGGCCCAGTTCGGGGCCAGGATGTACAGCGCCGTGACCGGCCGGTTCGTCACCCCCGACTGGTTCATCATCGAGGACCCGAGCCGGTCGCTGCGCACCCCACAGGGCCTGAACGCGTACGCCTACGCGCTGAACAACCCGCTCGCGCTGCGCGACCCGTCGGGGTTGTGGTTCGGGATCGACGACGCGATCGCCGCCGCGGTGGGGTTCGTCGTCGGGTTCGTCGCCGGGGTGATCCACGGCGCGGTGAACGGGCAGAGCTTCGGCGACTGCCTGCTGAACGGCTTGGAGGGGGGCCTGCTCGGGGCGGTCGGTGGCTGGCTGGCCTGGAACACCTTCGGCCTGGCCGCGGGGGCGTTCGCGGCGGGCGGGTTCCTCGGTGTCACCGGCGGGGTGCTGCTGTCGGCGGCCGCGGTCGGCATCTTCGTGAACTCGATCGCCTCGGGAGCGATGCAGATCTACGACTGGGGCAGCTGGACGGGGTGGGCGTCGTTCCTCGTCGACTACTCGTGGGGCCTGGTCGGGACGGCGCTCGGTGGCCTGCTCATCACCACGAACCTGTTCTACGGTTCCGGCGCGAAGTACCAGGAGGGGCTGAGCCGCCGGCAGAACCGGCACGTGTACGACGGCGGTTTCGGGTTCGGCACCTTCGCGTTCACCCAGGGCAACGTGGTCAGCAACCTCGACGGTCGACATGGTGACCTGCTGGACCACGAGGGCCTGCACACCTTCCAGAGCCGGCTGTTCGGGCCGATCTTCCAGGCGACCTACGTCGCGTGGTTGGCGGTCGGGGCGGTCCTCGCGGTGGTCATCTTCGGCCCGATCGCCGCGGCCAACGGTGAGAGCTATGGGGGGGCGATCATGGACGTCGCCTACCGGGACAACCCGTGGGAGGCGTGGGCCTACTGCTCGGAGAACCCCACCCCGGGCGGCCGGGGCGGGATGTTCTCGTACGCGTGCTAGTTCGCGTCGGCACCCGGGCTGTGTGTCCTGGGCCTGCTGGCATGGACCGATCCGTGACATGACCTTGCTCGATCGCGTCACGCGCGAAAGGGTCGGTGGTGACTGCTTCTCAGCACGGAGGGTGTGAGCGGATGCCAGGCGAGGCCACCATATGGGACGCGGGCCACTACCCGGCGTTGGCGCAGCGGCTCGAGCCTGCCGCGGTGAGCCTCGCGCAGATCGCCGGGCCGGGTCGGGGGCGCTTCGCGCTCGACGTCGCAGCGGGGACCGGGAGCGTCGCTCGTCGCCTGGCCGGGGCCGGGTGGCACACCTCGGCCACCGACCTGTCCCCTCGGATGGTCGAGCTCGGCCGGGCCGCGAGCGAGGCAGGCGGCAACGCGATCGCCTGGCAGGTGGCGGAGTTGGCCGACCAGCCCGTCGAGGACGCGAGCCAGGACTTGGTGGCGTCCTCCTTCGGCCTGATCTTCGCCGCGGATCCGCGGCTTGCGGTCGCCGAGGTGGCCCGGGTTCTCGCGCCGGCTGGCCGATTGCTGTTCACGGCGTGGGCCGAGGATGGGTACATGGCTGAGATGACCCGCGTGATGCGCCCCTTCGTCGAGAGCCGGGCGGGAGCGTCCGGTCCGCTCGACTGGGGGTCGGAGCCCTTCCTGAGGGAGGTGCTCGCCCTCCGGTTCGTCGATGTCGAGATCGGGCGTCGGAGCCTGCCGTGGTCCTTCCCCTCAGCGCGAGAGGGCCGGGAGTGGCTGGAGCGGGTCTCGCCCGCGCACATCGCCGCCATGGCCGCCGCGGGCGAGAGGGCCGAGGCGATGATGGATGCGGTGCAGGCCCACCTCGACCGGTTCGGCACCGCCAACGGCGTCTCGGTCGAGGCGGAGTACCTGGTGGCCGAGGCCCGCCGCATCCCCTGAGCGGCTGGCGTTGGCCCTGCGGTGGGCCGACCTCGACGTCGGCAACCGCACGCTCGGCGTGGCGTCGGGTCTGCGCCGGGTCCAGACCCGTGAGCTGGACGCGCCGCGCCGGACGCGGCTGGTCCTGACCTGGTTGAGACGTGGCGCTCGCGGCGGGTGCTGTTCCTGCCGCCACTGCTGGTAGATGTGCTCGTTCTCGGGTCCGTCTCGAGGTGGTGTCCGAGGTGCTCGGGCACGCGAGCATCGCGATCACCAAGGACGTCTACGGTCACCTGGCCAAGGGCGACAAGCGTCGTGCCGCCGAGTCGATGTCCGCCGCGATTCGAACCCCTAACCTTCTGATCCGTAGGGGGGGCGGTGGGCTTCTGATGGCTGGTTGAGCGTCTTGATGGCGACTCGATGCAGGTCATGGGCCGAGGAGCCAGTAGGGGCCGCCAGTGGTTGGGGTGTGGTCCGTGTGAGTTTGTGGGCAACCTGTGGGCAGTTGGGCTAGGTGTTCGCGGCGGCTGGGGCCTCGTCGCAGGCTGGCGCCGGGCAGGTTGGGTCAGATGGTTGCGTCCCGGGTCACGATGGTCGATCTCGCGGGCGTTGCTGGGCTAGGTTCAGTGACTTCGAGTAGTCGCGCCGCCACGTAGCGCCTTAGCGGGAGGGTGTCCACGTGCGGTCTGTCGGGGTGACTGTGGTGGTTGCGAGGGAGACGTCGTGCAGAGAGCGCGTGGGACAGGGTGGGTTGGCGCGTCGTTGGTTGCGGTTGTGGCTGTGTTGGTTGGGGGTCTGCCTGCGCCGTCGGCGTCTGCCAGCAGCCCTGTCTCGGCTGCTCGACCTGGTTCAGGAGGGGTTGGCGCTAGTGCGAAGGTTCGTCCGGGGGTTGTGCCGGCCGAGTCGATGGCGGTGGTGGAGGGTGCGGATCGGTTCTCTGACGTCGCGGTCGCGTCGGATGGTTCGCAGTACGTGGTGGGGTCGACCGATCGGGGTGGGGTGAGTTTCGGCACTTCGTCGTGGGAGGTGCCTGGCCCGAGTGGTTTCGTGGCTCGGCGGACGGCCGGGGGGCGTGGAGTTGGGTGTCGGGGGTCACCGGGGGTATCGCCGTTCGAGGGGTTGCGGCGTGGAGTGGTGGGGCTTATGTGACAGGCGAGTTCAGTGGTGAGGCAAGGTTCGGCGCGTTTACATTGGATGAAGGATCTGGCGTCGATGGTTTTATCGCGAGGATTGACTCCTCGGGCCAATGGATATGGGTGAAGAGCTTTTCCAGCCGACAGTCGTTTGGGCGTGATTCCGGAGCGAGCGTCGCAGCGGGGGTGGACGGGTCGGCATGGGTCGCCGGTGATTTCGATGGCACGCAGCTGTGGTTCGACGGAATCATGACGTCGGCTACTGGTGTATCCGACGGCGGCGCTTCGGCGGTTCTTCTTCATGTTCAGAGCGATGGATCGCTGACGAGTTCTGGTTCTCTCACGGCGCTCAAGAACAAGGTGGCTCTTGACGATGTTGCCGTCGGTCCGACTGGTCGCGTATTTGTCGTAGGAACCCACGGCGGTTGGTTATCCCAAGGAAATGTGCTCACGATCAACGGGTATGCACTGCCCTCTACCTCATACAGCGACGGATATGACGACAACGGCTTTGTCGCTGAGTACAAGCCTGCCACGGAAACGTTTGCGTGGGGACTGTCCGCGGCTGAGTGGCGCTATCGAGACTATAGCGATATGACGATTAAATCGATCGCGGTCGATGAGGTCAGCGGGAATCTGCTGGTCGGTGGTAACGCTGACAAGTGTGGGATGTTGTGGGATCGCAACGATAAGGGATTCGATAGCAACGGCCAGTGGGACACGACGATAGTCTGCGGTAACCCGGCCCGCAGTGGCTGGGTGGCGGGGATTGATCCGAATGGGGCTACCGATCCCGACGGTAGGCCGTGGGGGGCGTGGGTCTACCACCAGAAGATCGAGACGAAGTCCCCCTTCGGCAGCTTGTGTGACAAGTGCCGCCGAACGTACGATCCAGTAGTTGCAGCTAAGCCGGGTGGGGGGTTCATCGCAGCTGTCAAGGTGGAGAGCTACCTGCAGAATCCTGGGGACCTGTTCTTCGACTACAGCGTCTCGGATCGGAACGCCGAGACGGTCGTCATGTCGGTCGAGTCGGCCAGCAATGGTTTGCGGACGGCGTGGGTGGACTATGTTGCTTCACCGGCGACGGACGACCAGGTTCGTGGACTGGCATTGACGTCCGACCGGATGTACCTGGTGGGTTCGCACGTCGGGTACACCCAGGGCGCCGATCCCTTCGCCGCGGCGCCGGGGGGCGAGTTCACCACGATCCTCGGTGGCCCGACTTATCGGGGTGGCGGGGCGGACGGGCACATGCTGTCCCGGACCTACGTAGCTCCTCCCGCTTATGTCGGGCAGCTGGGGTTGGCCGGGGTCGGCGGTGGGAATCCGTCGATGCCGAACAGCCAGTGCCATTGCGCGGATCCGGTGAACACGGCGACGGGGGAGTTCTGGGAGACGGTCTTGGACCTGTCGCTGCCGGGCCGGTTGCCGGTGGAGGCGCAGCGAACGTACTCCTCGGCACGTGCGAACGCCTCAGGTCTGTTCGGCAAGGGGTGGGCGTCACCGTGGGAGGCGCGCCTGGAGCCGGGATTGACGACGAAGATAACCCAGGAGAACGGGTCGCAGGTGACGTTCACCAAGACGGTCAGCGGCACCTTCGAGCCTCCGGCGAACGTGTACGCCACCTTGACGCAGAACGAGACGACCCGGGAGTACACGTTCACGCGGCGCGAGCGTGAGCGGATGACGTTCGATGAGCAGGGTCGGTTGACGAGCGTCGCGGACCGCAACGGCGAGACCACCCGGATCACCCGCACGGCATCGGCGATCACGGTGACCAGTGCAGACGGCCGGACCCTGACGATGGCCCTGGACGCCGCCGGGCGGGTGCAATCGCTGGCCGGACCCGGTGGCCGGTCGGTGGCATACCGGTATGACGCGGACGGTCGGCTGGACCAGGTGACGGATGTGCGGGGGAAGGTGTGGGGGTACGGGTACGACGGGGCGTCGGGGTTGATGACGTCGATGACCACGCCGTCAGGTCAGACGACGACTACCCGGTACGACACCGACGGGCGGGTGACCCGCCAGACCGGTCCCCGGGGTGGGGTGACGACGTTGAAGTACACGGTGGACGGGCCGTCCACGACCACCCGGGTCACCGACCCGGCGGGTGTGGTGACCGATTACGCGTATCAGTACGGGTTGTTGTTCTCCCGCACCGCTGATCCGACCGGTTCCCCGGCCACGTGGACGTTCAGTTATGACCGGGCCGGGAACCAGACCAGTAGCAGCGATCCGACCGGGGTGCGGACGTCGGCGACGTACGACGAGCGGGGTAATCCGCTGACCCGGACCGACGGCGCCGGGAACGTCACCACGTCCACGTACAGCTCGATGAACGATCTGCTGACCGAGAAGGACGCCGCTGGTCGCACGACGACGTACAGCTACGACGGCAGGGGCAACGTGACCCGGGTGGTGGTCCCGCAGTCCGCGACGGTCAACGCGACCACGACGTATCGGCGGGACGACACCGCGCATCCCGGTGATGTGACGTCGGTGACCGACCCGGACGGGCGGGTCACCACCATGACCTACACGCCGCAGGGGTTCGTGGCCTCGCGCACCGCCCCGGACGGTGGACGGACCACCTTCTCCTATGACGCGTACGGCGCCCCGTTGACCGAGGTGGCGCCGAAGGGCAACGTCACCGGCGGCACGCCCGCGCAGTTCACCACCACTCGCACCTACGACGCGGCCGGGCTGCTGCTGTCCACGAAGGACCCGCTGGGCAACACCACGGCGTACGAGTACGACGGGCAGGGCCGGCGGACCACGGTCACCGACCCGGCGCTGAAGACCACGGCCACCGCCTACGACGCCGACGGGTCGATCACCTCGGTCACCGACCCGGTCGGTCGGGTCACCCGGTTCACCTACGACCTGGCCGGCAAGCAGCTGACCAGCATCGCCCCGGACGGCGGCGTGGAGACCAGCGACTACGACGCCAAGGGCCGCCTGCGCACCCTGACCCGCCCCACCGGCAACGCACCCGGCGCCACCACCGCGGACAAGGCGGCCCGCACGATCACGTTCTCCTACGACGCCGCCGGCCGCCAGGCCACCACCTCCCAACCGGACCCCACCGACCCAGGTCAACCGCTGATCACCACGACCACCTACGACGACGCGGGTCGGCCGTGGAAGGCCACCAACCCGGCCGGCCAGACCACCACCACGACCTATGACGAGCTGAACCGGGTCACCAAGGTCACCGACCCGGTCGGCGCGGCCACCACCACCGGGTACGACTGGGCCGACAACCCCACCAGCAGCACCGACCCGCTGGGCCAGACCAGCACCACCACGTACACCCCGGGTGGGTTGCCGGCCAGCGAAGCCGACCCGCTGGGCCAGACCACCCGGTACACCTACGACGCCGCTGGCCGGCCCAAGACGGTCGTGAGCCCCCGCGGCACCTGCACGAGTTGCACGGCCGGCGACTACACCACGACCACGACGTACGACCTGAACGGCAACACCACCGCCGTCACCGACCCGCTCGGGCAGGCCACCACGTACGCCTACGACAACGCCGACCGGCTCACCACCGAGACCAACGCCCGCAACCGGGCCACCACCTACACCTACGACACGGTCGGCCGGATCGCCACCGTCACCGCACCCGACGGCGGGGTCACCACCCACACCTACAACCCAGCCGGTGACCTGGCCTCCGCGAAAACCCCGCGGGGCAACACCACCACCTACGCCTACGACCCCACCGGCCGCCTGAACACGGTGACCGACCCGCTGGGGCGCAAACGCACCCGCGTCTACGACCTGGACGGCAACCCCACCAAGGACGTCACCGCCCGCGGTAACACCGCCACCACCCCGGCTGGGCAAGCGGCGGGCACGATCACCCACACCTGGGACCCGATCGGCCGCCGCACCCGCATCGACTACGGCGACGGCGCCACCCCCGTCACCTTCGCCTACGACAAGGCCTCCCGACGGGCCTCGATGGGCGACGCCGCCGGCACCCAGACCTACACCTACGACCCCGCCGGCCGCACCACGAAGATCGCCCGCGGCGGCAAGGACTGGTCGTACGCCTACAACGCCGATGGCACCATCCGCACCCGCACCCGCCCCGACACCACCGTCGAGACCCTCACCTACGACGCCGCGACCCGACCGACCCGGATGGTCAGCCCCGCCGGCACCCTCACCTACGCCTGGGACGGCGACGGCAACCTGACCTCCACCGCCCTGCCCAACGGCACCACCGAAACCCAGACCTGGGACCGCGCCGGCCGACTGACCAAGATCGCCACCACCAAGGGCACCACGTCCCGGGTCTCCGAAACCATCACCCGGGACGTGGTCGGCAACCCCACCCAGATCACCACCGCCCGCGGGACCGCGACCGAGACCCGCTCCTACCTGTACGACGCGAACAACCGACTCCGCGGGGTCTGCGACACCACCCTGCCCTCCTGCACCGGCTCAGCAGCAGCCACCCAGTGGTGGAACTACGACCTGGACGGCAACCGCCTCACCGAGAAGAACGGCACCGGCGCGGCCACCACCGCCAACACCACCACCTACACCTACGACACCGCCGACCAGCTCACCACCCGCAAAACCGGCACCGCAACGGCGGTCACCTCCACCTACGACGCCGACGGCAACACCCTGGGCGACGGCTCCGTCACCTGGACCTACGACCTCAACAACCGCCCCACCACCAGCACCAACGCCTCCGGCGCCATGACCTGGCGCCGCGACGGCGACGGCACCATCAACCGCCGCACCCGTAACGGGATCACCACTACGTACGACTGGGACCTCAACCCCACCAGCACCGGCGGCATCCCCCAACTCGCCACCTGGACCCAGGACACCACCACCCACACCTACCGCTACGACCCCCTCGGCAGAACCACCACCACCGAAACCATCGGCACCGCCGCAGCCACCAACCACACCGCAGCCCACGACCTGCTCGGCGCCCCCACCGACCAGCTCAACACCACCGGTTCGATCACCCGCTCCATCGACTGGACCCCCTACGGCACCACCCGCACCCCCAGCGGCGCCCCCCCCACCCCCACCGGACCCACCCCCGACATCGCCTTCGCCGGCCTGGTCACCGGCGGCGCCGGCTCCACCTACCTCACCCACGACCGCTTCCACACCCCCTACACCGCCCGCTGGACCAGCACCGACCCCCACACACCCCCACCCGGCACCCCATACGACTCCCTCTACACCTACACCCGCAACCAACCCACCCTCTACACCGACCCACTCGGCCAATGGCCCACCCTCCAAACCGTCAGCGACTTCGCCGCCGGCTTCGGCGACACCATCACCTTCGGTGGCACCGCAGCCATCCGCCGCGGCCTCGGCGCTGACGACGTCGTCCAACGCAACTCCTGGGCCTACACCGGAGGCGCCGTCAGCGGCGTCGTCGCCGGAACCGTCGCCACCGGCGGCTTCGGCGGGCCAGCCCTCGCCGCTCGCGCCGGCCTCACCGGCATCCGCGGCGCGCTCGCCGTCGGCGCCTATGAAGGCACCCTCGCCGGCAGCAACTACGCCCTTAACCAGAACGCCGCCGGACAATCCATCTGTCCAGGCCCCCTCGCCCTCGCCGCCGGCGGCGGTCTCCTCGCCGGCACCACCGGCACCCTCGCCAACCGCCTCCTGGCCCGCACAACCACAAAAGTCGGAGTGGATGGAACCGAACTACTAGCACGCGAAGCCGACTCAATCGTCTCGGGAGATTTGACCGCCGCTGGCCGGGCACTGGCCAAGCACGGAGGTAGGCGCGGCTCAGCCTTTCCTGCGGCGTCGGGTTCCCAATCTTCAATCAGTAGCCAGGCCGGCGCAATCGTCCGTGGGATTCTACGTAACGAGGCTCGACGGGTTGAGTTTTACAACCCGCGCCTGAAAGGGCAAGTGGTCGACATCTACGACTCAACAGGCCGAGGCGTCCGGTATAGCAAAGACGGCGATTTTATCGGCTTCTTGGAGCCACCAAGATGACCGGCAAAGACGATCCCTCCGCCTTCTACGTCTCAGTAGCCGCGGAGGCTGATGAATCTGAGCTCGTTGCTGATGTCACCTTCGCAGGCCAAGAGGTGGCGGACGTACGACTGATCGATGGCGTGTGGATGGTAACGCTTTATGACCCCCTTGGTGTCCAGGGTCTTAGTATGCCCCTAGATGAGTTCCGTGCGGCCCTAGATGAAGCGGCGGCTCGGCTTCGGCAGGATCCTTAGCAACCCGATCTGATAGCAATTCGTAGGCCTCGCCAACGTCTTTCAGTGTCGGTCAATAGCCAAGGTCAATGGCGTTCGCGGCTGATCATGTGGCTCTTGTCACTGTCCGAGCGAAGTAAGGTGCTCGCGGACCTCTTGAAGCCCTCGGAGCACCGAGGTTGCAAGCATAACGGAGATGATGGAATGGCCTGTTGTGAAATATTCGGTGGTAGCATTGTGCACTGTTACGTGACGACTTAGTCCTTCAGGAGCTGGGTCTCCGCTCGAAGCCCACCAAGGTGTGTAGAAGGACGCTATGGGAGCCAGTGCCGCTCGGAACCTTAGCTCCCAGAATTCTAATTCATCGATCTGCAATTCAACTTGCCTCTTGACTGAAAGGTAGCTCCGGCCAAGATTTGCTCCGATCGCCGACTCAGTTACAACGACCGCCAGGGCCTGAGCGGCTTCATGATGTCCAGACAGATATGCGTCGACGGATCGCAAAGCAAGATCTACCGGACCGCTGAGAGACGGATCTACAACGTCGGCGAGCACGGCCCTGCAATCCTCCAGAACCCTTGCTGATTCTTGCTCCAAGAGACCTACCCGCACTTGACGACTGTCCAGCTGAACCAGTCGGTGAGCAAGTTGACCGTTCGGAACCCACACAAGTGGAGCCTGACCCGGTTTTCCGGACACGGTTGGTGTGGTGATCATGCCGCGGTTGCGGCGTGGTTGTGAAGGTTTTCGAACTGGACTGGGGATAGTCTGTTGATGCTGGTGTGGCGGTGGACGGGGTTGTAGAAGCCTTCGATCCATTCAAAAATCGCCGAGGTGAGATCGGCTTTGGTGGTCCATTGTTGTCGGTCGAGTAGCTCGCGCTGCATGGTTGACCAGAACGACTCCATCATCGTGTTGTCGACCGAGCTGGCGACCCGGCCCATGGAACCGAGCAATCCTGCTTCGCGCAGCCGGTGGCCGAAGATCCAACTCGTGTAGACGCTGCCTCGGTCCGAGTGCAGGATCGTGCCCGGTGCTGGTTTCCGGTTCCAGCGGGCCATCTGCAGC
>JBOFLF010000008.1:0-17882 GCA_051657715.1 Angustibacter sp. | reverse complement strand
CCCGACGGCCTGGTGCAACACCGCCGGATGTCCCGCAGCCGCGTACGAGCCACCGCAGAAAGCTGCTCGCTGTGGTCGGTGTGGTGCTGGTGGCCAGTGGCTACCTCGGCGCTGACGTCGCGGACGTGGCGCCAGGGTTCCTCACCACCTCGACGGTCGGTACCGCAGGAGGACCACAGCCACGATCCGCCAGGGCCGACGCCCCCCAGCGAGTTCTCGCTGAGTTGTCGGCCGACGCGCCCATCCCGGATCGTCGACGGCTCGCCGTCCAGCTGGACGGCGTACTGAGCCGTTCGGCTCTCGGCCCAGCGGTATCCGCCAGCGTGGTCGACGGGACCTCGGGCGCTGTTCTGTACAGTCGCGCAGCGCAGTCCGGCCGGGAGGCCGCGTCCACGGCCAAGCTGCTCACCGGGGCCGCCGTGCTCCTCACCGTCGGCCCGGACACCCGACTCGCCACCAGCGTCGTGCGTGGCCCAGCGCCCGATCAGATCATCCTGGTGGGTGGTGGCGACACCCTGCTGGCCACCGGTTCTGGGAACCCAGCCGCGGTAGCGGGCCACGCTGGGCTGCGCGACCTGGCCGCCCAGACTGCACGCGAGCTGCGTGGCCAAGGACTGCGCCGGGTGAAGCTGTCGTTCGACGACAGCTTCTTCGACCGTCCCGACGTCAGTCCGCGCTGGTTGCCCGACGACATCAGGGCTGGTCTCACCGGTCGGGTCACCGCCCTCGGGCTCGCCGACGACCGCGCCGTGCCGGGCGCCCCGGGCCCCCGAGACCCGTCGGCGTCCGCCGCCCGAGCATTCGGCCAGGCCCTGGCTCGCCAGGGGATCAGCGTCACCGGTGCCATCGGCCGTACCCGCGCGCCAGCCGGTGCCGCCCAGCTCGGCCGGGTCGCCTCGGCACCCGTCGCGCAGATCATGGGTCTCGCGCTCGCCGACAGCGACAACGCGCTCGCCGATGCGATGGCCCGCCTGACCGCCCGGGCATTGGGCCGGCCGACCACGTCCGACGACGCGGCGATCGCGGTGCTGGACCAGATCCGCTCCCTCGGCATCGACACCTCGGGGGTGCGCCTGGTCGACGGCAGCGGCCTGTCCCGCGGGAGCTTCGTGCCCGCTCGAGTGCTGACAGACATCCTCACCCTGACGGCCGGCGATCGCCACCCGCGGCTGCGGTCCTTGATCACCGAGCTGCCGGTCGCCGGTCTGACCGGGACGCTGGCCGATCGCTTCAGCGAGCGCCCAGCCCGGTCGGCGGCCGGCGTCGTCCGGGCCAAGACGGGGACCCTCACCGGTGTGAGCGGCCTGGCCGGCACCACCGTGGACGCCGACGGCCGGCTCCTGGTGTTCGCGGTGCTCGCCGACCGCGTTCCCGACAGCGGCCGGGACGCCGCCCGCGCCGCCCTGGACGAAGTGGCGGCTGTGCTCGCGTCGTGTGGCTGCCGGGTTGGCGCCCCGCCCGCGAGCACCGACCCGGCCCGCCAGTCACCCGCTGCTGCGGCCGGCCGCTCGCCCGCTGAGCCAGGTCCGTAGAGGATGGTGTGGTGAGCGAGCACCTCGTGGACCGGTTGGTTGACTGGGACGTGGCAGCGGCCACGGCCCACCGTCTGGCGCGGCCCGGCCCAGACCTCGGCGGCACCGAGATCGAGGACGTGGTGCACCGGCTGCGGCAGGCCGCCGTGGCGGCCCGGCCGCACGTCGCGGCGATCACCGGGTTGGACGCGCTTACCCGCCCGGACGAGCCGGAGCCGGTGGTGCTGGTGGTGGACCGGCCGCGATGGGTGCAGGCCAACCTGGCGACGTTGCGTGCGGTCCTCGCCCCCGTGGTCGAGACGCTGGCCACCCGGCACGCCGTCCGGCCCGGGCACGCCCTCGCCGCGGTGGGTGGCCGGGTCACTGGGGTGGAGGCCGGGGCGTTGATGGCGTTCCTGTCGAGCAAGGTGCTGGGGCAGTACGACCCGGTGCCGGACCCGCGTCGATTGTTGCTGGTCGCTCCCAACATCGCGGCCGCCCAGCGGGAGATGGATGTCGACCCGGTGGACTTCGAACGGTGGGTGTGCCTGCACGAGGAGACTCATCGGCTGCAGTTTTCCGCCGTTCCGTGGCTGTGCGACCACCTGCTGGGTCGCGTGAGCAGCCTGGCGTCCGGTCTCACGCCGGATCTGGCCACGCTGGCCACGTCGTTGCCGGACGCCCTGCGTCGTCTGCCCGGCGTCCTGCGCGGCACCGGGGGGTCGCTCGGCGATCTGTTCGCCACCACGCAGCAGCGCGAGCAGCTGGCCGGGGTGACCGCGGTGATGTCGTTGCTGGAGGGCCACGCCGACGTCGTCATGGACGAGGTCGGCGTGGATGTCGTGCCGACGGTGGCCACCATCCGGGCCCGGTTCACCGCACGACGCGCCGGTCGCAACCCGGTGGACCGGTTGGTGCGCCGGCTGCTCGGGCTCGAGGACAAGATGCGCCAGTACCGGGACGGTGCCGGTTTCGTGCGCTCGGTGGTGTCGGCGGTCGGCATGCCAGGCTTCAACCACGTGTGGGGCTCCCCGGACACCCTGC
The DNA here is from genome assembly GCA_051657715.1 of Angustibacter sp. Taxonomy (GTDB): domain Bacteria; phylum Actinomycetota; class Actinomycetes; order Actinomycetales; family Angustibacteraceae; genus JBOFBH01. Next base: position 15,327 of record JBOFLF010000008.1, on the reverse strand, counting down.
CGACCCCCGAGGAGATCGCCGACCCGGCCATCTGGATCCACCGGATCCACGGCTGACAAGCGGTACCGGCTGAGCAGCACCGACTGCGTGTGGTGGGCTGAGGAGAACAGATGGCCGGGCCGGATCCAGCGGTGGCGGCGGTGCGAGCCGCCGTCCGCGGCGAGCTGGCCGACCTGCCGGAGCAGGCCCTGGTCCTCGTCGCGGTCAGCGGCGGGCCGGACTCATTGGCGCTGGCCGCGGCCGCCGCGTTCGTGGCCGCGCGGTCAGGTCCGCGGTGCGGCGCGGTCGTCGTGGACCACGGCCTGCAGGACGGATCGCGGGACGTCGCCGAACGGGCGGCCGCGGTCTGCCGTGCCCTGGGCCTGGCCCCGGTCGAGCTGGTCGAGGTCCAGGTGTCGCAGGACGGCTCCGGGCCGGAGGCGGCCGCCCGGGTCGCCCGGTACGCCGCCCTGGACGCCGCGGCACAGCGGCACCGGGCCGACGCCGTCCTGCTGGGGCACACCCGCGACGACCAGGCCGAGACGGTGCTCCTAGGTGTGGCTCGCGGCTCCGGCACCCGGTCCTTGGCGGGGATGCCGGCCCGCCGAGGACGGCTGCGCCGTCCGTTCCTCGGCCTGCCCCGTTCCACGACCGCCCGGGTCTGCGAGGCGCTCGGGCTGGACCCGTGGGCGGACCCGCACAACCAGGACCCGCGGTACGCCAGGACCCGGGCGCGGACCCTGCTGCCCATGCTCGAGGAGGCGCTCGGCCCCGGGGTGGTGGCAGCCCTCGCCCAGACGGCGGACCTGTCCCGCGCGGACGCCGATGCGCTGGACTCGTGGGCCGAACGGATCCACGCCGGGCTCGACCCGGCCGGCGCCCACCGGATGGACGTGGCCCGGTTGGCCGAGCTGATGCCGGCGTTGCGCGGCCGCGTCCTGCGCCGCGCAGCGGTGTCCGCGGGCAGCCCCTCCGGAGCGCTCGGCCGTCGGCACGTGGCCGCGATGGAGGCACTGGTCACGCGGTGGCGGGGCCAGGGCGAGGTGGCGCTGCCCGGCGGTGTCGGGGCTCGGCGGTCCTATGGCAGGCTGCTCCTCGTGCGCCGCGAGGATTCCAGGCAGGCCGGGGGTTCCAGGCAGGCCGGGGGTTCCAGGCAGGCCGGGGGGGCTGGCTCGTTGGCCGACAGTGCCGCTGAGGTGGTGGCCGGCGTGCTGATCGACGAGCGCCGGATCGCCGTCCGGATCGCCGAGCTGGCGGCCGAGATCGATGCCGACTACGCCCGGCGGGACGTCCTGCTGGTCGGCGTCCTCAAGGGCGCGGTGATGGTGATGGCCGACCTGGCTCGTGCCTTGCGGTCGTCAGTGGAGATGGACTGGATGGCGGTGTCCTCCTACGGCTCGGGCACCAAGTCGTCCGGGGTGGTCCGCATCCTCAAGGATCTGGACCAGGACATCACCGGCCGGCACGTGCTGATCGTGGAGGACGTCCTGGACTCGGGGCTCACCCTGTCCTGGCTGTTGGCTAACTTGCGCTCCCGCGGCGCGGCGTCCGTCGAGGTGTGCACCCTGCTCCGAAAGCCGGACGCCGCGAAGGTGCCGGTCGAGGTGCGGTACGTCGGGTTCGACATCCCGGACGAGTTCGTCGTCGGCTACGGCCTGGACCACGACCAGCGCTACCGCAACCTCCCTTACATCGCCACGCTTGCTCCTCAGCTCCCCACCTGAGGGTGCGGAACGCTGCGGCGGCGCCGGGCGTTCCTCCCAGCGGGGTTCGGCGTGCAAGAGGCATGTTCCGGCGGTGTACCGTCGAAACATCCGGCATCCACAAGAGCGGAGGACGGGCCCGCGACGGCCCTACACCATGACAGTCAAGCGTCTGCTTCGCGGGCCCTTCATCTGGGTCGTGCTCGTCATCATGATCGGCCTGGCGGTGATGCGGCTCGGCAGCATCGGTGAGTCGTACCAGCGGGTTGATACGTCCGCGGCGCTTCAGCTGGTCCAGCAGGGAAAGGTCCAAGAGGCCACCCTGGTCGACCGGGACCAGCGGATCGACCTCATCCTCAAGCCCGGCCAGACGTACACCGGTGGTGACGTGCGGGGGGCCACCAGGGTTCAGGCGTTCTACATCACGCCGCGCGGGTCCGATGTGGTGCGGGCGATCGACCGGCAGCGGAGCACCGGCTCGTTGCAGAGCTTCAACGACGAGGTGCCCCGCCCCAGCTGGGTGTCGTCACTGCTGATCTCGGTGCTGCCGATCCTGATCATCCTGGGTCTGTTCTGGTTCTTGATGAGCCAGGCCCAGGGCGGCGGCAACCGGGTGATGAGCTTCGGCAAGTCCCGCGCGAAGATGGTCAGCAAGGAGGCGCCGAAGGTCACCTTCGCCGACGTCGCGGGGGTCGACGAGGCGGTCGAGGAGCTGCGTGAGATCAAGGAGTTCCTCGCCGAGCCGGCCAAGTTCCAGGCGGTCGGTGCCAAGATCCCCAAGGGGGTTCTGCTGTACGGCAGCCCCGGCACCGGGAAGACCTTGTTGGCCCGCGCGGTCGCTGGCGAGGCCGGAGTGCCGTTCTTCACCATCTCCGGGTCCGACTTCGTGGAGATGTTCGTCGGGGTCGGGGCCAGCCGGGTCCGGGATCTGTTCGAGCAGGCCAAGAACAACGCGCCGGCGATCATCTTCGTCGACGAGATCGATGCTGTCGGCCGGCACCGGGGGGCCGGCCTGGGCGGCGGTCACGACGAGCGGGAGCAGACGCTGAACCAGCTGCTCGTCGAGATGGACGGCTTCGACGTCAAGACCAACGTGATCCTGATCGCGGCCACCAACCGACCGGACATCCTCGACCCGGCGCTGCTGCGGCCAGGCCGGTTCGACCGGCAGATCGCCGTCGACGCACCAGACATGAAGGGCCGCAAGCAGATCCTCGACGTGCACTCCAAGGGCAAGCCGATGAGCCCGCAGGTCGATCTGGAGGCGGTGGCCAGACGTACCCCGGGGTTCTCCGGTGCCGATCTGGCCAACGTCCTGAACGAGGCGGCGTTGCTGACCGCGCGGATGAACGCCAAGTTCATCGACGACCACGCCCTCGACGAGGCGATCGACCGGGTGGTCGCCGGCCCGCAGCGGCGGACCCGGATGATGAATGAGAAGGAGAAGAAGATCACCGCCTACCACGAGGGTGGTCACGCGCTGGTGGCGGCGGCGTTGCGGCACACCGACCCGGTGGCCAAGGTCACGATCTTGCCGCGCGGCCGGGCGCTCGGGTACACCATGGTGCTCCCGGTGGACGACAAGTACTCCACCACCCGCAACGAGCTGCTCGACCAGCTCGCCTACGCCCTCGGCGGCCGGGTCGCCGAGGAGCTGGTGTTCCACGACCCGACCACCGGCGCCGCCAACGACATAGAGAAGGCGACCGCCCTTGCCCGCCGGATGGTCACCCAGTTCGGCATGAGCGAGCGGGTCGGTGCGATCAAGCTCGGTTCGGCCAGTGGCGAGGTTTTTCTCGGCCGGGACATGGGGCATGAGCGCGACTACTCCGAGGAGGTAGCCGGAGTCGTCGACGATGAGGTGCGCCGGCTGATCGAGGCGGCGCACGACGAGGCGTGGCACGTGCTGGTCGACAACCGTGACGTCCTGGACAGCCTCGTCCTGGCGCTGCTGGAGCGGGAGACGTTGTCCGGCAAGGATCTCGAGACGATCTTCACCGACGTCCGCAAGCGACCGGAGCGCCCCGTGTGGCTGTCCAGCGAACGGCGGCCGATCAGCGATCTGCCGCCGGTTCGGACTCCGGCCGAGGCGAAGGCGGGCAGCAATGGGAACGCCGGATCCCAGCACCGGACGTCGCCGGACGCTGGCACGCACCACGAGAGTCGCTCGACGTCCCCGGTCGTGCCGGTGCCGCCGGACGGCGCCGCTGACCCCACCGCCTAACCGGCCCGCGGACCGTCGGAGCGGATGCGGTGACGAGGTCATGAAGGGGTGGATGGGAACGCGGCGGTCGTCGGCGGCGTACTCGCCGACCGCGATGTCGGCGAACGCGATGGAGACGACATCGGCGGAGGCGATGGTGTCGGAGGGAGCTGTCGACGGTCGAGTGGCGGGTACGTGATCGACATGGCGCGCGCGGCGGCGGCTGTCCGGGAGCTGTTGATCGCGATCGGGGAGGACCCGGAGCGCGAGGGGCTCAAGGAGACGCCCGCACGGGTGGCGCGCGCGTACGCCGAGGTGTTCGCCGGTATGGATCAGCGTCCGGAGGACGTGCTGGCCACCACCTTCGAGATCGGGCACGACGAGCTGGTCCTGGTCCGCGACATCGAGGTCTATTCCACGTGCGAGCACCACCTGGTGCCGTTCCACGGGGTGGCACACGTCGGTTACATCCCCAACTTGGACGGCCGGGTCACCGGGTTGTCAAAGCTGGCTCGGCTGGTGGACGTGTACGCCCGGCGTCCGCAGGTGCAGGAGCGGATGACCACGCAGATCGCCGACGCCCTGGTCCAGCAGCTCAATCCTCGCGGCGCGCTCGTCGTGGTGGAGTGCGAGCACCTGTGCATGTCGATGCGCGGAGTCCGGCGGCCCGGCTCGCGCACCATCACCAGCGCGGTCCGCGGTCAGCTGCGGGACGCGGCGACCCGGGCCGAAGCGATCAGCCTGATCCGCGGCGGCTCGTGAGCACCGTCCCGCTGGGCCTACCCGAGCACCTGGTTCAGGCGTCCGCCGAGCGCTGCCTGGTGATGGGGGTCCTCAACGTGACGCCGGACTCGTTCAGCGACGGCGGGCGCTGGCTCGATCCGGGCCTCGCCGTCACCCATGGCCAGCGGATGCACGCGGCGGGAGCGGACCTAGTCGACGTCGGTGGCGAGTCGACCCGGCCCGGTGCGCGGCGGGTGCCGGAACAGGAGGAGGCGCAGCGGGTCCTGCCCGTGATTCGTGGGCTGGTGGATGCCGGCGTGCCGGTGAGCATCGACACCATGCGCTCCGTCGTGGCAGCGGCGGCGCTGCGGGCCGGCGCTGCTGTCGTCAACGACGTGAGCGGTGGCCTGGACGATCACCGGATGGTCGACGTCGTCGCTGACGCCGGGGTGCCCTACGTGGTGATGCACTGGCGGGGCCCGGCAACGCCCACGGACCAGGGCGCCGACTACGCCGACGTGGTCGCCGACGTCCGTCGGGAGCTTGACGCCCGGCTGAGCGCGCTGGTCGACGCGGGGTTGGACCAGCGGCAGGTAGTGGTCGACCCTGGCCTGGGCTTCGCCAAACGACCCGAGCACAACTGGCGCCTGCTCGCCGAGCTGGCGCAGCTCACCGGGCCAGGCGGCGTCGGCCGGCCGGTCCTGATCGGTGCTTCGCGCAAGCGGTTCCTCGGTCTGCTGCCAACCGGCGACGCCCGGTCCGGCACTGCCGAGCGCTCGACGGATCAGCGCGACGACGCGACAGCCGCCACCACGGTGGTCGCCGCGTTGGCTGGGGCGTGGGCGGTGCGGGTGCATGATGTGGCGGCCAACGTGGATGCGGTGCGGGTCGTGGCCGCGGTCCGTTCCGCGACGCAAACCGCTTCCGCTGGCGCCGTGCCTGCGGTCGGGGACGCCGGCGCTTTGCCTGTGACCAGCGGGCGAGCCGCGCCGGAGGGGAAGGCGTCGCGGCAAGGCGCGAGCCGTCCGCACCGAGCGGGCGCCCAGCACCGAGGGGGTGACCAGTGAGCTGGCTGACCGGGTCCGACGGACACCCGCTCGACCAGGTGTCGCTGACCGGCGTCCGGGCGCGCGGTCGGCACGGAGTGCTCCCGGCCGAGCGGGAGCTGGGGCAGGAGTTCGTGATCGACGTCGTGCTGCACCTGGACACCCGGCCTGCGGCGGCTAGCGACGACCTGGCCGCTACCGCCGACTACGGCGACCTGGCTGGCCGGGTGTCCGGGGTCGTCGCCGGGCCGCCGGTCGCGCTGCTGGAGACCTTGGCCGAGCGGATCGCGGACGTTGCTCTCGCAGTCCCGCCGGTGGTAGCGGTGGAGGTGACGGTGCACAAGCCGCAGGCGCCGGTACTCGTGTTGTTCGAGGACGTGTCCGTGCGGATCCGCCGGTGGCAGCGGTGAGCAGCGCCGTGTCACAGGTTGCGCGAGAACCCGCGGAAGCGGTGCTCGCGCTGGGCAGCAACCTGGGCGACCGGACCGCCGCGCTACGGGCGGCCGTGCACGACCTGGACGCCTCAGACGGTGTCGAGGTGGTGGCGGCATCGCAGATCGTCGCCAGCGACCCGATCGGTGGCCCGCCGCAGCCGGAGTACCGCAACGGGGTGGTCGTCGTGCGTACCACGCTCCGTCCGCGGCAGCTGCTCGCGTTGTGCCACCGGGTCGAGGCGGCGCACCAGCGTCAGCGGGTGCAGCGGTGGGGTCCTCGGACCCTCGACCTCGACCTCATCACCTACGCCGTGGACGGTGTGCACATCACCGACGACGACCCGGCGCTGCGGCTGCCGCACCCTCGAGCGCACCAGCGCGCCTTCGTCCTGGCGCCCTGGGCTCAGTTGCAACCGGACGCCTGCCTCCCGGTAGCCGCCGGGACGCAGGGGTCCGCCGGGACGCAGGGGTTCGCCGGGACGCAGGGGTGGGGCCTGGTGCCGATCCGACGGCTCCTGGAGACCGCGCCTGACCGTCAGGGCGTCCGGTTGACCGGCGTGCAGCTGCGCGACCGACCAGCTGATCACGAGCCGGACGCCACCGTGGGCGTGTTCTCGGCAGCTGGTCCGACCGCACGTTCGGCGGATGGCCCCACGGTGGATGTGGCGGGCGGCTCTACGGCGGACCTGGCGGGCGGCTCGACGACTGGCACCGCGACAACCAGCTCGGCGGAGACCAACGTGGCGGGTGGCCTGACAGCCGGCTCGGTAGGGACCAGCGGGGTACCGCGATGAGGCCGACCAGGACGGGTCCGCTGGTCGCCGTGGCAGCTGCGGTGGCAGTGCTCGGGTGGGTGGTGCTCAACGCGTGGAGCGGCGCCGGCCGGCAGCTGCCCCCGGTGCCGTGGGCGACGCCGGTGGTGATGGTCGCGTTGGCCGCCACGGTGCTGGCCGCCGGCTGGCCGGTGCGCCGCTGGCAGCGTGGCGATCGTGATCGGCACCTGGACCCGCTGCGAGCGGCCCGGACCGTCGTGCTGGCCAAGGCGGCTCAGTATTGCGGGGCGTTGCTCACCGGGTGGTACGCCGCTCAGGTGCTCGCCCTGCTCCCCACGGTAGACGTGGACGCACGTCGGGCGCTGGCCGTGCGGGCCGCGGTGTCGATGCTCACCGCGGCCGTGCTGTGGGTGGTCGGGTGGATCGTGGAACGTTGGTGCCGGATCGACCTGTCGGACGGCCCGGACGTCGACCGCCGCGACGCCCCGCCGAGCAACGCCCCTGCTTGATGCAGCGACCCGCGACCCGGGCTACCTCCGGTCGCAGGCTGCGAGAGCGTCGCAGCGTCGACGGGTTCCAGCGATCAGGATCTCGATCAGGCGGACTAGGGCCAGCGCACCGGCGGCGTCGTCCGCTCTGCGGGTCGTGACGAGCGCTGGTTGCACGAAGTCCAGGACGACGCCATCGCGCATCAACAGGAAGGACAGCACCAGCGTGGCAGCGCGGGCATTGCCGTCCGGGAACGGGTGGAAGAACGCGACGTCCAGGTAGCCGCGGGCAGCTCGTGCCGCGAGCGGCACCTCGAGGTCCGCGGTCTCAGCCAGGCACCGGGCGAAACGGTCCGGGGTGTCGGGGCACAGGCCATAGCGTTCTCGGCCGGCCTTCGAGAAACGCTGGCCCGGTGCGCCACGTCGCGTCTGGAACGCCGAGCACCGTCGCCTGCCACCGCGCGAGCGTCGAGAACGTCAGCGGCTCGTCGGCGTGGACCGACTCCCGGACCAGTGCCAGTGCTGACACCAACCGTGCGGCTTGATGACGGTCCCCGCGTCGGCGCGCATGGACCACGAACCCGTCCTGGTGCCCCGTGACGTGACCCACGGTAGGTGTTGCCGCGTCCTGCCAGTGGATCTCGTCGCGCACTCGAAGCCAGCGTTCGAGGTGGTCAACCACGTGGCTCCTCGTGCATGGCGAGTGCCAGCCACATGGTGCGCGCCACCCGCCGGGCAATCATCGCGACCTCCTTGTCGGTCGGTGCGCACCAGCTGGCGAAGCGGCCGGCGATCGCGTCCTGCATCAACCACCCATGCTCGGACGGCGGGATCTCAGCGGCGTCCAGGAACCACCCGAGCACCTCCCGGCAGTGGTAATGCCAGGATTCTTCCGCTTGAGTGCGCTCAGCGACCAGGGTCACCAGCTGGGCCACCGCTCGCTCCCAGGTCGCCAGGACCGTGTCGGCATCGGCATCGGCCGGGATGGGCAGGCACGACGCGAACACCGCGGCCAGTTCTTCGAGCCAGGACCGCCACTCTCGCACTGCCTCGGCGACCTGACCCAGGGTAGCTGAGGGGCAGAACCGTCAGCCGGCAGCAGGTCTCGGACGACCTGCGCCACGCCGTCAGCGTCGAACGGATGGTTCGTGGGGTCCACCGCGACCCACCTGCTCGTCTTCGTCACCCGGCGACCGTACCGACCTGATCGAGTGGTGGGCATCGAGGCGGTGGTCAGCGAGCAGCAGGTAGTGCCCGCTGACCACCGGGGTCGCAGATTCCGTGCGAGGGCGGATTCCGCGTGAGAACTAACGGCTCAGCGGATGTTGGCCGGCTCTCGGTCGGTGCTCCCGTCGGGGGGCGTGACCACCGCACCCTTCGGGGCCAGTGGCGATGGCTCCACCCGCAGGACTCGGGCCACCCATGCCGGAAGCCACCAGTTCCACCGACCGAACAGCGACACCAAGGACGGGACGAGCAAGGCCCGCACGATCGTGGCGTCCAGCAGGATGCCGACCCCGAGCGCGGTGGCGAACACCTTGATGTCGGTGCCCGGGGCGGAGGCCAACGCACCGAACGCGAAGAACAGGATCAACGCCGCCGACGTGACCAGCCGCCCGGTACGCCCGAGCCCCTCGACCACCGCGGTGGTCGTCGAACCGGTGGCGTCGTACTCCTCACGCATCCGGGCGAGGATGAACACCTCATAGTCCATGGACAGGCCGAACAAGAACGCGAAGATCAGCACCGGGATCCAGAAGGTCATCGCCCCGGTCTCGCTGATCCCGAAGATCGCCTCCGAGCCGTTGCCCTGCTGCCAGAACCAGGTGGACAGCCCGAACACCGCGGCCACGCTGACCAGGTTGAGCAGCACGGCCTTGAGCGGCAGCAGCAGCGACCGGAAGGTACGCACCAGCAACAGGAACGTCACCACCGCGATCAGGGTCAGGACGTACGGGAAGCGGTCGTAGACCGCGGCGGCGTAGTCCTGCACCGTCGCGCCGACGCCGGTGACGCCGAGGTAGCCGGGCAAGCCCTGCACCGCCTCCTGCACGGCCGTGACGGTCTCGACGCTGCGGTTGTCGACGGTCTCGTCCTCGGGGACGACCTCGACGTTCACGACCCCGCCGCGGCCCGGCGGGGAGGCCACAGCCATCCGCACCCCGTCCACCTCGCGGGCGGCCTCGGCGACCGCGTCGACGTCGGCGTTCTGGTCGACGAGCACGGTGATCGGAGTCAGGACGCCGGACTGCACGCCGCCGTCCTTCAAGCGGGCCAACCCGTCGTACGCCTCACCGTTGCTCGCCAGGGACGAGGAGCTGGCCTGCCCGAACTGGATGTTCGCCAGCGGCGCGATCGCCACGGCCAGCGCGCCTAGCGCCACCGCCGCCGCCACCCACCGGAACCGGACCACCCCACGAGCCCACGCGGACCAGCCCCGGGACGCGTGATCCTCGTGGCGGATCCGCGGCCAGTCGATCCGCGGCCCGACGCCGGCCAGCAGCGCCGGCAGCAGCGTGCTCACCACCAGCACGCTCACCACCGGGATCAGCATCCCGCCGATCCCCATGCTGCGCAGCAGCGGCACCGGGACGACGATCAGCGCGATCAAGCTGATCGCCACCGTCAACCCGGATGCCAGGACGGCTCGGCCGGCGGTGCTCATCGCGGTCATCACGGCGTCCTCGTTGTCCACCCCGAGCGCCCGCTCCTCCCGCCAGCGGGACACCACCAACAGCGAGTAGTCGATCGCGACACCCAGCCCGACGAGCGAGATAAGGAACTGGACGACGAAGCTCACGTCGGTGAAGGTGGTGAGCCCGAGCACGATGAGGAAGGTCGTCAGGATCGACACCGCTGCGACCAACAGCGGGACCAGTGCCAGGAACGAGGCGAAGACGAACACCAGCACCACCAGGGCGCCCAACCCGCCGACCAGCGTCTCCACCAGGACGCTCGGGCCCTCGTTCTCTTCGCTGCCGGCGGCCAGCTGCTGGTACCCGGTGATCTCCAGCTCGAAGCCCTGCGCCTCGGCCGCTTCGCGCAACGCTCCGTTCACCTGCTCGGCCAACGGGTCCACGAACCCCTGCACGAGCGGCGTGTACACCAGCGCGAAGGCGGTGCGCCCGTCGTCAGTGATGAACCGGGGATCCTCGGTGCTTGGGTAGTCCAGCACCCGGACGCCGGGGATCTGCCGCAACGGCTCGGTGACGGCGCCCAGGTCGGCCCGACGGTCCTCGACCGACTGGCCCTCGGGGACGGTGATCGTCGGGATGTACGAGGGGAACGCCGGGGTGCCGTATGCCTCGATCAGCTGTCGCTCCGTCTCGTACCCCTGCTGGCCGGGCAGCGAGAAGTCGAACTTCAACCGATCACTGAGCTGGCCCGCGGAGGCCCCACCGACCAGGAACACCACCAGCCACAGCCCGTACACCCACCGCCGGTGGTGCACGATGAATCGCGTCAAGGTCTCCATCGTTGCTCGCTCCCGCTCGTCGTTGGCCCGCTCCTGGCGGGCTTACCTGGGTGGCCGTGACAAAACCGGTCTTAAGGTCGTCCCGAACGTACCGGAGGGGGGTGACAGCCGTCACCGGCCCGGCGCCGACGGCCTTCCGGTCGCCCAGTGACGACGCGTCCCAGCCGGCGACATCGTCCCAGCCGGCGACATCGTCCCAGCCGGCGACATCGTCTGGGCCGAGGTCCAACTAAGCAGTGCTAGCATTGTGCGACATGAGGACCCTGTACCTGCGGAACGTGCCCGACGACGTAGCCGAGCGGCTGGAGCGGTTGGCGAGCCGACACGGCATGTCCCTATCGGCGTTCGCCGTCAAAGAGCTGTCGACGGTGTCTCGCCGGGCGGACAACCTTCGGCTGTTCGAACCGCTCGCCGACCATGGCGTGTCCGCGTCCGACGTCGTCGCGGACGTGCAGGCTGGCCGATCAGGGCGGTGATCGCCGACGAAGCTGTCGTGGCCGGACCCGTGGTGGTCGATGCATCCGTCGCGGTCGCCGCGCTGCTGACCAACGGCCAGGCCAGGGCAGTGGTGGTCGAGGCGGATCTGCACGCACCTCATCTCATCGACTCTGAAGTCGTGAGTGCGGTGCGGCGGCGGACAGCTGCCGGGCAACTCGATGTCTCGGCTGCCCGGCTCGCTGTGTCCACCTGGAGCGCGGCCGGTATCCGGCGACACCCGGTCACAGCGATCCTGGACCGCATCTGGCGCCTACGTGACAACCTGAGTGCGTACGACGCCACCTATGCCGCTCTCGCCGAGGCACTCGAGTGCCCCCTGGTCACCCTGGATCGGCGGCTGGTTCGATCGCCGGGCGTTCCGTGCGAGGTGCAGGTGCTTGCTAGCTGAGCGGGGCGGGCTGGGCGTGGACCACGAAGCAATGACGATGATCGTCCTGACGCTCAGGCGAATCCAGTTGACGCTTCTCGTCTTGCCGGCGCCCTCGCGGCATGCGCACGAGCTTTGGAGCTGAGCTCAGACCGGCTCCGAAGCGTGGCGGTCAGGGCTGGCGCGGCGCAGGGCCTCGTACACCGACGTCGGGGTCAGCACCCCCTGGTAGCGGTCGCCGTGCACCACCGGCAGCCAGCCGGCGTCGTCCTGGACGATCTCGGCGAGCGCGTGCCGCAGGCTGTCACCCACGGACGCGGTGCGCTCGAACCGGCGCATCCGGTCCGCCACCAGGCCGTCACCCGTGCACACCCGCGCCGCGATCCAACCCCGCAGCTGACCGCTGCCGTCGACCACCACCGCATACGGCTCGGGCGCCCCGTCGATGGCGCCCCGAGCAGAGCTCAGCCGATCCGACGGGGACACCGTCGGGGGGTGCTCCAGGTCGCCCGGGCCGATCGGGGTGACCGCGAGCCGGCGCAGGCCCCGGTCGGCGCCGACGAAGTCCGCGACGAACTCGGACGCCGGTGACCCCAGCACGACGGCCGGTTGGTCCACCTGCTCCAGCCGGCCGCCACCCGACAGCACCGCGATCCGGTCGGCCAACCGGACCGCCTCGTCGATGTCGTGGGTGACCAGCAGCACGGTCTTGCCCGGCCCCTCCTGGCTGAGCTGGGTCTGGATGATCCGGAACTGCGCCTGCAGGCGGTCCCGCTGGACCGGGTCCACCGCGCCGAACGGCTCGTCCATCAGCAGGACGGGGGGGTCGGCGGCCAACGCCCGGGCCACCCCGACCCGTTGCTGCTGGCCACCGGACAGCTCGTGGGGGTACCGGCCGGCGTGCTGAGCCGGATCCAGGCCGACCAGCTCCAGCAGCTCGTCCGCGCGGGCGTTCGCCCGGCCCGCGTCCCAGCCGAGCAGAGTCGGGACGGTGGTGACGTTCTCGCGCACCCGGCGGTGCGGGAACAGGCCCCCGGCTTGGATGACGTACCCGATCCGGCGACGCAGCCGCACCGGGTCGACTGCGGTGACGTCCTGGCCGTCGACGAGGATCCGCCCCGCGGTGGGCTGGACCAGCCGGTTGACCATCCGCAGGATTGTCGATTTGCCGCAACCGGACGGCCCGACCAGCGCGAGCAGCTCGCCGCGGCGCACGTCCAACGACAGGCCGCCGACCGCCACCGTGCCGTCCGGGTACGTCTTGCCGACGCCCTCGAGCCGGATCATCACCTCCGGGGTACCGTCGACGCCGTGCTCGACGGCGCCCAGGTGCTCGCTCATGCGGCCACCCTCTCGGACGACTGCCTGGTGCGCAACGAGTGGATCTGTGGTCGCTATCTCGCGACTCGGCGCGAGGAGCTGTTGTCCGCGCTCGGCCAGCACGCGGCGATCACCGTGGTCAGCGTGGTGCTGGCGATCGCGGTCGCCGCTCCGCTGGCGTTGCTCGCCCGCCGCTGGGGCTGGGCGCAGCGGCTGATCCTCGGCGCGTCCACGGTCATCTACACGGTGCCGTCGCTGGCGTTGTTCTCGCTGCTGCTGCCGTTCACCGGGCTGAATCCGAGCACGGTGGTGGTCGGGCTGGTGCTGTACTCGCTGACGGTGCTGGTCCGGGCCTTCGTGACAGGGCTGGCCGCGGTGCCGGAGGCGGTCGTGGACGCGGCCCGGGGCATGGGGTACGGACCCGGCCGGGTGCTGTGGCGGGTGCGGTTCCCGCTGGCGCTGCCGTCGATGATGGCCGGGGTGCGGGTGGCTGCGGTGTCCGCGGTGGCGCTGACCACGGTCGGTGCGGTCGTGGGGTACGGAGGTCTCGGCGACCTCATCTACAACGGGGTCAGCACGCTGTTCAAGGCGCAGGTGCTGACGGCCTCGGTGCTGTGCGTGCTGCTGGCTTTCGTGGTGGACGTGGTGTTGCTCGGTGTGCAGCGAGTGCTCACGCCGTGGCGGCGGGGGAGGCCGGTGTGAGCTGGTTGGGCGACGCGCTGGCCTGGTTGGGCGAGGGCGCCAACTGGCGGGGCGCGGACGGCGTCGGTGCCCTGCTGTGGCAGCACGTCTGGTTGTCCGCGGCGGCGTTGCTGGTCGCGGTCGCGCTGGTGGTGCCGCTCGGGTTGTGGTTGGGGCACATCGGGCGCGGCGGGGTGGTCGCGCTCAACGTGGGCAACATCGGCCGGGCGATCCCGACCTTCGCGCTGCTGGTGCTGCTGATCATCGCGCCGCCGCCGTTCGGCCAGAACGCGCTGTCGGTGGTGGTGGCCCTGGTGTTCTTCGCGGTGCCGCCGATCCTCACCAACGCCTACGTCGGGGTGCGCGAGGTCGACCCGGCCGCGGTGGACGCGGCCCGCGGCATGGGCATGAGCGCCTGGCAGGTGCTGCGCCGGGTGGAGCTGCCATTGGCCGCGCCGCTGCTGGTGCAAGGGGTGCGGATGGCCGGCGTCCAGGTGATCGCGACCGCGACCGTCGCCGGGATCGCCGGCGGTGGCGGGCTGGGCCAGCTCATCACCACCGGCTTCTCCCTGCAGGACCAGCCGCAGCTGATCAGCGGGGCGCTGCTGGTCGCGGTGTTGGCGCTGACCGCGGAGGGTGTGTTCGGGCTCGCGCAGCGGGCCGTGCGGCCGGTGCCGACCGGGGTGGCCACCGCGGACGTCGGTGGGGCGGGCTAGCCTCGACCACCTCGGCGCCACTCCGCGCGCCGTGACCGGACACGCGTGGCGTCACGGGCGCCGCGGGGCACAGAAGGTGATCCGCATGGCCAGACAACTCCATTCCTCGCTGCGTCGGCGCACTCTGATCGCCAGCGCGGCGGTCGCCGTTCTCGCTCTCACCGCCTGCGGTGGCGGGGACGACGACGCGTTCAGCAGCGGGGGCTCCGGGGGATCGACCAGCGGTGGCGGGGGCACGCTGGTGGTCGGCGGCCCGACCTTCACCGAGGCCGCGATCATGCAGAACATGTACAAGCTGCTGTTGGAGAAAGCCGGTTTCACCGTGCAGCTCAAGGCAGTCGGGGAGCGGCCCATCTATACCGAGGCGTTGAAGTCCGGGGACATCGACATCGTCCCGGACTACCTCGCCACCACGGCGGACAAGCTCGCCGGGGAGCAGGTGAGCAGCCCGGACGCGCAGGTCACCCTGGCGAAGCTGCAGGAGGTCGGCAAGCCGCTCGGCATCGGCGCGCTGACCCCGTCAGCAGCGGTGAACACCAACGCGTTCTACGTGAGCGCGACGTTCGCCGCGGACAACGGCGACATCACCACGCTGTCCCAGCTCGCCGACACGGGCAAGACGATCCGCCTGGGCGCCCCGGCCGACTGCCCGCAGAACCCGTTCTGCCTCGGCGATCCTGGGCTGAAGGGAACGTACGACCTCACGGTGTCCGGGCCGAAGAAGTACGACTTCGGGTCGGTCGCGATGGCAGACGCGGTGGCGAAGGGCACGGTCGACATGGGGGTGACCGGCACCACCGACGGCACCCTGGCCGCGAAGGGCCTGGTCATCCTGGAGGACGACAAGAAGCTCCAGCACGCGGACAACCTGGTCCCGGTGATCAACCTCAAGGACGCGTCCGACCCCAAGATCGCCGAGGC
>JBOFLF010000007.1:0-25942 GCA_051657715.1 Angustibacter sp. | reverse complement strand
ACCCTGCCACAGATCACCGTGCGCTGTCGCGTCATTACTGAAAAAGGCTGGAAGTCCTCGTGCGGCACAGCGGCTCGGCGCCGCCGGGACCAGCCGGTCCCGCACCATGATTGATCCGACCCACGCCCGTGGTCGCCAGGTAAACCGGTCGAACTAGATCACCGACCACCACTCGGCTGCGGCCCGCCAGGCGAGTCGCTGCCGCGTCGAGAGGCCGCCAACCAGGAGACCAGACCGATTCCGCACCACACCAGGTTGAGCGCGACCGAGGGCAGGGCGCCGTGCACAGCGCCGTTGAGTGCGAGCCCCGCCGCACCAAGGACGTTGAGCCACCGGTAGCCGGAGCTGGTCGCGGTGACCCGGTGCCCGCTCAGCAGGGCGTAGGCGAGCAGCAGCCCCAGCGCCCCGGACCACCCCACGACCTCCGCAGCCAGCTCCGCCGGGTCGCTCACCGGTCGCCGCCGAGGACGGCGAACGCGCGGACCGGGAAGGTGCCGAAGCCGGCCACCCGCGGCGGGACCGCAGTGAAGCGGAACCCGGACGGCGGCAGCTGGCCCAACCCGGTGAGGTGCTCAACGACCGGGACGCCCGCGGCCAGCAACGCGCTGTGCGCCGGACGGTCGTTGCCGTCGACGTCGTCGATGTTCACCGCATCGATCCCGACCAGCGCCGCTCCCCGGTCAGCGAGCCAGCGCGCGCCCGCACCAGTGAGGTAGGGCGCGTCGTCCAGGTACTGCGGGGTGCCCCACCGCGCATCGCCGCCGGTGTGCAGCAGGACCGCTCGGCCGGCGACGTCGTGAGCTTCCAGCACGGGCACGTCGACGGCGCGCTGGGGGCTGCCGGCGGTCCGCACCACGATGGCCGGCAGGTCGGCCACCGACTCCAGCGGCAGACCGGCGAGGTCAACCCCGTCGGCGTACCGGTGGAACGGGCTGTCCAGATAGGTACCGGTGTTGCCGACCATGCTGATCCGGTCGATGGCGAACTCGGTGCCCAGTGCGTACACCTCCCGGGACGCCTGCCGGGTCAGGTGCGGGGTGATACGAGGCTCAGGCAGGCCAGGATAGGTGGTCATCCCATCGGTGATCACGTGGCTCAGCTCGACGAACCGGGACGCGCCAGGCACGGGCGCAGGGGAGGCAGTCATGTCTCGATGGTCGGGTATCGACGCCGCAGCTGGAGCGTACGGGTCGATGAACCGCTCGGTCGTGGAGACGGGCAGGTGGGGTCGGGCGCGATGCTGGGGACGGTTGGTTCGCTACCCTCGCTGCGGTCACGGGGGTGGCGTCACGGCCGAGTGGTCGCGACCAGGATGCGGATTCAGGAAGCGGGTGCAGCCATGCCGGCCATCGTGCTCGTCGGCGCCCAGTGGGGTGACGAGGGCAAGGGCAAGGCCACCGACCTGCTGGGCAGCCGGGTCGACTACGTGGTCAAGTTCAACGGCGGCAACAACGCCGGGCACACCGTGGTGATCGACGGCGAGACGTACGCGTTGCACCTGCTGCCGTCCGGGATCCTCACCCCGGGCTGCACCCCGGTGATCGGCAACGGCGCGGTCATCGACCTCGGGGTGCTGTTCGAGGAGATCGCCGGCCTGCGAGCCCGGGGCGTGGACACCGGCCGCCTGGTGGTCAGCGCGGACGCGCACGTCATCACCCCGTACAACCGGGTGCTGGACAAGGTGACCGAGCGGTTCCTGGGCAGCCGGCGGATCGGTACCACCGGGCGCGGCATCGGCCCGACGTACGCCGACAAGATGAACCGGGTCGGCGTGCGGGTGCAGGACCTGTTCGACGAGAACATCCTGCGGCAGAAGGTGTCCGGCGCGCTGGAGCTGAAGAACCAGGTGCTGGCGAAGGTCTACAACCGTCGCGCGGTCACCGTGGACGAGGTGGTCGAGGAGCTGCTGGTGCACGCGGACGCGCTGCGGCCCATGGTCGCCGACACCGGGCTGTTGCTGTCCCGGGCGCTGGACGAGGAGCGCACGGTGCTGCTGGAGGCGGGCCAGGCCACGCTGCTGGACGTCGACCACGGCACCTACCCGTTCGTGACCTCCTCCAACGCGACCGCGGGCGGGGCGTGCACCGGGTCCGGCATCCCGCCGAACCGGATCGACCGGGTGGTCGCCGTACTCAAGGCGTACACCACCCGGGTCGGCGAGGGCCCGTTCCCGACCGAGCTGCTCGACGACATGGGCGAGCACCTGCGCAAGACCGGCGGGGAGTACGGCACCACCACCGGGCGCCCGCGCCGCTGCGGCTGGTTCGACGCGGTGATCGGCCGGTACGCCGCCCGGGTCAACGGCGTCACCGACTTCGTGCTCACCAAGCTGGACACGCTCAGCGGCCTGGAGCGGGTGCCGGTGTGCGTGGCGTACGACGTGGACGGCGCCCGGCACGAGGAGATGCCGATGACCCAGTCCGACTTCCACCACGCCAGACCGGTGTACGAGGAACTGCCCGGCTGGTGGGAGGACATCAGCGGTTGCCGCTCGATGGCCGAGCTGCCGCCACACGCCCGGCGCTACGTCGAGACGGTGCAGGATCTGATCGGGCGGCGGGTGTCCGCGGTGGGGGTCGGGCCGGGTCGGGAGCAGATCGTCGCCCGCCACGATCTGCTAGGCGACTAAGCGCTGCTCGGCGATCGGCACGGCGGCCGTCGCTGACTGACTCCCACAGGTCGCCGATTATCGGGCGAGGCCGAGGAAGACGATGAGCGCGCGATCGAACCGCACCAGATCCGCGTCGGCAAGCCGTCCGAGCCGGTCGCTCACGTTCGCCCGGGGCATGGTCGTGACCTTGTCGACCATGATCCAGCTGGACCGCTCAATCCCGGTGGTCGCCGTCGGCTCCACTGCGACGCGGATCAGCGGGGCATCGACCGGCTGCGTGGTCAACGGGCAGACTGTCACCGATGCCGTCGCATCGAATCGGTCGTCTTGGACGATGACGACGGGTCTCGGCTTGCCGGTACAGGCACCGCGGGCAGCGGCAGTGCAGATGTCGCCGCGCCTCATCACCCAAGCTCCGCGTCGCCATCCCACCTGACGGAGATCGCGTCGACAAACGCTTGGTCGTTGACCTCGTGCCGGCTGGCTGCGATAGCCGCAGATTGGCGATGGGCCGCAGCAACGAACTCTTCGGCTCGCACGTCCGGCACCCAGATCTGGATGGGCCGGAGGCCCTGTTGCCGCAACCGTCGACGGTGTTCGCGTACGCGTTCTTGAGTGCTCGCCATGACAAGAATGTTACATGTAACTCCTCGTCATGGCGAGCACTGCTTGGTTAGGGCGCCTGCCTCAGCTGGGCGGCGACCTCACGGGCGTCACCCTCCGGGACGTCCGCCGAGTGCCGGTCCGGCCGAGCCAGGAGCAGGTAGAGCAGGCCCGCGCCGGCGATGACCGCGAAGCCGATCGCGACGATCCAGCGGTCCAGGAAGGTCTCGGTGCCCGGCGCCGGCTTGAGCAGCAGCACGATCGCCACCACCCCGTACACCAACGCGGCGACGTTGACCGCCATGCCCCAGCGGCCGAGATTCCACGGACCGGCGGGGCGCCAGCCCATGACCCGCTGCCGCAGCGCGGCCAGCACCACCGCCTGGAAGGCGACGTAGATCCCGAGCACCGCGAACGCGGTGATCCGAGGAAGCAGGTCCGAGTTCAGGTAGACCACCAGGCAGATGGCGATCGGCACGACGCAGACCACCATCAGCGCGTTGGCCGGCACCGAGTGCCGAGGCGAGACCTGCCGCAACCACCCGCTGGCCGGGAGCATCCGGTCGCGGGAGAAGGCGTACAACAACCGGCTGCCGGCCGCCTGCAGCGACAGCACGCAGGAGATGAACGCGGCCACCGCCACCACCAGGAACACCTTCGACCCGGCGGTGCCGAGCGAGCCCTCCAGGATCGCTGGGATCGGGTCGCCCTCCTCGCCGGCGACGATCGCCGGCAGGTTCGGCGCGGCGAGCACGTACCCGGCGTACGACACCGCGCCGGAGACGCCGCCCACCAGGATGGTGAGGATCATCGCCCGCGGAACCTGGCGGGCCGGGTCATGGACCTCCTCGGCCACGTCCCCGCAGGCCTCGAAACCGTAGAAGAGGAACAGCCCGCTGAGCGAGGCGGCCAAGAAGGTGCCGAGATAGCCGGAGCCACCACCGGCCCCGAGCGTGTCGAAGAACACCGAGAACGGCTGCTCGCGCTCGAACAGCAGCAGGTACAACCCCAGCGCGACGACGCCGATGAGCTCGGCCGCCAGCCCGATCTGAGCGATCCGGGCCAACGCCCGGGTGCCGCTGTAGTTGAACGCGAACGCCAGCAGCAGCAGACCGACGGCGGTGGCCAGCGCCACCCCCGGCGTCGCCTCGACGCTGAGCAGCGCCGCCACGAACCCGCCACCGAACTGGGCGACCGCCGTAACCGTCACGATGATCGCCCACAGGTACACCCACGAGACGAACCACGCCGCTCGCCGGTTCCACAACCGCCGCATCCACGGGTAGATCCCGCCGGCCAGCGGGTACTGGGAGACCACCTCGCCAAACACCAGCGCGACGAGCAGCTGCCCGGCGCCGACGATCACGATCCACCAGAAGGCCGGTGGCCCGCCGATGGACAGGCTGTACGCGAACAGGGAGTAGACGCCGACCAGCGGCGACAGATATGTGAAGCCGAGGGCCATGGTGGCCCTCAGACTCATGCTGCGATCGAGCTCACCGGTGTAGCCGAGGCTCGCGAGCTGGGCGTCGTCGCCCGCTCCCGATGACGGCGACTGCGGGGATGTGGTCACGGAACCTCCTGAGGCCAGTCACCGCCGTGCCACGCTGCAGACGGTGGACATACGCCCGACGGCAACCCCCGCGTCGTCAGCTGTGTCGCGGAAACCTATAGCTCCACAGGTTCACCCGCAAGCAGTTCGGGGGTTTCCGCGGCTCTAGCGCCCCTCAGCCGTCCGCCGGCAGGTGCACGATCCACGGGACGTCGGGCACCGACGTGCCCGGCCGGCCCGGGACGTCCGGCGTCGAGATCAGCTCGCCGACCGGCCATCGTGGCGTGGTGGACAGCACGATCCGCTGCTCATCGCTCACCACCAGGAACGGCGCACTCGCCGGCCCCAGCCGTCGCAGGACGGCGGCCTCGAAGCGGCTGACCAGCACATCCGCACCGGCGACGCCGAGGAACACACCCGCCAAGGCCACCGGCTCGGTCACGGTGAGCAGGTAGCGCCCCGTTCCGTGGACGTCCACGTACGGTCCGATGACGCACCGGCGTCCCGTCCGCCGCGGGGTGTCGAACCAGGGGGCGGAGCTGTAGTCGTAGTAGCCGGTGCTGGTCGGCTTGAGGTCCGGGCGCAGGGCGCGGGGCTCACCGCCCCGCTCGTCCAGCTGCCACCACTCGACCCGCCGGGCGCGCCGGTCCGGCGACCCGCCGCCCACCGCTTCGGCCACCAAGCCGAGACCGACAGCCACCTCGCCCGGCCGGCGCAGCAGGGCGACGGCTGCCGTGCGCAACGCCTGCGCATCGAGCGACCCGTCCGCGGCGTCCACGCAGTCGAGGACCGCCGAGCGGACCTCGGCCACGGTCCGGAATACCTGCGCGACCGCCTGCCCGATCGCCGTGGCCAGCACTCGCTCCGCACCGTCGGCCCCGGCCACCCCGGCGCTCACGACACCGCCGCGCGTTCGGCGCCGCGCTCACCGGCAGCGCGGGCCCGCCGCAGGCTGAGTTGGACCACCCAGGACGCGCGCATGCCGATGTGCTCGTCGGCCAGCCGCCCGGCCTGGTCGACCTCGCGCGCCTCGATCGCGTCGACCACGCGGCGATGGCTGGTCACGATCTGGTTCAGACGCTTCGCGGACCGGGCCGGCAGCCAGGGCAGCTGGCTCAGCTCCAGCTGTAGGTCCATCTGCAGCCTGGTCAGCCGGACCGACTGCGCGCTCGCGGCCAGCTCGACGTAGAAGCGTCCTTCGATCCGCCGCTGCTCGGTCACCGATCGGGTCGCGGCCAGCCGGTCGATCAGCTCCCGCAACCGGCCGATCTCGGCGTTCGAGGCTCGGTGGGCGGCCAGGCGAGCGGCGGCCGACGCCACCGCGGCGTGCGTGTCGCCCAGGTCCCGCAGGTCGGTGGTGCCCAGCTCGTCGAGCCGGGCTTCCGCCAGGTCGCTCAGCAGGTCGGCGCGGGCACGCACGAAGCTGCCACCACCTCGGCCGCGCCGGGTGGCGACCAGCTCCATGCGACGCAGCTTGGCCAGCGCCTCCCGCAGCGTGACGGTGGAGACGTTCAACAGGGTGGCCAGCTCGGACTCGGACGGAAGTTGCTGCCCATCGTCCAACAGCCCCAACGCCACCGCACTGACCACCCGCCGCACGACGGCCTCACTACGCAGACCACCGTCGTCCAGCGGAGCGAAGACCGCTTGCCGGGCCTCACCGCTCAAGATCGCCACGCGAACGCGCCCTTCCTCGCGACCCAAAAAAACTCTTAACCGTTGAGTTCAAATGTTTATCGCACTACGCTGATGCGATCACCTCGCCGTCTCCGGTCGAGCTCGGCGAGGTGAGCAGCGTTCCACAAGCGGTGGCGCCCGGTCGACACGCCAAGGGCCACCACCTCCTGGCGTGAGGACCTTCGGTGACCCAGCTCGAACCCGCACCCGACACCGAGACACCGACGCTGGACGCCCTGTCGCGACCGTTCACCCCTGGCTCCGCGGCGAACCCGCCTGAGCTCGCCGAGTACCCGGATGCCCTGGCCGGCGAGCTGCCCCCGGAACCAGCCGAGGCTCGCACCGCGCAGTTCGTGGCACAGTGGCGCAACGCCTCGTACACCTGCTACTCGTCGGGGCACAAGTTCTGCCGCGAGGTCTGCCCGGTCATGCAGGTGACCAGGAACGAGTCGTGGACGCCGACCGCGTTCCACGCCAACGTGGTGGCGATGGAGCGCGGCGAGCTCGACGTCGCCGACATCGCCGCGGACTACGTCAACTGCACCCAGTGCGGCGCATGCGAACTGCGCTGCCCCAACACCCTGTTCACCGGCGACTTCTACCGCTTCCGCACCCGGACGGTCGACGTGGTCAAGGCGGTCCGAGCGCTCGCGGTGGACAACGACGTCCACCAACCGGGGTGGCGGTCGTGGAACGAGCGCACCGACCTCCAGACACACGAGCCGGTGCTCGGCGAGACCCCGGTCCGCCAGGAGGCCGTCCGGGACTGGGCCGAAGGTCTGGACATCCCGGTCGGCGGCGAGACGGTGCTGTTCGTCGACTGCGAGGCCGCCTTCTACCGCACCTCGGTGCCGCGTGCGGTCGCACAGATGCTGCAGCTGGCCGGCTACCCGTTCGGCTTGATGCGGGAGCAGTGGTGCTGCGGCGGCCCGGCCGCGGAGATGGGCTACGTCGAGCAGGCCAAGCGCTTCGCCCGGCACAACCTCGACGACTGGCGGGCCACCGGCACCACGCGGCTGCTGGTGCTCGATCCGCACGACTACATCAGCTTCACCGAGGACTACCCCACGTACTTCGGCGAGGAGTTCGACCTGGAGGTCGTGCTCGTCGTCGAGGTGCTGGCCCAGCTGCTGCGCGAGGGTCGGCTGACGCCGTCCGTGCCGATCGACCGGGCGATCACCTACCACGATCCGTGTCGGCTCAACAAGCGCAAGGGCATCTGGCAAGAGCCGCGTGAGCTGCTGCGCTCGATCCCCGGGTTGCGGTTCGAGGACGTCGACCGGGTCACCCAGTGGTCGTACTGCTCCGGCGGGGGCGGCGGGCTGCCGGTGGAGAAGCCCGAGCTGACCGCCCAGATCAGCGCGATGCGGTTGGAGCGGGCCGCGGAGCTGGACGTAGACACCCTGGTGAGCGCGTGCCCGTGGTCCGAACGCCCGCTCGGCGCGGCCGGTGACGCACAGGACATCGACGTCGTCGACCTGCACGAGCTGTTCGCCGAGTCCCTGCGCATCACGGTGGGTGGCTCGCGGGGTGGGGTCGGCGACCAGCGGCTGGCGCAGGAGCGGTCCGGCGTCGCGGGCCGGACCCGCCGGACGCGAGGCACCGGATGCGCCAGTGGGGGCGGTTGCGCTGGGGGCGGTTGCGCTGGAGGCGGTTGCGCTGGGGACGGTTGCGGTGGAGGCGGCAGGACGTGCGGCTGCGGTGGCCACCAGGCGGGAGGCAACGGCCGATGAGCACCTCCACCACATCCACAGCCGAGTCGGACGCACCCGAACCGCTCACCACCGAACCGCTCGACGACGCCCAGCTGGGGACGCTGGTCCGGGCGTTGCGCACGGTGCTGGCCGACGACCAGATCCTCACCGGCCGAACCGACCGCTACAACCGGGCCCGGGTGCCGGCGCCGTTCCCGGTGCACCGCTGGTCCGAGCGGGTGCCGGACGCCGTAGTGCTACCCAGCTCCACCGACCAGGTCGCCGGTGTGGTGCGGATCGCCAACGACCTGCGCGTCCCGGTGGTGCCGCGGGACGGCGGCACCGGCCTCACCGACGGCGCGGTCCCGATGCGCCGCGGCATCGTCGTCGACGTCAAGCGGCTGAACCAGGTGCACGAGCTGGACCTGGTGAACCGCACGGTCACGGTGGGCACCGGCATCAACATGCTGAAGCTCAACGAACGCCTCGCCCAGCACGGCCTGTTCTACCCGGACGACCCGGCGTCCTACCCGTGCTCGCTGGTCGGGGGCCGGATCGGCACCAGTGGTTGGTCGTTGATCGGCTCCCGCTACGGGCACACCCGGGACCTGGTGCTCAGCTTCGACCATGTGCTGCCGACCGGTGACGTGCTGCACGTCGGCGACGGCATCGGACGCAAGATCAGCAAATCCTCCAGCGGGTTTCAGCTCAAGCACCTGTTCATGGGCCACCAGGGCACCCTCGGCATCGCCACCACGGCGACGCTGAAGCTGTTCCCAAAGCCGGAGGCGGAGCTGTCGCCGTTCTGGGCTTTCGACGACTACGACGACGCCTACGCGTGCGTCGGCGCGCTGGCTCGGGCCGGCGTCGCGACGTTCGCCGGGGCGGTGCTGTTCGACGAGCACAAGGTGGCCTACCTACGCCGGGACGACGAGGCGTACCTCCCGCAGCCGGCGGACGTGCGGGCACTGGTCTGCGCGGTGCTGTACGGCTACGAGGACGAGGTGCGGGCCGGCGGCCGGCGGCTGTTCCGGATCGCTCGCGAGCACGGCGCCCGCTACCTCGGCGACGAGATCTCCGAGGGTGACTGGGCGGCGCGGCACGACCGGTACGCGACGCCGCTGCACGGGCGCACCAAGGCGGGCCAGGTGATCCCGATGTCCTGGCACTGCGAGGACGCGGCGGTGAACTACTCCGCCATCCCTGCGGTCAGCCGGGCCTGGCACGAGATCGTCGCGGACCTGCGGCGCCGCACGGACGTGTTCGACGACTGGGGGATGTTCGCCTACACCTCCGCCAGCACCGGCGTCGACTACCTCACCGAGATCGACATCGGCATCTGGGAGCAGCGGTTGGACGACGCCGCGTGGGCGGCGTGGGTGCGGGCCAAGCGGGACATCGCCGCGGTGGCGCTCGCGCACGGCGGCTCGATGAGCGCGTGCCACGGCTCCTGCCGTGAGGGCGAGGTAGACCTGGTGCCGGACGAGCTGGGCCGCGGTTTCGACGTGATGCTCGACATCAAACGATCGCTCGACCCGCGCAACGTCATGAACCCCGGCAAGTACCTGCTCGACCGCGCCTACGATCGATCCGACTCGACCACCCCACCACCACCTCACCAGGGGAGCAGCCATGGATGACGGCGGCCGGCCCGCGGGACCGTCGGCGGCGGCGCCGTACCGCTACGCCGAGCAGCACACCTCGCCGCCACCGCATGCGGTGAGCGATGTGGCGCGCACCACCTTCGAGCATGTCTACGAGGTGGACCTTCGGCTCATGCAGGAGTACGTGCTGCAGCAGACGTTCCCGAACTGGGACACGTTACGGATCATGCGGAGCCGACACGACTACCTGGACTGGATGCACCGCCACTTCGCCGACACGGTCGTACCGGGGTCACAGCTGCTGGCCGACGTCGACGGCTGACCTGTCACCCGGCGCGGGCCTTCGCCGTTGTCGCCGGCCACTCGACCTAGCTGCACGATCGTTCTCTCCGGTCAGCTTGACCTGGCCGTCAGTCAGCTTGCGGTGGCCATGTCGATGGTCAGGCGCAGGTCCAGGGCGTGCGCGATCCGCCGCAGCATCGACACGCTCGGGACCTGTCCACCGTTCTCGATGGCCGAGATAACGGACTGCTTGGTGCCCATGCGACGGGCCAGCTCGGTCTGGGTCAGCCCAGCCCGCTTCCGCGCGGCATAGACGAGCTCGGCGAGCTGGAGCCGGGCCTCTTCCTCGGCCTCGGCCACCTCGAACCGGGCACGCTCGTCGGGTGTCATGGCGGCCAGCGCCTGGGCCTCGGCCTGCCGGAACGGTGTGGTCTTCATCGGATACTCCCCTTCTTGTTGGTCGCTCGCGCCTCCTGGGTCGCCTGGCGTTCGGCTTCGCGCGCGGCCTGTGCGCGCCGGGCTCGCAGGATCTGCGCCCGCTCGTTCTGCCGCTGCTTGCGGAAGGTGGTCAGGGTGACCGCCTTCCGCTTGGGATCGGACGTGTACGTGACCCGCCGCGCCACGCCTTCGCACGTGAACCGCAGCTCGCGTAGCCCACCGCCGAGCTGCTTCGACAACGGCATCCCCAGCAGGTGCCCAGACTCCTCCAACCGGGAGAACACACGACGGGCCGCCGCCTTCCCCTCTGGGGTCAACCCCCGATACCAGCCCAACACCTCGTCGGAGAACTCGACCACCCATCGCACTTATGTAGTATACGTTCGAGGCGATACAGTTTTCAGCTAGTATTCGTGATTCTCCGCGCTGGTCGACGACAACGTCAGATTCGCTGATGAACAGGACACGGGACGGCGCGGGCGAGGGTGTGCGTGGTGATGGTGAGCCCGCGACATCCGTAGTGGCGCCAGCTGAACAGCCCTTACCGACGGCTTACGAGCCGGTCCAGGTCGGCGCGGTCCGGCCGCGTGAACGGTTGACTGGCCTCATGACCGACGCGAACGAACCGAACGACGGACGTCCATCCCGCCCATCGGTCCCGGTGCTGGCCGGGATGGCGCTCGGCCTGGTGGCGGTCATGGTGGCCGGGGTGCTGGTGCTCGGCCGGGCGTCCGACGACGAGCTGGTGGCGCTGGGGCTCACGAGCGTGTTCTTCCTGGTCGTGGGGGCGGCGCTGGTGGTGCTGCTGCGCCGACGGCGGCCGCTGCTGCTCGTCCTCGCTGGCACCTATCTGCTGGTCGCCGGGACGGCGGGCGTGGCGCTCGGGCTGCCGCTGGTCCGGGACGACGTGGTGACCGAGGACGTGACCCGGGTCGCGACCACACCGAGAGCTCCTACCGGGCAGGCCCCTGGCGGATCGTCCACGGCCCGCAGCTCAGGGTCCCCAACGTCGGGGTCCCCAGCACCAGGGTCCCCAACGACAGAGCCGGCAGCGTCTGGGCCGGTCGCGCTCGCCCGTGGCGACTTCACCGCCGCCGAACACCCTGGCCAGGGGACGGCCACCCTGATCGACACCGGCGAGCGCACCGTGCTCACCCTCACCGGCTTCCGCACCGACAACGGCCCCGACCTGTTCGTCTACCTGGTGCCCGACGGAGCCGCGGCCGGGTCGGTCGAGGACGGTACCCAGCTCGGCAAGCTGAAGGGCAACGTCGGGGACCAGCAGTACGACGTCCCGGACGGTCTGACCGCTGGCCCCGGGTGGCGGGTCGTGGTCTGGTGCCGCGCGTTCTCCGTGAGCTTCACCGAGGCCACCCTCGGGTGAGGCGTCCCGCTCGGCGAACCGAGCCGGGAGCCGCGGGTCCGGTCCCGACCCTCGTCGGTCGTCGATGACCCTCGTCGGACTCCTGGCCGGTGGGACCATGGCGAGATGAGCGACCGCGTGCACCCCCTGGACCTGCTCGGTCTCGATGCGCTGCTGAGCGACGAGGAAAAGGACGTGCGGGCCTCGGTGCGCGCGATGCTGGACGAGCACGTCCGGCCGCACGTAGCGGGGTGGTTCGAGGCAGGCGCGCTGCCCGCACGCGAGCTGGCCCAGGAGTGTGGCCGACTCGGGCTGCTCGGCATGCACCTGGACGGGTACGGCTGCGCGGGGATGAACGCGACGGCGTACGGGGTGACCGCGATGGAGGTCGAGGCGGCCGATTCCGGTCTGCGGTCGATGGTGTCGGTGCAGGGCAGCCTGGCGATGTACGCGATCCACGCCTTCGGCAGCGAGGAGCAGCGCGGCCGGTGGCTGCCGCCGATGGCGGCCGGGAAGGCGATCGGGTGCTTCGGCCTCACCGAACCCGACCACGGCTCCGACCCCGCCGGGATGCGCACCCGCGCGCGGCGCGACGGCCCCGGCGAGCGCGCGGACTGGGTGCTGGACGGCGCCAAGACCTGGATCACCAACGGCTCGGTCGCGGACGTCGCGATCGTCTGGGCACGCACCGACGACGGGGTGCGCGGGTTCGTCGTGCCGACCGACACCCCCGGGTTCAGCGCACCGGTGATCACCCGCAAGCTGTCCATGCGCGCGTCCGTCACCAGCGAGCTGGTGCTGGACGGCGTCCGGTTGCCGGCGGATGCCGTGCTGCCGGGGGCGCGCGGGCTGCGCGGGCCGTTGTCCTGTCTGAACGAGGCCCGGTTCGGGATCGCCTGGGGGGTGCTGGGCGCCGCCCGGGACTGCCTGGAGACGGCGATCGACTACGCCGGCGACCGCGTCCAGTTCGGCCGGCCGATCGCCGGCTTCCAGCTCACCCAGGCCAAGCTCGCGGACATGACCGTGGCGCTGAGCACGGCGTTCCTGCTCGCACACCACCTGGGCCGGGCCAAGGAGGCCGGCGCCGCCACCCCGCAGATGGTCAGCGTCGCCAAGCTCAACAACGTCCGCGAAGCCCTGGCGATCGCCCGCGAGTGCCGCACCATCCTGGGCGCGAACGGGATCTCCGCCGAGTACCCGGTCATGCGGCACGCCGCCAACCTGGAGTCGGTGCTCACCTACGAGGGCACCTCCGAAGTGCACACCCTGGTGATCGGCCAAGCCCTCACCGGCCTGGACGCCTTCCACGGCTGACCCGACGGTCGCCACCTCATCGCCGAGCACCTGCAAGCGCGCGCTCATCCCCGGCTGTCAGCTTGCTTGTAGACACCTCCGCCTTGTAGATACCTCCGCAGCGCCGTCCGGGTGGCCGACATCAGGCCGATCGATGGATCGCTACACGGAACCGGTGACTTGGTAGCTGGCTTCACGTAACTCTCGAAAAAAGTAGTCACGTTCTCCTGATAATGTGACTACATGCAGGTTGGTGTGCGGGATCTCAAGGCTCGGTTGTCCGAGTACTTGGCCCGGGCCGCGCAGGGGGAGTCGGTCGAGGTGGTCAGCCACGGGCGGCCGGTCGCCCGCCTGGTCCCACCCACCCGTCGCGACACCATCCAGGACGGATTGGCCGCCGGCTGGCTCACGCGGGTGGAGGACCGCCCGCCCCGGGATGTCCGACCGGCGGCTCCACGCGCGGGCACCACGAGCACGCAGGCGCTGCGGGCTGATCGGGACGCGTGACGGGTGGCCGTCTACGTCGACAGCAGCGCGCTGCTCAAGCGCTACCTGGACGAGCCGGACGGACCCGCGGTGCGGGAGGCGCTGCTGACCGACCTGGACTGGATCACCGCCAACCACACGTACACCGAGGTGGTGAGGACCCTGCACCGGGTGCTGCCGGAACGGTCTGCTGGCCAGCAGGTTGAGGCGTTCACCGGCGATTGGGCGCGCACCGCCGTCGTCGCTGTCGATGGCGTGGTCTGCCGGCGGGCAGCGGAGATCGCGATCGCCACCGGCGTCCGCACTCTCGACGCTCTCCACCTAGCGGCGGCAGACCGCGCGGGCGCTGACCTGCCGTTCCTTACCTGCGATGTCCGGCAGGCAGTCGCTGCCCGCGCCCTGGGCATCGAGGTGGTGCGCTGGTGACCTGCCCGGCGGCTGTCAGCCTTCGGCGCATGAGAGTGGGAGGTGGGTGCTGAGGTCCGCGCGCTGGCCGCTCGCGATCACCGCGCCGAACGCGACCGCCTGCGCCCAGGTCGTGACGCCGGTAGCGAGTGACAGCCAGGTGTCGGCGTCGGTCTCGACGACGTTGGGCGGGGTGCCACGGGTGTGCCGGGGGCCGGCCACGCACTGAGTGACACCGAACGGCGGCACCCGGATCTCGACGCTGCTGCCGGGTGCCGTGGCCGCCAGCTCCTCCAACGTGTAGCGGACCGCGGTCGCGACCACGGACCGGTCGACGGTGAGCCCGTCACGGACGGCGGAGCGCCACGACCGCAAGGCGGACCGCCCGAGATCCGGGGCGGTCCGCCGACGCGGTTGGGTACGGCGAGAGCTGGCCACGGCTCCTATCGTGAGGCACGGCAAGCGCCGCGCCGCACCGTGTCCAGCGTCTGCGCTCATCCGTGGCGCGCCGTCCGCACTGCGCTCGTCCGTGGGTGCGCTCGTCCGAGCTGGCTTCCACGGCCCGCCCGTCAGCGGTCATCATCCGCGGCGCGGGCTGTACATGATGACCGCGACGCCGATCAGGCAGACCGCCGCTCCCAGCAGGTCGTACCGGTCGGGGCGGAACCGGTCGACGACCACCCCCCACGCCAGCGAGCCGGCGACGAACACCCCGCCGTACGCGGCCAAGACCCGCCCGAACGCGGCCTCGGGCTGAAGGGTCACGATCAGGCCGTACGCACCGAGCGCCAGCACGCCGGCACCGACCCACAGCAGGCCGCGCTGGTGCCGGATGCCCTGCCACACCAGCCAGGCGCCGCCGATCTCGGCGAGCGCGGCGAGCAGGAACAGCGTGATGGAGCGAACGGTCGTCATGACGCCCAGTGTGCCGACAGCGCCGTCCCTACCGACTGGTGACGACGGAGGAGCGCAGCGGCTCGACGAGGGCACCCACTTCGTCGATCCAGACCTCCGGGACGCCCAGCTCCCGCAACACCTCGGTCACGTGCCAGAGCACCCGGTCGAACGCGGCATCCGTGACGCCGACCAGTCGATGGGCGGCGCTCATCGCCCGACCGGTGTAACGGTGCGGACCGCCGGTGGCATGGATCAAGAACGCCGTCATGTGCCGTTCGAGTCGAGCCCGGTCGACACCGGCGAAGAACGGCGCGAGAATCCGGTCCGCCAGGTCAGGGCGATCCACTGGACCCAGGATGCGGTCATAGAGACGCAGGGTGACCTGCACGAACACCTCGTCCGAGCCGGCCAGCCGAGTCAGCCGGTCGTAGAGCGTCACCCCTCCATCACTCAGCTCACCGGTACTGGCGGTCGATGCCTCCATGCCTGTCCCTCCTGCCGTGCCGTCGATGAGGCTGCGGCCGTCGTGGCTGAGCCCGTTCTGACTCAGCTCGTCGTAGCTCAGCCGGTCGTGGCTCAGCCCGTTGAGGTTCAGCAGAGCGAGAACGCCGTGGTATATCGCTCGCTGCTCTGCTTGTCGTCGGCGACGACCCCGTTCCACATATGCCTGCAAGGACCACCGGCGTGCCAGCTCCTGGTGCTTGCGGCCCGCCCCAGGACCCCACTCGGGTGCATCCAGCTCCACCGATCGCTACCTCCGTCAGTCACCGCGTGCGTGGATGTGACGCTAGTCCTCTTTCTTCCAGATGACAAGAATGCCATTTGATGTACTTATACCGCCCTGAGAAGAGACACCAACCCCAAGCTAGGCAACGTCACCCGAGCCGAACCGGGCAGCGAGGTGGGAATCCTGTCGTCAGAGGCGGGCGGTCAGCCCTACGAGCTGAGCCCCGGCGACCGGTGATCGGGCACGCGGCACGAACCGGTACGATCGCGGCTCGAACTCCTGGTGATGACTGGTCCTGACCGGGTCGTGGCGGTGGTCGGCCACACCAGAAGAAACGGTGAGGGTGCTTGCCCATCACCTGCCCAACCGCTGTGGGCCGAAGCCCATGTTTGGTTCGTCACTCGCGGCGGAACGCGCCCGATCGCGGGTTGGTCGGGGCGCGCACGGGGGCGCCCCGGCCAACCCACGATCGGCGTCCGACCCGCGTCGGCTCAGCCTTGATCGAAGGTTCGTCCGGTCAGGCGTTCGTACGCCTCCACATAGCGGGCCCGGGTGGCGTCCACCACGTCTTCGGGCAGTGCGGGCGGCGGCTCACCGCCGTGGCGGTCCCACCCCGAGGCGGGCGAGGCCAGCCAGTCCCGCACGTACTGCTTGTCGAAGGACGGCTGCGGCCCGCCCGGCGACCAGGTCTGCGCGGGCCAGAAGCGGGAGGAGTCCGGGGTGAGCACCTCGTCGGCGAGCACCAGCTCGCCGTCCGCCGCCACACCCAGCTCGATCTTGGTGTCCGCGACCAAGATGCCGCGCGGCTGGGCGATCTCGTTGCCACGCCGCAGGATCGCGGTGGTGACCTCGCGCAGCCGGGCCGCGATCCCCGGCCCGACCCGGCCCTCCACCTCGCCGTAAGTCATCGGCTCGTCATGCGCGCCGATCGGCGCCTTGGTGGTCGGGGTGAAGATCGGCTCAGGCAGCCGGGACCCCTCGACAAGACCGGTTGGCAGCGGAACCCCGCAGACGGCGCGGCGCTCGTCATACTCGGTCAACCCGGACCCAGTCAGGTACGCCCGGGCGACGCACTCCACGGGGACCATCCGCAACCGCCGCACCACCACCGCTCGGCCACGGACGGCGTCCGGCACCGGATCATCCAGCAGGTGATGCGGCACCAGGTCGGCGAGCTGCTCGAACCACCACAGCGACAGCTGGGTGAGCACCTGCCCCTTGCCTGGGATCGGTGTCGCCAGCACGTGGTCGAAGGCGGAGATCCGATCACTCGCCACCAGCAGCAACCGGTCCGCGGCGCCGTCCGCCGGCTGATACAGGTCGCGGACCTTGCCGGAGGCCACCGCCTGCCACCCGGGCAGAGCCGGCGGCTCGGCCGGCGCCCGTGGCAGCACTCCAGCCGATGACGCCGACCCTGTCGGCACCTCGGTCAGCGGCTCTGCCGGCGGACCCGTCAGCGGCTTCGGATGCCTGGACGTCACGACGGCGCGTGGACGGACGAAGCGCCCGCCGCGATGTCCGTGCGGAACTGCCCGCCGTCCAGGGCGATCCGGCCGAGCGCCTGGTAGGCGGCGTCGCGGGCCGCGCCCAGGTCGCCGCCGACGCCGACCACCGACAGCACCCGGCCACCGGCGGCCCGCACCTGGCCCTCGGACGCCGTCGTCCCGGCGTGCAGGACGCTCGCCCCCGGAACGGCCGCCGCACCACCCAGGCCGTGCAGGGCACCTCCGGTGACCGGCGCCGCCGGGTAGCCGGGAGCGGCGAGCACGACGGTCACCGCGGACTCCTCGGACCACTGCAGCGGCCCGGTCCCGGCCAGCGACCCGGTAGCGGCGGCATACAGCAGACCACCGAGCGGAGTGCGTAGCCGGGCCAACACCACCTGCGTCTCCGGGTCGCCGAATCGGACGTTGAACTCCACCACCCGCGGGCCGTCGCTGGTCAAAGCCAACCCGACGTACAGCAACCCGGTGAACGGCGTGCCCAGCTCGCGCATCGCGGCCACGGTCGGGCGGGCGACGCGGTCCACGACGTCGTCCACCAGCCCCGCTGGCGCCCACGGCAACGGGGAGTAGGCGCCCATGCCACCGGTGTTCGGGCCGGCGTCACCGTCGCCCAGCCGCTTGAAGTCCTGAGCGGGAGCAAGCGGCAGCACGACGTGCCCGTCGGTGACGCAGAACAACGACACCTCCGGCCCGTCGAGGTACTCCTCGATGACCACCCGCGGAGCACCACCCGACGGGCCATCGCCAGCTGCCGGGTCATCGCCAGCTGCCGGGTCATCGCCAGCTGCCGGGTCATTACCGCTTACCGGGCCGTTGTCACCTGCTGCGCCGCCCCCTGCCCTGCTGGCGCCCTTCGCCAGGCAGGCACGCGCGTGAGCGAGCGCCTGCGTTTTGTCTTCGGTGACCACGACCCCCTTGCCGGCGGCCAACCCGTCGTCCTTGACCACGTACGGCGGCCCGAATGCTCGCAAGGCGTCAGCGGCCTCGTCCAGCGTGACGCACACCCGAGCACGCGCGGTCGGCACCGCGGCGCGCTCCATGACCTCCTTCGCGAACGCCTTGCTGCCCTCCAGCCGAGCGGCCTCGCGGGACGGGCCGAAGCAGGCGATCCCCACGGCCCGGACCGCGTCCGCCACCCCGGCGACCAGCGGTGCCTCCGGGCCGACGATCACCAGGTCGGCCGCCCAGGCGGCGGCGAGCGCGGCGACCCGGGCGCCGTCTAGGACGTCGACCGGAATGCAGGTCGCGCGCTCGGCCATGCCTGGGTTGCCCGGCGCGGCGGCGATCGCGCTGACCTCGGGGTCCGCTGCCAAGGACTCCGCCAAGGCGTGCTCCCGGGCTCCGGACCCGACCACCAGGACCCTCACGATCGGTGCTCCATGGCACCGACCCTATCGATCCGCTGATCATCGGACAGCGCGCCCGCGGGCCTCGGGCTAGCGCGGGCGCGGGCCGCCCGACTGGGCTCACCGCAGGTGCAGCACCAGACTCGGCCGCAGCGCGGTACTGAGGCCCGGCCGCAGGCGCAACGGCCCGGCCGCAGGCGCAACACCGGGTTCGGCCGCAGGCGCGCGAACCCCCACGGCCGAACCCGGGCAGCGCGAAGCCCCCGAGAGGCAGGGGGGTTACTCACGGGGGCTTCGCTGCGTGAGGAGGACCACGTGGGGGGAACGATGGTCATCCTCGCGGCCAGGTCTCCCTGGCATGAATAACACTGACAGACCAACAGCCCAGCCCGCCACCCCCTTCGCCGAGTTTCCTACTCTCGCAGTCAATCCACGTCAGAACGTAGACGAAGGCGAACGGAACGTGACGATGCCAAGCCTCGGCACTCTGGCCATCATGGGTGCGATGTGCGGCGCGAGCGAGGGGCGTAGCGCTCCTCAGCACTGAGCGCGGATGCACCAACGTGACGAGCGAGCCATGCGTGGACGGGCTCGGGTACGGCCGTCATACGACGAACCGCCGCAGCGGCGGCGTCCGACGTGGCCCAGTCCGGATCGGCCAGGCGCTGGTTGGTCTCCAGCCCCTTCCAACGCAGCAGGTCCGCCCGCGGGTGCTCGCGGTCGAATCCAGCGGGGACCCGGACCAGCGGTTCATACCGGCCGCCGAACACTTCCGCCCCGCGGTCGGCGACTTCGACGATCGCGTCCGCCAGCTGGGATCCGGCCGGCTCTGAGGCGATACCCGCCCGCAGCGCGCGGAGCTGGTCGGGAGCGGGCATGGGGATGCCCGTCCCCAGCAGAAACCCTCGAGAACTGACCCGCGCGAACGCGCCGACACCGTCAGGACGCTCCGCGACGGCCCCGGCGAAGGTCTTGTACGGCGGCTTTTTACCGAAGCGGACGTCGTTGTGCGGCCGGTAGAACCGCCACGGTCCGAACGCGGTCACCCCGTCGAGGACCTGCCGGAGCACCGGCTTGACCGCGGCTTCGTAGCGACGCCGCTCGCGCTCCCAGAAGTCGCGGGAGTTGTCCGCCTCGAGGTCGGCATAGAACGCGATCGCATCGTCCAGGAGCTTCTTCATAGGATCTTGTAACCCACGACCCGACCGTGAGAAGTGGCGTGTTGCAAGACGAGGCTGTCAGGAGCACCGAGCAGTCCGAGGTCGGATACGTGCACCACGTCGTGGCCGTGCGCGGCCAACAACTCGACCGACCGCCGAGGCAGGCACTCGTCGACCAGCAACCTCACGCGGAGGTGGGGACCGGCAGCTCACGGTCCTGAACTGCGGCGACTGCGTAACGCAGCGACGCGGCTACGTCGTCAGCCACCAGCTGGGGATAGTCCTCGACAATCTGCTGCACCGTCATGCCATCGGCCACCATGGCCAGCACTGTCGCTACCGGGATACGGGTGCCTTGGATACACGCGACCCCCCCCTCACGCGGTGGTCACGGCTGATCCGGTCCTCAGGCATGTTCCTCATCGTACGGCGACTGAGGCCAGACAGTCACCGAGCTTGGCGGTCGCTGGCGGCCGGCCACGCTCAGACCGAGACCCGGATGTTCAGGGCGGCGATGACAGCCTCGGCGACCTACGGCGGACGCCGGGTTCTGCCCGGTGACCAGCCGGCCGTCGGTGACCACCTGGGCCTCGAAGTTGCCCGCTCGGCTAGGCGGCAGGGGCCTGGACGCAGCTCAGTCGAAGATCGCCGGCAGCGTCGCCTCGTGTGCGGCGCTCAACTCAGCGAGCTGGATCGTGAACTGCCCGCGCACAGCCAGCTCCGGGCCATCCAGCGGCAGGTCAGCCGGATCCTGCTCGGCTGTTTGACCGGCCTCGCCCACCACCCCGATCCGCAGGTGCGGGACGCCGAGGGCCACGCACTGGTCGGCCCAGCGCGCCTCCTGGTCCGGTGGCACCGAGGCCAACACCCGGGCGGTGGACTCGGCGAACAGGGCGACGAACGCGGCGACGCCGTCCCGCGCGCAGAGCTCGTCGAGCCACACTTGGGCGCCGACGCCGTAGCGCAGGCAGGACTCGGCGAGCGCCACCGCGAGCCCGCCGTCGGACAGGTCGTGCGCGGCACTGACCAGGCCGTCCCGGCTGGCGGTGGCCAGCAGTTGGGCGAGCCGCTGCTCGGCCGCCAAGTCGACCTGAGGGGGCAGGCCGCCCAGGTGGCCGTGCGCGACGTCCGCCCAGGCCGACCCGCCGAGCTCGTCCCGGGTGGTGCCGAGCAGGTAGAGGCCGTGGCCTGGCTCGCGCCACCCGGACGGCACGGCCTGGCGCACGTCCTCCAGGACGCCGAGGACGCCGATCACCGGGGTCGGGTGGATCGCGACCTCGCCGGTCTGGTTGTAGAGGCTGACGTTCCCGCCGGTCACCGGGACGCCGAGGGCCTGGCAGCCGTCCGCCAGGCCGCGGATCGCCTCGGCGAACTGCCACATGACAGCCGGGTCCTCCGGCGAGCCAAAGTTGAGGCAGTCGGTGACCGCCAGCGGCCTCGCGCCGGACGCGGCCACGTTGCGGTACGCCTCGGCGAGCGCTAGCTGCGCACCGGCGTACGGGTCGAGCGCGGCGTACCGGCCGTTGCCGTCGGTGGCGACCGCGATCCCGCGACCGGTGCGCTCGTCCACCCGGACCACACCAGCGTCGTCCGGCGTCGCCGACGCGGTGTTGCCCTGGACGTACCGGTCGTACTGGTCGGTGACCCACCCGCGGCTGCACAGGTTCGGCGCGGCGATCAGCCGCAGCAGGGCCGCGCGAAGCTCGTCGCTGGAGCTCGGGCGCGCAAGCCTTGCGGCAGTAGGGATGTCGGCCTGCCGGGCGTCCAGCCAGGCCGGCCGGGCGTAGGGCCGCTGGTACACCGGGCCGTCGTGCGCGACGGTCCGCGGCGGCACGTCCACGACCGTCTCGCCGTGCCAGTCCACGACCAGGCGCCCGGTGTCGGTGACCTCGCCGATCACCGTCGCCTCGACCGCCCAGCGGTCGGTGATGGCGAAGAACTCGTCCCGCTTGGCCGGCGTCACCACGGCCATCATCCGCTCCTGGGACTCGCTCATCAGGATCTCCTCGGGCGCCAACGTGCTGTCCCGCAACGGAACCTGGTCCAGCCGCACGTGCATGCCGCCGTCCCCGTTGCTGGCCAGCTCGCTGGTCGCACAGCTCAACCCCGCGCCGCCCAAGTCCTGGATGCCCTCCACCACGCCGGCCGCGAACAGCTCTAAGCAGCACTCGATGAGCACCTTCTCCGCGAACGGATCCCCCACCTGGACGGCCGGCCGCTTGCTCGGGCCACCCGATCCGCTGCTGGACCCGCCGCTGCCGGACCCGCTGTCGGTGGACTCACTGCCGCTGAACGTCTCGGACGCGAGCACGCTCACCCCGCCGATGCCGTCGCCGCCGGTACGGGCGCCGAACAGCACCACCAGGTTGCCGGCGCCTCGGGCGTTGGCCAGGTGGACGTCCTCGTGCCGCATCGCGCCCACGCACAGCGCGTTCACCAGCGGGTTGCCCTGGTAGCAGGGGTCGAACGCCACCTCGCCGCCGATGTTCGGCAGTCCCAGGCAGTTGCCGTACCCGCCGACGCCCGCGACCACCCCGGGCAGCACCCGGGCGGTGTCCGGGTGGTCGATCGCGCCGAACCGCAACGAGTCCAGCACCGCGATCGGCCGGGCGCCCATGCTCATGATGTCCCGAACGATGCCGCCCACCCCCGTCGCGGCACCCTGGTACGGCTCGACGTACGACGGGTGGTTATGGCTCTCCACCTTGAAGGTGACCGCCCAGCCGTCCCCGATGTCGACCACGCCGGCGTTCTCCCCGATCCCGACCAGCAGGTGCTCGCGCATCGCGTCGGTGGTCTTCTCCCCGAACTGCCGCAGGTGCACCTTGCTGGACTTGTACGAGCAGTGCTCGCTCCACATCACGCTGTACATGGCCAGCTCGCAGGACGTCGGCCGACGCCCGAGGATCTCCCGGATCCGTTGGTACTCCTCGGCTTTTAACCCGAGCTCGGCCCACGGCTGCTCGACGTCCGGGTCGCTGGCGGCGACCCAGACCGTGTCGACAAGGTGGACGGCTCCGGTGGTCCGGCGGTTTCCGAAGGATGTGGTCACTTGAACTCCTCAACCAACGACGTGAAGCGACTGAATGATGCGCTCGTACCGACCGGCTTCGGCTCGAGT
This sequence comes from Angustibacter sp., assembly GCA_051657715.1. Taxonomy (GTDB): domain Bacteria; phylum Actinomycetota; class Actinomycetes; order Actinomycetales; family Angustibacteraceae; genus JBOFBH01. The sequence goes on along the minus strand of JBOFLF010000007.1, from coordinate 3,178 downwards.
AAGCGGATCCGCTCCGCGATCGCAGGGGAGTCCCCCTTGCTGTAGCGGTGGCTCTTCCGAGTGAGGTGTCGGAGTCTTTCATCCGGGTTCGGAATCTGTTCCACATCAAATGGAACGCCAGCCAGACACCCGTGCCAGGCGCGTGGCCGCAGCGCTTCGACAGCGTTCGGGAAGAGGAACCACCATGCCTCAATCTTTTGCACGGGTACGACTGCCCGCGCAGCGGGTATCTGCTCGAGGTCGGCAGTCAGCGCTTGTTCAACCTTGGCGTGGGGGTCTGCTCGATCGGCGTCACGGTGGACCAGTACGGCCTGGACGTGTCTGCCTCGCCGCTGGTGGATCGTGATGACGTCTCCCAACTCCTCCAGCCACTTGCGTACCGCCGAGTGCCCCGCGGAGCTGACCAGCGATGTTGGCCGAGGCAGCGCCAAGACCCGTCCGGCGAGTCGAGGGTTGAGGTACAGCACTAGCTCGCGGACACTGAGCGCATCGTTCTTGTTCTCCCCGAACACCAGGATGTACCCAGACGGGTCACCACGTTGACCACGCCGCACCGGACGCGCGTTCAAGCGGGAACGCCGCCCAGCGCGCCGGCGAACCACAGCTCGCCAGCCCGCCCGTCGAATCCGTCCAGAATACGGCCGATTTCCTCTTGTGGGATCACCGGGATGTGCGACTCACTGGTCTTCGAGTCACGGTCGCACAGCACGATTTCGTTCGGGTGTAAGCGGTTCACGAAGGTCGGTGAATGGGTCGACACCATGACTTGGGTGCGCTGCGCCAGACCGCGAAGCCGGTCGGCGAGGATGTCCAGGGCATGCGGGTGCAACCCGTGGTCGATCTCTTCGATGGCTACCAGTGGTGCTGGTCGACGATCGTGCAGCAGACACAGCCACATCAGCAGCCGGACCGTGCCGAAGGAGGCGTCCTGGAGATCGACCGGACCGTCGAGCCCTGCTTCCACCAACTGCGCGACGACGGCACGACCCGGTCCACCGATCATCTGGAACTGCACATCGACGAGCCCGGGGAGACAGCGACGAAGATCGTGGACGAGCGCGGACCAGGACTCTTCGTCCTCCCTGCTCATCCTTAGCAATGCACTGGAGAGATTGCTCCCGTCCTCCGCCAGAGGACCTTCGTGCAGCGATGCCGGCCTGCGCATCAGGTCAGCATCCGGCTCATACAGCCGGACCCCCCGCAACATGGTGGCGAATGCCCGAATGCCTTCCCCCCCCTCCTCGTCAGACAAGCGTGGCAAAGTGGCCAAGGCGGTTGTCCGGGTCCCGGCCAGCCTCTTCTTGACGGGGCTGAGACCCGAGTCGTCAATCGTTAACGTCGCGGTGCCGCTGTTGAGCGAGATGCGGCGACCGCGCCCAGCGGTTCGCTTGAAGGTGAACTCCTCGGTCCGGGTGAGCTCTCCGGACGGCCGCTGCCGGAGGGTGAGCCGGTAGACATCGGGCGCATTCGAGCCGGCGTGAACCGTGACCTGCCCTTCGAGCTGGAGGACCACGTCACCGCCTCCACGACTTCGGCGCTGGATGTGGTCGAACCCCCCCCACTCAGCGATGGCGTCGTCGAGATCGAGCTGTGCGGTCGTGCCGAGGAAGCGCAGGATGCGCAACACGTTGGTCTTGCCCGATCCATTCGGGCCGACCAGAACAGAGAACGGATTCAGCCTGACGTCCACGTCGGCCAGTGACCGGAAGTTCTTGGCGCGGATACGAGTGATGGGCAGATGTGCCACGGTCACACCTTCTCACGCACTACGCCAAGAATAGAGGTGAAGAATCCGAGGCCGTCCAAGCCGGCGTTGCCGGAGCGGGGGTCGGGGCCAAAGCCGGGCTCGACGGCATGCTCCGGGTGCGGCATCAGGCCGACGACGGTGCCAGCGGCGTTGCTGATCCCGGCGATACCGTGGTACGAGCCGTTCGGGTTGTCGCCTGCGTACCGCACCACCACCCTGCCTTCGCCTTCCAGCTCGTCCAGGGTTCGCTGGTCCGCGACGTAGCCGCCCTCACCGTTCTTCAGCGGGACGACGATCCGCTGACCGGTGGCGTACCCGGACGTCCAGGTGGTGTCGGTGCGTTCGACTTGGAGCGGCTGGTCCCGGCAGACGAACCGCCGGTGGTCGTTGCGCACCAGCGCACCCGGCAGCAGGTGCGCCTCGCACAGCACCTGGAACCCGTTGCAGATGCCCAGCACCGGCAGCCCGCCGCGAGCCGCGTCCACCAGCGGCCCCATCACCGGCGCGAACCGGGCGATCGCCCCGCAGCGCAGGTAGTCCCCGTAGGAGAAGCCGCCGGGGATGACCACCGCGTCCACCCCGTGCAGGTCCGCGTCGGCGTGCCACAACGGCACCGGGTCCGCGCCCGCGAGCCGCAGCGCCCGCACCGCGTCCCGGTCGTCCAGCGACCCGGGGAACGTCACCACCCCGACACGCATCAGTCGACCTCGGCCGCCGCTGCCCCGGCGATCGTGCCATGTGGCCCGGGTACGGACTTGGACTCGGGTTCGGCGCCAGACATCCCGTTCCCGGCGCCGGATTCATCACCTACCGCACCAAGCTCCCTCCTCACCACGCCGGGTCCACCGCCCACCGCGCGAGGCTCAACTCCCCCGGCGCCAGGTTCGACGTCGGGCGCGACGGTGACGGCGACGACGTCCTCGATGACCGGGTTGCTCAGCAACGTGCGGGCCAGCTCCCAGGCACGCTCAACGGTGGCCTCGGTCACCTCGGCTGAGCCGTCCAGGGTCAGCTCGAACCTCTTGCCCTGGCGGACCGCATCGAACTCGGTGAAGCCCAGCCGGGGCAGCGCGGTGGCGATCGCCTGGCCCTGCGGGTCCAGGATCTCGGGTTTCAGCATGACGTCGATGACGACGCGGGCCATGCGGTGCTCCAGACGACGGCGCGGGATCGGCGGGTCCGGCACCCGGGCGCACGCGCTGCCCGGCCGGCATCAGGCAGCCTATCCGAGGCGGCCGAAACGCCGACCCCGTCACCGGCGCCGCCCCGTCTGCGGCAGCATCGTCTATGGGGTGGTTCGTGGGGTGGGTGGTGGTGCGGTGGAGGGGTCGTCGTAGAGGCGGTTGGTGGCTTCGAAGATGCGCACGGGTCGGGGGGTGCCGGTGATCGGGACGGTGATGTCGATGTCCTGCCAGGGCCGGGAGGCGTCCA
>JBOFLF010000006.1:0-25929 GCA_051657715.1 Angustibacter sp. | reverse complement strand
ACACATCCACAAAACCAAAAACCTCATCACCCGCCGCCTGCGACATCGCCAACACATACTCATCAGAAACACCCGGCAACTTCACCGACCCCAAATCAGACAACACCTCACCCACCACAACCTCACCCACAGACAGCAGATCTGCCTGTTTACGCGGAATTCGCCTACCAATATCTCGCCATGCCTGAGCCACCCACCCCTGGGCAAGAGTTACTGGAATGCGTTCTCTCTCAGAGAGACTCACAACTCGGTCGGGCCTAACAAAGTTCTCTGGGTTCCGAAGAACCTCTTCTGTGACAGAGGACTGCTGCTGAGTCAGTTCATTCATCCACTTTCGAATAACTCTTGTAGGTATACTCGTCGCGTCAGACACCGCCCGTACTGCTACTCTCAGGGCTTCTTCGCCTGTCGGACTGGAATCGATCGAACTACGGACTAGGTGTTTATCTATCTCGCGAAACACGCCTTCCAAAACTTCTGCACGCTTTTCTAACGCATCGTTGGCCCATGTCTCGATAACGATTTTTGGCACCTCTATCTGTATTGGCGTACCACCGAATGGTGCAGTCTTTTGAAGTGTCCCTACACCTTCTGGAAGAACGAAAGTGCCTGATGCGTATCGCTTTTGCTTGAGGAAAACACCTGTCAGAACTTTGGTCCGCAGAACTCTATGGGCGTGTATTTCTATGGCAGTATTTGTTATAGCCTTCGCGAAAATTTGCTCCTGATGGGGGCGGAGGTTGTTTCTGTTTCGCTGAAGCAGCTCGTATTCTTCAAAACTGAGAACAGCGCGTGCCGAGAGATAAGCGCGTTCCTCGTCATTCGTACCATCGTGATCCGGTAGGGGGGTGTCCAAGATTCCGTCCAAACGCCCGATGAGCTGATCGATCAGCTCTCGGTCCAAACCCAATTGATTCGAGCTTGCGCTGCCATCTTCGACTTCCGCCCGTAGGTCATCCCCGTCTACCAACGGCTGGTCTAGGCTGTTGACATCGCTGTCCACGCCAGAATCACCATCAACGATGACTGCATCCTGGGCACGGCTGACGCCTTCACTCACTGGCTCCGGATCTGGCAATTGCTCATCAGGCAGGTGTTCCTGCGGCTCACCTATGGCAGCGTTAACGAAGACATTCCATACCGACCGCGCTTGGTCGATCCGGATGTCCTGCATGGTCGCGCCGGTGAATTGAGCATCACGCAGATCAGCACCGGTCAGGTTCACCTCGGTCAGCTGGGCGCCGATGAAGTTCGCGCCGGCCAAGTTCGCGCCGGCCAGGTTGACGTTGATCAGTATCGCTTCAGTGAAGTCGGCGTTGGCGAGGTTCAGACCGGGGCGGTGCGGGTTCAGGCCGGACAGATCGAGGTCGCGTAGCTCGCCGCGGAAGACGAAGACCGTGGTGGGCAGCGTGTCGAGCAAGTCGGACAGGGCGACACTGGTCGCGGCCGGGCCACCCAGTTCGGTCACGATGTCCGGGTCGATCGTGACGATCGGGTGCCGTACGTCGGAGATCTTGTCGGCCAGTCGGATCACCGGCTCGGTCCACGATTTGAGCTCCCACCGGTCCTCCACCATCTCGGCGTGCGGATTGCCGCCCAGCTGGCGCGGGGCGTCCCACCCGCGCAGGTCGACCCCGTAGAGGATGTCGAACACCCCGGCATGTGCCCGGATGCCGGCCTTCACCACGCGCAGCGAGGCGCCGTCGAGCCGGGTCATGTCGTTGGGCCGCAGCGGCGCGAACCGGGTCAGCTCAGCCAGCCCGTCCTCGATCAGACCGCGGATCAGTTGACCCAGCTCAGCCCGGCGGTCGGCGGCGACCTGCTGCTGTGAATCGGTGTACGGACGCCGAGACGCCGCCCGCAGCTGCTGCGCCCGCGCCAGGACGTCCGCGTCGACCGTGCCGGTCGGCCGCACCAGGAACGGGATCCCGTTGTGGTAGGCGAAGAACGGGTACACGTGCACCAGCGCGGCCAGGATGTCGTCGACGGACAGGCCGGCCACATACCCATCGCCGTCGGGGACGTCCAGGTGGGTGTGCACAACCACCTGCTCGGCCAGCTGGCCGTGGGCGTCCAGTGCAGGCGCGTGACCCAGCCGCCGGCCCTGCTCGTCCGTCACAGGCTCGATGCCAGTGGCCACCGCGAGGTCGACGGCCGTCTGCTCCTGCCCGACGAGCACGCGATGGTCGACCCGCCAGTTCCCCGCCTCGGTGAGGTAGACAGGGACGAGCATCTCGACGCCGGTGTTCGCGTCGCGCAAGTGCGGGAGCCGCTGGTAGATCCGCTCCACCCGGCGCAGAACCTCGGCGACCCCACCCTCCGCGGTGGTGAAGTCGTGGTGCGGCAGGTCGCCCCATACCGCCTTGATCACCCGCCAGTCGGCGTCAGACAACTGCGCTGCCGACCCAGACAGGCGCTCCTCCGCGAACACCTGCGGGGTGGGCTCGCTGCGCGGTATGCGATCGGTCGGCGTCGGTGCTGGGACGGCTGTTGCAGCGCCGTCGATGAGGTGGCGCAGGTAGGGCCGGTCTACTTCTTGGCCCTGATGGATGACGCGGACGCCGGGGCCGTCGTGGTGCAGCGCGCGGATGACAGCGTCGAGTAGCCCCGCCTGACCAGCGGCCACTGCTTCGGCGATCAGGGCGGGGGTGAGTTCCAGCTCCCACCCGGCGCCAGCGAGGGTGCCCCGGCGCAGCGCCGGCTGCCCGGCCTCGGTGTCGGGCCGGGCCTCGATGGCGAGCCGGCGCATCAGCTCGGCTGCTCCCACGCCAGCTGGTGACTGTTCCTGCTGCGAGCTGGGCTCGCTGGCCCACGCGGTATCCAGGGCCTGCCAGAGGTCGTCTTCGACCACTGCCTGCTCGGTCGATGGGTGGTCCGTTGAGGTCTCGCTGGTAGCCGGCATGGCGAGGTCAATGGGCTCGTTGAGGAAGGCCTCCACAGCGTCCAGGTCAGTGGGCTCGTCGAGGAAGGCCTCGACGGCGTTCAGGTCGGTGAGGTCGATGTCGGTGCGGTTGGCGATGGTAAGAACCGCTTGAATCAGCGCTGGCGCCAGCGCTGATGGCTGGTACGTGGGGTGGTAGTGGTATGTCGCGTCGTCGACCAGCCAGGGGGTCTGGCTGGCGCTCTGGACGGCCTCTCTGGACAGTTGGAACGCGACGGCGGGCTGGGAGACGAACCGCATCTCGCCGGCGATGGCGTCGATCAGCACCGCGTCACCGACCGGGCCGATGCGAGCCATGATGAGCGGGCGGTGGCTCCCGTCGGCCAGGCGGACGTGCACGACGCCGCGAGCGCCCGGCGGCAGGGTGATCAGGTCGGAGGCCAGGGAGGCGAAGTCGGTGCCAGGGAGCGCGTCCGGAGCAGGCGGTGAGTAGGTGGTGAGATCGGTCGGGACGTCAGTGCCGCCGAGGAACGCGTCGACCGCCACCGCAGCCTGAGCGGGCCGTTCGGCGTTACCGATCGTCTCGTCGCCGACGACCGCGGCGGCTATGTCCCGCAAACCGTCCAGCCTCTGGTTGCCGAGCTGAGCGATCCGCGCATGGATCGACACACAGGTATCGATGACAACACCCAGGCCAAACACGCCCGCACCCTCAGCGGAGCGGACCGGCGTGCGGAACCCGGTCAGATTGATCCTGCTCACGAGGCCTGTCACGGCAGATCCGAACTCACCGTCGAACACCCAGCACGCATCGGGCACCCGCTCGAGGTGCTCTCGGATGGCCTGCGCCAGGCGCGGGGAGTCACCGACCAGGCGGACCAGACGTTCATCCGCTCGGATCTCGCTCGCACCGTTGCGCAGCGAGTCGAGCAGGGCGGACACGTGAGCGTCGGAATCCGCGGACGAACCGCCGTGATGCTCCGGCGAATCGACCATGTAGTTGCTCTGCGCCGAGTAAGCCGTGGTCTCCGGCCGGGCGGCTGACGTGGCGTCGTCGATGAGGTGCTGCAGGCGGGGCCGGTCGACTTCTTCGCCTTGGTGGGTGACGCGGACGCCGGGTCCGTTGTGGTGCAGGGCGCGGATGACAGCGTCGAGCAGCTCCGTCTGTCCAGCGGCCACTGTTTCGGCGATCAGGTCGGGGGTCAGCTCCAGCTCCCACCCGGCGCCGGCGAGGGTGCCCCGGCGCAGCGCCGGCTGCCCGGTCTCGGTGTAGGGCCGGGCCTCGATGGCGAGCTGGCGCATCAGATCGACCGCGTCGCTGGTCGTGACGACCGGAGCCGCTACGCCACTCAGCGCGGAACCGCCTGCAGCCACACCACCATCCGGCTCAGCACTGACGTCGAACAGGGTGGTGGGGAGTTGCCCGTCGACGACCAGCCACAGCCGCCGCCCCGGCCGGTGGCCGGCGAGCGTCCGCAGGACCCTCGCCCACTGCTCGGGTGTGAGCCCGGCCGCTTCGCACAGGGCGTACGTCTGCGGGTTGATCGTGATGGACGAGGACTGCGGGCCACCGGGCACCAACGGGCCGTCAAGGATCTGGCCGGCCAGCGCGTCAGCGATCCTCGACCCCGGGTACTCCTGCCCAGACTCGACTGCTCCCGCGCCAGCTGGTGACTGGTCCTGCTGCGGGCTCGGCTCGCTGGTCCCCGTAGTGTCCACGGTTTGCGAGAGGTCGTCCGCTGCCTGATCGGTAGACACCTGGTCGGTTGAGATCTCGCCGGAAGGCGGGGTGACATGCTCGATGAGCCCGTTGAGGAACGCCGCGACGGCATCCAGGTCGGTCGAGGTGATGTCGGCGGGTCTGGTGCCATGGGGACCGACGAGGCCGTTCCGGTCGGCGATGGCGAGGGCTGCCTGGATCAGCGCCTGGGCCAGCGCCTGCGGCCCGTCCACCAGGATGCCGTTCTCGTGCTCGCCGTAGGCCCGCAGCTCGGGCGACGCCTCGGCCGAGTCGACGACCACGGCGAGACCATTGGCGCCATCGGCCGCCAGGTCGAACACCGCCTGGAAGGCGGCAAGGTCCGGCTCGCCGTCGCCGGTGAACAGCACGTTGATCCCGCTGACACCGGACGGCTCCGCGTCAGGTGACTCCTCAGCAGCCGAGTTCGCCCACCTCACCGTCTCCATGAGCGCCTGGTACTTGGTCATCCCGATGTTCGGGAGCAGGGCGAGCTCGTTCCCACCCGACATCACCACCAGGCTGGAGGCGAACCGGTCGACGACCCGCTGGATCGCTGCTCTCGCCTCGGCCTTCTGGTTGTCCGCGACATTCCGCCACTGCGGGACGACAGCGAAATTGCCCTCCCTCCGCACCGCGATCCCTGAGATTCCGGAAACGCTCGAGGCTTGCTCTGGTGTGACAACCAGTTCGCGCAACGCGTCAGTCAGCTGGGTGAGGAGTTCATCGAACGCGTCCAGCCCGTCGACCACCGACGTCTGCCCGTCGACGATCACCGCCATCCCGAAGTGGCCGACGTACCGGGCGCCCGGGATCGGCGCCCACTCCTCCAGCTTCTCCGGCGGTCGCGCGGAGATGATCGCCACCTCCACACCCAGGCCCTTGAGCAAGGTCAGTGCTGCCATCACTGCCGGCTCTGGGCCTCGAGCTGGCGAGACCCGCAGCGTCTCGTCGTAGTCGGACGCCACCAGCATCGGCTTGCCGGATTCGAACGCGTCCACGATCCACTGAGCTACCCGTCTGGTAGCGGCGCCACGAGGGTCGCTCGACTGCTCGGGAACCATCTCGTCACGTGCTGACGAGTCGACCGGGGTACCGCTGACGGACGGCCCGCCGCTGGTAGCCGGAGTCTCGGTAGCCGACGGCGTGCCGCTGGTGGAGGAGGTGGGAGGTGCCTGGATGACCTGGTGGTCGGTGGGGCTGATCTCGCCAGGGATGACGTTGGTGCGGGCAGCCACGGCGAGCGCCGCTTGGCTCAAGGCTTGGACGAATGCCTGCGGGCTGTCCAGCGTGACGCCGCCCTCGGTGGTGCCGTACGCCGCGATCTCCTCGGCAGACCCGATGACGACGCGGCGGCTGTCGATCCCGCTGGTCTGCAGCTGGCGGGACATCGCGAACATGCGGGCGTCGGAGGCACCGTCGCCGACCACGATCACCCGGGTCACCTGCCTGCCGGACTGCCTCGCCCGGTCGATCGCCTGCTGCAGGGCGATGCCCTTGTCCATCTCGACTTTCGGGTGCAGCCCGATCTCGTCGTCACCCGTGGCCACCGTGAGCGCGTCACCGACGATCGCCCGGACCCGGCGGACCGCCTCGGCCTTGACCTCATCGGCCGTGAGGCCGTGCGCCTCGTCGGACGTGAGGTGCTGCAGGTGCACACCAGCGCCGAAGTCGCGGTCCCGCCAGATGTCCCGCGCCACGTCGATCCCCGGCAGGTCAGCCAGGTGCGCGCGCAGGAACACGACCGTCGCGTCGAGGGTGTGGGTGCTGTCAGCCAGCCCGGGGTGCGCCCACACCTGCTCGCCGGTGCCCACCTGCGTCCCGTGGTAGCCGATGTACTCGGCACCTGGGATTCCTGGCAGGTTCCTCTCGAGGTTCTCCGCCGGCTGCCCGGAGTTGATCACCACCATCACGCCCTGGCCCCCGAACCAACCCAACGCGGGAACCACTGACTCCAGCGGCTTCCCGGACGGGTTCTGCACGTCCCGCACCGTGCCGTCGTCCAGCACCAGCATCAGCGTGGCCGGGTCCACCTCCGCGATCCAGGCGGCGACTTGATCGGTGGCGCCGCTCCGCCCGGTGACGTCGCCGACTTCTGATGGGGAGGTGCCGAGGTGTGGGTTCTGACCGGTCCACTCGTCCTGGCTGGTGCCGTCCGAGGGGGAGCCGAAGCGCGGGCTCTCGGGGTCGACGTTGTGGGTTAGGTCATCGAGAGGGCCGAACTCCCGGATGAATTCCGCCGGGGCCGGGATGTCTGGGTCGACCGGCAGCGGACGGCTGGTCTGCTGGGAGACGTCCCGGGTGGGTTGGACGGTGGCGGGCGGATCGCCGCTGGTGGACTCGACGCGGGCGGCGGTGAAGGTGAGGTGCCGGACGCCTGCGGGGAGGCCGCTGCTGAACGCGAGCGTGTCGGCACCGGCGGCGGTGGTGCTCGCGACCAGGTCGAACGGCTGGCCGGTGGCCTGGTCGGTGAAGGTCAGGGTGACGGTGCCGGACCACTCGTCGAGGATGCCCAGGCGGGCGTCGGGCGTCTCGGCTGCGTCGGCGATCGACGCGAGCACGGCGGTGTGCGCGAGGTAGCCGAGCTGGTCGGCGGGTGTGGCGTAGGAGGGCTCCGTCGTGGACCCGTCGGCCGCGCCCTGCTGGTCCTGGGGTTGGGGGCGCAGCGGGTCGTCGAGGTCGATGGTGCCGAGGCTGGCGAGCAGGGCGGCCGGGTTGGTGTTCGTCTTCGCCAGGGCTTTCGGGTTGAGGAGGGTGCCTTGCAGGTTCGCGCGGGTCAGGTTGGCGCCGTTCAGGGTGATGGGTCTCAGGTCGGCGTAGCGCAGGTCGGCACCGATGAAGCTGGCGGTGGCCAAGCTCATCTGCTGGAACGAAGCCCATGCCAGAGGGGTGCCGTCGAACACCGGCCCGATGAGGTTGACGCCGTCGAAGGACGTCCCGTCCCATGACGGCCCGGTGAAGACCGGGGTCACGTTCAGCGCGCGCATCGTCTGCGCGAGGTAGGGCAGCTCGCCCTGGGACGCGCCGACCATCCCGAGCGTGGTGCCCTGGGTGTGGATCCACGTGGCGAGCGCGGTGCTGATCGGCAGGTACCGCCGGCCGCCCTCGGCGACGACAAGATGTTTCAGCAGGGCGTGGATGCGCGGCTCGCCGGGCCGGGCGGCCTGCCAGCCGTCGTCAGTGATGCTGCTGCCCTGGGTGGCGAGCTGGTCGGTCAACGCGGTCAGCAGCGCGGTGTCCAGCAGGTCCGCGGCGATGGACGTCGGGTCCAGCGCGTTCGCCAGCAGACGGATCTGGTACCCGCTCAGGTTTCGGGCGCCATGAATCACCTCCTCCCGGGCGCCCGTTTCCTTATGGGTTCCCGCGGCCGCGTCGACGACGGGGGTCGGGGTCGCGAAGGCGACACCCACGACCGCGCCGTGGGGGGCGAGCGCGGCAACGGCTATGCCGCTGCTCAGCTCCTCCCACACGTCGTCGACGTTCAGGCCCGGCGGGACATTCGGGGAGTTCAGGAAATCCTTGATCTGCCTTTCGTGGGCGGACAGGTCGGCCGGTCCGATCAACCGCAGCCCCGCCGCGGTCGGGTCGGTCCCGGAGGTTTCGGGGGTGCTGGTCTCGAGGGTGCTGGCAGCCTCAGCGGAAACCTGGGGTGTGCCGGCGGTGCTGGGTTCGGACGCATCGGCGGCGGCGGTCTCGGGGGCACCAGGCACGGCCGGCCCGGAGAGCGCGAACGTGACCGGGTACACCTGCGCGGATGTCACCACCGCCCTGGTCGCGTCGGAGGTGAACGTGGATTCCCACGTCAGATCCGACCAGGGGGTGACCTTCTCGGCGGTCTCCATCCCCCGGGCGGCGTCGCTGCGGAACCACACCGGCCGCCCGGTCCCATCGATCGCGACGTCGATGACAACCCGCTTTGGCGCCCCGAACCGTGAGCGGTCCTGGTTCGGGAACGTCAGGAGCTCCCCGTACGGCGCGGCGTGCAACCGGACGATGGCGTGCACCCGCCCCTGGGCGGCATGGGAAGAACCGGCTGGCGCCGCCGACCAGCCAGACGCGTTCAGAGCAGCCTTCAGTACAGGCGCGAGCTTTTTGCGGGTCGCGGTGTCGTCGGCTCTCTTCAGGTACGCCTTGGCGCCGTTGAGGGTGAGCTGGCTCTGGGAGCCGGTGAGGTTGGCGTGCAGCAGGTTCGCGCCGTCGAAGGTCGCGCCGGCCAGCTGGGTGTTCTGTAGGTCCCCACCGCGCAGGTCGGCGTCGCTCAGATTCGCGCGCTGCAGGTTGGCCTTGTGCAGTTTCTGCAGGGTCGCGCCGCGCAGGTCGGCGTCCTGCAGGTCGGCCTTGGTGAGGTTCGGGGACTCGACGGGGTACGTCTCCTCGGCGTCCCAGACCACCCCGCGCAGGTTCGCGCCGCTCAGGTCCGCGTTCGCGACCTTGGCGTTGGTCAGCTTCGCGCCTTGCAGGTCCGCCTCGGTGAGGGCGGCGCCGGACAGGTTTGCCCGCCTCAGGTTGGCGCCCTGCAGTGTGGCACCCGTGAGATTTGCGTCCTGCAGATTCGCGCCACACAGGTTCGCGCACGACAAGTCCTGGTTTTGCAGGTCGATACCCCGAAGGTTCACGCCGGCCAGGTTGATCCCCGCCAGGGATTCGCCGGCTTGAATCTTCGTCATCAGGGCGTCGCTGCCCACCGCGGTTTTCGGGTCGTCGAAAAAGTCATGAAGAACTTCGTCAGGATCAATGCGCAGGCTCTGTCGAATCCTGGCCTCGATATCCCGGACCCGCTCAGGGCTCTTGGCAGACGTCGGTGGCGAAGCCTTCACCTTGGCGAGCCGCTCCAAAGCGAACTCGACGGCCTCTTCCGTGTTGCCGGCGCCCGGGACGCGCGGAACCGTCCCGTCGCCGAGTACTGCCCCGAACGCTTCGACGGCGATGCCTTCGATCGGTACACCGCGGAACGGGCTGATCGGCCCCTCGGGCACGGTGGCCTGATAGATCTGGATGCGAGCGCCCTTTACGCCGTTCTCGTAGATCAGGGTCAGGAGCTCGCGCTTCTCCGCGTCGGAGAGCCGACCGATGGCGGCGATCAGGTTCAGCCGCCGGGTTTCGAGCTCGGCCTGACGGGCGGCTCGGCGCGCCTCGATGGCGTCGGGCTGGCGGTGGTCGGGGCGGATGCGCCGGTTGGTGAGGTCGGACAGGAGGCCGGGTTGGGAGTGCAGCCACATCCGGTTTCCCACACCGTCGATGACCAGCACGCCCCCCACGAGGCGGATCATGTTGACTGGGCGGTGGTTGCCGTCCGGTAGCCGAACGTCGGCGGTGCGGCGGGTGCCACGCTCCGAGGCCATCAGCTGGGCGGCGAGGTCATCGAGGTCGGCGGCTACGGCCCCCGGGCCGGTGGTGGCACCGGGCGATCGAGTGGCCCCGACCAGGTCGCGGGCGTTATCCGCGGAGGCCCCGTCCGCGGGGGTGTCCTGGGCGGGCGACGCGTCGCCCGAAGGGGCGGTGGGGGCCGTGGTGGTGCCGGCGAGGATCGCGTCGATCTGGGTGGCCAACGCGAACACGCGGGCGGTGTCCTCAGGGTCGGGGCGCGGCAGCTCGGCGATATCCACGAGGGTTTGCAGGTGGAGCGTCGCGATCTGGGCGTTCACCGACCGCAGAGCTTCCTCGGCGGCATCCAGGCCCCACGGGTGCAAACCGCCACCGTCCCGGTAGCCGGCGACCGGGATCCGGACCCCGGTCAGATCCTGGGGTTGAGCGGCTCCGACGTCCAGCAGGCCGTCGTACACCCAGTACGGATTCGGTACCCGCCCCAGGTAGTCCTGGACGGCCCTCGTTAGGTAGGGGGAGCTCTTGAACAGGTCGATGATCGGCTGGGTGGCCGCGATCGGGGTGGCGGTCGAGGTGATCCGGCGTCCCCGTACCTCGGCCGGGGTGCTGGAGGCGGGGGTGAGCAGCGCGTCGAGCAGGATGTCGATGTTCGGCTGGGCGCTGGTCGGCAGGTAGTGGTACGTCGACCCGTCGGCCAGCCATGGGGCTTCGCGGCGGCCGATGACCTGCAGGTCGAGGTCGAACACGATGTCGGGCCGGGAGTGCAGCCGCAGCTCGCCCGCTGCGGCGTCGATGACGAGGACGTCGCCGGCGAGAGCGACCACGTTGAGCACCCGAGGCAGCCCGGTGGGCGACTGGACGTGCAGCAGGCCGTGGGACATGCGCTTGGCGGACGTCAGGTGGCGGACCATGACGTCCAGGTCGGCGACTGGGACGAAGCCGATCTCGGCCGCGGTGGGCTGCTCCCCGGCGACCAACTCGAGCGCGGCGGCGCTGAGCGGGACGCCGTCCGGCCAGGACGAGGGGAACGTCGTCGGCTCTCCCTGGGCGCCCAGGAATTGACGCACCTGCAGAGCCGCCAGCCGGCGGGCCTCGACGGCGTCGGCGCGCTCGGCGTCACCTGCGGGCTGGTCACCCGCGGGCTCGAACCCCCCCGCCTCGGCGGCGATCGGGCCGCCCGCCGCACGCATTCGGTCCAGCAGCGACTGGCCCCGCTGGCGTTCGATCTCGGCGGTGTGTTCCGGGTCGCCGTCGTAGTGCGGCGCGGGTCGGCCGAGCTGGTGGTCGAGGTAGGTGGCCAGGAACGGGAAGACGACGTCGTCCGGGGGGTCGGCCAGGTCACCGTTGTCTTCGGTGGGGTCGGTGCTGAGGCTGGTCTGCCAGTCGAGCCACGCGTGCGCCGCAGGCTGGGCGCTGCGGTTCTGCGGTGGGATCTCCCCGTTGATGGTGGCTGTCGTGGCCCGGATGGACCCGTCCAGGAGCTGGTTGATGCTGTTGTCCCACGTGGTGTCCCGGGCCAGGGCCGCTCCGACCGGGATGAGCTGCTGGCGTACCTCGTAGTCGGCCTTGCGGGGGTCGTCGTCGCCCGGAGGCTGGCCGATCTCGGCCAGGGGACGGGTGTCGACGAGCTTCCAGATGGCCTCGCCGTACGCCTGGGCGTTGCGCGGGTTGGCGACCAGGACGTGGATTCCGTCCTCGAGGTAGGGCTTTTTGCCGGGGGCGGAGTTGACGCTGCCGGCGTAGCTGGACACCACGACCGGTGATTCGGCCCGGGCGGCCTCCGACGGGGTCATCCCGAACGGTTCCATCGTGGACGCGTTGCAGACGACTCCCCCGGTGAGGCCGACCGCGGCCTCGTACACGTTGTTGAGCTTGGTCGCCTCCTCCAGCACGAACCTGACGCCCAGCTCGTGAGCCAGCTGGACGAGCTCGGCCCCGTACGTGTTTCGGACGCCGGTGCCAGCGTTCACGATCAGGACGATCCTGTCCCGCTGCTCGGGGGGGAGCGCCGCGATCGCCCGGATGACCAGCTCGATGCCCTTGACCTCCTCGAGGCGGCACCCCATGTAGACGAAGCGGTGGTCGGGCGTGATCACCGGGTCGCCCGGCTTGGCCTGCGAGAAGGTGCGGCGCAGGAAATCGTGGGCCAGTTCGGGCAGCGTGCACGGCCAGGTCGAGTATGGGGATTCCGCCTCCTGGGACTCCCCCTCCTGGCCGCGGATGAATGCCTCGAGCGGGTTGTCGAGGTGGCCGTGCTGGTCGAGGATCGTCTCGGCGAGCTCTGTCGCGGCTACGTCGACAATCCTGTCGGGTTCTTTTGTGGCCTTCTCCGCGATCTCCTTGTCGCTGAGACCCTCAGCCGTCCACGCTCGGATTCTCTCCTCGATCAGTGACGGGATGAGCGGGAGGTACATCTGCCGGATCAGCGAGGAGATGAGCGCGGCCAGGGTCCCCGGTTCGCGGACCATCTCGCGGATCGGTTTGAACCTCTCCGACGCGCCCGGCACGACTTGGCCCTGCCGCGGCTCGGGAATGCTGCTGAGCGGCATCCCCGAGAGGCTGAAGTGGACGGGTGAGGTGTACCCGAAGAAGTCGGCGTAGGAGAGCATCAGCCATTCGATGACCTCACCCCGCAGGAATGGGTGTTCTTTCGCATCGACGAGAGGGGTGCGGGTGAGTGATTCTTGCGCGGGGGATGCCGCATTCGTCCTTCCCTGACGATACTCGTCCCACATCTGCAGGCCGCGCGCCCGGTTCGCCGGGTCGGTCGGGTCGAACCCTAAGTAGTGCCACCCCGCTTTTCTCCGCAGGTTGTCCCAACTGGTGAGCCACTCTTGCGCCTCAGCGGCGTCCCCTTCGGGGCGAGTTTTGAGTAGTCTCTTGTACCCCTTTCTGAAGGCGAGCGAGGCAGCGTCGTCGACTTTTTCAAACGGATTCTCGCGGACGTACGGGTCGAGTTCGTAGTACTCCTTCCCCAACGCCGAGACCATGGGTACGGCTTCACCATAAAGGGCAGCCGCGGGTTTCCCGTCCTGGCCGATAGCGATGGAATGGGTGATATCGATCAATGGAAGGAACTTCTTGACCTTCCGGACGCCTTTAAGGACGTGTTTAACCACACCACCAACGGTGATCTTCTTGGTTTTCCCGTTAGCCAAAATATGTTTGACGTTGGCGCAGAAGTACGCATCGACGGGGTACCCGGTGATGAATCCGACAAGGTTGTCAACGGCACCGGTCGCGGTGAGCAGGTCGGCCATTTGGTGGGCGGCGGCCGCGTCCTGGCTCCACAGCTTCCCCTTGAGCAGGGCGAGCGACTCGATCGACAGCGGACCGGTCTTCTTGGCAGGGAGATAGATGTGGTAGGCGTGGGGAACGGCCTGCGGTGCCATGAAACTGCGGGCCTCTTCGCCGGACCCGTCGAGGGGGAGCCACGCCTCCTCCCGCTTCCTGGTCACCGAGTTCACCCGGACGACGCGGATGCCCTGCTCCCGGGTGTGCCACCCGTGCGAGCCGACGTAGACGTCCACGCCCTTCTCGAGCAGCGCGAGGATCTGCTGCAGCGAGAAGTCGGTCTGGCCGCCCTTGTCGGCGTTCTGGTGGTCCGGCACCCAGAGCATGTCCGGGTCCGCCGGTCCGTGGACCATCCCGTAGAGGAACGACGCCCGCTCACCCGGCGGAAGGTCTTTGTTGAGGAAGTAGCCGTCTCGGACCTTCTGCTGCAGCTTCGCTGAGTCCTGCATCAGGGCGAGCTCAGCGGCGGTGAGGTGGGCTGGCGGCGTCACCTGCTGCGGCACCACATCAGCTGCGGACGATACGGCCGTTGGGGAGTCGTCCAAACGTGGAATGGCCTTAGCCGTGAACGGGTAAAACGCCCGCGCCGTGAGTTGCGAGTCGCTTTCCCGCGCGGTGCCCCCTTCGTCAGCGTCATGTGAGGCGCTCTGCCGCTGGTCTGGCTCAGATAGGGAAGCACCGAAGTCGCGATCAGGTCTGGTGGGTTGGCCCGCGAGGTCGAACACCATGCCGGGCTGGGAGTGCAGCCACATCTGGTTCGCCGAGTGGTCGATGAACAGCACGTCCCCGGGCTGGGTGACCGCGATGATGCTGCGCCGACCGTCGGCGCCGCGAACGTCGACGCTGCGGCGGGTGCCGAGCGGCGAGGTCATCAGCTCAGCGGCCAGCGCATGGAGGCTGAGTTCGTCGGTCGGTTGGTCGCCCGCGGGGTCGGCGTCCTGCGGGTCGGTCAGGCTGGCCAGGAGCTGCGGATCGAGCGCGGCGATCTGGGACCGGACCGACAGCCAGGCCTGCATCGCGGCGTCCAAACCCCACGGGTGCGGACTGTCGCCGGCCAGGTAGTCAGCCATCGGGATCCGGACACCGGTCAGGTCCATAGGGAGGGCGGTGCCCAACACGTCGGTGCCGAACGTGCCGTCGTACACCCAGTACGGGTTGTAGGCCCGCCCGATGAAGTCCCGGACGGCCCGCTCCAGGTACGGGGAGTCCTCGACCAGCTGGATGACCAGTTCGGTGACCGCGATCCCGGTGCCGGCAAAGGCGGGCAGCGAACCCCACGCGTCGGCCCAGCTCGTGGAGGCGGGGGCGAGCAGCGCGTCGAGCAGGATGTCGATGTTCGGCTGGGCGCTGGTTGGAAGGTAGTGGTACCTCGACCCGTCGGCCAGCCATGGGGCTTCGCGGCGGCCGACGACCCGCAGCTCGCTGTCGAACACGATGTCGGGCCGGGAGTGCAGCCGCAGCTCGCCAGCGGCGGCGTCGATGTACAGCACGTCGCCCATCAGGTGGACGACGTTGAGCAGCCGCGGGAGAGCGCCGGGTCGTTGGACGTAGAGGAGGCCGTGAGACCGGTACCGCGCGGTGGTCAGGTGTCGGACCATGACGTCCAGGTCGGCGACCGGGACGAAGCCTGTCTCCGGCGCCGCGGGAGGCTCCTGGGCGGTCAGGTCACGCGCGTCGTCGCTGAGCGAGGGGTCCCACAGCGACTGGGTGCCGTCCGGCCAGGACCACAGGATCTGGGGTTCGAGTTCCGGTGTGAGGAGGTTCCTGAGCCGCAAGGCTGCGTCCTGACGAGCAGCGACGACGGCAGCGCGCTCGTCGGCAGTGCCGGGCTCGGCGCCTGCGGGCTCGGTGGGGATCGGGCCGAACGCCGCACGCAACCGATCCAGGGACTGCCGAACGGAGCGACGGGAAACCTGATCGACGGGTTCCTGGGTGCCCTCGTGTGGGCTGGGCCGGCCCAGCTCCTGGTCGAGGTAGGTGGTGAGCTGCGGAAAGAGAATGTCGTCGGGTACGGACCCGAAGGGCTCCTCAGCGGTGGGGGTGAAGCCGACGGTGTCAAGCTCGTGGTCGAGCCAGGCGCCCGCCGCCGGCTGGGTGGCGTCATCCAGGGGGTCGATGTCGCCCGCAATGGTGGCGTTGATGGCGCTGGCCGCGCCACGGAGCATGTCGTTGACGCCTTTGATCCAGGTGGTCTCCCGGGCCAGCCTGGCGGCTCTCTGGATGTTCTGGCGACGCAGCGTGTAGTCACGGCGGCGCTCGCGGCTGTAGGGGGAATCCTTCGGCACGGCACGGCCGACTTCGTGCAGCGGGCGGTCGTCGACGAGCCGCCAGATGGCCCGCCCGTATTGGTCGGCGTTCTTGGGGTTCGCGACGATGACCCGACCCTTCAAGTACCCCTTGCAGCCGGCGAACCAGGACACCACCACGGGGGTGCCGGCCCGGGCGGCCTCCAGCGGGGTCATCCCGAACGGTTCCATCGTCGAGGCGTTCACGGCGACACCGCCGGTGACGCCGACGGCGGCCTGCACGACGTTGTTGTCGCTGATCCCCGCCTCGAGGACGAAGTCGACTCCGAGCTCCTCTGCCAGCTGGACGAGTTCTCGGCCGTAGGGATCCTCGGTACCCGCGCCGGCGGTGACCACGAGCACGAGCTTGTCCCGCTGGTCCGCGGGGAGTGCTGCGATCGCCTTGAGCACCAGGTCGATGCCCTTGACCTCTTCGAGCCGGCACCCGAGGTACACCACCTTCTTGCCGGGGGCGATGCGGAACCGGTGCCGCAGGAACGCGTCCGCCAGTCCTTCGAGCGTGGTCGGCCAGTTCAGGTACGGCGATCCGGGTTCCTGGCTGGCCACGAACGCCGCGACCGGGTTCGCCGCCGCGCCGTGGTCGGCGAGGATCGTCGCCGCCAGCTCCCGCGCCTGCCGGTCGGCAAGGTCGTGGATCCTGCTCGTGATCTCCTTGGCGATCCTCTTTATGATCGGCTCGGTGTCAGATCCGCCGTCTGCCAAGGCTGGGATCGACCGGTCAATCAACGCGGGGATCAATTCGTCGATCACCGCCGGGCCGTGCATCGACCACAGGAAAGGGGCGATCAGGGTCGCCAACGTGGCTGGGTCGTGCACCATCTCCGGGATCGGCTTGAACCTGTCCGCCGCGCCGGGGACGACCAGGCCGCGGCGTTGCTCGGGGGTACTGCCCAGCGGGTAACCCTCCAGGCCGAAGTGGTCCGGGGAGGTGACCCCGAAGTAGTCAGAGACCTTAAAAAGCAACGGCTCGACGACCCCGGCCCGGAGGGGGGGCCGTTCTTTCCGGTCGATCAGCGGGGTCTGCAAAGCCGCCGCGCCACCGGGGGCGGCGGCGTCACCCTGGATGTACTCCTCCCACGCCTGCTGGCCCTGGGTAGTGCTGTCCGGATCGGTCGGGTTGTATCCCAGGTAGTACTCGCCCGCCTTCTGCTTGATGGCGTTCCACTGGTCGAGCCAGTGCTGCCCGTCGGTTGCGTCACCCTGCAACGCCGACGCGAGCAACGCTTCGATCTCAGCCTGGAACGCGACCTGCTTCGCTTCGGTAGCTGTCGTGTGGGGGTTTTCCTGAGTGAAGGGGACGAGCTTGTAGAAGTCCTGCCCCGTCGCTGACTGGCCGGGGTTGGGTTCGCCGTAGAACGCGGCCGCGGGTTTGCCCATCGCACCGATGCCGATGGAGTGCGTGATGTAGATCAACGGGATGAACTTCTGCAGCCCTTTCCAGGCCCTGAAGAGGGCGCGACGGGTGAGCGCGCCGTAGAACCCGTCGATCGGGTACCCGCCGACGATCAGGTCCGGGGAGATACCAGCGGCAACGAACAGGTCGGCAGTCTGCTTGGCGCATGCGGCGGCCTGGCCCCACAGCTTGCTCTTGATCAGCGCCAACTTCTCGATAAGTTTCCCGGGGCCTTGGATGTTCTTGGCCGTTTTGTTTCCCGGGGTGTAGGTGAACCACGAGCAGGGGACGTCTTGCGCCTCCATGAACGCGCGGATGTCCTCTTCGAGGGCTGAGCGGGCCTGCGCGTCGTCCGGCATGGTGAGCGGGAACCATTTCTCGACCTCGTCCCCGGTGACCGAGTTCACCCGGACGACGCGGATTCCCTGCTCCTGGGTGTGCCACCCGTGTGTGCCGACGTAGACGTCAACGCCCTGCTGATTCAGGGCGATGATCTGCTGCAGCGAGAACTCGGTCTGCCCACCCTTGTCGCCTTGGATGTGTTGGGCGATCGGCTTGATCTTCTTCCCGGACGGGCCGTGGAACATCGTGTAGAGCGCCTTGGCCCGGTACGGCTTATCCAGATTCTTCGGCCCGCTGCCCACGAAATCGCCGTTCGCGATTCCCTGCAGCAGGTCTGATGCTTTCTGCATCAAGTGACGGGCATTGGCTTTCGCACTGTCACTTGGTGCGCCGCCTGTTGTGCTGACGTTCGTCGGGGCCGCCTGCTGCGGTGTGGTTCCGGTAAGCGCCTCAGGGGCCGGCGCCCCTGCGACCGGTGTGTTGGGACCGTCCCAGCCTTCTTCGACAGGTGTGATCGTCGGCCCGCTGGTGAACGGGTGGTACGCCTGCGTCGAGGACGGGTCGTCGCTGGCGGGGTCTGGGGAGAACTGCTTCTCCCACCGGGCCAGTTGGTCTGCCGACGGCGTCCCGGGCGCTGCGTCAGCCGCTGGGGTCACCCCGGTGGCCAGGGCCGCATCGGCGGCCGGCAACGCGTCGGTGACCGCGGTCGGCAGGAACGGGAAGTGGGGGTGGAAGAGGGGGGCGGTGTCGGTGAAGGACGACACCGGGATCACCCGGTCGTGGTCGGTCAGGTGGACCGGCTCGGTCGCGCCCAGCAGGGGTCCGAAGTCGCCGGCATAGGTCAGCTGCACGCCCGGGCCGGCGAGGTGAAGAGCGTGCAGCAGGGCGTGGATCAGCGTGGGGGACCAGCCGCGAGCTTCGACGACCAGGTCGGGGGTGACCTGAAGCTGCCACCCGGCGTCCGGCGCGCCGGATGGCAGCAGCGCCGGCCCGTCGGCGCCGTGGTCTTGCAAGAGGTGGTGCTTCAGCTGGGCGACGTCCAGCTTCAGCGGGTGCCCGGCGACGCTGCTGTCGGCTGGGACGTCGATGCCGTCGGGGCCCAGGTCGATCGGGCTCGCCAGGTTCGGCACCGCCGACGGCGACGTGCCGGTGAACCGCAGCGTCCGCCCGGCCAGCCCCTCCCAGAACGCCTCGCGCCCCAGCTTGACCGCCACGGCTCGACCCTGAGCGTCCTGGGCGAGCCGCCGCTCCTCCGCGAGGCGCTGCCGCTCGGTTTCGTCGGGTTGCACCTCCTCCGCGAGACGCTGCTGCTGCGGGTCAGCGGATGACGTGATGAGCTCATCGTCGGGTCTGGCCGTGAGCAGGTCGTCCAGGCCGAGCCTGTGCAGGACCACGAGCAGCTGCGGGGTGATCGGGACGGGGTCCGCGTCCTGCCCGGCAAGGTTCTCGAGCGGGGTGACTGGGACGGAGTCCGCGCCCTCCCCCGCGAGGTTCTTCAGCGCGGTGGCCAACCGCTGCCCCAGACCCATCACCGTGAAGTAGGTGTCGAGGTCGTTGAGCGGAGCTTTCATCGCCTCCGCGTACGCGTCGGCGATGCCGCCGACCGTCTTCTCGAGCTCCTGCTGTTTCTTCCATTCCTTGGCGGAGATCCGCGCGGGCGCGGCCTGGCTCGGCGTTGTCGTGACCGGGTTGGGGGCGAGGCGGGTCGTCTCGATCGGCTGGCCGGGGCCGTACCAGGGCCTGATGAGGTCGGTGATCGGCAGACGCTCGCCGGTCGGGGTTGTCTCAGTGGGCGGGAGGACCGCTGGCAGCCGCACCCGCCCGTCCGCGGTGATCACGGTGCCCGCCGGGTACACCTGGGCAGGTTCCCCGGGTTCGCCCGGGATCAGCGTCAGCCGCTGACCCAGTCGCGGACGACCCCCGTCGCTGTCGAGGTCGAGCATCTCCGTGCGACCGCTGACTGGGTCGTACACCCACACGTGGGGCTGCTCGCCCTCCGCCGACACCGATCGGACGATGACGTCGCGGAACGGCCGGGGGCCTTGGGCGTCGTACGGGACGGTGGTACGCGGGGTGTCGATACGCAGCACCGCGTACCGCACGTCGGTGCGGTCCGGGGCGGCGGTCAGCAGCTGCGGGTCGACATCCTGGCCGGTTGTCGGATGGACCAGCTGCACCTGCCCGCCCGCGACCTGCACCAGCAGCACCCGCGTGGGATTGCCCGCGCCGGGGACATCGTCGGCGGGCATGAACAGCACCCCGGTGCCGTCCCCCCACGACTGCACGTACTCGTGAAGCTTCGGCCCGTCGAACACCTGCCCCTCGTCCAGCAGGTACGCCGGGCGCCCGTCCGCGCCAACGATGACCGTGTCATAACCCTGTTCCGGCAGGCCGTACCGGTGGATCAGCTCCAGCGGGTTCTCGAGCAGCTGGGGAGCACCCACCACAGAACCCTGTTCGGCATCTGAGGTGGGTGTGGTGTCGTCGGCGGCGTAGGCACGTTGAGCAGAGAGGGCTGGCCCGATGGTGGGGATGTCTGGTTGCGGGGTGATGGGCAGGTACTGGTACGTCGAGGGGCCGCCGTACCGCATGGCATCGGCCTGTTCGTGGTGGTAGCCGATGATGAATCCGCTGTCGAGGTCGTAGATCTCCGGGCTCGAGTGTCGCCGTATGGTGCGCTTGGCGGCGTCGATGAACAGCACGCCGGGACGGTTCTTGAATCCTTCCTTGTCGCTCTCGAGGTAGTCGACCCGGACTGCGTAGACCAAGTGCGGATGGGCTCGCTGGTCGGCTGGTTTGATGTGCAGGACGCCTTGCGCGCCGGACTCCAGGCCCATCAAGTGCTTGACAACGGCCTGCTCACCGTCTACCACCCCGATGAACCCCTGACCCGCCGCGATGAACCCTTCATCGGCGTAGTCCTTGACGGGGCGCAGATCCTCGGCGAGGAAAGACCGCATCACCTGGTGGGGCTGCGGTAGCTCCGCGGGAGCGGGCAGGGCGGTCGTGGACTTCCCCACAAATGCCCGCGCAACCCCGGTGGTGGTGTGCTCGCAATCGCACTCACGCGGCTCCCGGACAACCACGCTCACCGCGCCGTCGTCGCCGACCCGGGACTCAATGTTGATATCCCGGATTCGATACAGCACCCGCCGGCCCAGTCTGAACAACGCGCCGTGGATCTCGCTCCAACCCGGGTCACCAAACAATCCCTGCTGCTCGCGGCCGGTCTCGACGAGCCCGGCCCGCCTGCCCCGCGTGACGATGGCCACTCGCCGCAGCTCGGCAGGGACCTCCTCGCCGGTGAACATCCCGCGCGCCACATGTTCGGCGACTCTCTCCCGAGCTCCCCCGCGCTCCTCCTCCACTGTGCCGACGAGATCGTCCGGATCGTCGCCGCTCAACGCCCTGCGCAACACCTCGAGGAGCCGGTCGGCCTCGCGCATCCGCTCCGCGTAGAACCGAGCGTCGTCCAGACACATCTCGGCGTTGTTGAAGTCCATCGCCCAACCCAGTCGTGGCTCGTTGCGGAACTCCCGAACCACGGCCTTTGCCGCCGAGGAATCCACGGAAGGCTGACCGGTTCCCGCCGATTCGCTGAATGGGTATTCGGGATCCCCGAATGAGATCTGCAGCTCACCAGGGCGGTGATCCCGGTGATCCCGGATGTCACCAGAATCCCCGCGGATGCTCGGGTGCTGCGGGGATGGTGCTTCTACCGCAGCCGTTCTTGCCGCGTCACGTTCAGCGAGGACGTCATGCCACAGTGGCGGGTCGCGGTGCGCGTCCTTGCGCACCCCTTCCTTCCACCCGCGTCCCATGACAAGGTGCGGCCACGCATACTCCTCGATTCTTCTCCTGAGTATCACGGTGAGATCTTTGTAGCCACGGGCCTTGAGTTCCTCGACTACGGCTTTAAGGTTGGTCCTGACTGGCCGGACATCGTAAACGATCGCCTCGGCCAGATCTTCGAGGAGTGCTTCGAGCTGGGCTTTCGGAGAAAGGGCAGGGTTCCTGGAATCTCTCCGCTCGGCGCGCCTTGGCGTGCCATCCGGGAACCACTGTTCTCGCGACTTGTCCCGGGCCGAGTAGTGGGCTTGGCCGCGGTCGAGACTACTCAGGATACCTCTCGCGGCACCTTGTGTTTCATCGAACATTCCCCCAACGTCCTTGACTTGATTCCCCGCGCCCCTGGCCGCCGCATAAATGCTCGCGGCCTTCACATTGCGTTCTTCTAACTCGAGTCTCGCCGCCACGGCAACCAGATCGAAAGACCGTTTCTCGAATATCGCCTGAGCCAGCGCCCGATAGATCGTGACGTCCGGCACATCACGGTCCTCGATCTCGGATCTTTCTGCCGTGTACCGCGGATCGGAGAGCCGTCCGTCGAGTATCGCCTGGGCTAGTACCCAACCCAGCAATGCATTGATGTCAATTTCGTGTTCAGCAGCGACGGAGCTCAAGGTCGATATCTCGGGGCCATCGAGAACTTTCCTCGCAATTCTTGCGCGGAATTCCGGCACATACTTGCCGTGTTGATCCTTGTTTCCGAACGGCGCGATGAAGTCGCCGAATGCCTGCGCGGGGGCCGGGATGTCACCGGTGCTTTTGTATTCGACGGGGATGGTCTGGCCGGGACTGGTAGGCAGATAATGCAGGGTCGCGGTGCCGTCGAGGGCCTGAGCGAGCCAGGCGGGCGGTTTGGCGGGGTTCCCCTGGAAGTCGGTGATGGCGTCGGGTTGGTTGTGCAGCCACATCCGACCCCCGGAGGTGTTGCTGATGGCGAGGACGTTCTCAGTCCCGGGGATCAGGACCAGGATGTGGGGGTGGCCGGTGGCGGGCTGTACGTGCAGGATCGCGGGCGCGTCACTGGACTGGTTCTTCAGGATCTCCCCGGCGGCGTCCCAGCTGGTGATGGGGACGTAGGCGCTGCCGGGGTACGCCTTCGCGAGGAGTGACGGGTGCTGCTCGGCGGTCGTCGAGTAGTCGATCGGCTGGTCCTGGCCGTCTGGCCCGCGCCTGGTCTGCGCCAAGGGTGCTATCGGGGTGTTCACCCCGTTGACGATGTCGACGACCGCGACCGCGGCGTTCTCGCAGGCGGCGATGTGGCTGGCCTCACCGGCGGCCGAGTCGTGTTCGGGGGAGTTGGTGAAGAAGAAAGTGGTGCTGGCCTGCAGCTGCCGCATGACGTCCGGGCCGCGCAGGTCGAGCTGATCCTTGATGGCGAAGAAGGCCCGCATGGCTTTCGCGGCGGCCGTGGCCTGCACGATGTTGTCGATCTGTTCTGCCTGCTGCTGTGGCAGCCCTTCGGCCGACTGCCTGGCAGTCGGCACAGCGAGCGGGTCCCCTGGTTCGTCGTTCTCCACGATCGACTGTGGAACCCGCAGCAGTTCTCCCCTGGCCTGGAATTCCTGCTGCAGTGCGGCGACCGCGGCGGTGATCTGCTCCGGGGTCAGCACCCGCTGGTCCGCTGACGTCACGGTGAGGCTGGGGCCGTCCGGGTCGTAGCGGATGCCGTGCCGCAGCGGGTTGTACGGGCCGTCGGCCTGGGCTGTGACGCGGGTTTCGACGAAGGCGATGGTCCGGCCGGCAGCGTCGGTGCTGTCGCTGGCGGTCGTGCGGACGTACACCTGCTGGTCTGGTTTCCACCCGTGCCGAGAGTTCCCGAAGGAGCGGTCCCGGCCCGGGTCCCCGCCGAGGACGATTACTTCCTCCACGCCGGTACGCAGGTTCTTGACCACCAGGTAAGGCCGGGCCGGCTGGTTGCCGGGTGTGGTGGAACCGACCTCGGTGATGACGCCGGTGGTCACGTCGCTGGGCAGCGGTCTGCCGCTCGAGTCATTGTCGCGTTCTGCTGTCGACGGATCAGCAGCGCCTGCGGTAGACGAGGATGCGCCGTCCCGGGCAGGGGCCTGCGGCGTGCCTGGGGAGGCCGTCTTCTGGGTGGGGATGAGCGCGCCGGGGTGGAACTGGTCGCCGTTGCTCTCGGTGAAGCGATACGTCGCCTTCGGCGGGGGCTTGGCGCCGGGGAGCCAGGGGACGCCGTTGGGCAGGTCGCCGGCCAGCAGGGTGAGCTGGCGTTCCAGGTCGGTGCGTTTGGTGACGAGCGCCGGCCGCTGGGCGGTGAGCTGGTCGCGCTTGGCGGCGAGCCCGGCGCCGATGGCGGCGAGGCTAGCGGCCTGGCTGGCGAGCATGGCGGCGTCGGCCGCGGAGGTCCCGGTGTCGTCGGCGAGCTCACCGGTGCGGGCGTTCAGGCCGGCGAGCTGGACGTCGAGGTCGGCTTGCTGGGTGGCCAGGCCGGCGAGCTCGGCGTCGATGCCGGCGAGCTCGGTTTTCACGGCGTACAGCCGGCCGAGCATCGGTGCCGCCTGCACCATGG
This sequence comes from Angustibacter sp., assembly GCA_051657715.1. Classification (GTDB taxonomy): domain Bacteria; phylum Actinomycetota; class Actinomycetes; order Actinomycetales; family Angustibacteraceae; genus JBOFBH01. The sequence continues at coordinate 2,271 of JBOFLF010000006.1, read as the reverse complement.
CGGCCATCTGCGGCGTGGTCGTCGTATCAGCGGGCGCGGTCAGGGTGGCGTTGTACTGCTCGATCCGCTCGTCGCGCGTCAGCGGGGAGTTCGGGTCCGCGAGCTGCCAGAGCGCGAGGGTGCGCCGGTCGTCCGCAGCGGCGGCCTCGAGGACGTCCTGGTAGTCCTGCCGTTGGTCGGCGAGCTTCTCCATCGCCGGGGCGGCGTGTGCTTCCGGCAGCATCCCGCTGAACATCAACCTCAAGGACTGCTCGACGTCGGACAGCTTCAGCAGCGCCTCGGCGTCCGACACGGCGCCCTCGATGTAAGGGCGGGGGATGGCGGTGCCGTCGGGCAGCTGGGCGGCTTTGATCGCGTCCTGCACCTTGTCGGCGGCGTTGATCACCGCCTCGAGCGAAGCAGGGTCCTCCAGCTGGTGGTGCTCGCGGCTCAGCGCCTCTGGAGATCCTGGTGAAAGCGTGTTGAGCTTGGCCTCAGCCTGCGCCAGCGCCTCCATGGCCTGGTGGATCTGCAGCCCGTAATTGACCGACCGCACGTCCGCCGGCAGCTGGATGCTCGGGTCGGCTGCCTGCAGCCCGGCCAGGTGGCCCGCGACCGCCGCCCGGTAGTCGCCGAGGTCCCGCAGCAGATCGGTGTTCAACCCGACGCTGGTGTTCTGGTTGGCCAGGGCGCGGTCGATTGCCTTGTCCACGGCCTGCAACAGATCGACCGCACTCGCGTGGTCGAGACTGCTGACCGCGGGCAGGTCGGCGAACCTCGAAGCCGGTTCGGGCGTCGAACCGGCCGGCTGCTCGCCGATCGGGGCGTCGGCCACGGCTGATTCCGCGGTGGTCGGGACGTGGCCGTCGAGTGGGATCGAGGCGGTGGGGACGGACGAGGCAACCGGCGGCTGCTCCTGCTCGGGCTGGGCAACAGGATCCACGATCAGTTGTTGCGGGCTCATCCGGGCAGCAGCGGCGGCCTGCTGCAGGATCGGCACCGAATCCCGCATGCCGCGTTCCGCCCGATGCAGGGCGAGCTCCGCCCGGTCGAGGGCGAGCTTGTTCGCGTACGACTTGTCCGCCTGGTACGCCGCGTCCGCTCGCGCATACGCCTCGTGGGCGCTCTCGTAGCGGGTGACCGTTGCCACCGGCGTCTGACTCTGGTGGAAGATCGAGTGGTGGGTAGAGCTGTAGTACTGAGCGGAGCCCGTTCCCCCACTGCGCGCGGCCCGGTTCTCTGCCTGGCGGTTGATGTCCGCTGAGATGTCGGAGTGGGCTGTCACCCGGACGTGCAAACCACCTTCAGCCAACACCTCCGGCTTGACGCCGATATCGACACCCCGGGCACCCTGCATGTTGGTGACGAGGACTTTGCCCTTTTGGCCAGCCTCATCGATGATCTTCTGAAACATCTCTTCTGCATGGATGCCGTGTTCGACGAACCAGTCTGCGTCGACTGCAATAAAATCTCGTCCCGCGATTAGCCCTTGATCGCTGAGCTGCTCGGCAAGCCACGCGACGTACCTGTTGTCATGGGCGAGGACGAGCTGGGGGCGGCCGGACCCGTTCTTCATCTCGATGATGTCGCGGGTCATAGTGGAAAGTTGCTCATCGAGATTGGTGGTGAGCACATCAGGGTAGACGTCGAGTTTCGACTCGTAGTACCGCGGTACGGTGACAACCTTGTCCGACAGGCCTTGCGCGGCGAATTCGCCACCGTGGCCCGCTGCCGTGCCAGAGGCCCCGACCACCTTGCTGAACCCGCTCGTCTCGTACAGCTCGCGCGCGGTGATCTGCGTCGAGTGGGACGGGTCGGAGCGGATGACGATCTTGTGGTCCTTGATTCCCTTCGCGAGCATCTCCCTCGTCATCAGATCCTCGGCTGCCTGCGCCAGGCCACCGTTCCAGCGCTGCTCCAACGCTGTCCGCGGGTCCATCAACACCTTGTGGGTGGCTGGGGCGATGAGCAGGATCCGGCCGGTAGTCGGGTCGAGCGTGAAGTGACTCTTGAAGATCTTTCCGCCGATCCTGGGGTGCACCTCCGCCGCACACGTGATGCGGTTGATCTCAGCAGCAGTCAGGTCGGCTTCTGGGCGGCCGAGCAGTTCCGCGACCTTCGCGCGACCCTCCGGGGTGAGCCGGGTGTGACCATCCTCCTGCCCCTCCCAGCGGCCGAAGTGTTCCGCGGTCAAACCGCCGCCGGGAGCTAACTCGCGGTGGACGAAGTCACCCGCCCAAGTGACCTCGGCCCCGACGGCTGCGCTCGCCGGGCCGGTCACTCCATCGCTGA
>JBOFLF010000005.1:0-26625 GCA_051657715.1 Angustibacter sp. | reverse complement strand
GCGGTCTGCTCGTGGATTCACCGCTCCATCATCAAGCGCGGCGTCAGCCAACGTCATCGTCATCAGGTGTCTCGCTTCTCGCCCCGTGCAAGGGATCGAACTCGGAAGTGGTGTCTCACCTCAGCCTGACGCACAGGGCCTCGCCAACCGCGGCGTCGGCATCCGCAACCTGGCCGACCCCATCAAAGTCGACTCAACCAACCCGGGCGACCCGATGGCCCAACTCGCCGTCGTCCTCCTCGCGCTATTCGCCCAAATGGAACGCACCTACAGCCTCGAACGCGCCGCCGGGCCGGCCGCCCCTCGGTCGTCGACCCGGACAAACTCGCCTACGCGGCACACCTGCGTGACAGCGACCACACCATCGCCGAGATCGTCGCCAAAACCGGCATCACCCGCACCACCCTCTACCGGCACCTTCCACCACGACCAGCCGACGACCCGACCGCCGCACCCGTCAACCCCGTAATGCAGAAATGAGCGGCCACCGCCGCACCTGGCGTCAGTGGTGTTGTGAACGGGGGTTGTGCACGCGTTGTGGGTGGGGCGTGTCGGGGTCTTGCAGTAACGGCCGTTTCTGCCTGGTCCATCGAGGTTTCGGCCGCGCCGAGATTCCGGCCGCAGATTCCGGCCGACGCCCCTGCGTGAGCGCAGCCGGCTCGTCGAGATCCTGGTGCTCGTCGAGAAACGACCGTTACCGGCCGGGTGTGCTGTGTCGGCTGATGGAGGGGGCCGGCGTGTGAACGCTGCACCCCCGAGAGGGGGCCGCCGGGTTACCTGATGATCCAGCCGTATCCAGCGTTACCCGACTCATGCATCCACTTCGCACCGCAGGCCCGGCACTCGTAGTCCTGTTCATCGACGGGCCCCGAGTGGTGTCTGAACTCGCGGGGTTTGCCCACGAGCGTCAGACCAGCATGGCCGGTTTGGCCCCGCCGACCACCCACGAGCGCCTCGCATGCCTCGCACTTCGCCACGACACCGAGAGTCCCATCCGGCCCCGGACAATGGCAACGCCATCGGAGAAGTCGGCCGTCGTCTCCCTGCTCGACGACGGTCAGCGACGGGCAATCACCGTTACCGGTCGTACTCTCTCGAGAACCCCTCAGGAGTCCGTGGCCGCGGACTCGCCTTCATCCGTGGGGTCATGCCGGCGCAAGCGGATCGTCCGGTCGGCTGTGGTGAAGGCGTGGAGCACGCCGTCGCCTTCCGCGCGTCGTTCCACAAGCGTGGGACCAGCCAACACCATCTCCTGATGTCCGAGATCAACGAGATGTTCTCCCACGTGCACGTTGAGCGGCAGCAGAATCCGCAGGGCCTGGTCCTCAGCGACAGTGACGTCGGAATCGAGGCGTACGACCACGCACTCACCCTCAGGGTAGGTCGCCGACAGTTCCTCACCGCCGAGCAGCGCGGCTGCCCGACGCCAGCCAGCGAACTGATTCTGCGTGACCGCGCCGAGTTCCGGGGTCAGGATCGCCGCGGCCGCGTGCTCCTGCAGGGTGGTCAGCACCTCCAGGATGCGGGTCGCGGTGTGAAGCCAGTTGGTCATGTCCTCGCCGCAGTCGAACCCGATGTTGTTGTCCACCACGCCCTTGGACGGGGCGGCGTGCTGGACGCTGAGCCTGAGCTTGTTGGGGCTGTGCAGCGCACTTAGGAAGCGGGCCCCGGCAAGTGCCGGCCGCACTGGCGTGCCGGTCCAGTCGCCGAGGCGAACCGATCGGGATCCGCGGCCCTGCTTCAGGTCGTAGCGGTCTTCGATGACGAACAGCCGATGGACCTCCTCGAGCACGATGCGCACTCCGCCTCGAATGCCTTGGCTGCGCTCGATCCTGCGGATGTCGACCGCAGCCAGGGGGGCACCGGCGGGGTCGAGGACCTCGAAGTGCATGTCCGGGTTGTCGCCCAGGTCGTGGTCGGCGGTCGGGCCGATCCGGATCGTGCCTTCCTTGAGCGGGCCTCCGAGACCGCCTGGTGCGTCGAGGTCCCCGTCAAACGCACCCTCGGGGCTGGTGAAGGGCGCGCCGTAGGTGGAGAAGGCGTCGATTTCGTGGGCGAGGTCGCTGTCCGGGGCGGCCCTGAGCGTGCCCTTGATGGTGATGGGCCGCTCGTCGACGGACGCGGCGCATCTGGCGATGATGTCGACCGTGTTCCAGCGGCCTCCGTCGGGATCGACGTCCTGGAATTGGATCACCAGACCGGGGCGATCACCGTAACGCGGATCCGGCGGCGGAGGCCCCTGGCCGAAGTGGTGTTCGTAGCGGTAGTGCGGGTCGTGCTCGAGGACCTGCAGAGCGCACTCGAGTCGGCGCTGCACCCCGGGGACGGACAGGTCACCGCTCGTGTTCTCAGCACCGAACAGAGCCGCCACCTCGAGGTGCGCCGTCTCGACGAGGGCGCGGCCGCCGTGGAGGTAGTAGTCCACCACGTCGGCGTAGTTCGCTGCCTTCTGGTCGGCCCATGTCAGGCCGTGCCAGATCTTCCGCATGTCGAGGTTACCCAACCCCTGCAACCAGATCTCGGCCTCGGGCGAGGGATCCCACGGGGTGACTAGCCGCCACTCCCGGACCGACAGCCCTTCCCACCGCTTGTCGGTGGCGAGCGCGCTTAGCGAGCCCTCGATATCCCTCTTCTGCTTCGAGGTGAGCGTGTCGGTGTAGCGCTTGACTTGGTAAACCACGTCGGTGCCGTCCGGGCCGCCGCCGCGGTCGAGGATGTCGACGCCGCCATCCCCTCGGGAGGGGGTGATCCGCACCGAGTCCGGCCGCTCCCGGTTCACGAACATCGCGACCACAGCCTCGACCTGCCCACCCTCAAGCCTCGTCCACTCCACTCCCATGCCGTCAGTATCGGCCACACTTCGCGCGCAATCACTCATCCACCCGCCCCCAGCCCCGGCGCAGCTCGTCGCGTTGCGCGGCAAGGTTCTGACGCTCAATGCTGACATTGGGCGCACCCGATCAACACGCCGTCACCACCGGCCTGTAGACATCGCGCGCGGCCGGGCGCGACACATCCTGGCGCCCGATCGTCACGCAGACGCGTCCATCACGTCGTGACGGGACGCGTGGCGGGTGTAGGCCTCCCATGCGCGGGTGATGCCGCCGGAGCCAGGGAAGACATCGACGAACTCGTCCCCGGGTTGCGCGCCGAGTAGTTCGAACAGCCACCGCGCGAACGCGGCGGGTTTGGCACCCACGACCCGGTCCGGGTCGGTCCGTCTCGGACCGGGACCGTGCACCAGCGAATCCCGCCGCGACACCGACGACGTCGGCGACGTCAGCGGGTCGGGTCTGGTGGGTGTGGGGCGTGCGCCGGTATAGATCACCGGCTCCCACGAACTCAACGCAGACCGGGCCTCCCGGTTGGCCCGTGGGCCTTTGACCCACGCCGCGACCCGAACTCCGGCCGGGCACAACCCGAGCACATCTTGGAGCGCGTCCGCGGATGTCGACAGCGCCCACGCGTCGTACCCGGCCGCCAGCGACGCCACCAGTTCGGCGTGGTCGACCTCGCCGGCGTAGTCACGGTGCCCGGCGTAGTACCGCCTCGCCCGGCCTGGGTAGGGCGGGTCGGCGTACCCGATCCGCAACGGCACCCCACGAGCCTGCTCGGCCTGACCTACCGCCGCGGTGAAGCGGTGCCGGGCCTGCCGGCACCGCTTCGAGCAACACACCGCATCCGCGCGCTTCCCGGGACCGATCGGCTCCCCGCACCACGCACACGACCGCCCACCCCCGCCTGCGCCGCAGGTGTCACGCGCGGCCGTACGCGACGCCTGCACCACAGTTTCGATGCTGCCGGGATTCACTTACCGGGCGCCTTCCGCGGGGTCCGGGCGGGTGTGGTCTCACCGGCCCGTAACTGGTCGACCTGGCCGCGGAGTTCGTCGACCTGGTCACGGTGGCTAGCGCGTAGATCGGTCAACTGGTCGTGGTGGTTCTCGCGTAGGTCGGTGAGGCGTTGCTCGCCGTGGGTGCGTTCGCGGTCGACCTCTGCCCGGGCCGCGTCCCGCTCAGCCCGGGCGGTGGCCTCACCCGCGCGGAGTTCACCGACCTGATCCCGGAGTTGGTCCAACTGGGCCCTCGTGGTGTCGAACTGGTCCCGCACTGTCGCGGCGGCCTGCTCACCACGGTCAGCCCGCGCCGTCTCCGCGGCCGCCCGCTCCACCGCTCCGCGGGCGCGTTCCTCAGCCTCGGCACGTGCCGTGTGGGCGGTGTCGAGTTCGCCGGCGAGGTGGTCCCGCTCCCCCTCCACCACCGCGACCCGCTCCTCTAACCGGGTCCGCACCGACGTCAAATCAGCAATCACAGCACCCGCCTCCGCCTCCGCAGTGGTGGCCGCCTCCCGGACTGCGTCGAGTTCGGCGCGTAACGCGCCGGCCTCGCTCCGGTGGGCCTCGGCCTGCTCGACCGCGGCAGCGAGCTCGGCCTCCAACCGGGCCACCACATCAGCAGCCTCAGCGGCTGCGGCATCCGCTTCCTCACGCTCCGCCTCCGCGCGGCGCTGCGCCTGCTCAGCCCGCGACGCCCGAGCAACAGCAGCCGCGACCCGCTCCTGCGCCTCCGTCGTCACCGACTCAATCTGCACCTCCGCCGCATCCAGATCCCCGGCAGTGCGGATCTCCTCGATCGCCCGCGGCAGCTGCTCCAAGAACAACTCGGCCATCCCGGTCAGCTGCGCCACCATCTCACCGGCTCGCTGCCGGGCCGCCTCCACCGGACGCGCCTCATCCCCACCAGAACCAGGCACCCCCACGCCATCAGCCTTCAAACGCCGACGCTCCCGCCACGCCGACGCCCGAGAGTGCCCCAGGTCGTCGCAATACGCCGGCGGCCGGCCCACAGCATCACCCGCCGCCGCCGGCCGGCCACACCCCGGAAAGAGACACATCCGCTGCTCCGTCTGCTGAACATCCATAACGTCACTATAACACACGAAATACGTAACGAAACAAAATAACGTAACGCAACAAAAAACGTAACTGTTCAACAAGAGGCATGGGCACCTCCCCCTCCTTGGACTGGGCCCTCCCTCCCCTTCCCGTCCGATGTGGGGGCCCCTCTTCTGCTGGAATGACCGGCATGACGGACTGGATCGCTGTCGCAATCGCCGGCGTTGCACTGATCGTCGCCATACCGAGTGCGGTCTACACCAAGAGGCAAAGCAACGAGGCGAAGCGCTCTCGTCAGACGACGGACGCCATGCGGCGAGAGGAGTTCCTCAAGGACATCGACGTCTTTGTCAGTGCCGAGCCCTGGGGACCACTGGGGTCGTCGTCGTGGACAACCGCACAACCCGCCCGCTGCTGGGCGTTGCGGTGACGGTCTTGCGCGGCGACGACTTCTGGTTCGCGCCAGGAACGAACGGGGGTCCAAGCGGGCAGCCCTCGGGGCCGCAACAGGCCGAGATGCACTGGACCCAACTCAACGCCGGCGGAAGGTACCAGTGGACGTTCGAAGCCGTCCCAAGCGACCTCGCAGGACTGCGGCTGCGGCTGCTACTCCGAGCGCGGTGGCTCGACGACGGGACGCACGCCGTGCGGCGTGCATGTCGATCACCAGGCGTGGTGTGCGCCACCGCCAAACCCGGTAACGCCACTGCCTCCAGGGATACGACAACCGCACCATGAAATAGTTCACGTACTCGACCACCCCGAACACCCACACACCCACCACGAGCAAGCCAGCGCCGAGACGATCGGGCCACCACACCACCAGCGACACCAAACCCGCAGCGAGGAGCGCGACGTCACCGGCCCGGGCCGCGCGGTAGACCAGGACCCAACCTGGTGGCATCACCGCCCGACCAACCCATCCCCGGGCAGCCAGCCAATACACCCCGCCCTGGACGAGTACGACAAGTAGCGGCACCAACGCCCCCCACAACGCCAGCACCTCCACCCCACGCAACCGGGCCACAACCGACAGCGCCGCCACCACCGCGAACAACGCCGCAGCCGCGAGCTCACCCAACCCCAGACGCAGATAGACCCGCCGCAACTCCTCACGCCGCGCCCCATCCACCCAGACGACCCTACGACGAACAAGAAGAGGCCCGCGCAGTGGCGTACCGGGGGACTGCGCACCAGGATGATCACCGCACCCAGAGGAGACAACGGGCCGGTCAGGGAGCCTGATCGTGATACGCGACCTCCACACCGGGCACCTCGACGGTGGCCCGAGCGACGACCATCCGCCACCACGACGCCGGGTACGGCTTAGCGTCCGGCTCAGCAACCCACATCTACTCATCACCGCGATAAATCCGCACCTGCGGATCGCGCATGTCCCCCAACACGGCCACAACCCGGTCCACAGCACGCGCGGTATGCACATCAATCGCCTCGAGCTCGTCCCCAACCCGATACGGGATCGGCTCACGCCCACTGAGGTACATCCTGGACTCACAGTCCAGGCACGCCATCTCGCTGACCGGGGACCTTTCGCACGAACATCACGAACCAGCAACCCACACCCGGTGGGGTGTGTCGATCCGCCGCAATCCACGCCCTTGAACAGCAAGAACGTCAGCCGAGACAGCGAATCCCGCCCATGCGGCACGAGTCGGGTCAGAGGTTTACCGCGGTAAACGCGCTAGTGTCGTGCCGTCCAGTCCGAAGTACCGGCTGAAGCCGGGAAGCACACGGAGGGAAACCGTTGTGGCTTACGTACACATCATCGCGAACCAGAAGGGCGGCGTCGGCAAGACGACCGTCGCAGTGAATCTCGCTGCCGTCACTCATGACGCACTGTCTGACGACCCAGCCCACTCCCCCGTGCTGGTGGTTTCCACAGACCCACAGGCATCGACTGTCTGGTGGGCTGATCGGATCGGCGAGCAGCGTCTGCCGTTCGACTTCGTTCAGGTCGATGAGAACCCCGAGGCGCTACGTCGACTGAAAAGCAGCCCGCAGTACAAGCACATCTTCGTTGATACGCCCGGCTCGCTGGAGAACGGGCACAACCTTCAGGCGGCGCTCGACTGCGCCGACGACGTGTTCGTGCCGATCCCGCCAGAGCCCCTGGCGTTCGATCCGACCTGTCGCACGATCGAGCAGGTCGTCAAACCTCGAGGCATCCCTTTCCGCGTGGTCATCAACGCGTGGGATCCCCGAGACGGCACTGCCGACCTCGACCAGACGCGGGAGTTCCTGACCCGTCGCGGCTATCCCGTGACGAATGTGGTCGTCCGGCGCTACAAACTGCACACCCGCGCATCCGTCGATGGCATGGTCGTCACCCAGTATCCCAAGAACCGCGTCGCCATGGAGGCTCGGGAGGACTTCTTCCGCCTCGCACTCGAACTGGTCATCGGCGGCAACGACGTGCGCGACCTCGCCCGACTCGAATCGTCGGCGGCCGACGTGCCGAGCCTCGAGGTCGCGGAGGTGGCGCGCTGATGGGCCGACGTATCGACCTAGCCTCGCTAGCTGAAGACCCAGTACTCGAAGCGCCGGTCCCTGTGTTGATCGAGCGCCACTCCCCCACCCGCGTCCTCGTCCAAGACGTCGCTCCGAACCCGCTGAACCCCCGCGAGGATCTCGGCGACCTCTCAGACCTCGAATCGATGCGAACTGTCGGCCAGCTGCAACCCTGCGCAGTCGTGACACGCGAAGCGTTCGTCCGCATCCACCCTGAGCAGGCAAGCAAGATCGGCACGGCGGCCTTCGTCGTTGTAGTCGGCACCCGCCGGCGCACAGCCGCTCAACGCCTCGGACTTGCCGAACTCGACATCCGAGTACTCGACCACTTGGCCGGATCCCGTGAACAGTTCTACGCCGCCAGCATCACCGAGAACATCGACCGCAAGAACTTCGGCGTGCTCGAGGAAGCACGGGCCGTCGCCAAACTCGTCCAAGAGAGTGGTTCAGGTACACGCACGGCCGAGATACTGAAGAAGTCGAAAGGGTGGGTCAGTCAACGGATCAGCCTGTTGTCGCTCTTACCGGAGCTGCAGGCCCACCTGGTCGCCGGACGACTGGCCGTACGGGAGGCGCGCCGGATTGGAAGCCTCGACCCAGACGAGCAGATTGCCGAATGGGAGGCTCTGCAGTCGCCTCCCACGCAGCAAGCGGCAGAGCCGTTTACCGCGGTAAACGAAGATGACGGCACAGATCCATCGAGCCGCGTGAAACCGGAGCAAACCAAGGCGCCTCGGCTCATCCTGCGGCCTGGGACGACGATGAACCAGCTCGCCGAGGTGCTACGCGAGAAGCTCGCCGAGGACGAGTTGCGGCAGCTGCTCGACGAGCTCGGTCGTCGAGCGAGGTAGCGGACCTCGGTCAGTCACGCAGCTCCGCCTCGAGTTGTTCCAGTTCGAGGCGGAGCTTGCGGCGTTGGAGGGCCGCTTCGAGTGGGGTGAGGGTGCGCAGGTTCCGGCGGGACGTATCGGTGCCGCCCGTCACGGCTGGGTGAGTAGTCGGTGCGGCGCCGCTCACGTTGGGTGGCTCGAGGGCTGGCGGTGCGGTGAGTCGGTGGGCGAGGGTGGTGGCGATGGTGCGGGTGCTGATCGGGGTGGGGGAGTGTGCCTGGATTTGGCCCCAGCGGTCGATCGGGGGCAGCAGCGGGCCGGCGTGCCAGCCGTGGGGGACGGTGTGGAGGCAATCGTGCCGGTCCAGGGCCGCAGGGGTGGGGTCGTCGGTGGCGAGCCGGGCGTGGGCGAGAGTGCGTAGCCACCGGGTGAGGGCGCACGCGCGGCAGGTCGGGGGTGCAGAGCCGGGGGTGAGGTCGGTGCCGGCGAGGGCGGGCACGGGCCAGGGCGTGGCGGTGGCGTGGCGGGTCTGGCTCTTGGTCAGGTGCAGATCGAGAATGGCGGTGAGGATGACGGCATCCCGGTGCGCGCGGGCCTGGTCCGGGCCGGTGGTGGCGGCGAGAGCGGTGAGGGCGTCGTCGATGGTGAGTTCGCCGGCGCGCAGGGTGCGTCGTGGGGGAGGGCCCTGCGCGGGTGCGGGGCGGCCGGCGGCGGCGCGTAGCGCCTGGTAGCGGCGTCGTGCCGCTCGCCCGCTTCGGGCCGGGGTCAGCTGTGGGTGGAACGCGTCGAGGGTGCCCGGCTCGTGCGGGTTGTGGCCGTGCAGGACGCACCAGGTGAGGTAGGCCTCGAGTAGCGGTGACGTTGGCGGGCCGGTCATAGCCGGAGTTCCATGGCGGCGTTGGCGGTCTCGGGGGCGTCGTGCCTGGCGTAGAGGCGCAGGGTGGCTAGGGAGGTGTGTCGGGTCTGGCGCATCACGTGGTGCGGGTCCAGGCCCTGGGCCAGTGCCTCACTGACGAATCCGGCGCGGAGCGAGTGGCCGGTGAGCCCGGGCAGGTCGAGCCCGGCCGCGTCGGCGTGGTGTCGCAGGCGGCGGTGCACAGTCTCCCCGGAGATCCCGGCCGGGCCGATGGCGCCGGTCTTGGTGACCGCGCGCAGCAGCGGGGTCTCGTCGTTCCAGGCGCCGTGCCGGGCGCACACGTGCGCGCCGCCTTCGTCGGCGAACACCGCGGCCGCGACCCGCCCGGCCGCGCCGCCGGCGCTGCGGTCGTGGGCGGTGACCAGGTCCAGCCAGCGCCACACCGCACACGGCGCACATCGTGCGACGCCGGCGGCCGGCGGCAGCACCACGGTGACCCCCTCGGCGTCCTGGTCGGTCTTGGACGCCACGATGGTCACCCGGCCCTGCCCCGGGGTCAGTACGACGTCGCACCGGCGCAGCGCCGCGAGTTCGCTGCGCCGGGTGGCGATCATCCAGCCGAGCAGCAGCATCGCGGCGTCCCGGCGGCCGATCACTGCGGCGGGCCAGCTGGTGGTGTCGATCGCGGCGAGCACCCGGCCCAGCGGATTCAAGGTGAGCGCGGTCGCGCGCCGGGCCGGCCGGCGTTCGGTGCGGGCACGGCGCCGGCGGGCGGCGGTGAGCGCACCGCGCACGTCGGGGTGCCCGGTGGGGGAGGAGTGTCCGGCGGCGCGGTGCACAAACGCGATCGCGGCGACCCGCCGGGCCAGTGCGGCGATCCCGACGACCGGCTGGCCCGCCTCGTCGATGGTCGCGGCGAGCTCTCTGACGTACGCGGCGACATCGAGCACGGACGCCGGAAGCACGCGGCGGTCGTCCTGGGTGGCCCAGCGGGTCCACGCCGCCCAGTCGTGTCGGTAGGCCCGGCGCGTGTTCGGCGCCAAGGCCTCCCAGGCATCCTGCCACGCCGGTACCCGGGCCTCGTCGACCTCGACACGCTCAGCGGCGCCCGCTGCAGCCAGTGCCGGATAACTATCCATTATCACGCACTAAAAGTAGCAGGGGTGAAGTGAGCAGGGTCGCTATGAGCCACGCGCTCCGAAGCACGGCGCTGGCTCAACCCCCCGCTGGCACGAGTCAGGGCAAGCACTAGCGCGTTTACCGCGGTAAACCTCCTGATCGAACTGAGGCGAGTCGACCCTGCCCTCAGAGGGACTCACGTCAAGCATGCAACGCGTCCCGAAGGTCATGAGACGGCTGCGGCGACGCCGGGCAGGGTGAGTTGGGCGTCGAGGAAGGTGGTATCGCGGTCGTCGGCGCCGAGGGGCAGTGCGGCGGCGTGTTCTCGGCGGCTCTGGGCGAGTGGGGTACCTCGGCTGATGTTGTAGCGGGCGCGGTGCCGGGCCCAGGCGGCGGTGTGGGCCTGGCGTAGTGGTACGGGGAGCGCGGCGAATGCGGCGGCTCGGGTGGTGGAGCGGTGGTGGTAATCGTCCCAGCTGAGGTTGTCGAGCCAGTGATCGTGGCGGGTGGGCTCGTCGACGCCGGCGCGGAGGCGTCGCTCGGCGAGGTCGGCTTTGATCTGCTCTTGGTCGTGGACGCTGAGTGCGGCGAACCTGGCTTGCCAGGTGGCGCGCCGGCGAGCTCGGTCGTCGCGGGGGAGGCCGTTCCACCAGCCGACTTCGCGGGCGTAGTTCGCTTTCAGCGCTGCGGCGCGCGCAGTCTGCCAGCGATGTCCTGGGGCGCGGTAGGCAGCGCGTTCGGCCGCGACGGCCTGCTCGAGGACAGCCCGGCCAGCCACAGTTCGACGGGTGTGGCCGGCCGTCGGGGTAGCCCGCGCGATCCACTGGCCTGTGGCTGTGCAGTGCGCCAGTCCTGCCTCGGCGAGAGCGGTCAGCGCTGCTCTCGTAGTACGTGCCTGACGAGGGCTGAGGTCATCAGTTGAACTGGAAGTAAGTAGAGCTCGTTGAGCAAGGTGGTCAAGATCGACAGGGTCTCGTTCACGGAGGAGTGCCCGCCAGAGCTGGTGAGCACCAGGGGGGAGGGCACTCCAGGTACCAGCAGGCGGGTCGGGGGTGTGAATACAAGGTGGGGGGATTTGAGACACACTCCTGACGTCGATGGTGGGGATGTCGAACTCGAAAGAGGTGTCGGAGCGGCGGGTGCGGTCGAGGGTGTCGGTGTGCAGAACGCCAACAGGGCCGTGGAGGGCGCGCAGCTGGGCGCGGATGGTCTTGCGGTCGGTGATGCCGGTGTCCAGAACGAGGTCGCGCTCCGGGACCGGGATGCGCAGGTCGTTGGTGCGTTCGATGCGGTCCAGCACGGTGTGCCCGACCAGGAGCAGTGAGGGTCGTTGCCGGGGTGGAAGGGACCACGCCAGCTGGGTCAGCCGAGCGCGAGCGTCAGCGACCGCACTGGCGATGGGCGGGTCAGCGCGCGGCGTCGGGGCGAAGGCGTTGTCGCTCTCCACCGCGGCGTTCCACACCCAGCGGATCCAGCGCCGCTTGCTGGCTCGGGCGCGGGTGAACGCGTCCGGGTGGGAACCGGTCACGGCATCCCACGCGGTGGTGACGTCGTGCCCGGCGCGCAGCAGCGCCGCGGTGGCGACCAGCTCGACCGCGGACCGGGTCTGGTCCGGCCCGCCCACCGTCGGGGCGGTGCCGTGCTCGAGGTAGCCAGCCCACTGCGGCGGCAGCGCGGTCCGGAGCCGCCGGCGGGCAGGGGAGAGGGCCTCAACGCCTCCGTCGCGGCTCACAGGGCTGCTACAAGCACCTTTGGGTGTCTGACGTGCCCACGGGTGGCGCCGCAGCGCTGTAAGCGCTTCTGAGAGCCGGCCCCGGGCAGTCGTGGACGCTCCGGATCTGTGCGGGGATGACAGCGGCCGCACCGTGGCGCGCACGTCGAGCCCGGTTGCCGGGGCGTGCAGACGACCGCGGAGCTCGTCGACCAGCCTGTGCAGCTCCGCCAGCCGCCCCTCATGAGCAACGAAGACGTGCGCCCGGCCCGGGCCACCGCCGGAGGGCCGCACCAGATGCCACAGGCCCTCCCGTGCGCACCAGTCAGTGATCGCGGCCGCCGCGGTGTCACCGCGGTCGCCGGCGAGGTCGACGTCGACGACACGGACCTCTTCCCGCAGCCGCCCCACGACCGCGGCCACCCCGCCGTCCCCGACCAGGGACAACCCGGCCTCGAGAGTCGGAACCACCACCGCAGGCACGCGCCGGTTCGTCGCGTCGATCGCGAACCACGACCGGGCAGCGAACAGCACCCCGTCAAGGGCGACCACGGCCGCCGAACGGGACCGGCTCACGCGGTCGCTGCCTCGACCAGGTGCGCACAGACCACCGGCACCGCCGCCCGGCCGAGCAGCAGGGCCTCGAGCATGTGGTCGGTGACCACCACCCACACCCCGCAACCCGGGCAGCGCACGATGTGACCCAACGTCCACGCCTGAACACTCGTCAACCCTGGCCCCGCCAGCGAACGCACCAGACCAACACGCTCAGCACACAGCGCGACACGCGGTGACGACATGTCCAATCGCTGAATCTGAAATCCAGATTTTGCTATGGTGGGCAGCACAAAGCCCCTCCTTGGGTCATATCGCTCCTCCTAGGAGTCACATCGGGATCCGGCCATCTACCGGACCTATCTCGACAAGAGCCGCCGCTGCCACGGCGGCTTTCGTCATATCAGGGCACTGCCCTGATGGGCTCTACGCGCTCTGGCTCAACTCCTTGAAGGGCGCAGGTCCGTCGACGGCCCAGAGGGGTCGCCCGGTCTGGTAGTCGACCTCGTCGCGGCGAACCAGCTCTTCGAGGTACACCGCCAACGAGATTCCGGCTGCGGCAGCACGGTCCATCGCGGCCCTGTGGACCTCCTCCGGGACGCGGCCCTGGAGAAGTTTGGTCGCGTTGGTGCCGTCGGAGCGGGTGCGAATGCGCCGGTGCTGCATGTGGAGCATGTTTCCAGCGTCGTGCTTACGTAGACGGGATCTGGCCGCCCTCGGCGTGTCGATGGCTTGACTCTGCTCGCAGTTGACGTGCATCGCGTGAGCGGAGTCGTTACGAGAAGCTGCAGGGGCGAGGAGTGGAACGGCGACACCGGGGAACTCGTCCGCGGTGACCTGGACGAAAGGTTGTAGCGGCCGGATCGGATGCGTGCCCAAGGCGGTGAGCCGGGTCCAGCTGTGATGCGCAGGCCGCCCATTCGTGCTGGTCGACCAGCACATTACGGCTGAAGTGGTCTCCTTGCGGCGTTGCGAGCAGCGGTCAGGGCCGTGGCGACCTCACTGACCTTGACGCCCAGCGCTTCAGCCAGTGCCTTCAACGCCGCTGCTGGCGGCATCCGGTCGATGTGGCCGGACTCCCATCGGGTGTAGGTCGGTACGGACAGGTGCGCCTGTTCGGCGACTTGGCGGGCGCTGAGGCCGGCGAGCACGCGGAGCCGGCGCAGGTCGACCTCGCCGTGGGTAGGGTTGAGGAGGTCGGCTGGTCGCATGTTCACGATGGTGGCGATCCGGTGCAGGATCTCCGCCCGTGGGGCGGACGCGCCTCGTTCCCATCTCGAGACTCGTTCTCCACCAGCGACACCGATCAGTCGTGCCAGCTCGTGCTGGGTGAGGCCGGCCTTGACTCGGGCATCACGCAGCGCCTGAGGGTTCACCAGGGAGCCGGTCTGCATCATCGGCACCCTATGGCCCGCACCGAACCGAGGACTACGTGAGGCGCGGGCCCCTGCGGTCGATCAGGTCGTCGTTACCTCGAGCGCGGCGTCGGCGCCCGCCAGATGGCGCACGGTGCGAGCTATCGCTCGCACCGTGCGCCGGGCCGGTCCAGTGGAGGGACGGCCGGTGTCCGATCCTGCATGACTCGGCCAACACCGGAGGACGGTTCACCGTAGCGGTGGAGCTTGGGCGCTCGGGATCCCAGCTGGGTGCCTTCGCTCATCGCGGTGGTGGCAGCGGCGGTGAGTTCGGCGGCGTCGGCGACGAGTTGGGTACGAACGCTGTGGGGGAGGGGAACTGCTCGGTTGGCGAGCAGGTCTTGCGGGGTGACCGTGGCTGCGCGCGGGCTCTCGTTGATGGCGTCGGCGTTGGAGGGGTCCTGGCCTCGGGCGGCTGTCGCGATCGCGTTGACGCCTCTTGCTGCGCCGGCCAGGCGGTCGTCGTTCGCGATGTCCTCGACCGTGTGCGACAGGTCGAGGTTCGCGGCCAGCACCTGCCGGACGAGCGCGGGGACGCGGCTGATGTCGGTGCGCTGCGCGATGACCGCCGGGCGGGATGTCGTTGCACCGTCGTGGAGGAGCTCGCGTAGAGCGGCCCTGACCTCCAGGCTGGCCCCGCCCAGGACTGGTTCGGTGCGGCGATCGGAGGGCGCGGTGAAGCCTGCCCACATGCCGGCGAGGGTCTCCCATCGGGTCTGTGAGGTGACGATGGCAGGGTCCAGGCGGACGTGGTGGGCGTGGTCGAGGTGCCCGGCCGCGACGGCCGCATGAAGCAGGGAGGTGCTGCCGGTCAGGATCAGCGCCTGGGTGCGTGCAGCGAGCATCAGGTCGGCCGTGTGGGTGCTGCCGGCCAGGACGCGGTGGCTCGTGATGTCCCAGTCGGCGAGGGCTTGGGCGAGGCGGCCGGTGGACGGACGGTCGTGGTGTTCCCCGGCCAGTGCGTGCGGGTAGGTCGTGGCGACGATGCTGCCGGCGAGCTGCTCGAACGTGGTGATGTGCTGCTGAGCGGTGCGAGTCTGTCGCAGTGACTCGCCAGTCGGCAGCCGGCCGCGGGTGGCCAGTTTCGTCTCGAGCTCCCGCAGGTGGCGGGTAAGGGCGACGTTAACGCCGTGGGAGGCGATGTACAACGTGTGAATGACTCGTGTCCTGGCCGCGTTCACGTCCGCGGCCTCGGGTGCGTTCAGGGGTGGCTGGGGGCTCTGGTAGCAGGTGATCAGGTCGGTGGCTCGGGCGAAGCTGGCGGCGATCTGGAGGTGACGTTCGTCCGGTGGGCCTTGGCCTGGCCAGCCTGCCCCGTGGCGGCGGTGGTAGGAGCCGGTCATGGCTTGGAGTCGTTGCATCGTCACGTCGGTCACGTCTGCGACTGGTCGGCCGGCACCCGGCCGAGGCGGGGTCGTGCTCGGTAGTGCCTGCCACAGCTCGCCGGCTGCCTGGACGACCTCGCCCCAACTGCGCAGCATCGTGGCGGCGTCCATGCCGGGAACGTCCATCAGGACGTCTCGGGCCACGTGATCGGCCTCCAGGAGCAGCTCCCCGACGCTGCGCCGATCATCGCCCGTCACGGAGTGTGCTCCCCGGTCAGGTCACAGACCGCGGCGATGAGCTGCGACGCACCAGCGGGAAGGTAATCGATCGGGCACCGGCGCAGGATCTGCTCGCCTGCGCGTATCAGTTCCAGGGGATCGTCTCCGGCGATGTCCTCGGCGGTCTCGGACGTGGTGCCATTGGGCAGCAGCTGAAGGGCCTGCGAGGTAGCCAGGTCCAGGCCGAGGCCTCGCAGACGCAGCACAGGGTCGGGGTTGGACCGTGCCTGGTTCCAGGTGAGGTCCGAGGCGCGGGCCAGGAAGGCTGCGGCGGTGGCCAGGCAGGCTGCAGGCTCGGGGGTTCCGGGACGGGAGTCGGTGCGCATCATCGTCGGTTCTCCTTCTCGCTGAGATAGGTCGTAGCTCCATCTACTCAGGCCCCGGCGCTGTGCTGCACGACCGAACCTCTACCTGTGGATGAGCTCACTGAGGCTGTCGTAGGTGGGGATGACACTTCTCGTAGGCCCAAGGCCACCGGTGCTCCCGTCGGCGGACAGCACCGTCGACAGTCGAGGTGCAAGCACTAGTGCACCCGCCCGACAGGAGAGGTGATGGTGGAGATGGCGTTGCTGAAAAGGTGCTGGCCTACGGACCGGCTGTGCTGGTCAGCGTGGTGCTGACGTGATGGCCGCGCTGCTGCTGGGTGCGGGGGAGCCGCTCGCGGTCCGCGTCCTGCTCCGAGCCCGGAGCCTCACTCCGGCTGAGGCCGACGCCCTGGCGCCGGCGGTGGCCGTGCTCTGCCAGCGTGGAGTCCGATGGGCGGTCTACAGATCCACGTACAACATGGTGCAGTCCCCGTCGCGGCCGCGGGAGTAGGACGCCGGACGGTGGTGATCTCGGCCTGCTTGGTCGGTACGGTCCGCGACGGGCATCTCCCCGTTGACCAAGCGGCCGCGCGGTAGTGGGGCACGGGGCTGGTGTCATCCTCAGCGGTGCGGTGAGCTCGGACCTGGCACTGGAGTTCTGGACGCTGCCGTGGCTGGCCGTTCGGGGCATCGCGGACGCTGTAGCTCGAACGCTGCGGTGGCTGCCCCTGGCGGGGTTGGCCTGGAAGGCCCGGTTCGTCCTCGCGGTGATCGGCCGCGGCGCAGTCCGTCGCGGCCGGCCATCTCGTGGTGGTGGAGTGCATACTGACGTACGTGGTGGGTATGGGGAGCGGGCCTGGGCGGGCACGATCCGTGACCTGGGAGACGACCGGGTGCGTCGAGCCGGACTGGCCGATGCTCTGGACGAGGTCGAGTACGGCACCGCCGAGTCTCCCGGACACGCCGGGGCGGCTCAATCTCTTATTTTCTCAGACAACTTGCCTAGCGTCATTGACGTTGGGTAGCACCGTCGGTGCGCGAGGCCCCACGCACCGATTCGCTGTCCGGCCCAGGCCGGATCGGGAGCCTGCGGGGCGAGGTGGCGACAGAAGGGTGTCGATGGCGGTGCAAAGACTGCTGATCACCGGTGCGGCTGGCCTGATGGGTGGGCTGCTGCGCCCGTTGCTGCGACGCGAGCGACGGGCTGTGCGCCTTGCCGATGTCCGCGACATGGGCACGCCCTTGGCGGGCGAGGAGCCGGTCTTCGTCGATGTCACCGACTACGCCGCGGTGGCGTTGGCTTGTCGGGACGTTGACGCGGTCCTTCACCTGGGTGGTATCGGTGGTGAGGCGCCGTTCGACGAGCTGGCCGCGGTGAACGTGGTCGGCACCCGTAACGTCCTTCAGGCGGCCGTTGCCTGCGGGGTCGGCCGCGTCATCCTGGCCTCCAGCAACCACGCGGCCGGCTTCTACCGGCGTGCTGATGTTCCTGCAGGCGGCGACGGGCTGCCCGATGACCTGCCGCCCCGCCCGGACACGTTCTACGGCTGGAGCAAGGCTGCCGGCGAGGCTCTGGGCGCGTTGTACCGCGACCGGTACGGCATCGACGTCGTCGCGCTGCGGATCGGCACCTGCCGTCCGGAACCGACCGACGCTCGGGCGCTGGCAACCTGGCTCGCACCGGTGGACGCGGCACGGTTGGTCGAGGCGTGCCTGGCCGCGCCGAGCCCCGGGTTTCAGGTGGTGTGGGCAGTGTCGGACAACACGCGCCGATGGTGGTCGCTGGCCGGTGCGACCGCACTCGGATATCGGTCGGTGAAGGACGCCGAACGGTGGGCGCCCTCATTGACGGAGACCGAGGTAGAGCCCAGCATCGACGATCGCGTCGGCGGCGCATTCTGCACACACCCGCTGGGACTGGCCACGGACTCAGCGAACCCACGGTTCGCGAGATCCGACCGTCTCTGACCTTCAGACGCAACGGGCAGGAGGAGCGAGTGGCAGCAAGGGAAACGGCCGTAGCGGAGGGTTCTACCCTGGTACCGCGCGCAGCCCGGGGCGTGATCGTGGTGGGGGTGCCCAGCCGCAACGAGGCCGCCACGATCGGACTGGTTGTCGCCGCGGTCGCGGAAGGTCTTCGGCGGGCTGGTGCAGCAGACCGGGCCTGGTTGGTCAATGCCGACAACGGCAGCGGGGACGGTACCCCCGAGCGGTTCGCTGACGCGGTCGGCCCGTTGCGACACCGCCTTATCCACACAGACCGGGCCGGCGCGGGCAAGGGCACCAATGTGCTGGCGATCATGAATGCTGCGCTGATGCTGGGCGCCGATCGGGTCGTGCTGCTCGACGCGGATGTGCGCAGCATCGAGCCTGACTGGGTGGTCCGCTTGCTTGAGGCGGTCGACGGCGACCGTCCGGTGCTGGCCACGCCGGTCTATCGCCGCAACCGCTACGAGGGCAACACGACCAACCATCTGGTTAGTCCGTTACTGGGTGCGGTGCTCGGCGTGCAGGTGCAGCAGCCGATCGCTGGCGACTTCGCGTTCAACGGCGCATTCCTGCGACAGGCGTTGTCCTGGCCGGTCCCGGACAGCGCCCAGTTGTACGGCATCGACGTGCACCTGACCGCGAACGCGGCCCGCTACGGTTGCGACCTGGTGCAGGTACCCCTCGGCCGGAAGATACACAACCCGGGGTTTCCGAAGATCCTGTTCGGCTCGCACCAGGTTCTCGACTCGCTGTTCCACGTTCTCGCCCGCCTCGACCACCCCGTCGCCGCTGGTCGCGGTGTAGTCGGTGCCCGCGCTACCACCGACCCGCACGAGCAGCGTCCGGAGCCGGCCCTGGTCGCCCGGACCGTCGCCCGTACCCGTCGCTACCTCGACGCCGAGGTGGAGAGCATCGCCGAGATGTTTCCGGCGCTGGCGGGAGCACCACAGGCAGCGTGGGGCTGTTACATCGACGTACGGCGCTGGCCTCACATTCTTGCCGACGCACTTGCCGCACTCAGCGCGGGACGGGGCGAGACCGCCCGCGACCACCTGGTCGCCCTGTACCTGAACAGGGTCATGACCTACTGGGAGGAGATCGACGGCCTGCCACCCGCCGAGGTCGACGCGTTGCTCGACCGGCAGGCCACGGACGTCATACAGATCGTTGCCGGTCGCGGAGTCCGGCTGGGCGGTCCGCTGCCGCCGCAGCGGTTCCGTTCGGGGTACTGGGCCGAGGTGATGTCGTGAGGGGCCGCTGGCGGATGGCGCTCGGGCCGGTCGCGGTGAGCGTGACCACACCGCTGGGTCTGGCTGAGGCCGCTGCCGCCGCCGAAGCCCGGGGCGAAAGCGTCCTCTACACCCTCGACGCCCAGCTCGGTGCCGCCCCTACGGGCGACGGCAGCGCCCACGTCATGCACATCGCCGCCGAGGGGGCGCCGTGCGCGGACTTCGACGCCGCGACGGCGACGCTGTGGGTGTACGCCGACGCCAGCGACCTCGACGCCCAGGATCTGCTGTACCTGTCGTACCTGGTCCTGGAGGCACAACTGCACCAGCACGGCTACGTGACGTTGCACGCCTCCGCGGTCGAACGCGACGGCCGCGCGGTGCTGCTGCTGGGCACGCCGGGCGCGGGCAAGACCACCACAGCGCTGAGACTGTGCCGCGACCACGGCTGCCGGCTGATCGGCAACGACCTCGTCGTCGTGGGCGGCATTGACGGGCTCTCCGCCCTCGCCGGCACCACTCACCTGCGCCTGCGGCACTCCTCGATCAGCCAGGCCATGCCGGAGTTGCTCGGCTTCTTTCCACCCGTCGTGACCGACCCGTGGCGCACCAAGGTCGACGTGCCACCCCGCCGGCTCGGGATCGGTGTCTCCGACCGGCGCTGCGACCTGGCGACGGTGGCGTTCGTCCACGTCGACTCCGGCTACCCCCGGGTGGTCACCGGCCCCGGCGACACCCTGGCGCACCGGCTCAACCTGCACGAGAACGCGCTGCGCTACATCCGCGGCGCGAGCACCCCGTGGCTGGTCGGCCCGCAGCAGCGTCTCGGCCCCTACGTGCCCAGCCTCGACAGCCCCGCCGCCCACACCGCCCGAACCGCCACGCTTCGCCGGATGCTCGCCGACTCCCACTATGTCGCCGGACCCTCCGCGGCCGTCGCCGACACCATCGCCGACATGCTCGGCCGGGCCCTGGCGTGACCGCATGCCGTCATACCGACCGGAAGGACAACGCCGTGCCCACAGCACCGATCCTGATCGTGCGCCCCCAGCCCTCCCGCGGGCTGGGCGCCTTCTACAGAAACCTGGGCCTGACCATGCTCGCCAGCCACGCCCGCGCGCACCGCCTCGACGCCCGCCTTGTCGACCTGACCTTCGACGACCTCGACGACCACCTCGACGACCGGCCGGGGGCGGCACTGTTCAGCCTTTACATCGACGACTTCGCCGCAGGCATCGACCTCGCCTGCAAGATCAAGGACCGCGACCCCGCCGTAACCACGGTCGTCGGCGGCCCGCACGCGACCCTGCTCGGCGAGTCCGTGTTCGCCACCTCCGACGCGTTCGACCTCGCCGGCATCGGCGACTGC
This sequence comes from Angustibacter sp., assembly GCA_051657715.1. Classification (GTDB taxonomy): domain Bacteria; phylum Actinomycetota; class Actinomycetes; order Actinomycetales; family Angustibacteraceae; genus JBOFBH01. The sequence continues at coordinate 6,220 of JBOFLF010000005.1, read as the reverse complement.
CTGCCCGAGGCGATGCCCGTCATCGCCGCGGCGGCCCGCGGCGAGCGGCTTCCGGCCGCCAGGCTCATCACCACCCCGACCAACGCCGCCCGGATGGACCCGCTCGTGCCGGACTATTCCATCTGGCCCAGCGACCGCTACTTCAAGGTGTTCCCCGTCGAGCTGTCGCGGGGCTGCCGGCAGCACTGCCCCTTCTGCACCGACCCGGTACTGCGGCGCGGCATCGCCGTCGACCCGGTCGAACGCACCATGGCCACCCTGCGGTCACTGGTCGCCGACCACGGCCGCATCTGGGTCCGGTTCGTCGACTCCAGCATGAGCAGCCTCGGAACCGACCTCGACCGGCTCCTCGACGCGATGACCCGAGCTGACCTTCCCGTTCAGTGGAGCGCCTACGCCTACCCTCACGACATCGACGCCGACCTCGCTGCCCGGATGGCCACCGCCGGCTGCCGGGCGCTGTTCCTCGGCATCGAAAGCCTCGCCACCGGAGTGCGAGTCGGCAAGCACCACACCAAACGCCCCGACGAGGTCGCACGCGCCGTCGACGCCCTCCACGACCACGCAATCTTCGTGCACGCCAACTTCATCGTCGGCCTTCCCGGAGAGACCCACGACACCGTCGCGCAGACCCTCGACGGGCTGCCAGTCGCCCGGTTCGACTCGATCGGCGGCGGCCCGTTCTTCCTCACCCCAGGCTCGACGTTCGAACGCAACCCCGACAAGTTCGGCATCCAGATCCTCGACCCCGGCTGGCCCAGCCGCCAGCACGTCAACTTCTACGACAGCGACCACGAGTACTTCCGCACCGCAACCCTCACCCAGCCCCAGATGCGCGCCCTCGCCGGCCAGCTGCGCCGCCACGTCGAGGACGCCCGGCTCGCCTGCTGGAACCTATCCGACTATGCGGTGCTGTGCTGGCTGTCCGTCGGCGGCGACATCGCCGACCTGACCCGAGTGTGGCGCGCCGACCCCGCCACCCTGAGCGCCGAGCAGCGCCTCGTCCTCGACGTACTCAAGGAAAAGGCCGGTGTCGCCGTCGGCGACCGGGCCGCCGGCTTCGTTGCCCTCACCGCAGCCGTCGCCGCCGAAAGTCGTCTGGCCGCGACGGCATGAGAATCCTGGCGATCTGCCGCGGTGCACCCGGTCTCGGCCGGGTGGTACCCGCCCTCGGCCTCGTACACACCCTGCGCGCCCAGCACCCCGGCACCCACGCCGTGTTCGCGTCATACGCCGCCGGATACCGCTACCTACGCGCCATCGACGAGCCAGCGATCGACCTCGGCCGCCCAGACGGACTATTCATCGACTCCGTCGCCCCCCAAGCCCTACACGTACTCGACCTCGTCACCGACTACGACCCCGACCTCATCCTCATCGACGGCGAGTTCTTCCTCCCCGCCGCCCTGTGCCACCTCGACACACCGATCGCCTACCTGGCCAACCCACACGACCTGTTCGGCCCGGACAACACCTTCCGACGCGTCAACCGCCTCCTGCTCGGCCACGCCGACGCCGTGATCATCTCCAGCCTCGACTGCCGCTCGGCCCGACCTCTTCCCGCGCTGGCACCGGGAACGCCATGCATGCACGTACCCGCAATCGTCAAGGACTTTCCGACCGCGCACTACCCCCAGCTCGGGCCACCGCGCGTGCTGGTCAGCACGGGCGGCGGGTCGATCGGCGCCCACCCAGGCTTCCGCGACGCCACCAACGACGCGCTCGCCGCCGTGCTCGACACCCTGGCCGAGATTGAGGCCACCGGGCATATCTCGGCCGCCACGGTGGTACTCGGCGCCGACGCCACCCTGCCCCCGCGCGGTGCTCCGGCCTGGCTAACCGTGATCGACAAGCCGGTCGAACTGACCACCCTGTACGCCCACCACGAAGTCTTCATCGCCCGCGCGGGACGCAACGCCACCGCTGAAGCCCTCCGCTCCGGCATCCCCACCGTCCTACTCCCCGTCAGCGCCGACCCGCATCGAGGCAGCGAACAACTCGCCAACGCCAACGCCGCCACTCACTCAGACCACATGTTCGCGATACCCGACTGGCAGGATGCAAGATCACTGCGCACCGCCGTCCTATCCGCCCTGCACCGCGCCCGGTCAATCCCCCGGCGCCCCGGCCAGCGCGGCAACGACGCCGCGGTGCGGTTCCTTGCCCCACGTACTCGCCACCGCAGACGATCCCCACACCGCCCCCCGCACACCACGAGAAAGGCAATCCGCATGACCACCTGGGACATGACGTTCAGGGCACTACCCGGCATCGGCCTCGTCGAGCCCGGCACCGACCTCGCCTCAACCATCGCCAAAGCCGCCGCCGACGACGGGTTCACCTTCACCGACGGCGATGTCGTGGTGGTCGCCCAGAAGGTCGTCTCCAAGGCCGAGAACCGCATCGTCAACCTCGCCGACATCAACGCCATCGACCGCGCGCAGGCACTCGCCGCGCGCACCGGCCGCGACGCCCGACTGTGCCAGCTCTACCTCGACGAATCCCAGGCGGTTATCGAGGTCAAGGGCCGCCACGTCGTCACCATCGACCGGCGCGGCTTCCAGGGCACCGGCGCGGGAGTCGACATGTCCAACATCGGCCGACGCGCCGACGGCTGGGCAGTCCTGCTACCCCAAGACCCGGACGCCTCCGCCCGCCAACTCCGCGATGGCCTCCGCGAACAGACCGGCGTCACCATGGCGGTGATCATCTCCGACTCATTCGGCAGCCCGGTACGCGAAGGCGCGATCGGCGCCGCCATCGGCATCGCCGGCATCCGACACCTCGAAGAGCCCGACGGCGAGCACGACCTCTACGGCAACCCCAGCAAGCCCATCATGAATCGGGTCGACGAAATTGCCGCCACCGCGTCCATCCTCATGGGACAAACCGACGCCGGCCGCCCCGTCATCGTCGGCCGTGGCGTGCCATACACGGTCGACGAGAACGCCTCCCTCGCCGGGCTGCTCAACGTCCCACCCTTGCCCGAGGTCGACTTCGACCTTCGCCCCGAATTCTGACCACCGCCCGTCCCGGGCCGATCCACCACCCACCCGGCGCCACGGACGCGGCGGCTAGCGCCAGCGGACCGCCCGGACGGCGAGCCCGCCGCGCCACCCCTCACCCGCGCCCCAGGAGGCGACCCGATGATCACTGTAGGCCCCGGGCCCAGCCCGGCCGACCTTCCAGTCGAGATAGTCGAACGCAAAGGAATCGGCCACCCCGACACCCTCGCAGACGCCCTGGCCGAACGGATGTCGGTGGCCTACTCGCGGTACTGCCGCGACGAGTTCGGCGCCGTACTGCACCACAACCTCGACAAGCTCTACCTGCGCGGCGGCCACGCCCGCACCAGCCTCGGCACGTTCGAGATGACCGAACCCACCGTCCTGGTCATCGGCGGCCGCGTCTCCACCGGCTTCGCCGGCCAGCCTGTTGATCACCGAGGACTGTTCGAGCACGTCGCGACCGACTACCTGACCACCGTGCTGCCCCACTTCGACGCCGACAAGTGGCTGCGTATCGAGCACGCCACCACCGACCGGTCCCGGTTCCCCACCTGGTTTCGGCCTGAAAGCCTCGACGACCTCCCCGAGCTGCGACACCCGACCAGCAGCGACACCGTCGCGGTCACGAGCTGGTGGCCACACACTCCCACCGAGCGGACCGTGCTCGCGGTAGAGCGGTACCTCAATCAGGAGGCGGCCGGACCCCGCTACACCCACCTCGGCCAGGACATCAAGGTCATGGCCTGCCGCCACGGTCGCCGACTCGACATCACCGTCAACGTCGCCGTCCACCCCGACGCCGCGCCCACCGTCAACGCCTACGAGTCCGTGCTGACCCTGCTTCACAGCGAGTTGCAACAGGTCGCCACCGAGTCGGCCGCCGGTGACCTGGACCCGTGGCTGCACCTCAACACCACGCAAACCAACCCCCACCGCGGCAAGCGGCAGTACCTCCTCGGCAGCGGCACCTGCCTCGAATTCGGGGAAGAAGGCTTCGTCGGCAGAGGAAACGGAGCCAGCGGACTCATCGCCGTCCACCGCCCCAAGAGCGTCGAAGCCCCGTACGGGAAGAACCCGACCTACCACTCCGGCAAGGTCTACACCCTGTACGCCGAACAGATCAGCCGCGCCATCCACCACGCCCACGACGTCGGGGCGACCGTCACCATCATGGCCAACCACAGCACCCCACTCCGCGAACCCACCCACGTAGCCATCGACCTTCACGGCCACGCCGACCACCACACCATCCACGCCCTCGCACAGACGACGCTGAGCGCCACCGACCACCTGTCCCTGTCCATCGACGAACACCGCATTGTCCCCCGGTAGGACCCTACGCAGGTCGCGATCCCAGCTGGCCCCGCCGTCCCCGGGCGAGGCGCCGGCAGCGAACAGCTCGTGCACGAGGTAGTGGTCGCCGCCGCCGGCCTCCGAACCCTCGACGTGGACAACTCGTCACCTGGGGCTGTCCACCGACGCCGCCTGTCAGGGCTTTGGTTTACGACCCGTCGTAAACCAGCAGTCAGAGGTGGTCGAGATGAACTACAACAAGGTCTGGCAAGTTGGGTACAACCGAGACCGCGCCCAGGGGCAGCGGCTTACGTCCCTGCCTCCGGCAGCCGAGCCCGGTTGCAGGAACTCATCGACGCTCAGGTGCCTCTTCGTGCGATTGACCGGTCGACTGGTCTGAGCGACAACGGGATCGGCCAGTTCGTCGCTGGGCGGCATGAACTCGTCCAGGGGCGCACGGGCGGAGCGGGTCGCGGCTGTGCGCCTTGCCGGGGGGTCGAGAGGAGATTCACCCATGACCGACCCCGCTTGGGTCACGCCGCCCCCGCCGACGACGGCTACAGCTGGCACCTGCCTGACGTTCGGGGGGCGCTTCAGCACCGGCGTCCTCAGTCGTCTTGACCTCTACGACACCTGGGACGACGAAGTGCTCGACCAAGTGAGGGCCGCCGTTGGCGATCCGAACGGCAGCGTGCCGATCTACCGCGCGGTGTCACGAGACAACTCTGAGATCCACGGTGGGCGCCTGGGTCAGGCCCTCTCGTGCCCACGACTACGACCCACTTGGCGCTGATTCGCCGCGAATCACTTCGCGCCAAGCCGCCGAAAGGAGCGATCAATGACCGACGAGGAATACCGAGAGCCGCATGTCGTGGCGGCTGACTCTGCGCGGGCAGGCCCTGGTCGGAACTGGGACGCGTCCGACGCGATCACTGGGTGGGGCGAACGGCGGGTCACCGTGTGGTCAGACCGGTCATGGTTGTCGACTGTCTTCGTCCCGGAGCTGGGTGCGCTCAACCCGGCCCACTACGCCACGGCGTTCTTCGCGCCCGACCGCGACCGGGTGACGTGGCGATATTTCGGTGCTGCCGCGGCCACGCGGGCTGATGGGGACGCCAACCACGGCCTCCTCGAGTCGATCGTGGCCGAAGACAACGCACGAGTCGGCCGACGCGCTGTCCTCGTCGACCCGGGAAGTCCGCGCTGCCCTGCCAACCCGGAACCCATCGTGGGCGGCTTGCTTCGCCGTATTCAGAGCTCGCCCAAGAGCATGCCGCCGTGGGCAGAGGAGTCAAGGGCGCTCGCTCGTGATGGGTACGCCGCCCCGTGGGTGAGCTCTCGTCGTGACGAGGTGCGCACGATGGGTCCGGTTCGGCTCTCAGCCCCGGTTGTGGTGGAGTCGGTCGTCGTCGAGCGGCAGGCAAATCACCCTAGAGACGGGGATTTCCGCCAAGAGCGGGCCGCGACTGCTGGGGGCCAGCAGAGACTCGACACGGCTGCCCGCGATCTCCCCGAGACGGCAGCCTCCCGCCTCGGCCGCGAGTGGGAAGAGGCCGCGCAGGCCACTCGAGCAAACTCGACGTCGAGCAACGAGCGCAATCTGGGACGACATCTCCCGCCGAGTCCAGTCGCGCGTGGACGCCGCATGTGACGAGGGTGCGCGAACCGGCACCTAATACTGCAACGGCAGTTCAGGTTACGGGGGTCGATGGCCGCGTCGGCGGTAGTGACTCGCTCGGGCCTGGTGCTGTCGTCGTCGGCGCCAGGTCGACCAGCTCATTACGGTCTGTACGCAGGCCGTGGGGGCGAGGACGAGAGTAGCGAGCAGGCGGCGGATCTCGTTGCTGCTCAACGGGATCAGGTCGTCGGGGTCGGTACCCCGACCGGCTACAGATCCCCCTTTTCCGTCGCGTGTCGGT
>JBOFLF010000004.1:0-121364 GCA_051657715.1 Angustibacter sp. | reverse complement strand
CCGGCGGCGACGGTTGGCCCGCGGCACGTGACCATCGTGCCGCACGCCGGTGGCCTGGTGGCATCCTCTCCCCGTGACCCCGCGGACGAACAAGCTTCCCGAATGGCAATCGGGCTCACGGCATCTCACCGCACGCCGGGGTACATCGTGAGCGTCGCCCCGCAGATCGCCGCCCCTCAAGTTGCCGCCGCCCCTCAAGCTGTCCCGGTAGCAGGAGGCGCCCCCCTGCGTACCAAGGCAGCCAGTGACAGCTCCCCACCGGCAGGTGCGCTGTGCGATTGGTGATCGCCCACTGCTCGGTGGACTACGACGGGCGGCTCACCGCGCACCTGCCGCTGGCCACCCGGCTGCTCGTGGTGAAGGCGGACGGCAGCGTCCTGGTGCACTCCGACGGCGGGTCGTACAAGCCGTTGAACTGGATGAGCCCGCCATGTCGCCTGACCGTGGCCGAGCCGTCGCCGGAGGACGCCGCGGCCGGCGTCAGCCAGGTCTGGACGGTGCAGCACGCCAAGTCCGACGACCGGCTGGTGGTCCGGGTGCACCGCGTGCTGCATGAGGTCACCCACGAGCTGGGGGTCGACCCCGGGCTGGTCAAAGATGGCGTCGAGGCGCACCTGCAGCAGCTGCTGGCGGAGCAGGTGGAGTCGCTGGGCACCGGGTGGTCGCTGGTCCGCCGGGAGTACCCGACCGCGATCGGCCCGGTCGACCTGCTGTGCCGCGACGACGCCGGCCGCGCCGTCGCGGTGGAGATCAAGCGCCGTGGGGAGATCGACGGCGTCGAGCAGCTGACCCGGTACCTGGAGCTGATGAACCGGGACCCGCTGCTGTCCCCGGTCAGCGGGGTGCTGGCCGCCCAGGAGATCCGGCCGCAAGCGCGCACCCTGGCCGGCGATCGCGGCATCCGTTGCGTCACGCTCGATTACGCCGCCCTGCGCGGCACCGACGACGCCGAGTCCCGGCTGTTCTGAAGAGTCCCGGCTGTTCTGAACCCGCGAGGCACGAGGCCCTACTCGTTGACGCAGTTCCAGGAGCCGACCTTCACCTGGGCGATGTCGGCGACGGCGATGCCGCCGACGGTGGCGGAGATGCTCACCGGCAGCGGTCGGGTAGCGGCCCAGTCGGAGGTGTACGTCCCGCGGCAGATCAACAAGGGTTCGGGTGAGTACCACCATTCGCCGGTCGGACTGGAGAGCAGGTCCACCGCGACCCGGTACGGCCCTGGAGCGAGGCCGGTGAACCGGTATCTCCCCTCGGCATCAGTGGTGGTGGTTCTCCGCAGGTCGTCGGCCGAGTCGAACTCGCCATCGGATCCGGCTCCCTGGATGCGGACCTCCGCATCCAGGATCGGACCGTCGAGATCTCGCCAGGGCCTCTCGGTGAAGAACGGCAAGGGACCCGGTGGCTGCGGCGGGCCGTTGGGCTCGAACAGGAAGTCGACCGGACCTTGCGCGGTGATAGTGCCTGCCACTTCGGTTGTCGGTGTCGGTGTCGGTGTCGGTGTCGGTGTCAGTGGCGGTGTCGGCTGCGGCGTGGGTGGCGGACGCTCTGCCGCTCGGGATGCCGAAGGTGACGCCGACTCCGTGTTCACTGCGCCGGTGTTCGTCGAGCTGCACTCGGCCGCATGGGCGATATCGCCGGATCCCCCGAACACGACGCCACCGCCCACGACGAGCAGCACCACACCCGCGCCGCGCCAGCCCGTGGCCCGTATCAGCAGGGCGCCCATCACGATCAATAGGACCCCCGCCACCGCCCCGATCACCAGCTCGGTGCTCCCAGTGGCAGCCAGTTCCGGGCAGACCTTTGTTGCAGAAAACGGTGATCGCATGATCAGACAGTAGGCGCGATGCCACCGCCGAGCCCGGGAACGGGGAGACCAACACCGGCTGGGTCGCCGCCGGGCTGTTGAAGCCACGGCGTCCTGGCGTTCCAGGCAGAGGCTGGGCGCTGAAGGCGGGGGCTGGGCTGCCGCCAACGGTCCTGGCTGAGATCCTCGTCGACGGCACTAGCACCAGGCGCCGCGGTCCCGCCGCTCTAGCCCGGTGGCCGCCATACGACGTGCTGCGGTCGGCACCGGACGACCAGGCGGACCTCGTGGTCCGGTGCCACGGATCGGTCTAGCCCGACCAGGTCCCTCGTCAACTCCCACCCGGGCTGTCCTCGCTTGGGTCGGCGTCCCCAGCTGCTTCGTCGCGATCGGCCCACTCCAGCAACGGATCCAAGGAGTACGCGACATCGTCGATGCCGGCGTGCAGGTCGCCGAGCCGCTCGAACCGCGCCGGCATCGTGGCGAGGGTGAGGGCCGCCGGCTCGACATCGGCGACCTCGTCCCAGCGGATCGGCGCGGACACTGTGGCGGTGGGCACGCCGCGCACCGAGTACGCACTGGCGATGGTGTGGTCCCGGGCGTTCTGGTTGTAGTCGACGAACAGCGCAGCCGGGTCGCGGTCCTTGCGCCACCAGGTGGTGGTCACCCGCGGATGTCGGCGCGCCACCTCCCGGGCGAACGCCAACCCGGCCCGTCGCACATCGGTGAACCCCCACCGCGGCTCGATCCGGACGTAGACGTGCAGCCCGTTGCCGCCGGAGGTCTTGGGCCAACCGCGGATGCCCAGCTCGTCCAGCACCTCGTGGACGACCTGCGCCACCTCTCGGACCACGTCGAATCCGCACTGCGGCATGGGGTCCAGGTCGATCCGCCACTCGTCGGGGTGCTCGGTGTCGGTACGCCGGGAGTTCCACGGGTGAAACTCGACCGTGGACATCTGGACAGCCCAGAGCACGCTGGCCGGCTCGGTCACGCACAGCTCGTCCGCGTGCCGCCCATACCGGGGAAAGTGCACCCGGACCGTCTCCACCCAGTCCGGTGCGCCCCGAGGCACCCGCTTCTGGTGCACCTTCTCCCCGGCCAGCCCCTCGGGAAAGCGGTGCATCATGCAGGGTCGCTCCCGCAGCGCCCGGACGATCCCGTCGGCGACCGCGAGGTAGTAACGAGCGAGGTCCAGCTTGGTGGCGCCAGTAGTCGGGAAGTAGACCCGCTCCGGGTTGGACAGTCGGATAGTTCGCTCCCCGACGGCGAGCTCGACCGCCGCGGCTGAGCCCGACGCGGTCGCCACCCCAGCAGCCTAACCGTCCACCATTTCCGCGGACATCCCGAATCCTTCAGACCCTTCAACAGCGATCCGACCCTCACGCTCCTCGGCAGCCGTTCGGCCTGGAGGCTGTATCGGGGCACGAGTGCCGCGCACGAGCTCGGGTCGTCCTGCGTCTGGACTTCGCACGCCGGCTCGACAAATCGCTGACAAGTGCGGACTTCAGCAGCGACCCGGAGGGATGGTCACCGCGAGAAGACCGTCATGTCTTTCCCTTGAACCGCAAGTAGGTCATGGCGGTTCGGTGAAAAAGTTGGGCAACCCGACGAATCAGGCCTTGATGACGTGCAGCGACAACTGGTTGACTCACGGCTGATCGCTCAAGACTCATAAATACGAAGAGTGTCGTTAAGTTCACTAGTAGCGACAAAGGCGCCGCTGGCTCGTACCACCGCAGACGAAACCGGAGGACTGTCGTGCAGATCAACGTTCGAGGAGTGCGGTGACCACGTCACACGGAGTTGCGGAGCCGGCGTTGGAACGGCCGAGCGACCAGACGCTCCGACAAGTACGGGCCACCATGCGGCGGATCGCCGACCGCCCCGAAGAGCTTGCGGCGACCTTCTACACCACGTTGTTCGAGATGGTTCCGCAGGTGCGGGCGATCTTTCCCCATGACCTGTCGCCCCAGCAGGTGCGCATGACGCAGGCCCTGGTGACCGCCGTCGAGCGGTGCGAAGAGCCGGACGTGGAGCTGTACCTGCGGCAGCTGGGCGCTCGGCACGTGCAGTACGGCGTCGAGCCCGAGCACTACCAGGCGGTGGGGCAAGCCATGTTGACCGCCGCCCGGGACCTGCTCGGGGATGGCCGACTGGAGCCGATGCAGAGCTCCGCGTGGGTCGAGTTCTACCAGTGGGTTCGCGACGTGATGCTCAGCGGCGCCGAGTCCTCGATGGCCGACTCCGTCTCGACACCTGACTCCATGTCGTCGCATCTGCCCCCATCGACGTCCACGAGCCCAGATTCAGCCACCGCGGACGGCGAGGCCAGCTGGCCGGACGAGTACTGGGCGGCAGATCCGATCGACCCGGGACCACCGACCGACAGGAGGTGACCTGATGCTGCCCGGTACCCATACCAGCTGCCCGCACCAGACCTCCCGACCCTTCGCCCCACGACCAGCGGCCGACTCCCGGCAACCCCGTGGACTTGCCACCGCACCGACCGCGGCAGATCTCGAACGAGCGGCCAAGGAGGCGTGGCGGCTCGCCGAACGATGCATCGGACGCCTGTACTGGAACTCGCTGAACGTGTTCGATCGACGCGGAGTCACCGAACCGGCGGACGTGTTCGACGTCCTGGTGGAGCACCTGCGGTTCTCGACGAACGGCGGCCAGGTCCGGCCAGCGGTCACGGTGCTCGACCCGGGCGTGCGAGTCCTCAACGACCAGCTGATCGGCTACGCCGGGTACCAGAGCGCGGGCACCGCCGTTGTGGGCGATCCAAAGAACGTCGAGCTCACCAACCAGGCGCTGGCGCTGGGGTGGCCGGGCGGGCGCCCCGACACGTCCTCCACCCGCATCCGAAGCCGGTGGGACACCCTCCCCCTGCTCGTCCGCACGCCCAGCGGGGTGAGTGTGCACGAGCTGCCCGAGGACGTCGTCCTGCAGGTGCCGATCGTGCACCCCGAGCACCCCGAAATCAGTCGCCTCGGTCTGCGGTGGTACGCCGTCCCGGCGATCAGCGACATGCCGTTGCAGGTGGCCGCCGGCCCGACCCCGAGCACCGAGCCGATCGAGCTGCCCTGCGTCTTTGGCGGATGGTACTTGTCGACCGAGATCGCGCACCGAGACCTCTGCGATCCCGACCGGTACGACCAACTGCCAGCCGTCGCGGACGCACTCGGCCTGGACACCTCGACTCCGCGGACCCTGTGGCGCGCCCGAGCCGTCCACGAGCTGCACGTGGCCGTGGTGTTCTCCTTCGACCGAGCCGGGGCACGGCTGTCGGATCCGGAGCAGGAGTCCGAGATGTACTTGCGGCACTGCGACCGCGAACGCCGGGCCGGTCGGTCCGTCCCCGAGGACTGGTCGTGGATCGTCCCGCCCTACTACCCGACCACCGTCTACCACCGGTACGGCGACCAAGCCACCCCTACTGCTTTTCCTCGATATCGACCCCGGGAGGACGCGCCAGCGCAGGTGGACCAGCACCGGTTGGCGTGAGGCCGCTGGCCGGTAGCGTCGTTCGCACTCAGCCGAGCACCTCGTCCACGAAACACCAGCGCCAGTACTCGTGTGGTTCAAAGCTGCGCATCACCGGGTGCTGGGCGTCGTGGAAATGAGCGGTGGCGTGCTGGCGCGGTGAGGTGTCACAGCACCCGACGTACCCGCAGGTCAGGCAGAGCCGCAGGTGCACCCAGGTGATGCCCTCCCGCAAGCAGTCCTCGCACCCGTCGAGGCTGCTGGGCTGGACGGCGGTCGGAGCCTGCTCCAGGTGCTCGCAGTGCTGCACCGATCGGGCTGGCGCCAGCCGGGTGCCGTCGACCGGCCGGGCCAGCACCTCGCTGCGGTCCAGCAGCGACTCCTCGACGTCCAGCATGGTCGCGACGGACCGCAGCACGTCGTCGTCGTAGCGACCGGAGTCCCGAGCGGCCACCAGGGCCTGTCGCTCCGACTCGATCATGGCCAGCCGCAGCCGCAGGTACGCCGCGGTCGGCGGCTCGTACTCGGTGTGCGAGCGCCCCAGCCGCTCCCACGCCTGGTCGGCGCGCTGCTGGACCTTGACCCGAAGCTGTGCCACCACCTGCTCGGGATCGGCGTCGGTTCGCTCGGCGTCCAACCGGTCGCCACCGGCTCGCGCGACCTCGTGCAGCAACGCGGCCTCAGCCAGGGCGTCCTCCGCCGGGTCCGGACCCGGAAGCCGCAGCTGGCGGGTCAGCCAGGGCAGCGAAAGGCCCTGCAGCACCAGCGTTCCGACCACCACGACGAACGCGGCGAACAGCAGCAGTCCCCTGCGCGGGGTGTCCTCGGGCAGCGCGAACGCGGCGGCGATACTCACCACGCCGCGCATACCGGCCCAGGACACCACGATCGAGGTACGCGCGGTCCAGCCGTCCGCGCTGGGCCGGCGGTTCAGCCGGCGCAACCCGTACGTGCCGAACACCCAGATGAACCGCGACCCCAGTACCGCGGCCAGGACTACCAGGCTGATCAGCAACAACGACCCGCCGCCGACGTCCTGACGGGCCGCGTCCACCACCACGGGCAGCTGCAGGCCGATCAGCAAGAAGACCGTGTTCTCCAGCAAGAACTGCAGGGTGCGCCAGGTGCTCTGCTCCGCCAGCCGGGACGCCCCGGACTGCAGCCGGTGAGCCTGGTGTCCGAGCATCAGGCCGGTGACAACGACAGCCAGGACGCCGGAGGCGTGGATCCACTTATTCTCCGCGGCGATGAACGCCAGGAACGGGGCGACGAACGAGATCGAGGTGTCCAGCACCGGGTCGTCCACCCGACGCCGCACGTAAGCCACCGCCCACCCGACGGCAAGACCGATCAGCACCCCGCCGACCGCCGCGACCGCGAAGTCCCGCACCACCGCCCACACCCCGATGCTGGTGACGATCGCCGTCCGCGCGGTGTTCAACGCCACCAGCGCCGTGGCGTCGTTGACCAGGCTTTCTCCCTCCAGGATGGCCACGATCCGTCGGGGCATGCCGATCCGTCGGGCGACGGCGGTGGCCGCGACGGCGTCCGGCGGCGCGACCACCGCGCCCAACGCGAACGCGGCAGCGATCGAGAACGGAGGCGGGATCACCCACCACGCGATCACGGCGACGACCACCGTGGTGAACAACGTGGCCCCGACGGACAGCAGCCCAATAGCCATCCGGTTGGCTCGGAAGTCCACCAGCGACGTGCGGATCGCTGCCGCGTACAGCAAGGGGGGCAGCAGGCCGACCAGGACCAGCTCGGGTTCCAGCTCGATGTCCGGCACGAACGGCAGATACCCGCCGACCACGCCGACACCGACCAGCAGCAACGGCGCCGGAATCCCGACCCGCCCGGCGGCGCCGGCCACGCCGACCACCACGAGCACCAGCGCGACCAGTGACAGCGCGATCTCCACGGCACCATCCTGCCTGGAGCCTGGTTACGTGGTGTCGCACCCCCCGATCGCGTCCGAAGGGCGCCTTGCGACGGCCGTCACGCGGGTACTGGCGGCATCACCCGTCGTGGGTGTAGAAGCCCTGCCCGGACTTGCGGCCCAGGTCGCCCGCGGCGACCATCCGGTTCAACAGCTCCGGGGGAGCGAACTTCTCGTCCTGGGACTCGGCGTAAATGGCCCGGGTGGCGTTGCGCAGGATGTCCACCCCAGTCAGGTCGGTGGTCGCCAGCGGTCCCATCGGATGGCCGAAACCGAGCCGACAGGCCGTGTCGATGTCCTCGGCGGTGGCCACCCCGGAGTCGCACAGCTGCACCGCTTCCATCACCAGCGCGCAGATCAGCCGGGTGGTGACGAACCCGGCGACGTCTCGGTTGACCACGATGCAGGTCTTGCCGGTGGCTTCGGCGAACTGGCGAGCCCGGGCGAGGGTGAGATCACTGGTGCGGTAGCCGCGGACCAGCTCGCACAGCTGCATCATCGGGACGGGTGAGAAGAAATGCGTCCCGACCACGGACTCCGGTCGCGCGGTGGCCGCGGCGATCCGGGTGATCGGGATCGCCGAGGTGTTGGTCGCCAGCACCGCATCCTGCCGACAGATCTGGTCCAGCTGGGTGAACACCTCGGTCTTGACGTCGATGTCCTCGAAGACCGCCTCGACGACCACCGCGCTGTCAGCAGCAGCCTCCAGGTCAGTCGTAGTGGTGATGCGGGCGAGCGCCGCGTCCGCGTCCTGCTGGGTGACCCTGTCCTTGGCGACGAAGCGGCGCAACGACGCCTCGATCGCGGACCGACCGCGAGCCAGGTCGTCGCCGGTGCGGTCGTGCAGCACCACGCTCATCCCAGCGGTGGCGCTGACCTGAGCGATGCCGGAGCCCATCAAGCCGGCTCCGACAACGGTGATCTGCTGGGATGGCGACATGGCCGCGGGAGTGGAAGACATGGCCGCAGGTTATCGATGCGACCTCCGGATCGCTGGCTCTTCCGGTCCCGTCGGCGCACACTGAGCAGGTGCCAGGTTGGGGCAGCTACTCGTTCGTATACGGCCCACTGCTCGCGTTCGTCGCGGTCGGAGTGCTGATCATCCTGCTGCGCTGGACCTTCCGCCGGGGCCGTTCGGTGGCGATCCGACCCACCCGCCCGGGGGATCCGGCGGACTACGGCCTGCTGGAGCCGGTCGCCGAACCGGCCAGCTTCGCCGAGGCCGAGTTGATCCGATCCCGGTTGGTCGGTCAGGGCCTGCGGGCCACCCTCGCGTCCACGACTGAAGGCCCCCGGGTCCTGGTGTTCCGGGACGAGGCTCGCACGGCTCGGGCGCTGCTGCGCGAACCTCGCTGACGAGGCACCGGCGGTCACCCGACGTCCGCCGGAGTGGGGTGCGCCTAGAGTGGACGTATGGTCGTGCTCTCCCGCATCTACACCCGCACCGGTGACGACGGCACCACAGCCCTCGGCGATTTCACTCGTACCACCAAGACCGACCCGAGGCTGGTGGCGTACGCGGACTGCGACGAGACCGGCGCGGCGCTGGGCGTGGCGATCACCTGTGGTGAGCTACCGGGCGACGTCATCGCGCTGCTGCAGCGCATCCAGAACGACCTGTTCGACGTCGGCGCTGATCTGTGCACTCCACTCGCCACGTCGTACGAGCACCCACCCCTGCGAGTTCAGGAGCCGTGGATCGGGGAGCTGGAACAGCACTGCGACCGCTTCGGCCACTCCTTGCCAACCCTGCGCTCGTTCATCCTGGCCGGTGGCACCGTCGGCAGCGCGTATCTGCACGTAGCCCGCACGGTCGCGCGTCGCGCGGAACGATCCGCCTGGGCAGCGATCGACCGCTACGGCGCCGAAGCGGATGGCGGGGTGAGTCCGTTGACCGCCCGCTACCTCAACCGCCTGTCCGACTTGTTGTTCATCCTCGGCCGATTCGTCAACCAGTCGGCCGAGGCACCGGAGGTTCTGTGGAAACCTGGCGCGGATCGCGATGACGCCGCCCTGGCATCGGACGCCAAGCCGGACCAACCTCAGCCGCATGACCCTACGGAGTCCGTACGCCTCACTGACGAATCCCCTAGTTAGTCAATCGACGCTTCCTCGGGAAACGTCGCGGACGGCTCCGCCACGATGAGACCTCGTCACCCGATCGGGCCACGTCACGATGGCCCCGACACGATGGGGCCTGTCGCGATCGGGTTGTCGCGATCAGGCCACTGAGACGTTCTGACCTGGTGGACCGGCCTCGGCCCAGGAGGCGAAGCCGGTATACGAGTCCTCGCTCATCGCCAACTCCACCACGCCGCCCGCTCGCTGACAACGGACCACCACGAACCCTGTCATGACCGCCAGCGCCTCTACCCCTTGAGGCTGACGACGGTCCTGGACGACCAAACCGGCCCGCGGTAGCACACTCCGTGGACGAGGTGATAAATCGAAGACCCGAAACCACTCCACCTCATCCGGCCCGTAGCGCGCCACCCCGAGCTTCCACCCCTTGCCGTGCGGCCGGTCGCTCGTCCGTAACGAGCAGTCAAAAGCTCCGAGACCTCGACTTAGCCAGCGCCGCCGAACCACGACGGCTACCAACGCTATGAGCAACAGCAGCACGAGGGCAGCCGCGACCTCAAGGGGAATGATGAGGTCGTCCACGATCGGTGCCCCGGTCAGCTCGATGGATCAGCGCCTACGCTGGCGCTCTCCGCAACGATGGTGACTCGGTCGTGGTCCACGGACAGGAACCCGCTGTCGACCCGCGCGGTCACCGGCTGGGTGGACCCACTGATCCGCACGTCACCCTCAACGAGCACCCCCAGCAATGGGGCGTGACCTGGCAGGATGCCCAACTCCCCGTCCACCGTCCGGGCCACCACCTCACCTGCCTCGCCGGTCCACACCGTGCGATCGGCGGCCACGAGTTCGACGGTGAGCGGCACCGGTGGATCCTTTCGTCGATGGCTTCTACCGCAACAATACCGGCTCGTGGGGACAGACCGTGACACCCGCGTCACCACCACCAACGTCTCGAAGCCGCGGACCCCCGGCGCCGACACCTGAGCCACGTGTCTCGACGCAGCCAGCACCACGCCCGATCGCAGCAATCAGGTTGATGGCAGGAACTGGTGGGCAGCCACCAGGCAGGTGGATGCCGTCCCGCACGTCCTGGCGGTCCGGCGCCCGATCGGTGATCAGAGCGACTTCTGGATCTCCGCCCACTTCCGCTCGACGTCGTCCAAGCCACCGCACATGAAGAATGCCTGCTCCGCGACGTGGTCGTACTCCCCGTCGCAGATCTTGGTGAACGCCTCGACGGTGTCGTCCAGCGGGACGGTGGAACCCTCGATGCCGGTGAACTGCTTGGCCACGTAGGTGTTCTGGGACAGGAAACGCTGGATCCGGCGAGCCCGGTTCACCAACGTCTTGTCCTCCTCGGACAGCTCGTCGATGCCGAGGATCGCGATGATGTCCTGCAGCTCCTTGTTGCGCTGGAGGATCTGCTTGACCCGCACCGCGGTGTCGTAGTGCGCACGCGAGATGTACCGCGGGTCCAGGATCCGGGACGTCGAGGTCAGCGGGTCGACCGCCGGGTAGATGCCGAGCGAGGCGATATCCCGGGACAGCTCGGTAGTCGCGTCCAGATGCGCGAACGTGGTCGCCGGTGCTGGGTCGGTGTAGTCGTCCGCCGGCACGTAGATCGCCTGCATCGAGGTGATCGAGTGCCCGCGGGTCGAGGTGATCCGCTCCTGCAGCACGCCCATCTCGTCGGCCAGGGTCGGCTGATACCCCACCGCGGACGGCATCCGGCCAAGCAGGGTGGACACCTCAGAGCCAGCTTGGGTGAACCGGAAGATGTTGTCGATGAACAGCAGGACGTCCTGGTTCTGCACATCCCGGAAGTACTCGGCCATGGTCAGCGCGGACAGCGCCACCCGCAACCGGGTGCCCGGCGGTTCGTCCATCTGCCCGAAGACCAGTGCGGTCTGCGGCAACACCCCGGACTCGTCCATCTCGGTGATCAGGTCGTTGCCCTCACGGGTCCGCTCCCCCACCCCGGCGAACACCGATACGCCGCCGTGGTCGCGGGCGACCCGGGCGATCATCTCCTGGATCAGCACCGTCTTGCCGACGCCAGCGCCGCCGAACAGCCCGATCTTGCCGCCCTGGACGTACGGGGTGAGCAGGTCGATGACCTTGATGCCGGTCTGGAACATCTGGGTCTTGGGCTCCAGCTGGTCGAACGCTGGTGCCTTGCGGTGGATCGGCCAGCGCTCGGTGACCTCCAGCTTCTCCCCTGGTGCCAGGTTCAAGCAGTCCCCGGTCACGTTGAACACATGGCCGAGCGTCACGTCGCCGACCGGGACCGAGATGCCCTCGCCGGTGTCGCGGACCGCGGAGCCGCGGACCAGGCCGTCGGTCGGCTTCATCGAGATGGCCCGGACCAGGTTGTCGCCGATGTGCTGGGCGACCTCCAGGGCCAGGGTGAGCTGCTCGCCGTTCAGCTCGTAGTCGATCTCCAGCGCGTTGTAGATGTCCGGGATCGCGTCGGCCGGGAACTCGATGTCGACGACCGGGCCGATCACCCGGGCGATCCGGCCGGTCGCGGCATTGGTGCTGGCCGAGTCGGTCGAACCGGCTGGCCCCGTAGCGGTGGCAGTCATGGCTGTCCTCTCAGTTCTCGGCCCCAGCGGAGGCCAGCGCGTCGGCACCGCCGACGATCTCGCTGATCTCCTGGGTGATCTCGGCCTGGCGGGCCTGGTTGGCAAGGCGGGTGTAGAGGCGGATGAGGTCCTGGGCGTTGTCCGCTGCGGACTTCATCGCCCGCTGGCGGGCAGCCTGCTCGCTGGCCGTAGCCTGCAGCAGGCAGTTGAAAATCCGGCTGCCGATATATCGCGGCAGCAGCGTGTCGAACACCGCCTCGGCGTTCGGCTCGAACTCATACAACGGCAGGACGTCGCCGGGCTCGGGCGGCTGCTCGCCCTCGACGACCTCCAGCGGCAGCAACCGGATCACGTCCGGCTCCTGGGTCACCATGGTGCGGAACCGGGTGAACACGACGTGGATCTCGTCCACGCCGCCGGTGCCATCGTCGGCGGAACCGGCGAGGAAGGCGTCCACGAGCATCTGACCGATCTCGCGAGCGTGCTCATACGTCGGTGCTTCGCTGAACCCACTCCACTCCCGCTCGACGCTGCGGCGACGGAACCGGTAGTAGGCAGCCGCCTTGCGCCCCACGGTGAACAGCACCGGCTCGACACCCCGAGCACGCAGCAGCTCCGCGAGCCGCTCGGTCTCTCGCAACACGTTCGCGGAGTAGGCACCTGCCATCCCGCGGTCGCTGGTGATCACCAGCACCGCGGCGCGGCGCACCGCGTCCTTCTCGGTGATCAGCGGGTGGTCGGTGTTGGAGTAGGTCGCCACCGCCGACACCGCCCGGGTGATCGCCCGGGCGTACGGAGAGGAGGCTGCGACCGCGGCCCGAGCCTTGGCGATCCGAGACGTCGCGATGAGCTCCATCGCGCTAAAGATCTTCTTCAGCGACGACGTGGAGTTGATCCGCTGACGGTAAACCCGTTGCTGCGCGCCCATCCCTCAGCCGCGCTTCTGCCGGACGATCTGCTCCTGCTCGATCTGCTCGTCCGCGAGAGCCTCCGCCTCCTCGTGACCGGCCTCGACGGAGCCGCGGTCGGACGTCTGGAAGCTCCGGGTGAACGACACGACCTCGGCCTCCAGCGCCGCCGCCGTGTCGTCAGCGAACTGCCCGGTCTGGCGGATGGTGGTGAGCAGCTGGGTGGAGCGGCGCAGGTGGTCCAGGAACTCCCGCTCGAACGTGCGCACGTCCGCGACCGCGATCGGGTCCAGCTTGCCGGTGGTGCCGAGCCACACCGACACCACCTGCTCCTCCACCGGGTACGGCGCGTACTGACCCTGCTTGAGCAGCTCCATCAGCCGCTGGCCACGGGCCAGCTGCTGACGGGACGCGGCGTCCAGGTCGGAGGCGAACAACGCGAACGCCTCCAGCGCGCGGAACTGCGCGAGGTCCACCTTCAGCGACCCGGTGACCTTCTTCATCGCCTTGGTCATCGCGTCGCCACCGACCCGGGAAACCGAGATGCCGACGTCGATCGCCGGCCGCTGGTTGGCGTTGAACAGGTCGGACTGCAGGAAGATCTGCCCGTCGGTGATCGAGATGACGTTGGTCGGGATGTACGCCGAGACGTCGTTGGCCTTGGTCTCGATGATCGGCAGGCCGGTCATCGATCCGGCTCCCATGTCGTCGGACAGCTTGGCGCAACGCTCCAGCAGCCGGGAGTGCAGGTAGAACACGTCACCCGGGTACGCCTCGCGCCCCGGCGGGCGACGCAGCAACAGCGACACCGCCCGGTACGCCTCGGCCTGCTTGGACAGGTCGTCGAAGACGATCAGCACGTGCTTGCCGTCGTACATCCAGTGCTGGCCGATCGCCGAGCCGGTATACGGGGCCAGGTACTTGAACCCAGCCGGGTCGGACGCCGGGGCGGCCACGATCGTGGTGTACTCCAGGGCGCCGGCCTCCTCCAGGGCGCCGCGCACCGACGCGATGGTGGACCCCTTCTGCCCGATGCCCACGTAGATGCAGCGCACCTGCTGGGCTGGGTCGCCGGTCGCCCAATATTCCTTCTGGTTGATGATCGTGTCGATCGCGATCGCCGTCTTGCCGGTCTGCCGGTCGCCGATGATCAGCTGGCGCTGGCCGCGACCGATCGGCGTCATCGCGTCGATCGCCTTGAGGCCGGTCTGCAACGGCTCATGCACCGACTTGCGCTGCACCACGCTGGGAGCCTGCAGCTCCAATGCGCGACGACCGCTGGTCTCGATGTCCCCCAGGCCGTCCACCGGATTGCCCAGCGGATCCACCACCCGGCCGAGGTACCCGTCCCCGACCGGGACGGACAGCACCTCGCCGGTGCGCTGCACCTGCTGCCCCGCCTCGATCCCGGAGAACTCGCCGAGGACGACGACACCCACCTCGCGGACGTCCAGGTTCAGCGCCAGGCCGAGGGTGCCGTCCTCGAAGCGCAGCAGCTCGTTCGCCATGACCGACGGCAAGCCCTCGACCCGGGCGATGCCGTCCATCGCCTCAGCGACCCGGCCGACCTCCTCGCGGGCCGTTGCGCCCGGCTCGTACGACTGCACGAAGCTGTCCAGGGCAGCTCGGATCTCCTCCGGGCGGATGCTGAGCTCGGTCATCGCACTGCCTGCCTTCTCCTCGCGTGGAATCATGCGTGCCTGGTGATCGTGTAAAGCGGTGTGCATGAAAGTGGTCATGGGTCGGGGTCGGGTTGTCAGGTGGACACGGCCGGCCTCAGCCCGTCAATCTGCGGCGGACGTCGTCCAGGCGCCGAGCGGTGCTGCCATCGATCACCTCATCACCGACCGCGACACGCATGCCACCGAGCACAGTGGGGTCAACGTCGACGTTGAGGTGCACCGGCTTGCGGTACAGCCGGGTCAGAGCGGTGGCCAGGCGGTCCCGATGCTCGGCGGCCAACGGGGCGGCCACTGTCACCTCGGCGACCACCAGCTGGCGTCGAGCCGCCGCGGCCCGGCCGTACGCTTGCAGCGCGTCACCCACCGAACGACCCCGTGGCGCGACCACCGCACGGTGCAGCAGCAGTCGGGTGGGCTCGGCCACCCGACCTTCCACCAGGGCGTCGACCAGGCTCGTCCGCCGGGGGGCACCAGCGGTGCCGTCGGCCAACGCCGCGGCGAGCGCGCGGTCGCCAGCAACGATCCGCTCGAACCGGAACAGCTCGTCCTCCACCCGGTCGGCCTCGCCAACGGACTCGGCGTCGGCGACGACGGCGCCCACCGCGAGCTCCTCCACGGTGTCGGCCACGTCCCGCGAGCGTGACCACCGACCGCGCGCGGCGGTCTGGATCACCTCTACGACGCCGGTCGGAACCTTGCCGTCCAACAACCGATGCGCCAAGGCTGCCTTGTCCTGCGGCAGCGCGGACGGGTCGGTGAGCGCACGGCGCACCGCGCTCTGCTCGTCCAGAAGGTCGACCACGCCGAAGAGCGCCTGCCCGACACGCTGGGCCGCCCCTACCGCCATCGAACCCGTTGCCATCGAGCCTGTTGCCACCGACCCCGAGGAGCGACCGCCGAGAAGGTCGTCCAGGACGGCATCGAGAGCGTCCCGCACGGTGGCGGCCGTCTGCCGGCTGTTGCCGTGCATCACGAACCCCGGGATGCCGGCCGACCCACGCCAGCGCGGACCGGCTCGCCGTCAGCGGCGACCGACTCCAGCTCAGCCAGGAACCGCTCGACCGTACGTCGCTGCCGAGCCTCGTCCTCCAACGACTCCCCCACCACCCGGGACGCCAGGCCGGTAGCCAGGGAGCCGACGTCGGCGCGCAGCTGCAGCATCGCCTGCTGGCGCTCCGCCTCGATCTGGGTGCGTGCTGCCGTGGTGATCCGGTCGGACTCCGCCTGGGCCTGGGCCTTGAGCTCAGCCAGGATGTGGGCGCCCTCGCCACGAGCCTGCTCGCGGATGCGGGACGCTTCCTCCCGGGCCTGGGACAGCTGCTCCTCCAGCTCGCGCCGGGCGGCCTCGGCCTGCGCCTGAGCCTGCTCCGCCTTCGCCATCCCGCCCTCGATCGCAGCGGTGCGCTCGGCGTACAGCTGCTCCAGCCGGGGCACCACCTTCTTGATCATCACCCAAATGACGATCGCGAAGCAGATGGTGCCCACGATCAGCTCGCCGGGCAGCGGGATGATCGGGTACGCGCTCGCCCAGAAACCCTCGCCCTCTGCGGCCGCGCGCACTGCTGAGGAGATGACCATCGCTGTTCCCTTCGTGGGCTGGACGACTACTCGGCGAAGACGAACGCCAGCGCGATGCCGAAGATGGCGAGCGCTTCGGCGAGCGCGAACCCGAGGAACGCGATCGGCTGCAGCATGCCGCGGGCCTCGGGCTGGCGGGCGACGCCGTTGAGGTAGGCCGCGAAGATCAGGCCGACGCCGATGCCCGGGCCGATGGCCGACAGGCCATAGCCGACGATCGCGAGGGAACCTCTCATCTGCTTCTCTTCCTTCGTTCGGTACGGGCCGGGTGCCCGCACGACTGGTTGGACAGGTCGGGACGGTCTAGTGCTCGTCAGCGAGCGAACCAGCGATATACAGCGCGGCGAGCAAGGTGAAGATGTAGGCCTGAAGGAACTGCACCAGGAGTTCGAACACGGTGAGCACCAGGTTCATCGCGAACGGACCGATGGACAGAACCTTGAGCACCGGCCCGCCTTCGAGGAGCATGTACTCCCCGCCCAAGGTCATCAGCAGCAGCAGCATGTGGCCCGCGAACATGTTGCCGAACAACCGCAGCGCGAGCGTCACCGGCCGGGTGAAGAAGAAGGTCAGCAGCTCCAGGAAGAACATCAACGGCACGACCCAGGCCGGCAGCCCGGGCGGTACCAGGCCCTTGAGGTAGCCCCAGACACCCTTGCGGCGCATGCCGATCGCGAGGTACGTCAGGTAGACCACGAGGGTCAACGCGAGCGGGAACCCGATGCGCGACATCGTCGGATACTGGATGCCGGGGATGATCCCGAAGAGGTTGTTCACCAGAATCAGCAGGAACATCGCGAACAGCAGCGGCACGTACCGCAGGAAATCCCGGCTGCCGAGAATGTCTCGGGCGATGGAGTTGCGTACCAGGTTGTACGCCCCCTCGGTGACCGCCTGGGCCTTGCCCGGCACGACGCTGAGCTGCCTGGTCACCACGAGCATCCCGACGACGATCAGCCCCGTCGCGAACACCATGAGAATCATCGGCCGGGTGAGCGCGAAGGCGCCGTTCCCGATTAGCGGCTGCCAGAAATCACTTTGGCCCGGCGGCTGGAACCCGTCACCCTCGGTGGTCAGGGCGGTGATCACTGCGAGTCCTCCGAGAAGTAGGGGCGAGCAGACGTGGTGACCCGCGAGGTTGAGCAGGGTGCGACAGCACACACCGTGGCCTGGGCCTGGTCCGTCATCCGATCCATCGCGGTTGATCCACCGACGGTGTCATCGAAACCGACCTCGCCACGTTCGGAGCCAGCCCACCCAGCACCGGCCCGTCCGTCGTCACACGCCTGACCCGCTGTTACTGCCGGTCCGTACCGTACCGGAACCACACGACAGTCAACGCCGCCGCCATCCCGACTAGGAGACCCACGCCGACCAGCCACTCCCAGCCTAGGACGCGACCGACCAGCCAGGCAGGCAACCCGAACCCGAGCAGTCCGGACATCAGCGTGGCGACGATGTTCCAGGCGGCCGACTCGGCCAGCGGACCATCCGCAGGCTGGCTCGACGACTCGCGGGGTGGTGACGTCCCGCCCACCTGGTACCTCCCAGAATCCACCGTGCCAAAGCCGACAGCTGCCCATCACTGCCCCGCATCCATAACCGCCGGGGCTGGTGGGGACCCAGCGACCAGCACTCGGAGCCGGGAGAACGCACGCATCTCCAAAGCCAACCAGACCATCGTGCAGACGATCGCGGTCAGGCCAAGCGCACGTGTCGCCACCCACGCCATCCCGCTCAGCACGAACAACGCGACGGCCAGCAGCATGATCTTCGCGGTGTACACCGCGAGCACAACCGCCATCACCGATGTCGCCGACAGATGCGAGGTCAGCCGCATCACCAGCAAGCTAAGCGAGAAGAACACCACCACCAGCAGTGCCCCGAGACCGGCAGACCACCCGGTCTGCGGCTCAATGACGAACCCGATCGCTGAGATCACGCCCCCTACGGCGAGCGTAGGACCCGCCGCACCGCGCAGCATCGCGGAGAACTGCTGTCGGGTCTCGGCGATATGGGGGCCGGGCGGGTCGTCCTTGGCCATCTCGGGCGCCTGCCTCTCGGCGGCTCGGGGGTGGTCAGCGGGCGGCGCAACGGAGCTTCGACCTGCACGCTCAAGCGCTTGTGAATGCTATCACAAGCGCTTGAGCGTGCCCTTCCGCGACCGACTGGCTATCGGTCTCACCGCGGTGGTCGCCACGGCGATCAGCAGCAAGCCCACCGCGACCAGCACCGCCCACCGCAACGGCAGCAGCGCCACCGCGGCGGCGCCCAACGCCACCCAGGCCGCCCACAGGTAGAGAGCGACCACAGCACCAGCATGGCTATGGCCGAGGGCCAGCATCTGGTGGTGCAGGTGCTGGGCGTCCGGGTGCCAGGGCCGGCGACCGGCACGCGTCCGACGAACGACCGCTAGCACCATGTCGAGCAGCGGGACGACCAGCACGGCCACCGGCATCAGCAGCGGGAAGAGCTGCGGTGGGACATCACCTGCCTTGACCGTCTGCGGGTCGATGCTGCCGGTGAGCGAGATGGTCGCCGCGGACAGCAGCAGCCCCAGGAGCATCGCGCCGGTGTCCCCCATGAAGATCGACGCCGGGTTGAAGTTGTACGGCAAGAACCCCAGGCAGCACCCGATCAGCAGCGCAGCCAACAACGCAGACACCGAGAAGACGTCGTTCTGGTAGTCCCGGGAGATGGAGTACGCGTACCCGAAGAACGCGAGCCCGGCGATGATGCAGATCCCGGCCGCCAGACCGTCCAGGCCGTCCACGAAGTTGACCGCGTTGATCGTGGTCACGACGACCAGGACGGTCAACACCACGAGGGCGGACGGCGGTAGATACGTCACCCCGAAGATCGGCAACGAGTAGAGCTGGACGCCCTGAACCGCCATCACCCCGGCGGCCAACACCTGACCGGCGAACTTCGTCCACGCCTCCAGACCCCAGACGTCGTCGACGACGCCGAGCACCACGACAAGCGTCGCCCCGATCAGCACGGCCTGGAGCGTCCGCACCTCGCCGGAGACCACCGATGACAACCGGGGAAGCTGGGTAGATGCCAGCACCGCGAGGGTGAGCCCCACGAACATCGCCAGCCCGCCGAGACGAGGGATCGGCACCGCGTGCACGTCCCGGTCCCGTACCTCGGTGACCAAGCCACGACGGATCGCGGCGCTGCGCACGAGCGGCGTCAACACGTAGGTGATCACCGCCGCGACGGCGATCACGAACACGTACTCGCGCACCCGACTCCTCCAGCCCCTGCCCCCACAGCCCTACCCTCACCGCCAGCACCGCCCTTGACTCACCAGCCGGTCAGCGGCGGCGTCCTCGAACCACCGCCCGGAGCGTCACGCCCGCGGGTAGGCGGGGAACGCAGATACCAGCTCCGAAACCTCGCAGCGCACCTGGACGGCCGCCGGATGATCCGGCGAACCGTCCGTCTGGGTAGCCGCGCGAACGATCAGTCTCGCGATCGTGGTCATCTGCTCCTCGCCCATGCCCTGGGTGGTGACCGCCGGCGAGCCGACCCGAATGCCGGACGCGATGCTCGGCGGCTGCGGATCGTTCGGGATCGCGTTTTTGTTCAGCACGATGCCGGAGGCGTCGCACCGGTGCTCGGCGTCCTTGCCGCTGACCCCGGAGGCTGCCAGGTCGATCAGCGCCAGGTGAGTGTCAGTGCCGCCCGCGACCGGTCGCACGCCCTGTTCGGCGAGCGCCTTCGTCAGCGCCTGAGCGTTCGCGACGACCTGGTGGGCGTACTGCTGGTACTGCGGTGTCAGGCACTCAGCGAAGTTGACGGCCTTGGCCGCGACGGCGTGCATCAGCGGCCCGCCCTGCATCATCGGGAACACCGCTTTGTCCAGTGCTGCCGCGTGCTCGGCCTTGCACACCAAGGCGCCGCCGCGCGGACCACGAAGCACCTTGTGCGTGGTGAAGGTGACCACGTCGGCGTACGGCACCGGGCTCGGGATCGCCTTGCCGGCCACGAGGCCGATGAAGTGTGCGGCGTCCACCATGAGGATTGCCCCGACCTCGTCGGCGATCTCGCGGAAGGCGGCGAAGTCGATCAGACGGGGGATGGCCGAACCGCCGCAGACGAGCATCCGGGGACGGTGCTCGCGGGCCAGGTCGCGGACCTGGTCGTAGTCGATGTGCTCCGTCTTCGGGTGCACGCCGTAGTGCACGGCGTGGAACCACTTGCCGCTGAATGACACCTTGGCGCCGTGGGTCAGGTGCCCGCCGTGCGGCAAGCTCATCGCCAGCACCGTGTCGCCCGGCTTGCAGAACGCGCCGTACACGGCGAGGTTCGCGCTCGCGCCGGAGTGCGGCTGCACGTTCGCGTGGTCGGCCCCGAAGAGCTCCTTGGCGCGCGCGACGGCGATCTCCTCGGCCCGGTCGACCTGGACACACCCCCCGTAGTACCGGCGGCCGGGGTAGCCCTCGGCGTACTTGTTGCTCAACGTGGAGCCCAGCGCGGCCAGCACCGCGGGCGAGGTGAAGTTCTCGCTCGCGATCAGCTGCAGGCCCGACCGCAGCCGGTCCAACTCGGCCAGGACCACGTCGGCGATCTCAGGATCCTGCTGGTGGAGCGCGGTGAAGTCCGGCCCCCAGAACGGCGTGCTCATCGTGCGTCCTCCTCGTGCGGGTGGTCAGCGTCGGGCGCGGGTGGTGGCCCGTCAGCGGGTTCGGTGGCGTCGGGGTGATCGGCTGTGCCGTCCTCGACGTCGAGGGCGACCGCCCGCAACCGGTCCAGCCCGATCGGGCCTGCGCGCACCAGCACCGGCACCGGACCGGTGACGTCGACGATGGTGGACGCGGTGCTGGACGAGCTCGGGCCGCCGTCGAGGTAGACGCTCACCGCGTCGCCGAGCTGCGCGACCGCCTCGTCCACGGTGGTAGCCGGGGGCTGGCCGGTGCGATTGGCGCTGGTCACCGCCATCGGGCCGGTGAGCTCCAGCAACGCCAGCGCCACCCGGTGCAGCGGCATTCGCAGCGCGACGGTGCCGCCCGTGTCACCGAGATCCCAGGCAAGGGTGGGCTGGGCGTGGCAGACCAAGGTCAGCGGCCCCGGCCAGAACGCGACGATCAGCTCACGGACGGCGGGAGTCAGGCCATAGGTGAGACCGGCGATGGTCTTCGGCGAGGGTACGAGCACGGGCGGCGGCATGCTCCGGCCACGGCCCTTCGCCTCCAGCACCGCGGCCACGGCGGCAGGTGCGAACGCGTCCGCCCCGATGCCGTACACCGTGTCCGTGGGCAACACCACCACGTCGCCGCGTTGGACGGCGTCCGCGGCGCGCTTCGTCCCGGACGCCCTACCGTCGTCGGTACGCACGTCGATCCGGGTCACGGTGGTCATCCTGCCACTGCGCCCTGACGACGACCGGACTCGGCCAGGCGATCGGCTTGTCGTGGCTCTGGCCGCTCAGACGTCCCGCGGGTGATCAGGCTGCCCGGTGAGTGATGACGTAGCTGCCCGGCGGGCGATGGCATAGCGAGGACGGCCGGTGAGGTCGTGGTGGCCGACAGCGGCGTCCCACGCACTGCCGGTCATCATCGCGAGCACCGCGTCCTGCTGGACGTCCGCGTGCTCCAGTACCAGGACCCCGCCAGGCCGCAGCAGCCGCGCCGCCACCCGGACCACCGCTCGCGGGATCAACAGCCCGTCCGGACCGCCGCCGTACAGCGCCATGGGCGGGTCGTGGTCCCGCACCTCTGGGTCCACCGGCGACGCACCCGGCGGGATGTACGGCGGATTGCTCACCACGATGTCGACCGCTGCGAGGTCCGCTGCTCCAGGATCCGGCCGGAGGTCGATCACCGATCGCAGGAACGCGGCCGGGAAGGCTGGATCCGTGACATCGGCTTGATGCAGCTGAACCGTCAGACCCAGCGCGTCGATGTTCCGCTGAGCCCACGCCACCGCGTGCGCCGACAGCTCAACGGCATGCACGCGAGCCGACGGCACCTCCGCCGCCACGGACAACGCGAGGGCGGCTGATCCAGCGCACAGATCCACCACCACTGGCCGACGCCCGCTGCTCACGGCTCGGCGGGCGGCGTCCACGCCGGCGCCGGCCACCAGCTCGGTCTCCGGCCGTGGGACGAAGACCCCTGGCCCGACGGCCAGCTCGAGAGTGCGGAACGGCGCCGTCCCGGTCAGGTGCTGCAGCGGCACCCGCTCGGCCCGCCGGGCCACCGCCTCGCCGAACGCGGGATCCAGCGCGAGCCGGTCGCCACGTAGGAGAGCAAGCCGTACCGACGACGCGGCCACGCCCAGCACGTGGGCGGCCAGCGCCTCGACGTCATGGCGCGGGCTCGGCACACCGGCGTCGGTGAGCAGCTGGACTGCCCAGTCGATCTGATCTGAAGCCGGCACGCTGAAAACCTCGTCCGTGACCCGCACTAGGGCGTCAGCGGGAGCGTCATCCAGGGCACTGACTGACGCGTCGGCCTCGGCCCACCCGCCGGCCGGATCCTCGGCCCAGCCGTCAGTCAGGTCCCCGGCCGAGTCGTCGGTCGGGTCGTGCGGTCGAGCCACCGACCGGGTCGTTCGACCGGGTCGCCCGGTCGAGGTCAACGGTCCAGGTGGTCGTCGCCGGCTGGGATCGCGCGGTCCGCGTCGATCGCAGATCGCACCACGGCTTCCAGGTCACCGTCCAGCACCGCGGCCAGGTTGTACGCCTTATAGCCGGTGCGGTGATCGGTCACCCGGTTCTCCGGGAAGTTGTACGTGCGGATCCGCTCGGAACGATCCACGGACCGGACCTGGCTGCGCCGAGCTTCGGCCTCTTGAGTGCGCGCCCGTTCCTGGGCCGCGGCGCGCAACCGAGCGCGCAGGATCCGCATCGCCTGCTCGCGGTTCTGCAACTGGCTTTTCTCGTTCTGGCACGACACCACGGTGCCGGTCGGCAGGTGGGTGATCCGCACCGCGGAGTCGGTGGTGTTGACGCTCTGGCCTCCCGGGCCGCTGGACCGGAACACATCGATCCGCAGGTCCGACGCCGGGATGTCCAGCTCCTCGGTCTCGTCGGGCTCCGGCAGCACCAGCACGCCAACCGCGGAGGTGTGGATCCGGCCCTGCGACTCGGTGACCGGGACCCGCTGCACCCGATGCACACCGCCCTCGTACTTCAGCCGCGACCAGGTGCCACACCCGGGCGCTGGCGTGCCTCTGCTGCGGACCGCCACCGAGACGCTCTTGTAGCCGCCCAGATCGCCCTCGGCGGTGGCCAAAACGGCGGTCGACCACCCGCAACGCTCGGCGAACCGCAGGTACATGCGCAGCAGGTCCGCGGCGAACAACGCGGACTCGGTTCCACCCTCCCCCGCTTTAATCTCAATGATCACGTCCCGGTCGTCGTCCGGATCCCGCGGAACCAGCAAGTCGGCCAGCAGTGCGCGGGCCTGCGCGAGCTGCTCCCGCAGCACGGGCACCTCTCGGACGAAGGAGGAGTCAGCTGCTGCCAGCTCGGTGGCCGCCTCCACGTCACCTCGAGCCCGACGGACGGCAGCGTGTGCCGTCACCACCGGCTCTAGCTCGGCGAACCGCCGGGCTAGCTGACGGGCGCGGGCCGGGTCGGCGTGCACCCGAGGGTCGCTGAGCTGCCGCTGAACCACGGCATGCTCAGCCACCAACGTCTCAACGAGAGGAGTCTGGGCGGGATCGGACACCGATGACTCCCTTCGTGTCGGGCCTGACCGTGTCGGGCCTGATCTGGGCCTGCGGCGCGATACCTCCCTCGCGGCGGGACACCTTGCTCAACGCGCCCTCGCGGACCTGCCCTGGGCGCACGAAGGTGCCGGCATCCGCGGTGGGATGCCGGCACCGAGGAGAGCTAGCGACTGGTACCAGCCTTTGCGTCCTTGCCGTAGCGGGCTTGGAACCGCGCGACCCGGCCGCCGGTGTCCATGATCTTCTGCTTGCCGGTGTAGAAGGGATGGCACTGACTGCACACCTCGGCATGAATCTGCCCAGAGCCAGCGGTGCTGCGAGTGCCGAACCGCGCCCCGCAGGTGCAGGTGACCTCGGTCGTGGCGTACTCGGGGTGGATGTCCTTCTTCATCATGCTCCTCAACATGGCGGTTGCCGGGTCGACCAGCGTCAGTGGCCGTGAACCGGAACCTGGTGAGCGTTGCTCGCACGGAGTCTGCCAGAGCGGCGCTGGCCCCCACGCCAACCTCGTCGCGGGGCACCGCATTCCGGCCGACGTCGCGCTCCTGCTCTCCTCAGCTCTCAGTCGTCATCGCCTTTGCCTGGAACGGGCGTGGTCTTGTGCACCTGCATGAGGAACTCGGCGTTGCTGCGAGTCTCCTTCAGCTTGGACAGCAGCAGCTCCAAAGCCTGCTGGGAGTCCAGCGCGGTTAGCACCCGGCGCAACTTCCAGCTGACCGACAACTCCTCCCGGCTGAGCAGGATCTCCTCCCGGCGGGTGCCGGAGGGGTTCACGTCCACGGCGGGGAACAACCGCTTGTCCGCCAGGCGACGATCCAACCGCAGCTCCATATTCCCAGTGCCCTTGAACTCCTCGAAGATCACCTCGTCCATCTTCGAGCCGGTATCGATCAAAGCGGTGGCCAGGATGGTGAGCGATCCACCGTTCTCGATGTTCCGGGCGGCGCCGAAGAACCGCTTCGGCGGGTACAGCGCGCTGGAGTCCACGCCACCGGACATGATCCGCCCACTGGCTGGAGCCGCCAGGTTGTAGGCCCGTCCGAGCCGGGTGATCGAGTCGAGCAGGACGACGACGTCGTGGCCCATCTCGACCAGGCGCTTGGCCCGCTCGATGGCCAGCTCAGCAACGGTGGTGTGGTCGTCAGCCGGGCGGTCGAACGTCGAGGCGATCACCTCGCCCTTGACCGCCCGCTGCATGTCGGTGACCTCCTCAGGCCGCTCGTCCACCAGGACGACCATGAGGTGGCACTCCGGGTTGTTCACGCTGATCGCATTCGCGATGGCCTGCATCACCAACGTCTTACCGGCCTTGGCCGGGGACACGATGAGCCCGCGCTGACCCTTCCCGATCGGGGCGACGAGGTCGATGATCCGGGTGGTGGCGATGCCTGGCTCGGTCTCCAGCCGGAGCCGCTCCTGCGGGTACAACGGGGTGAGCTTGCCGAACTCGACTCGTTGACGAGCCTCCTCGGGCGTCATCCCGTTCACCGTGTCCAGCCGGACCAGGGCGTTGAACTTGTTCCGGTTGCCCTGGCCGGACGGCTGCTCGCCCTCGCGCGGCTGCCGAATGGCGCCGATGACCGCGTCACCCTTCCGCAAGCCGTTCTTCTTCACCTGGTTGAGCGAGACGTACACGTCGCTGGGGCCGGGCAGGTAGCCGGAGGTACGCAGGAAGGCATAGCTGTCGAGGACGTCGAGGATCCCGGCCACCGGAAGCAGCACGTCGTCCTCGCCGACCTCCGGTTCGTCCTGGGCATATCCAGGCTCGCCGCCGCTACGACCCCGCCGTCGACGATCGCGGTAGCGCCCGCGGCGCCGACGCCCGCTCCCGTCGTCGTCGTCCGGACGACCTGGTTGACGATTCTGCTGGCCCTGCTGGCCCTGGCCTTGGCTCCGGTTCTGCCGGTCACCCTGCTGCCGGTCACCCTGCTGCCGGTCACCCTGCTGCCGGTCGGCTTCCTGCCGGTCGGCTTCCTGCCGGTGAGGAGGACGGGCGCCGCGGTCACGGTCAGCACGACCGCCAGTGGCGCCGTCGCGACCGTCCCGCGCCGGGCTCTCGGACGGCTGCACCGACGCCCGGCCGTCGTCGGTGCCGCGACTAGACGCCCGGGCTGGCCTGTCCGCGGGCGGTTCGACCCGAGCGGAGGCATCGTCGGCGACCGCAGCAGAGCCGGCTTCCGAAGATGAACGAGCGACCGGAGACGATGACGAGTGCTCGACCGGCAAGGTGTCCTGAGCGGGCATCGGGCTGCTCGCCGTGGCACCCAGGCCGATGGCGGTAGCACCACCGGACTCCCGGGTGGGTGTGCCATCGCCTCGATTGCGCCGCTGGCCGATCGCGGCGATGAGGTCACTCTTGCGCATCCGGCCGGTGCCGGTGATGCCCAGCTCGTGGGCGATCGCCTGCAGCTCGGGCAATCGCTTGCCACTCAGACCGATAGCACGGTCGAGGGCCAAAGCAGCGCCGTCGGACGACGTCACGTCGGCACTGTCGGTGATGTCCGTCACAGAGGATCCTTCTCCCCTCGTCGCGCCGCGCGAGTCACGGCACGAGGTGGTGCACCCGGATCACGTCCGGGTGCGGTGTCGCCGCCACGACCCCGACGATGCAGATGGGTGTCGTGTCCACGCGTGCGCCCAGAACGGGTGATTCACGGATGGAGGGCAGCAGATGCGTCGGCGCTCGGGCAGATGCTCGTCGAGACAGACAAAGAGCTGAACAGACAAGTGGCCTGACTCGCTGACGCAGGATCAGCGTAACACCAACCCGGACGATCGCGTCCTGGCTATGGGTCAGCTGACCGGCGGGGAGCCTGGCGATCTCCAGCTCAGCCGGGGCTCACGGACGCACCGGAAGCCAATGGCGGGCACCACACCCGCCACCCCGACCTGACGATCCGCTCGACAGCCTCGCGGGCAGCCGGCCACCGCCGACGGCACGTTAGGACCAGCAGGCTCGGCCCGGCACCCGACACCACAGCCGCCCAGCCATCGGCCCGGAGGCGATGCAGTACGTGCAACGTGTCTGGTAGCACCGCTCCGCGCTGCTGCTGGTGCAGCAGATCCTCGGTGGCCGGCAACAGCAGGTCCGGGTCCGCGGTGGCCGCGACGATCAAGAGCGCGGCCCGGGCCGCGTTCGTGGCGGCGTGCTCGTGCGGCACCGCGGACGGCAGCACCGATCGGGCGTGCCGGGTGGCGAGACGGTGCTCGGGCACCGCGACGACCACGGCCAGCTCGGGATGCGGCGTCAACCTGCGAGCCCTCGGGCGCCCGTCCTGGGTCCAGGCGAGGGTCAGCCCGCCGAGGAGCGCCGCCGCGGCATTGTCCGGGTGCCCCTCGATCGTGACGGCGAGCGCGAGCAGGTCGTCGTCCGTCGGTGAGGCCGTCGGGGGCGCGCCGAGCGCGGCCAAGGCGCGGCCGGCGGCCAGACCGGCCACCACCGCCGACGCCGAGGACCCCAGCCCTCGACCGTGCGGGATCGCGTTGCGGCACACCAGGTGTATGCCGGCCTCGACGTGGGCGGCGGCGGCCCGAAGCCCCTCCCGCACGCCGACCAGGACGAGGTGGTCGGCTCCCCGGTCCAGGTCGTCGGCGCCCTCGCCGTGCACGTCGATCGACGAACCCGGTGGATCACCGATCTGCACCTGGACCTCGTCCCAGATGCCGAGAGCGAGACCGACGCAGTCGAAACCGGGACCCAGGTTGGCGCTGGTCGCCGGGACCCGGACGGTGACCTCAGCACCAGTTGGCACCACGACGCCCGGACGATCGGGCGAACTACCAGGCCGCTCGGGCGGGCTGCCGGGCACCCGCTACCCCAGTCCCAGGGCGTGCGCCGCCGTCACCGCGTCCACCGGGACGCGGACCGGGCGGACCTCGGCGCCATCCGGCGTGCGAAGCGCCCATTGCGGATCCTTGAGCCCATGGCCGGTCACCGTGCACACCACCCGCTGGCCGGTCGGCAGGTCGCCAGCGGTGTGCGCGGCCACCAGGCCAGCCACGCTGGCCGCGGACGCCGGCTCGACGAACACCCCCTCCCGCCGGGCCAGCAGGCGGTGCGCGGCGAGGATCTGATCGTCGGTGACCGCGGCGATCCGGCCGCCGCTGGCGTCCCGGGCCTGCTCCGCAGACCGCCAGGACGCCGGGTTGCCGATCCGGATCGCCGTCGCGATCGTCTCCGGCTGGTCCACCGGGTGCCCGGCCACGATGGGTGCCGCCCCAGCCGCCTGGAAACCCCACATCGCCGGGGCGCGGGTCGCCGGACCGGGCTGGCGCGAACCGTGGGTGTACTCGCGGTACCCCTGCCAGTACGCGGTGATGTTGCCCGCGTTCCCCACCGGGATACAGTGCAGGTCCGGTGCGTCCCCGAGCGCGTCGACGATCTCGAACGCGGCGGTCTTCTGACCCTCGATCCGGTACGGGTTCACCGAGTTGACCAGGTCCACCGGGTATGCCTCGGCGAGCTTGCGAGCCAGCGTCAGGCAATCGTCGAAATTCCCGTCCACCTGCAGCAGGGTGGCGCCGTGCGCCACCGCCTGGCTGAGCTTGCCCAGCGCGATCCGGCCGTCCGGCACCAGCACCCCGCAGGCCAGCCCCGCTGCGGTCGCATACGCGGCCGCGGAAGCCGAGGTGTTCCCGGTGGATGCGCACAGCACGGCTCGGGCGCCAGCCTGCACGGCCCGGGAGATGGCCATCGTCATGCCGCGGTCCTTGAACGACCCGGTCGGGTTCATCCCCTCGACCTTCAACCACACCTGACACCCGGTCAGCTCGGTCAGGTGCCGGGCCGGCACCAGCGGCGTCCCGCCCTCGCCGAGGGTGACCACCGGCGTGTCGCCGTCTACCGGCAGCCGGTCCCGGAACTCCTCGATGACACCGCGCCAGACGCTGGCCACTGCTACTCGCCCTCCACCCGCATCACGCTGGTGACCCCGCGCACCACGGCCAGCTCGGCGAGGGCCTGCACCGTCGCTGCCAGCGCCGCGTCGGTGGCGATGTGGGTGACCACGACGAGCACGGCACGATCCGGCTCGTCCGGGGCATCGGGTGCCAAACGTTGGCGAACCGTCTCGATGGACACCCCGTGCGTGGCGAAAACCTGCGCGACCTGGGCTAGCACCCCGGGCTGGTCCGCGACATCGAGGCTGACGTGGTACCGGGTGCGCACCTCGCCCATCGCCCGGATCGGCAGCTCGGCGTACGACGACTCACCCGGGCCGCGGCCACCGGACAGCCGCTGCCGCACGGTAGCCACCAGATCACCGAGCACCGCGCTCGCGGTGGGAGCACCGCCCGCGCCCGGTCCGTAGAACATCAGCTGA
Source organism: Angustibacter sp. (assembly GCA_051657715.1). GTDB lineage: Bacteria > Actinomycetota > Actinomycetes > Actinomycetales > Angustibacteraceae > JBOFBH01. The sequence goes on along the minus strand of JBOFLF010000004.1, from coordinate 92,284 downwards.
CCCGCGGACTGCGCCTCGACGAACACCGCGTTGAAGGCGCCGCCGACACCCGCCAGCGGGTGGCTGCGCGGCAGCATCGCCGGATGCACCCGGACCGACACGCCGGCACCGTTGCCCGCACCGCGGGCCTCGTCGTCGGTCACGTCTTCACGTGCGCCGTCGGGTGCGGCACTCAGGCCGTCCACCCGCTCGCAGATGGCCAGCAGCTTGACCACGCAGTCCATCTGCCGGGCGGCGGCGATGTCCCAGGCGGTCACCGCGGTGATGCCCTCTCGGTGCACCGCTGCGGCCGGAACCCGGGTGTGGAAGGCCAACGAGGCCAGGATCGCCGCCTTGGCCGCCGCGTCGAAACCCTCGACGTCCGCGGTCGGGTCGGCTTCGGCGTAGCCGAGCTCTTGCGCCTGCTCGACGGACTCCTCCAGGCCCGCTCCGGTGCGGTCCATCTGGTCCAGCACGAAGTTCGTGGTGCCGTTGACGATGCCGAGCACCCGATGGATCCGGTCTCCGGCGAGCGATTCGCGGATCGGACGAACCAGCGGGATCGCACCTGCGACCGCCGCCTCGAAGGACAGGTCGACCTGGTGGCTGTCTGCGGCGGCGTACAGGGTGGGGCCGTCCTCGGCGAGCAGGGCCTTGTTCGCGGTCACCACGCTGGCGCCATGCTTCATCGCGGACAGGATCAGCGACCGAGCGGGTTCGAGACCACCGATCACCTCGACGACCACGTCCGCCCGGGTCACCAGCTCCTGTGCATCCGTCGTGAACAGCGCCGGGTCCACCATCGGCAGGCGCCGATCACGCCCGGTACGCCGGACCGCGACCCCGACGAGCTCCAGACGCGCCCCGGCTCGAGCGGCCAGCTCATCCGCGTGCTCTACCAGCAGGCGGATGACCTGCGTCCCGACGACACCGCACCCCAGCACCGCCACCGACACGGCCTCAGGAGGCGGACTTGTCGCCGTCCCCACTGAGGGCTGGGTACGCAGCGTGGGCCGGTCGGCGGTTGCGCCCTGCACCACGGGTCCTCCTCGTCACGCTGGTTGGGTGCTGACACGAGCTGGTACGACGGCGAGCCGCTGGCTGACCGCCACCCCATCATCGCCACTGCTCGGATCGATCCCGACAGACATCCACGATCCGGGACACGTGCCAGCGGACCCGCCAGCACCGACCACAGTCTGCCGGACAGGTGCCGGCGGCTGGGTCAATCTGACGCCAGCACCGTCGCGTCCGGGTCTCGCCACCGGCTCAGGTGCCCACGCTGACGTCCAGGGCGAGCAGGTCGTCCTCGGTCTCTCGACGCAGCAGGACCCGGACCGTGCCATCGGCCACCGCGAGCACCGGCGGGCGCGGCACGTGGTTGTACTGGCTGGCCATGCTGCGGCAGTACGCCCCGGTGCCAGGAACCGCGAGCAGGTCACCAGGAGCAAGGTCGTCCGGGAGGAACTCGTCCTTGACGACGACGTCACCACTCTCGCAGTGCTTGCCGACCACCCGCGACAACACCGGCGCACCGCCCGAACGACGCCCCGCCAGGGTCGCGGAGTAGTCCGCGTCGTACAGCGCGGTGCGCAGGTTGTCGCTCATCCCGCCGTCGACCGCGACGTACCGGCGGCGGGCGCCGACGTCCAGAGCGACCTCCTTGACCGTCCCGACGGTGTAAAGCGTGAAGGTGCTGGGACCAGCGATCGCGCGTCCGGGCTCCACCGAGACACGCGGCACCGGGACACCGAGCCGGCCGCATTCGCGGCCGACGATCCGGGCCATGCCAGCGGCCAGATCCGCGGGCGGCATCGGGTCATGCTGGGTGGTGTAGGCGATTCCGAAACCACCGCCGAGATCCAGCTCCGGCAGCGAGCAACCGGACTGGACGAGGTCGGCGTGCAGGGCGAGCAAGCGCTGGGCAGCGACCTCGAAGCCCTGCACGTCGAAGATCTGCGAACCGATGTGCGAGTGCAGACCACGCAGCTCGAGCTCCGGCCGGGCCAGCACCCGGCGCACCGCCTCGGCCGCCCGGCCGTCGGCCAGCGACAAGCCAAACTTCTGGTCCTCGTGGGCGGTTGCGATGTAGGAGTGGGTGTGCGCCTCGACGCCGACCGTCACCCGGATCAGGACGGGCGCCCGAACCCCACGCTGACCGGCCGCGTCAGCCACCCGGTCGATCTCGGCGAGGGAGTCCAGCACGATCCGGCCGATCCCGGCGTCCAACGCCCGGGCGATCTCGGCGTCGCTCTTGTTGTTGCCGTGCAGACCGATCCGGGCCGGATCAAGCCCGGCCCGCAGCGCTACGGCCAGCTCACCGCCGCTGCAGGTGTCCAGGCGCAGCCCCTCCCCCGTGACCCACCGGGCCACCGCAGCACACAGGAACGCCTTGCCCGCGTAGAAGACGTCCGCGCCACCGCACAGGTCGGCGAACGCCGCGTCGAAGGCGACCGCGAACTCGCGGGCGCGGGCGCGGAAATCAGCCTCGTCGACGACGAACGCCGGGGTGCCGTGATCGGCCGCGATCTCGGCGACCGAGACACCCCCGACCTCCAGAGCGCCGTCATCGGCCCGCCGGACGGTGCGCGCCCACAGCTGCGGCACGAGAGCGTCGACGTCGTCCGGGGGCCGCAGCCAGGACGGCGCCGCGTACCCCTCGGCGTGCAACGCGCCCGCCTCGTGCGCCCTCACCGTCGTCCACCGCCTGTCTCGCCAACGCCTACCAGGTCTTTATGTCGGACCATCGCTACATCCGTTCGGGGGCGGAAACCCCGAGCAGGTCGAGGCCGCGGGCGAGCGCAGTCCGGGTGGCGTCATTCAGCCATAACCGGGTTCGATGCTGGTCGGTGACCTGTTCGTCTTTCGACTGCGGCCGGACCCGGCACACGTCGTACCACTTGTGGTAGGCGGCAGCCAGGTTCTCCAGGTACCGCGCGACCCGGTGCGGCTCGCGCAGCTGCGCAGCCAGCGTCACCACGGACGGGAACTCGCCCAGGACCGCCAGCAGCACCGCCTCGGTCTCGTGGCCGAGCACGCTCGGGTCGAACCCGTCCTCGCGCCGGACGCCGTCCTCGGCGGCCAGCCGGGCCACGTTGCAGGTTCGGGCGTGCGCGTACTGGACGTAGAAGACCGGGTTGTCGTTGCTGTGCTTGCGCAGCTGCTCGCCGTCCAGGTTCAGCGGCGAGTCCGCTGGGTAGCGCGCCAAGGAGTACCGGACGGCGTCGGCGCCGATCCAGGAGATCAGGTCCCGCATCTCCACGATGGTCCCGGCCCGCTTGGACAGGCGGGCGCCGTCCACCTGGACCAGCTGGCCGATCAGCACCTCGATGCTCCGGGACGGGTCGTCGCCCGCGCAGGCCGCGATCGCCCGCAACCGTCCGATGTACCCGTGGTGGTCGGCACCCAGCAGGTAGATCTTCTGGTCGAACCCGCGGTCACGCTTGCTTAGGTAGTACGCCGCGTCGGCGGCGAAGTAGGTCGGCGTGCCATCCGCTCGAATCAGGACCCGGTCCCGGTCGTCCCCGAAGTCGGTGGTGCGCAACCACACCGCGCCCTCGGAGTCAAACACGTGACCCTGATCCCGGAGCCGGCCGACCGCCTTCTCCACCGCCGCGGTGGCGTGCAGCTCCCGCTCGCTGAACCAGGTGTCGTACCGCACCCCGAAGTCGGCCAGCGTCTGGCGGATCTCGTCGAGCTGGATCTGGTACCCGACGTCAGATGCCAGCGCGAGCGCCTCCGGCTCGGGCAGGTCGGGCAGATCTGGTCGCTGGGCCAGCACACCCGTGGCCAAATCGGCGATGTACGAGCCGTGGTAGCTGTCTTGGGGCGGCTCCCGGCCGATGGCACGGGCCAGGACGGCGGCACCGAACCGGTCCATCTGAGCGCCGGAGTCGTTGATGTAGTACTCGGCGGTCACCTGGGCGCCGGTGGCCACCAGCAGCCGGCGGATGGCATCGCCCAGCGCGGCCCAGCGCGTGTGCCCGATGTGCAACGGGCCGGTGGGGTTGGCGGAGACGAACTCCAGGTTGACCGTCTGCCCGGCATGGCTGGCCGAGTCGCCGTACCGGTGGCCGGCCTCGACGATGGTGCGGGCCAGCTCGCCCGCGGTCGCGACATCCAGCACCACGTTGATGAACCCAGGCCCGGCGACCTCGGCTGAGGCGATACCGGGGACGTCCGACAATCGCCGAGCGAGCAGCTGGGCCAGCTCGCGAGGCGGCACCTTCGCGCCGCGCGCCAGTTGCAGCGCCAGGTTCGTCGACCAGTCACCGTGCTCTCGACTGCGCGGCCGTTCCACCTGGACCTCATCTGGCACAGCCGCACTGACCTCGCCGGCGATCACCGCGTCCGCCAGCACCCGGCGGATCGCCAGGGACAGCTGTTCGGGAGTCACCGCGTCAGGCTACCGGCGCGTCGGTGCGACAACTGACGCGGCCATGGCTCCCACGGACCGATCAGCGAACCCTGCCCTCGGAGGCCAGGACGCCGATGACGGCGACTAGCTCGTCCGGGTCGAACGGCTTGCCCACGAACGCGTCCACCGTCGCCTGCTCGGCTTGCGCGCGGTGGTGCCGCTGCACCGATGCGGTCACCATCACCACCGGCAGGTGCTCCAGTCGTGGGTTGCTGCGGATCATCGCCACCGTCCACCAGCCGTCCCGCCGCGGCATCAGCGCGTCCACCGTGACGACGTCCGGCAGCTGGTTGCCGGTGTCCGACAGGAAGTCCAGGGCCTCCTGCCCGTCGTGCACCTCGACCACCTCGTAGCCCTCCAGCTCGAGGTTCATTGCGATCAGCGAGCGCACCGAGTCGGTGTCGTCGCACACCAGCACCCGAGGCGAGGCGAGCGTGCTGACCGCCCGACGTCGACGAACCGGCCCCTGGCTCATAGCAGCACCCTACGGCGACCGGCAGGTCCACCACCGCCTCCTGAGGTTGTCGGTCGATGGGCCGCACAACACCAGCAGTCGATTCGTCAGGCCGCGCCGCTGGAAGCACTGACGTCCCAGGCGTGACCCGTCCGTGACGGCGACGACCTGGTGATAACCAGTGAAGCCCTGGCCGACTACGAGGCGGCCGTCGAGCTACCGGACGTTAGCGACGGCGAGGCGTACGACGACCTCTCGTACGAGGCGTTCTTGGCTTCGTGGCCGACGGTAACCGCACGCTATGACGAGGTCCACCGTCATGACGAAGTCCACCGTCATGACGAAGTCCACCGTCGCGATCCGGGCTCGGGACCGCCGGATGGGCGGCGTGGAGCCGCACCGCCGCTGATCGAACGCCGCGCTAGCTTGCTGCGGTTCGACCGGGCTGCCCGCGCCCTGGCAGGGGTGATGGCCGAGAGCGCTTGAGGTCGGGCACTCAGCGCGGCTCTCGTCTTCGCACCGATGCGCGATACCGAAGCCGGATGAGGCAGGCGCTGAGTCAGCTGAGTGACCGGAACCAATCGGGAAGATGCTCGGCCGCTCGCGGAAATTGCTCGAACTCCTTGCGCCATGAAACGACCTCGGGCATAGCCGGCATGTCGTCAGGGGCTTCAAGGGGGACGGCCGGGTCTACTGGATTCCAATAAACCCGCTCGTCGTAAACAAAGTCGTAGGCATAGCTGCCATCCCGGTCAATCGTCAGCTCGACCAACGACCAGGTACCGGTGTCGGGCCTGGCCATCTGGGCCTTCAGCTCGCCGAAATCACCGAGGAGCTGGATCGGCGGCACCAGCATGCCGATCTCGCCGGCCTTGTCCACGGTGAGCACCCACATCACCCGCCCGCCACCAATCTGGGACCAGAAAACCTTCAGCTTCGCCCACGAGCTGTCCTTGAACTCGGCGGCCACCGACTCGGCCATAGCGCGCTGCCGGGACTCAACGTCTACGAGATTCACGGGTCTCCTCATCGGCCACGGTCACGGACCTGATGGTGGAGCGTCAGCCACAACTGACATCTAGACCGCACCATCACGACAGGTTGAGCTTTGGCTGGGCCACATCACGTCCGAGCCTGCCGCACTCCAGATTTCTGGTTGGGCCGTCCGGTCGAGTTCAGCCTGGCCGGGCTTCCCTATGTACCACCCCGCTGAAGGGTGCGATGCGGGAAAACCCTCGATTGCTGTGGGCGCCCCCGGCAGGATTCGAACCTGCGCTCCCGCCTCCGGAGGGCGGTGCTCTATCCCCTGAGCTACGGGGGCTCGAGGCCCGACGAGCTTAGCAGCCCCTCTGGTTGGACCTATGCGGCACTGGAACGTCCGGACGCTGCCGCGCAGGAGCGATTACTGGCCTTCAAAGAACTCGAAATGCCAGGGCTCGTACTTGCTGCTGCGCGCCCAGTCCGGCCACTCCCAGCCGAAGTCGGGGGCGTTCGCCAAGAACCACGCGCGCTCCCGGGTGTTCCCCTGAATCACCGCACCACACAGATCGATGGCCAAACCCCAGCCGTGCTCGCTCGTACCGGGACGGGCTGCCAAACCCGGCTTGCGGGCAGCGAGCGAGTACTGGGACTGAAGCGACCGATACGAGTCGGTGATGCACAGATCATCACCGAAGACGCCGCGGTACACCTGGTTCAACCGGATCAACCGGACCGCAGCATCCGCCCGCAGCATGTGCCCAGACGCGAACGGGAGCGCACACAACTCGGATTCGGGAATCTGCCCGTTGGCGAAAGACCGGGTCGACGGCTTGCCGCTGCACCCGCTGATCGGCCCTCTCTCGGACGACCGGGACACCCCGCGCATCCTCAGCAGCCCACCATCTCGGCTGGGCAGGCCAGACGCCGCCTGGACAACCGCGGACGCCCCCGTCGCCTTCCCGGTGACCGGACGATCGATCGCGGGATCGACGATCAGGGACTGGGTCGCGGTGTCAGCCGCGTCATTAAAGGACCCCTCTGACGGCGATGAGTGGGCAAATGCCGCGCCGACACCAACCAGTCCCACAGCAGCCACCGCAGCCGCCGCGGTCAACCGGCGGTGCCCGATCGGATCCGACGTGCTGAGCCGCCGCTCTGGTGTCTCATGACGTCGAGTGCTTCGACGGCCCGACGCTGCCGCCGCGCGATCCGTCGATCCCGACCGGCTATTGCCACGATCAGACCCGGAGCGGCCACGGCCAGCCCGCCAAGCAGCCTTAGCCTCAGCCCGAGTCCGATACCTCGCCGCCGCTGACGTGGTCGTCGAGGGTGGCGAACTGACCGGCACGATGATCGGCAACGGCACCACCGGCACACGCGGGGATGGCTCGTCTGAGCGGGCAAAGGCCGATCCTTCGACCACCGAGAGTCCTTCGACCACCGAACGAGGTACTTCCTGCCCTCGGTCGGGCAGCTGCTGCTGGACGGGAGGGGGCGACAGGGCCGCGACCCGAACCGGAGGGATCTGAGGAAGAGCAGGGTGCCGACCCAGAGAGCTGACCCCATCGACGACGCCCCCGCCATCGACTCCTCTGCCACCGGCATCCACACCGGTGAAAGCCCCACCGATGAAACTCACGCCGGTGACGCCCACGTCACTGATGCCCACGCTGGGCTCGGCCTGAGAAATCATGCCCGGAACATCGCTCGTCCATCGATGATCAGCTGGCTTGTCAAACCAAGAATCCAGAGAATCATCCGCCGGCAATAACGCGGACTCATCGGGCTCGCGGCAGTCCTCGACAGCGGCCGGGGTGACCGGTGCGACCGCACCAGACCCGATTGACGTGATCCCCGATCCCTGATCGCTTCTTGAGTCTGCGAGGAGGAAACCTGAGTCCGCAGGAAGAGAGGGGGACGGCGGGGACCAGTGCTCAAGTACGTCCTCTGGTGGAGGATCCCACGCCTGTGGCTCTTGAGTCAGCAGGCATGTCTGAGGTCCGTCAGCGGTTGAACTGAATGGGGACGGCTGGTTGTCCGGCTGATCGTCGGTACCCCAGTCAAAAGGCCGAGCAGATGCGCGGACATCACGCCGAGGAACACAGCTGCTGCTGTCATCCCCCCAGAAATCGTCGAAAGCCTGCTCCCCCATCACATGGTCGGCAACGGGCACGCGGCTCTCCAGCTGGTGGCGGACGGAATCGGTCAGCTGCTCCCGGGCGACCCTCCCCCGTGGCCGGACCGAGCTGGGACGACCATAGAGGAGCGTCCCTGACAACGTCATGCCCCACCCCATCAGCTGTGACCTAGGTCACAACAAGTAGTCGACAAGACGTCACTGCTAGATCACCAGCAGTGAAAAAGGTGCTGAAAGAGCCCTATGGCGCCGCCGATCTACCCCGCCAACCTGCGGGTACTCCTCCAGACTGTCGAGCCTGGAGCATGCGCTTCAGCATTCCTGCCGTTGCTGCCCCATCACCTAACGTCACCATCCCGACGGCAGCGCCCGGCCCTCTTCATACCCAGCGCGTGACTGCAATCCGGCCACCGCATATTCATGGAGGTGGCGGAGAGATCGCACTCCGACATAGGTGCAGGCGCTGCGGACGCCGGAGGTGATCTGGTCCACCAGATCCTCAACGCCCGGGCGAACCGGGTCCACCGCGATCCGGGAGCTGGAGATGCCCTCCTCGAACAACGCCTTGCGTGCTTGGTCGAATGCCGAGTCCTCCTTGGTCCGGGCCGCCACCGCCCGAGCCGACGCCATGCCGAAGCTCTCCTTGTACCGCTGGCCCTGGGCATCGGTCATCAGGTCTCCGGGACTTTCATGGGTACCGGCGAACCACGAGCCGATCATCACCTGGCTGGCACCGGCGGCCAGTGCCAACACGACGTCCCGCGGATGCCGCACGCCACCGTCCGCCCAGACATGCGCCCCCAGCTCGTGGGCCACGGTGGCGCACTCCAGCACAGCGGAAAACTGCGGTCGACCGACAGCGGTCATCATCCGTGTGGTGCACATCGCGCCCGGACCCACGCCCACCTTGACCACATCCGCGCCCGCCTGGACGAGGTCTCGAACACCCTGACCTGTCACCACGTTCCCCGCCACCACAGGTACCGCCGGATCCAGCTCGCGAATCTGGCGCAACGCGTGCAGCATCCGCTCCTGGTGCCCGTGGGCGGTGTCGACCACGAGGACGTCCACCCCGGTGGCGAGCAACGCGGTCGCCTTGGCCGCCACATCGCCGTTGATGCCCATCGCAGCGGACACCCGCAACCGACCGGCAGCGTCGAGCGCTGGCTGGTAGATGGTCGAGCGCAGCGCACCTGTCCGCGTGAGCAGACCCACCAGCTGACCATCCCGGACCACCGGTGCAACCCGTCGCCGGGCCGCGTCCAAGGCCTCGAAGCCCCACCGCAGCCCGTCCGGGCCGGACACCCGATCAGCATCGAGGGTGAGCAGGTCGCGGCTCATCACCTGGTTCAAGGAGGTGTACCGGTCCACGTCCGCGCAGTCGGCCGGCGTGACGACGCCGAGCGGACGGCGGTCCTCGGCCACCACCACGACACCGTGCGCCCGTTTCGGGATGAGATGCAGGGCGTCGAGCACGGTGTCGGACGGAGCGAGCGTCAGCGGCGTCTCCAACACCGGGTCCCGGGCCTTCACCCAAGCAACCACGTCAGCCAGGACCGGGACCGGGACGTCCTGCGGAAGCACGGCCAGACCACCACGCCGGGCGATCGTCTCCGCCATCCGCCGACCGCACACCGCCGTCATATTGGCCACCACGATCGGGACCGTGGTGCCGGTCCCGTCGCCCACGGACAGATCGACGTCCAGCCGCGACGGAACATCCGAGCGGTTCGGTACGAGGAAGACGTCGTCGTAGGTCAGATCGGCGATCGGCTCGTGGCCGGGCAGGAAGCGCACGGTCGCACGATACGTCGCGGAGGCAACCGACCCGGACCCGTAGAGTCGGGACCATGGGCGGCGTGACGGACGACCGGAAGACCCCACCGCCCCGGGTTCTCGTCGTCGAGGACGAGCCGACGATCGCCTTGTCGCTCGCACACCGGCTGCGCGCTGAGGGCTACCTCGTCGATGTCGCGCACGACGGCCCGAGTGCCGTCGTGCTCGCTGAGCAGCACCGGCCAGACCTGCTCGTGCTCGACGTCATGCTGCCTGGTTTTGACGGCCTGGAGGTATGCCGGCGGGTGCAGGCCGCCCAACCCGTTCCGGTGCTCATGCTGACCGCCCGGGACGATGAGACCGACCTGCTCATCGGGCTCGGGGTCGGCGCGGACGACTACCTGACCAAGCCGTTCTCGATGCGAGAGGTGGTAGCCCGGGCCAACGCCTTGCTCCGGCGCGTCGCCCGCGCACGTCAGCTGGCCGAGGCACCGCCTGACCAGGCGGTCCTGACCGTGGGGCCGGTGACCATCGATCGCGCCGAACGCCGGGTCCGCCGAGCCGGCGAAGAGGTGCACCTGACTCCCATCGAGTTCGACCTGCTGGTCCGGCTGGTGGTCGAGGCCCGCACCGTCCTGACACGTGAGCGCTTGCTGGCCGACGTGTGGGACTGGGCCGACGCCTCCGGCACCCGGACGGTGGACAGTCATGTCAAAGCGTTGCGTCGCAAGCTCGGCCCGGGGCTGATCCGCACCGTGCACGGCGTGGGGTACTCCGCCGAGCCGGACCTGGACGCCGTCGATGACCAGCCCGACCGATCGGACGAGCTGTCGTGACCCGGCCAGCCCCACAGGCCGCACGATCCGACACCGACCCGCCCGGCCCGCGACGGCCCGGCTCCACGAGCACGACCTGGACTGCCCGGGGCCCCCGCCCGCCGGCTCCTGCCGCGCAGCCGCCGATCAGTAGAGCGGGCCTGGCCTACAGCGGCCGGGTTCGCGCGCTGCGCCCGTTGGACCCGCTGCGGTCGTTAAAAACCAAACTCGCGGTGCTGGTCGCGGCGACCTGCTCGACGTCCGCGGTGTTCGTCTGGGCTGGGCTGCACAACGGACTGGCCACCCGCTACACGTTGCCATTGTCCGTGCTCCTGGCGTTGGCGGTGACCCAACTGCTGGCCCGAGGCATGACCGCGCCGCTGCGTCAGATGACCGCCGCCGCGCAAGCCATGGCGCGGGGCGACTACACCCGTCGGGTCTGGGCGACCAGTGGTGACGAGGTCGGCGAGCTGGCTCGTGCCTTCAACAGGATGGCTGGCGACCTGGAGGACGCCGACCGGCAACGCCGGGAGCTGGTCGCCAACGTCAGCCATGAGCTGCGCACCCCGGTCTCCGCGCTGCGAGCCGTGCTAGAGAACCTCGTCGACGGGGTGACCGCACCGGATGACGCCACCTTGCGGGCAGCACTCGCCCAGACCGAGCGGCTGAGCACGCTCGTGGGTCAGCTGCTCGACCTGTCCCGGGTGGAGGCTGGTGCGGTACCACTCGACCGGGAGCGGCTGGCGCTCCACCCGTTCCTGCAGGAATGCATCCAGCAGGCCGAGCTCGCCGGCCGAGACGTGCGGTACGAGGTGGACGTCGAACCGCACCGCCTCAGCGTGGTCGCGGACAGCGGACGGCTGCACCAGGTGATCGCCAACCTGCTGAGCAACGCCGCCCGACACTCCCCTGCCGGCGCGCCAGTGATGGTACGAGCTCGAGCTGTCGGCGACCTCGTCCAGCTGGACATCATCGATCAGGGACCAGGCATCGACCCCCGGGACCGCACCCGGGTGTTCGACCGGTTCCACCGCGGCGGTGGTTCCACTCCCGACGGTGGCACCGGCCTGGGCCTGGCGATCGCGCGCTGGGTCGTCGACCTGCACGGCGGCTCGATCCGGGTCGCCGAGTCCACCCGCGGGTGCACGATGCGGGTGGTGTTGCCGGGCCACGACGCCCCGGCGGCTCCCTGAGCGTTCCCAGCGGTGCAATCGGCACCAGGCCAACCGGCCGAGGAGTTCCAGCCAACCGGCCGAGGAGTTCCAGGCCAACCGGCCGAGGAGTTCCAGGCCAACCGGCTGAGGAGTTACGGCCATGTCGAACCGGCAGCACCGTGGCCGGAGGACTAACCTAGGGATGCCGAGGGCAACCGCGTTCCATCAGTCACGCGTTCAATCAGCCATGGACGCGGCAGTCGCCCCGGTGCGGGAGTCGTCCATGCAGGACAAGACGGAAGAGGCGAACACGCGTCGTGTCGCAGAAGTCGTCCCAGACCGAGCCGAGCAACGACCCAGTGCTGGCCTTCGGGCCGAATGAGTGGCTGGTGGACGAGCTCTACCAGCGCTACCTGCACGACAAGACGTCGGTGGATCGAGCGTGGTGGCAGTTCTTCGAGGACTACCCAGCAGGCCGAGCGGCCGGTTCGGACGACGGCACTCGGCAACCTCCGGGCGGCACCTCCGAGTCCGCGACCTCTGCCGATGCCACGGCCCCGGCCCCGGCCCCGGCCCCGACGGCCGAAGCGGCGCTGAGGCGGCACCGCGAGCCTCAGTCCCCCGCAACGTCTGAGGCTGTCGACACGGGGATCGACTCGGGACTCGCCACCGGTCGGGCCGCCACGGTCTCAGCCAACGTCACGCCCCCGGCGCCAGAGCCAGGGCCGGCACATCCCGGGCCGGCACATCCCGGGCCGGCAGGCCCCGAGCGTACGGGCGATGGCACCGCACCGGATGCTGGCGGGCCGCTCGCGTCCCCGATGCGGGGTGCCGCCGCGCGCGTGGTGACGAACATGCAGGCCAGCCTGCAGGTTCCGACCGCCACCAGTGTGCGCGCGGTACCGGCGAAGCTCCTCATCGACAACCGGATCGTGATCAACAACCACCTGTCCCGCAGCCGCGGCGGCAAGGTGTCGTTCACCCACCTGATCGGGTACGCGGTGGTCAAGGCGGTCATCGCGATGCCGGAGATGAACCGCGCCTTCGGCGAGCAGGGCGGCAAGCCGGTGCTGCTGCAGCCAGCGGACGTCGCACTGGGCCTCGCCATCGACGTGGCGAAGCCGGACGGCGGCCGGCAGCTGCTGGTGCCGAGCATCAAGCGCGCGCAGACGATGGACTTCGCCCAATTCTGGACGGCGTACGAGGACGTGGTCCGGCGCACCCGGGCCGGCAAGCTGGCCGTGGACGACTTCGCCGGCACCACGATCAGCCTGACTAACCCCGGGACCATCGGCACCAACCACTCGGTGCCCCGGTTGATGAACGGCCAGGGCACCATCGTCGGGGTCGGCTCACTGGAGTACCCCGCGGAATGGCAGGGGGCGAGCGCGGAGACCGTCGCGCGCAGCGCGATCTCCAAGATCCTCACCCTCACCTCCACCTACGACCACCGGATCATCCAGGGCGCGCAGAGCGGGGAATTCCTGCGCCGGGTGCACCAACTGCTGCTCGGCGAGGACGGCTTCTACGACGAGGTGTTCCGGTCGCTGCGGATCCCGTACGAGCCGATCCGCTGGGTGCAGGACATCTCGACGTCCCACGACGACGAGATCTCCAAGAGCGCCCGGGTCCAGGAGCTGATCCACGCCTACCGGGTGCGCGGCCACCTGATGGCGGACACCGACCCCCTGGAGTACCGCCAGCGCCGGCATCCGGACCTGGACGTCACCACGCACGCGCTCACCCTGTGGGACCTAGATCGCGAGTTCCCCACCGGCGGCTTCGGCGGCAAGCCGTTCATGAAGCTGCGGCACATCCTGGGAGTGCTGCGGGACTCCTACTGCCGCACCGTCGGCATCGAGTACATGCACATCCAGGACCCGGAGCAGCGACGCTGGATCCAGGACACGATCGAGCGGCCGTATGCCAAGACGTCCCCGGACGAGCAGCAGCGGATCCTGCGCCGGCTGAATGCCGCGGAGGCGTTCGAGACCTTCCTGCAGACCAAGTACGTCGGGCAGAAGCGGTTCAGCCTGGAAGGCGGAGAGTCGGTCATCGCGCTGCTGGACCGCGTGCTGTCCCGGGCTGCCGGTGAAGGCCTCGACGAGGTCTGCATCGGGATGCCGCACCGCGGACGGCTCAACGTGCTGGCCAACCTCGCCGGCAAGTCCTACGCGCAGATCTTCCGGGAGTTCGACGGCACCCAGGACCCGCGCAGCGTGCAGGGCTCCGGCGACGTCAAGTACCACCTGGGCACGGAGGGCAAGTTCATCTCCGAGGACGGCGCGACCACCAAGGTCTATCTCGCCGCCAACCCCAGCCACCTGGAGGCGGTGGACCCGGTACTCGAGGGCATCGTGCGGGCCAAGCAGGACCGGCTCGACCTGGGCGGCCAGGCGTTCACCGTGCTGCCGGTGCTGCTGCACGGGGACGCGGCGTTCGCCGGGCAGGGCGTGGTCGCCGAGACGCTCAATCTGTCGCAACTGCGCGGCTACCGCACCGGCGGCACCATCCACGTGGTGATCAACAACCAGGTGGGGTTCACCACCTCGCCGTCGGCGTCCCGGTCTTCGTTCTACTCCACGGACGTGGCCCGGATGATCCAGGCGCCGATCTTCCACGTGAACGGGGACGACCCGGAGGCCTGTGTGCGGGTCGCCGAGCTCGCGTTCGAGTTCCGCCAGGAGTTCGCCAAGGACGTCGTGATCGACATGGTCTGCTACCGACGACGCGGCCACAACGAGGGCGACGACCCGTCGATGACCCAGCCGCTGATGTACCGGTTGATCGAGGCCAAGCGCAGCGTCCGCAAGCTCTACACCGAGGCGCTGATCGGCCGCGGCGACCTGACCGTCGACGAGGCGTCCGCGGCGCTGCGGGACTACCAGGCCCAGCTGGAGCGTGTGTTCACCGAGACCCGGGACGCCGCCGGCTCGTCCACCGACACCGGGACCGGGGCTGGGTTAGAGCGGCCGAGTGCGCAGGTGGCCGGCGACCGGATCGTGGTCTCCCGCCCGTCGGCGATCGAACCGGCGGTGCTGCACCGCATTGGGGACGCCTTCAGCGCGACGCCGGACAACTTCACGGTGCACCCGAAGCTCAAGCAGCTGCTGTCCCGCCGCACGGCGATGACCCGGGACGGCAACGTCGACTGGGCGACCGCTGAGCTGATCGCGTTCGGTTCGCTGCTGATGGAGCAGACTCCGGTCCGCCTGGCCGGTCAGGACTCTCGGCGCGGCACGTTCGTGCAGCGGCACTCGGTGCTGATCGACGCTCGCACCGCCGAGGAGTGGACGCCGCTGCTGTACCTGTCCCCGGACCAGGCCCGGTTCTGGGTGTACGACTCGCTGCTGTCCGAGTTCGCCGCGATGGGGTTCGAGTACGGCTACTCGGTGGAGCGCCCGGACGCCCTGGTGTTGTGGGAGGCCCAGTTCGGCGACTTCGTCAACGGGGCTCAGACGATCCTCGACGAGTTCGTGTCCTGCTCGGAGCAGAAGTGGGGGCAGCACTCCTCCGTGGTGTTGCTGCTGCCGCACGGTTTCGAGGGGCAGGGGCCGGACCATTCGTCCGCACGGATCGAGCGGTTCCTGCAGATGTGCGCCGAGGACAACATGACGGTGGCGATGCCGAGCACCCCGGCGTCCTACTTCCACCTGTTGCGCCGGCAGGCGTACGCCCGACCGCGACGCCCGCTCATCGTGTTCACCCCGAAGTCGATGCTGCGGCTCAAGGCCGCCGTCAGCGGCACCAGTGATCTCACTTCGGGTGAGTTCCGGGCGGTGATCCCGGATTCGACGGCCGACCCCGCAGGGGTCGATCGCGTGCTGCTGTGCTCGGGCAAGATCGCGTGGGCGCTGGAGGCCAGCAGGGCCGAGCGCCGTGATCAGCGGACGGCGATCGTGCGAGTGGAGCAGCTGGCGCCGCTGCCGATCGAGCAGATCCTCGCGCAGCTGAGCACCTACCCCCGGGCAGAGGTGATCTGGGTGCAGGAGGAGCCGGCCAACATGGGTCCGTGGCCGCACGTTGCGCTCACCCTGTCCGAGCACCTCGGCGGTCGTTCGCTGCACCGGGTGTCACGCCCGGCCTCCGCGGCTCCGGCACGCGGGTCGACGGCATGGCACGAACTGGAGCAACGCACCGTCATCGAGCACGCTCTCGGTCGCTGACGTGTACGCCACCGACCGTGGGATCGAGGAGCTGGAGCGCCGACGGGGCAGCGAAGAGGTCACCCTGGCCTGGCTTGCCGAGCGTCTCCAGGAGTTCGTGGACCTGCACCCGGAGTTCGAGGTCTCCGTCGAGCGTTTGGCCACCTGGCTGGCCCGGCTGGACGACGATGACGACCAGTGATGACGACCAGTGATGACGAACGAGCGATGACGACCGACGAGGCTCCGGCCGAGCTGGCCGCCGCCCGGCCGGTTCCTCGCGATGTCCGGTTGTGCGTCGTCGGTGACTCCTTCGTCACCGGGTACGGCGACCCCCGGGCTCTGGGGTGGGTGGGACGAGTGGTCGCCCGCACCGCTCGAGACCAGGTCGATCTCAGCGTGTACCCCTTGGGCATCCGCGGTGACTCCAGCACCGACGTCCTGGCCCGGTGGCGGGTGGAGACGGAACGCCGGTGGCACGTCGGCGCCGACAACCGCCTGGTGGTCGCGGTGGGGGGGAACGACATCGAGCATGGAATCTCGCTGGCACGCACCCGACTCAATCTGGCTAACCTGGTCGACGACGCGACCAGCGAGGGTCTGCGACCGCTGGTGATCGGACCGCCGCCCCGGGCCGACCGCGGCTGGCACGACGCTCAACGAGCGGTGCACGAAGCACAGCGCGACGTGTGCGAGCGCCGTGGCATCCTCTACGTCGACTGCTTCGAGCCGCTCGTCGGCCACGAACAGTGGTACGCCGACCTGGAAGCGGGCGATGGGGTTCACCCCGGCCAAGCCGGGTACGGGTTGCTGGCCTGGCTCGTCCTGCACTGCGGGTGGTCCGCCTGGCTCGGCATCCCGGACACCTGAGCACCGCTTCACCGTGCGATCGATCACCACGACCCGGTCTGTCTCCATACCGGTCCGCCACTCGGTCGTACCGCCGTCCGGATCAGCTGGGCAGTGCTGGACGGGTCAGCACCACTTTGCCGAACAGGTCCGGCGCGAGTAGCCGGGCGAACCCGTCGGGAGCCTGCTCCAGCGGCAGCACCCGATCGATCACCGGACGGATCCGGGTCAGCTCGATCAGACGCAGGAGGCGCTCCAGCTCCTGACGGGTGCCCATCGTCGACCCGACCACCCGCAGCTGAAGGAAGAACACCCGGGTCAGCTCGGCCGGCGGCGCGTCCCCCGTGGTGGCACCGCAGGTGACGATCACCCCGCCCGGCTTGACGGACCGCACCGAGTGCGCCCAGGTCGCCGCACCGACGCTCTCCATCACGCCGTCCACGCGTTCCGGCAACCGCGCACCAGTGGCAAACGCCTGAGCGGCTCCCAGCTCGACCGCCCGAGCGCCCTTGACCTCGTCCCGGCTGGTCACCCACATCCGGTACCCGGCCGCGGCGCCGAGCGCGACCAGCGCGGTGGCCACCCCGCCGCTGGCGCCCTGCACCAGCACCGTGGAGCCGGGGGACAGACCTGACCGGGTGAACAACATCCGGTACGCGGTCAGCCACGCCACCGGTAGGCACGCGGCTTCCTCGAATGACAGCCCCTCAGGCTTGGGCACCAGGTTCCGGCCGGGCACGACCACCTCGTCGGCCAACGTCCCGTGGTACTTCTCCGACAACAACGTGCGCCCCGGGTCCAACGTCTCGTCACCGGACCATGCCGGATCACCGATCACGGCATGCACGATCACCTCAGCCCCGTCCTCGGTGACCCCAGCGCCGTCGCAGCCGAGCACCATCGGCAACCGGTCAGCGGGCAGGCCCACGCCCCGCAGGCTCCACAGGTCGTGGTGGTTGAGGCTGGCCGCTCGCAACCGGACGCGCACCCAGCCGTCCGGGGCGTGCGACCGCGGGCGCTCACCGAGCTCGAGCGCGGACAGCGGGTCTCGCGGAGAAGATCTGACGGCGGTGACGGCCAGCACCTGTCGACCCTACGAGGCCGGGCCAGCACATCGCACCCGGTGAAGGGCGTTTTGTCATGGCTCCTGATCGGTGCTGGTTACGAGACGGTCGCGATACCGGGACAGGACTCTCAGCGCGGCCGGACAGTGGCAGGATGCCGGCATCCGTCTGACCCGGGAGGCTCTCGTGTTCCGTCGTTCCACCCGTGCCGCACTGGCGCTCGCCGGCGCCGCGGCGTTAGCGATGTCCGCCTGCGGGTCCGACTCGCTGTCCGGCTCCGGGAACTCGCCGACCGGCAGCGTCAGCTCGGCTGCCCAGGATGCCATCTTGGCCGACAAGCTGCCGAGCAGCATCGCCTCGGTCAAGAAGATCGTGGTCGGCACCGACGCGTCGTACGCGCCCAGCCAGTTCCTCGCCGGTGACGGCAAGACCATCCAGGGCTTCGACGTCGACCTGTTCAACGCCGTCGCGCAGAAGTTCGGGGTCACCGTCGAGTGGCAGAACGCCAAATTCGACTCGATCATCGCCGGGGTCCAGAGCGGCAAGTACGACATGGGCATCTCGTCGTTCACCATCAACTCCGACCGCAAGAAGCAGGTCACGATGGTCAGCTACTTCAATGCCGGCACCCAATGGGCCACCCAGCAGGGCAATCCGAAGAACGTCGACCCGGACAACGCCTGCGGCCTGACGGTGGCCGTGCAGACCGGAACCGTGCAGCAGGAGGAGGATCTGCCCAAGCGGCAGGCCGCCTGCAAGGAGGCCGGCGAACCGGCGATCAAGGTGCTGTCCTACGAGGGCCAGGACGAGGCCACCGCGGCGGTGGCGTCCAAGAAGGCCGACGCGATGCTGGCGGACTCCCCGGTGGGCGCCTACGCGGTCAAGCTGTCCAGCGGTGCCCTCGAGCTGGTCGGCGAGGTGTACGACGCAGCCCCCTACGGATACGTGCTGCCTTCGGACCAAGGCGACTTCGCGACCGCGATCACCGAAGCGCTGAAGGCCCTGCAGGCCGACGGCACCTACACCCAGGTGCTGGAGAAGTGGGGTGTCCAGGAGGGCGGCATCACCGACTTCGCCGTCAATCCGTGACCAGCACCGCGGGCGGTTCCAGTCACGGCGATGACGAAAGCCCCGATGAGGCCACACCTGGGGTGAGCGCCGATCCACGACCGGCCGAGAGCTCCGTCGCGGCACGGCCGGGGGACGCCGAGCGTCCCGGGCAGATCGACGCGGTGCCGGTCCGCCACCCGGGACGTTGGGTGGCGACCGGGGTCATCGCCGTGCTCGCGGCGATGTTCGTGCACCTGGTGGTCACCAACGACGCGTTCAACTGGCCGTTCGTCTTCGAGGCGATGGTCCAACGGCCAGTGGTGGAGGGCCTCATTCGCGGCACCGTGGTGGTCACCGTGGGCGCGATGATCCTCGGTGTCGCACTCGGCGTCCTGCTAGCGATCATGCGGCTGTCGTCCAACACGGTGCTCAGCTGGTCGGCGTGGGGTTTCATCTGGTTCTTCCGAGCGGTCCCGCGGCTGGTGCTGCTGTTCGCCATTGGGAACTTGGCGATCCTGTTGCCCCGCTTGGAGATCGGACTGCCGTTTGACTTCGTCGCCACCGACCTGCTGGGCCTGGACGCCGACGCGCGGCTCTTCGGGTTCAGCACCCAGCAGATCGGCACCAGCGTGGCCGGCGGCATCCTCGGGCTTGGATTGTCCGAGGCGGCGTATATGGCCGAGATCGCCCGGGCCGGCATCCTCTCGGTAGACCGCGGGCAGTCCGAGGCGGCACAGGCACTCGGCATGAGCAACGCCCGGACGATGCGGCGGATCGTCCTCCCGCAGGCGATGCGGGTGATCGTGCCGCCGACCGGCAACGAGACCATCGCGATGGTCAAGGACACCTCGCTGCTGATCGCCCTGCCCGTGAACCAGGAGTTGTTCTTCCAGCTGCGCTCGATCGGATCCCGGACCTTCCAGGTGTTCCCCATCGCGGTTGCCACCACCTTGTGGTACCTCCTGCTCGCCAGCGTGTTCATGGCGGGCCAGTACTACGTGGAGCGTCGGTTCGGTCGTGGGTTCGGGGTGGCCCAACGTCAGCGCAACCGGTTGACGACGATGGCCAAGGGGAGCGCATGAGCGTGCCACCGGCCCCTGCCCCACCGTCTCGCGCCCCATCGACCGGTGCTGCCGAACAGCCGTTGGTTCGGGCGGTGAACGTCTGCAAGGCATTCCACGGCACCGAGGTGCTGCGGGGCATCGACATGGACGTCGCTGCCGGCGAGGTGGTGTGCCTGCTCGGGCCGTCCGGTTCCGGCAAGACCACGTTTCTGCGGTGCATCAACCAGCTGGAGTCCATCGACGGCGGCCGGATCTGGGTGGACGGCGAGCTGATGGGGTTCGAGGAGCGTCACGGCCGACTGCACCGGTTGCGGGACAGGCAGATCGCCGCCCAACGCCGGGACATCGGCATGGTGTTCCAGCGGTTCAACCTGTTCCCGCACATGACCGCGCTGGCGAATGTGACCGAGGCACCGGTGCAGGTGCGCGGTGAAACCCAGTCGTCTGCGCGGTCGCGCGCTGTCGAGCTGCTGGAGCGGGTCGGGCTGGGCGACCGCACGCGTGCGTACCCGGCGCAGCTGTCCGGTGGTCAACAGCAGCGGGTAGCGATCGCCCGCGCGTTGGCCATGCAGCCCAAGCTGATGCTGTTCGACGAGCCGACCAGTGCCTTGGACCCAGAGCTGGTGGGCGAGGTGTTGACGGTGATGCGCGAGCTGGCCCAAGACGGCATGACCATGATCGTGGTGACCCACGAGACCGGATTCGCTCGGGAGGCGGCCGACCGGGTGGTGTTCATGGACGCCGGAGTGGTCGTCGAGGAGGGACCGCCGGCGCAGGTCATCGACCGTCCGGAGCACGAACGCACGCGGGCGTTCCTGCAGCGGATGCTCACCACGCGTGACAGCAGCGCCCCATGACCTCCCCCGACGAGGTCTGAGTGGTTCCGGTGCCGTCAACCCGTCGCCGCGGTCTCGGGTTCGCGATCGTCCGAGGTCGTTCCATGCGTCCGACGTTGTATGACGGCGACCGACTATTGGTGCGGTGGGGTGCTCGGCCGCGACCGGGCCAGCTCGGCGTCGTCCAGCTCCCAGATGGGCCGGACGGGCCGCGGCCACCCGCCGTGAAGCGGATCACCCGTCAACGCGACGACGGATGGTGGGTGGAGCGCGACAACCCCGCGCAGGGGGTCGACTCGTGGCTGGTGGGGTCCATCCCGGACCCCGACGTGCTGGGCATCGTCGTGGGTCGGCTGTGGCCGCGACCCGCTCGCGCGTTGCGGCCACCCCGGCGGTAGGTTGGAACCGCCAACGTGACTGCGCCAGCACGATCAGCGACCCGAAAGGATCAGTCTCGATGCTCCCCCGACTGTTCGCCCGCACGCTCGAGGTCAGCGCTCACTGTGACCTGCCCTGCGGGGTCTACGACCCGGCGCAGGCCCGGATCGAGGCCGAGTCCGTCAAGGCCATCATCGGCAAGATGCAGGGAAGCTCCGACCCGCAGTTCGTCGCCCGGGCCGTGCTGATCAAGGAGCAGCGGTCCGAGCTTGTTAAGCACCACCTGTGGGTGCTGTGGACCGACTACTTCAAGCCGCCGCACTTCGAGAAGTACCCGCAGTTGCACCAGCTGTTCAACGAGGCCGCCAAGCTTGCCGGGGCAGCCGGCACCAAGGGTTCCTCGGACGCCGCTGTAGCGGACCAGCTGTTGGCCAAGATCGACGAGATCGCCAGCGTCTTCGCCGAGACCAAGCAGGCCGCCTGACCCTTGGGGTTTCCTGGTGCGGGTCCGGCGCTGGATTGCTCAGGACGCGAGACGGAGCAAGTGCCCACCACGTCCGGCGGACGTGGTGGGCCGGTCAGGCCACCAGGCCTAGCCGGCGTAGCTCAACGGTGAGGTCGTGAGGATTGCTCGCCGCGTTCATCGCGTCTTCCAGCGTCACCACACCATCCCGGATGAGCGTGACCAGGTGCTGATCGAAGGTCTGCATGCCGTAATACTCGCCTTCGGCGATGATCTCCTCGAGGGTGCCGGTCTTGTCCGGGTCGGCAATCGCGTCGGCTATCCGACCGGTGTTGACCGCGATCTCCATCGCCACGCACCGCCCCTGGCCGTCGGAACGGGGAACCAACCGCTGGCAGACGATCCCGCGTAGCGCACCGGCCAGCGCCAAGCGCACCTGCTTTTGCTCGTGCGGTGGGAAGAAGTCGATGATCCGGGCCACTGTCTCCTGCGCGTTGGTGGTGTGCAGGGTGGACATGACGAAGTGCCCGGTCTCCGACGCCGACAGGGCGGCTTTGACGGTCTCGACATCCCGCATCTCGCCGACCAGGATCACGTCCGGGTCTTGTCGCATGGCGGCCCGCATCGCGACCGAGAAGTCCTCCGTGTCCAAACGCACTTCACGTTGGTTGACCATGGACAGCTTGTCGCGATGGAGAACTTCGATCGGATCCTCGATGGTGACGATGTGGCACTCGCGGTTCTCATTGATGTGGTCGACCATTCCAGCCAGCGTGGTGGTCTTACCTGATCCGGTCGGTCCGGTCACCAGCACCAAGCCGCGTGGCTCAAGGGCGAGCTGCGTGATGGCCGCCGGCACCCCCAGGTCGTCGAGCGGGATCGCACCGATTGCCACCCGACGGAACACCAGGCCGACCGACCCGCGGGCGCGGAACGCATTCACCCGGAATCGGCCAACTCCCGGCAGTGAGTAGGCGAAGTCTGCCTCATTGGTGCGGCGGAAGGTCTCCCGAAGATCGGGCCGCATCACCTCGTCGGCGATCGCCTGCGTCTGGTCTGCAGTCAGCGGACCACCTTGAAGCTTGCGAAGCCGGCCGTCGAGCCGGATTCGCGCGGGCGAGCCCACCTTGATGTGCAGGTCGGACCCACGCAGCTCCGACAGGGCTCGTAGGAGCGGTGCGATAGAGGTGGTCGGCGCGTCTTCCACGACCTGGAGCATCGGCCGCCCCGGACGCCCACTTGAACCGGCATCCTCCCCGGTCGACCGGCAGGCCGACACCCGATCCTCAGGCCCCGCGGGTCAGGACCCCCGTCAACGCCGCGACCACCCGGGGGTCGTACTCGTACGCCAACCCCAGGTGAATGCGCTCCAGCGCCTCGCGCTGGGACTGCGCACTCGTCGACCCAGCCAGCAGGTCGTCGTAGGCATTCGCCGCTTTGATGATCCGGCTGCTCAACGGCACGGCCCGGTCGTCGATCTGGTGCCGCCGACGGTACGGCTCGACCTGTCGTTCCACAATGGTCGCCACCTCGTCCAGGACGCCGGCACGCCTGATGACCTCGGCGCCGAGGTCCGCGATCCGCCGCTGCTCCCCAGGCGCCGCGACGACGGTGGCCCCCCGAGGGATCGGCTCGGCCAGGGCCAGCTGGCCGATGTCGTGCAGCAGGGCCGCGTACTCCAGGTCGCGCAGCGCCCGCTCCCCCAGCCCGAGCTGGCGACCGATCGCGACGGCGAGGCCGCTGACCCGCCGAGCGTGACCGTCCGCGGTGTACCCGCCGAGCTCGGTGAGCCGAGACAAGGACCGGATCGTCTGCTGATAGGTCTGCCGGACTCCGGCGTAGCGACGAAAAGCCAGCTGGGTGAGCAGCAGCGGCGCAAGGAAGAACGGCAACGCCAGCAGACCCACCGGCTCGACCGCGAGCGCGACCAGGACACCGGTAGCGCCGATGGCGCCACCGAGCCCAGCCGCGACTCGCAACTCGTCCCACAGCACCCGGCGGAAACGGGATCCCCGGGCGACCCGAAGCAGGGCAGCCAGCAGAGCGTCAAAGGCGAGCGCCATGACCACCACCACCGCCATCAGCAGCGCGACCAACCAGCGTTCCGGCCAGCTGGCAGTGGTCTCGGCCAACGGGTGGCCGCCCGGCAGCGATATCCGCCACGCCACGATCAGCAGGCTCACGGATAGGAACCGCCGCATGACCGCACTCACGTCCGGCGGACGGTGCGCGGCCAGATACGGCGCGATCCCCACGAACGTTGCCAGCGCGACGACGGCCATCACCGTCCCAGCCGCCAGATTTATCGTGGGATCGATCACTGCGGTGGCCGGCCTAGAGGCTCCAGCGGTGGCCAATGTCCCAACCGGCACCGTCGCGGACTCGGTGAGGGCGAACGCAACCGCAGCGGCCGTCCCCACCGGCGCCGCCTCCCGCCCACCCGGAAGCCACACTCGCAGCGCCTCTCCCACCGCGATAGCGAGAGCGAAGGACACCAACACCGAGATGGAACCCAGCCCGGGACCGGACGCTCGGACGACGGTGGCGATGATCGCCCACGTCGCCGCGATCGCGGTCAGGACGGCAAGAACGGTGGTCCTGCGAGACCACGCCGACGTCGCGGGGATCAGGTTCTGAGAGAGCTGATTCGGCGAGAGGGAGTCGCCCTCCGCGCTCACTGCTCGCTCCGTTCTCGTGGCGCCACCGGTCCCACAGACCGCATGCCAGCCATCACCGAACGCCGGTGCTCCTCAAAATGCGGGTCGTCGTGGTCAGCCGCGGTTGGCTGGTTCGCCGCATCAGCGGCCATGTCACTCGTCGAAGCCATGTCGTCAGGGTCGGAAACGAGATGCGCCGGCGGCCATGACGCCTTGCGCAACGCCTCGCGGAACGCAGCGACGTACTGAGGATCGAACTGGCTGCCAGCACAGTCAGCCAGTTCAGCGAGAGCCTCAGGAAGGGTTCGAGCACGGCGGTAGGCCCGGGTAGAGGTCATCGAGTCGAACGCGTCCACAACAGCGATGATCCGGGCGAACTCAGGGATCGCCTTCCCGGCCAACCCGAGCGGGTAACCACGCCCATCCATCCGCTCGTGGTGGTGCAGGATCCCTTCATAGGCCTCTTTGAGGAAGCCGATGTCTCGTACCACCCGGACGCCTTGGACCGGGTGCCGGGCCAGCTCCCGGTATTCCACGTCGGTCAGCGGCGCGGTCTTCTGCAGCACCCGAGTCGGTACGCCGATCTTGCCGACGTCGTGCAGCATGCCCGCGAAGTGCAGCATCTCGGTCCGGTGGTCCGACAGCCGCAAAGTTCGGCCGATCAGCCTGGCGCCATGCGCGACCCGCTCGCTGTGTCCCCGGGTGTAATGGTCTTTCGCCTCAACCGCCTGTACCAGCGTCGCGACCACTCGCTGATGGGCTACCCGCTCTTCGGCGTACTGCGCGTACGTCCACCGCGCCACGACCAAAGGCGCGAGCACCAACAAGGCTGACAACGGTCCTACACCGCCGGCGTCCCACAGCACCGCCAGCAGAACCCCAAAGAATCCGTAACCGATGTAGTAGACCCCGCTCCCGACCAGCGTCCCGGTCAGCACCGCCAGGTACCGCTCGTCCCGGTCTACGGCGACGACACCGGAGAGCACCACCGAGTTGACCAACCAGATAGCGGCGTTGGCTATTGAAAGCGGCAACACGACACGGGAAAGAACCTCTGC
This sequence comes from Angustibacter sp., assembly GCA_051657715.1. Classification (GTDB taxonomy): domain Bacteria; phylum Actinomycetota; class Actinomycetes; order Actinomycetales; family Angustibacteraceae; genus JBOFBH01. The sequence goes on along the minus strand of JBOFLF010000004.1, from coordinate 67,007 downwards.
GGGGACTGACAAGCCGTCAGCGCCGACAACCCCACCGGCGAGAAGGTACGCGGTGCCGGCGCTGGCGCCGCCGACCGCATACAGACCCGCGTTGAACAACCAGTTGCGGCGCGGCCGGGACAGCAACGCCAGCGCGGCGGCGATCCCGACGACCATCGCTGCTGCAGGACCCGCGATAGCCGCCGTCGCAAGCTGAACGATCGCTGTCGTCGACAGCGTGACCCGTTGGGAGAAGAGCCTGACAACCTGCCGCTCGCTGAGATACCCCAAAAGGCATAGCACCGCTACGGTGATGGCGTCCCGTGGCGGCAGCTCCCGCCACGATGCCACGAGGACAGCCAACGCCACGACAGCGGTGACGAGGATGTAAAACCGCACCCCGATGTCGCGCCTCACCATGATCCTTACCTCAGGGCGATACCGGTCGCCCAGCGCCAGCCCAAAGCTGGCTCGGTATTAGCTGGGCCAGCCGAGGGCCTTGCCCGGTCCAAGCAGCTTCTCTAGGGACGCAACAATGATCTTCATGATAAATCTCCCGTCCGGTGAACGTCCCGCCTTTGGATGAAACAGGCGGCCGACGGATGGCAGTGTAGCCCTGGGTGGCATGATGGCTGCAGATCAAACACACCGACCCCGTGAGGACTCATGAGCAAGCGCGCCCGTAAACGTCGTAGCCGCAAGGGAAAGCCCGCAAACCACGGCAAGAAACCGAACACCTAGGCCAACCGCGTCAGCCGTCGTGCTCAATCACCGCTTGCTCCACTCGGACCTTGGTAATCCGAGCGAGAATTCGTAATCGCAGTTCGTCGGGGGCGACATCACTCTGACAGCATCGCCGGACCAAGGTCTTCAGTGCGACGTCCAAGTCGTGCTCACGCAGGCATGGACCGCACTCATGGAGGTGCTGGCGGATCTTGCCGTAATCAGCCTCGGTCAGCTCGCGGTCCAAATACTCGTAGATCCGGTCGAGCACCTCACCGCAGTCGGTCTCGTGTGGATCTCCACAACTCATCACGCGCCCCCGTCGGGGCTCGCAACCGCACCCACCAGCCCGCGGTCCCGGGCGTAATCGGCCAGAAGATCGCGTAGCTGCCGCCGACCGCGGTGCAGGCGGGACATCACCGTACCGATTGGCGTGCCCATGATCTCCGCGATCTCCTTGTAAGCGAAACCCTCGACATCCGCGTAATAGACCGCCATCCGGAAGTCCTCCGGGATGCGCTGCAATGCCTCCTTGACGTCGCTGTCAGGAAGGTGGTCGAGCGCTTCGGCCTCTGCCGAGCGCAAACCCGTCGAGGTGTGCGACTCCGCGCGAGCCAGCTGGTAGTCCTCGACGGTCTCAGCGTCTGACTGCTGGGGTTCTCGCTGTCGCTTGCGGTAGAGGTTGATATACGTGTTGGTGAGAATCCGGTATAACCACGCCTTCAAGTTGGTGCCCGGGCGGTACTGGTGGAATGCCGCGAACCCCTTCGCGAATGTCTCTTGAACGAGATCCTCGGCATCGCTGCGGTTGCGGGTCATCCGCAATGCCGCAGAGTACAGCTGGTCGAGGTACTGCAAGGCCTCTCGCTCGAACCGAACCCGTCGCTCGTCATCTGTCTCCGAGTCGGGCGCGCGAACCGTGGATTGGCCTATCAGGTCCGCGCGCTCCGGATCCCCCGAGGCGTCTGGGAGCCCTGTGGTGTTGGTCATCGCAGCCCAGGATACCCGCGAGGACAGACGTTGACCTGTCGCAGCACGACCACCCCGTTGCCCGGTGGTCAGCCCGCCGGCATCACTAGCACGGTCGTGGTCAGCACCTCCACGGCTGGCGAGGTCGCGGTCCGCGAGGCCCGGAGGCTGGCTGGCCGTCCCGGCGGTCGCAGCTCGGACTGACAGTCGATGAGGCATGGCGGCAGGCCTCGCCCGGTCTGGCACGGCCACCATGGTGTCGATACTCACGCGGTCGGAACACCTCTCGGGCAGTCGTCATTCCAGGATGCGTCCGCCCAAAGGACGGCCCTCCTCACGACCGGACTCCCGTCAGCACCCCCGATGGCCTTCCTCAGGTGAGCGGTACGCAGTGGAGCACCTGCCGAACGGCGCGCCCTACCGCGGCCAGATCGGCGTCCAGCGCATGGGCGCCGGGCACCGGGCGCACCAGGACGCCGGGAACGGCCGCGGTGACCTCCTGCGGAGTGCCGAACGGATCCCGATCGCCTTGCACGACGACGACCGACCGACCGCTGCCGAGAGCAGCCGCGAGCTCAGCGGCGCGACTGCGGTCCGGTCGACCCGGAGGGTGCAGGGGGAACGCCAGCGCGAGAACTGCCGCCGCAGGTGGGAGCTCGGCCATCCGACACGCGACCCGGGCCCCCGCGCTCCGCCCACCGACGACCAGAGGACCAGTCGAGGACTCCACGAACCGGACCACCTGGGGGCTGGCGAGGACCGCCGCCCAGGCCATGTCCAACCGCGCAGGCGGGGCCGCGACTCGACGGCCGGCCACTCGCCACGGTTGCTCCACCCGGGCCACCGCCCAGCCGCTCGCCATGGCCACCTGCCGGGCCACCATGAGGTCGGGGGCAGCCACCCCGCCACCGGCGCCGTGCCCGAGCACCAGCGTGCCGGTGGCACCACCGGTCGGAACCACGGCAGTCGCCGATCCGGCAGTCGGCGATCCGGCAGTCGGCGGATCCAGATGCACCCGAGCCAGGCCGACGGGAGTCGGTATGTCCACGACCCGCCAGCTGCGATCCGCCTCGGTGTCAGACTGGCCCCGGCCACGACGTGGCGGGCCGGCCAGCGAGGCGGTCATCGCTCACCCAAGACTTCACCAGTCTGCGGGTCGACCACGCCGTCCAGCTCGCTGGGGAGCGCCGGCTCCACCAGGGAGGGATCGTCGTTACGAACGTCGCCGACCCGACGCGACACCGGAGAGGCCTGGAACCGGCCAGCGGCTACCGGCCCCAGCGCCGCGATGATCCGCTCCGGTGTCGAGGTGCCCGGATCCAGCCAGAACTGCCACCGCTCGCTCGGCAGCACCACCGGCATCCGCGGATGCAGCCGGTCCAGGCCAGGTTCGGCGACGGTCGTGACGATGGCGCAGGTGACCAGCCAGGCGGAACTCGTGCCTCCGGGGGCCGGGGCGTCCTGGTTGCCGGCGGCGTGCGGATCGCGCCAGAACTCGTACACCCCGGCGAAGGCCAGCCGCTGGCCGTCCGCGGCAACGACCAAAAAGGGATGCTTGCGCGGGCGGCCACGGACGTCCGTGGCGGTTGGACTGCTCTGCCACTCGTACCACCCGTCGGCCGGAACCAGGCAGCGCCGTGCGACCGCCGCCCGGCGCAGCGGCGCCGCGGTCAGCAGCGACTCGGCGCGCGCGTTGATCAACCGGCCACCCTGACGCGAATCCTTCGCCCATGAGGGCACCAGTCCCCACCGCACCGCTCGCAGCTGCCGGATCGGCGCGGCCTGCGGCTCACCCCGCCGCGGGCGTTGCACCACGATGGGCACCTCATCCGTGGGTGCCACGTTGTACCGACGCCATTGCTGGCCGTCGGAACCGTCCAGCTCGACCTCGAAGTCCGCCATCAGGTCGTCGGCCCGGGCGTTGACCGTGTACCGACCGCACATGGCAAAGCAGCGTGCCAGGCCGGGCGTCCCACCAGCTCGGGGGGTGTCGGGGCGTCCACAGAGCTACTGGAGCGCCGTGCACCCGCTTACTCATGTGACGGCACCGGTGCTGTACAGGAAGACTGGTTCCATGACCGACGACACCGACCCTGCCCGCCAACGCCCGACCGCTCCAGCACCGCTCCTGGAGCCAGGTGACTGGGCCGCGCCGCGGGCGCTGGGACCGGTCGCGGCCGTGGTGGCGATACCAGGCAGCAAGTCCCTGACCAACCGGCTCCTGGTGCTGGGCGCGTTGGCCGCGGGTCCCTCCCGGTTGCGCCGACCGCTGCGATCGCGAGACACCGTGCTGATGGCGGCGGCCTTGCGCACGCTGGGCTGCGACATCCAGGACGCCGCGCCGACCGACGACACCGCGGTCCACCGGACCGGCGACCACCTGGCCGCAGAGCCAACGGACTGGGTGGTGCACCCCGGATCACTGCGCGGTGGGGTCGAGCTGGACGCCGGCCTGGCCGGCACCGTCATGCGCTTCGTGCCGCCGGTGGCCGCCCTCGCGGACGGCGAGGTCCGGCTGGACGGCGACCCCGCGGCCCGCCAACGCCCCATGGCTCCGGTGCTCCAGGCGTTGCGCGACCTCGGCGTGCCGATCCAGGATGAGAACCGCGGGACGCTGCCGTTCACCGTGTTCGGCCGCGGCGGCACCGTGCCGGGGGGCGAGGTGACCCTGGACGCATCGGCGTCCAGCCAGTTCGTCTCCGGACTGCTGCTGGCTGGTGCCCGCTATCAGCGGGGTGTCACGGTGCACCACGTCGGACCACCGGTGCCGAGCCAGCCGCACCTCACCATGACGGTCACGCTGCTGCGCGACCTCGGCGTGGACGTCGACGTGGCTGGCGACCTGGGTGCCTCCACGGTCGGTGACGTCAGCGACGGCACGGGCACGGGCGGGCCGAACACCTGGCTGGTACGGCCGGGGCCGATCGGGGCGTTCGACCTGGAGGTCGAGCCGGACCTGTCGAACGCGGCACCGTTCCTGGCCGCGGCCCTGGTCAGCGGTGGTCAGGTGCGGGTACCGGACTGGCCGACATCCACCACCCAGGCGGGAGACGGCATCCGGGACATCTTCGACGCGATGGGGGCGGACGTCCGACTGGACGACGACGGCCTCACGGTCACCGGTGGCGACGGCATCGAGGGGATCGACGTGGACCTGCGCGACGTCGGCGAGCTCACCCCGGTGGTCGCCGCGTTGGCCGCGCTGGCCGACTCCCCGTCCCGGCTGCGCGGGATCGCGCACCTGCGGGGTCATGAGACCGACAGGCTGGCCGCGCTGCGCACCGAGCTGACCCGGTTGGGCGGCAATGTCGCCGAGACCGAAGACGGACTGCGGATCCACCCCGCTCGGCTGCACGGTGGCCGGTTCCACACCTACGCCGACCACCGGATGGCCACCGCCGCAGCAGTCATCGGGCTCGCCGTGGACGACCTGGTCGTCCAGGACGTGGCAACCACCGGCAAGACGCTGCCCGACTTCACGGAACGATGGCGTCGGTTGCTGGCCGGATCGACGACGTGCTGAGTGTGCCGCCATGACCCCCCGGGACCCTCACCGCCGGACCGCCGACCACGCGTCCAGGTACGACGATCGGTACGCCGGCCGGTACGACGAGAGCGACGCGCGGGTGCGACCGTCCCGACGCGGCAGCAGACCACGCTCGAAGGACCGGCCGCAGCACGTGGACGCCCGATCTGGCCTGGTGGTGGCGGTGGATCGAGGCCGCTACACGGTCGAGATGAACGCCGATCCGTCATACGAGACCGTCCCGTCGACGAGGGTGATCGCGGTACGAGCGCGAGAGCTTGGCCGGCGAGCGGTGGTGGTCGGCGACGAGGTGGATCTGGTCGGCGACCTCAGCGGCGGTCCGGACACGCTCGCCCGGCTGGTTCGGGTGCGACCCCGGCGGACGGTGTTGCGCCGGACCGCCGATGACACCGATCCGGCCGAACGGATCGTGGTGGCCAACGCCGACCAGCTGGTCGTGGTGACGGCCGTCGCGGAACCTCAGCCACGCCCGCGGATGGTCGACCGCTGCCTCGTCGCCGCCTATGACGGTGGCCTGACACCGCTGCTGGTGATGACCAAGGCCGACCTGGCCGACCCTGCGGCCTTCCTCCGCGACTACGCCCCCCTGCAGCTCCCGACCGTGGTGACCCGGCGTCGCCCGGACGGGACGCTGGACGGCCTGTCAGAGGTGCTCACTGCCCTCGCCGGGCGGCGCAGCGTGCTCGTCGGGCACTCCGGTGTCGGAAAGTCGACTTTGGTCAATGCGTTGGTGCCAGATGCGGAGCGGTCCACCGGCGCGGTCAACGCGGTCACCGGCCGCGGGCGGCACACGTCGACGTCGGCGGTGGCCCTGCGGGTCACCGGGAGCGGCGCGGAGCAGCCCACCTGGGTCGTGGACACCCCTGGGGTGCGGTCGTTCGGCCTCGCGCACGTCGACCCGCGGCACCTGCTCATCGCCTTCCCGGACCTGGCCGCGGGCGCCGCGGACTGCCCGCGAGGGTGCACCCACGATGAGCCGGACTGCGCCCTCGACCGCTGGGTCGAGGACGAGGGTGCCGGTTCGGCCGGTCCTGCTCGGCTGGAGTCGTTGCGCCGGCTGATGCACTCTCGCGGCACCGACACCTGAGCCACCTGCACCTGCACCTGCTGACGAAGTCGGGTTGCCTGAAGCGATCGACGCCCGCCGCCCACGGGCTGGTCGGGCGACCAGCCCGTCATCACACAGCTGAGGCGGCACCCACAGGCCGCACCAACCGAGCAGCTACCTGACGAGGACGGCGAGGTTGTTTCTCGCCTCCACCGTGACCGGGTGGTCGGCGCCCAGCGCCCGCTGCGACTCGGCCACCACGAGCTCGTGATGGGTGATCGCCTCAAGGAGCTGGTTCGTCTCCTGGTACGCGAGAGCGAGGTGGCCCTTCACCTCCAAGGAGTCCGCGGGTTCGGCCCCCAGCAGCCGCACCTGCCCGGCCGCCACCTGCTTTTCCAGCACGACCGCCTCATCGTCGCGCCCCACCGACCGATACGACCCGGCGAGGCCGCGTCGAGCCGTCAGGGTCTCGGGGTGATCCGCGCCCAGGTTCCGCTCATAGCTGGCCACCAGCTGCTCCTGCAACGGGATCGCGTCACCCGTCCGCCCGGCCCGTCGGTGTGCGTCGGCGAGGTTCTGCCTGGCGATCAGGGTGTCGCGGTGCTCGGCCCCCAGGCTGCTCTCGCACGCAGCCAGGGCCTGCTCCGGAGTGAGCCTGGGCTCGCGCGCGGCCCGCGACCTGCTCCTCCAGAGCGGTCGCCTCATTGTGTCGTCCCGCCAGCCGATACGAACGAGCGAGGTCCTTCTTGGCGGCCACGGTGTCGGGATGCTCCGGTCCGACGGTGCGCTCGGAGTCGGTCACCACCTGCTCCGCGCGAGCGATCTGCGTGGGCTCCGCCGCGGCTATCCAACGACGGACGTCCGGCGCACCGGACCGCGCGGCACCGGTCCTGTCGTGGTTGTCCGCGGCCCCCGCCTCCGAGGCTCCGCCACACGTTCGACCGCAGCCCCTGTCGCCGCCGCCGTGGCCTGCTGGTGCACCCACCGGCGCTCAGCGGACAGCAGCATCAAGGAATCGATGAGCGGGGCCAGCTGGTCGTCGTGTCCAGCCACGAGGAGCCGGCGGCGGATGTCGGCCTCCTCGGCGGCGGCTGCACGAGCCGTCTCCCGGTCGCCTGCGCCGCCGCTGGCGGCGGACAGGTGGCCCAGGTGATCGGCGAGATCGGCGAGATCGGCGAGGGACCCTTCCGGCCGGCCAGCGATCGTCCGACGACCGACGTCGACCACCTCCGCCGCGGTCGCCGCCGCGGCAGCCGGATCCTGGTTCAGCAACTGGAGCACCGACAGCCGGTGCAGCAGGTCGGCGAGGAGGGGCCGGCCGGGCACCTGACAATGCACCGGTGCCCGCCGGCGCAGCTCGACGCTCAGAGCCTGGCTGGCGATCGCGGCCGGTACGTCCTGACCGTGTTGCCGCTCAGCGATCCGCGCGAACAGCTCCGTCAAGGATGGCCACAGCCTGTCCGGCACCGCGTCGACGGGAGAGGGCCGGACCAGGTCCGCGCACTCGCCGGCCGACGCGCTCGCGCCGGCATCATCACCACCGGCCAGCTGGATGGTGGTCACGGCGCACAGCGACTCGACCAGCGTGCCGACTCCGGTGCCACGGGTCGCCACGGCTGCCCGGTCGAGGGCTACCAGTGCCATCGCTGAGGCGGTCGCCTCACCCACGTCGGTCAGGCGACCGTGACCACCTCGTCGGGCCACGTAGTCCATCGCTGCGCGAACCGCGCTATCCGATACGACCTCGTTGGTATCCGATACGACCTCGTTCGACCTCACCTCACTACGCTTCCACGCATGGAGCGGGTCAGGCAGGGCCGTCAGGCCTCATCCCCGCAGGCCAGCTCGGACGGCTCGCTCCTGCCTGTCAAACGGCTCGCTCCGCCATGACCGACTGCGCGCTCCCATGACCGACGGGGCAACGCGACATTCGGGGCGCCGCCGGCCTTCGCGACCGGACGACACCATCGCGGTAGGTTGCCAACGTGGTGAGCTACGACGACGACCTGCGACTGGCACACGTCATCGCCGACCAGGTCGACGCGTTGACCATGGACCGCTTCCGGTCCGGGACGCTCGCCGTCGACACCAAACCGGACCTCACTCCAGTCACCGACGTCGACCTGCAGGCTGAGGAGCTGATCCGGAGCCAGCTCAAGCGCACCCGCCCCCGGGACGCGGTCGTGGGCGAGGAGCTGGCGGCCACCGGCCACGGACCGCGACGATGGGTGATCGATCCGATCGACGGCACCAAGAACTTCGTCCGCGGTGTTCCTGTGTGGGCCACCTTGATCGCCCTGGTGGACGCAGATCAGCCGGTCCTCGGCCTAGTCTCGGCTCCCGCCCTGCAACGACGGTGGTGGGCCGCCACCGGCTCGGGGGCCTGGAGCGGTCGCAGCCTCGACCGTGCGTCCCGGCTGCGAGTATCCCGGGTGACCCGGATCTCGGACGCATCGCTGTCGTACTCCAGCCTCAGCGGCTGGCGGGAGCGCGGACTGCTCAACCAGTTCCTGGAGCTGGCCGGTTCCTGCTGGCGGACGCGGGCCTACGGCGACTTCTGGTCGCACGTTCTGGTCGCTGAGGGCGCGGTGGACATCGCCTGTGAGCCCGACCTGGCGCTCCATGACATGGCAGCTCTGGCGCCGGTGATCATCGAGGCGGGCGGCCGGTTCACCAGCCTGGACGGCGCGGCCGGCCCGTGGGGCGGCAACGCGGTCAGCACGAACGGCCTGCTCCATGACGACGTGCTGGCCCGGATGCGTGGCTGACCACCCGAGGCGTTGAGATCAGGATGACGCGGTGCTGACCACACTCATCACAGGACCAGTGCTGATCACCGGAGCGGTGCTGACCACGGGGCTGACTGGTCCGCGGACGGCCGTGCCGTGGCCGGCGGCCGACCCCGTGACCGTGGAGCTGGGTCCCGAGGTCGCGGCGGCGATCATCACCGCCGCGGTCGCGGTCACCGGGGTGATCCTTGGCCAAGTGCTGATCTGGTGGCGGGAGAGCCGAATTCGCTCCTCGGAGCGCTACCGGCGGACGCTGATGGACGTCCAAGACGCCGCCCTTCACCTACGCGGACGGCTTCGGGACTACGGTCGCGCGCTGGAGGACGACGTACACGCCAGCGAGCCGCAGATCACGTTCGCCCCGTCGGTGCCGCCGACCGTGGAGTCAGCGAAGGACGATGCCGACAGCCTGCTGGACGTCTGCCTCACCCGGGTGCGGTCGGATCAGGTCCGGGAGGCCGTGGTCGGGTGGCGGGAGGCGGCGATGTCCCGGTTCATCAGCCCGGACGAGGTCTCGGCCGCCGACGAAGCGGACGCGTGGCACCGCATGAACGGCGCGCTCGGGCAGGCGCTGACGGACAGCTAGTGCCGCACTTTGAGCGACTTGGCCGTGCTCTTGAAGCGCAAGGCACTCGGCGTCCCGAGTAATTCCTCGCAGTCGGCGTCGTCCGGCCACGCGTCGATCAGGTCGCACCAGTCGTTCCATCCGCGACCCGTGCGACTGGTGATCGCTTCGTCGCTCATCTCGGACTCAGCCGCCCACACCTTGGTGGATCTGGAGCGCTCCACCAGAACTCGCCGGGCGGCGGCGTACCGCTCGCCGGTCTTGGCCATTCGGGCGCGTACCCGCTTTTGAATTGCTCGTGTGAGGCCACTGCTTTGCCTCCTACAGCGAGCGGTGACCTCGCCCTGCGCTCGTCGGCACCGCCCGTCAGATAGGGTTACTACCTGCTGCGTGGCGCACCTCGCTCATGCAGGAAGGGCGCGCGGTTCTCCCGGGCTCAGGCTGTGGCTGAGTACTGCGACGGGGCTTCGACCACCAACCGGTCGGCGGCGTGCAGCTCCCGCGCAGCCCGGCGGACCTGAGTGCCGAACGTGTGGGGTGCCCCCCGCAGCACCATCCGCTGAGCCCCTCCGTCCAGCAGCCGCTGGGTCAGTTGAGCGGCGAAGGACGGCGTTCCTCGGGTCAGTCGGCGCGCGTCGACCGTGACCACTTGATCGTGGAGGTCCCCGGCCAGTCGGTCGACGAATTGATCGGCAAGGTCACGACCGGCTACCAGGCTGGGCAGCACCAATGTCAGCATCTCGGTCCTCCGCTCCGGGCGCCGGATCACCTCAGCACCTTGATGGTACTCAGGGTGACGGCAGCCGTCGAAGGCGAACGAACATCCTGGATCAGCGGAATGCTTCCCTCCAGCACCGTTCCACCGAACGTTGACCCGTGCACGATCCGGATGGCGTGGGTCGTCGCGACCGCGGACACCTCGCCGCTGGCCACGAACATCGAACCCCCGAGCCGGCTCACCAGGTCCACGACGTGCGGCAACCCCCAGCCGCCAAGGGCGCCGGGACGACTGCTGATGCCGGACAGCGCCATCCGGGTCGCCTGCTCGTCGTTGCTCGCCCCGCGAGATCGCAGGGTGCCGAGCAGCCCGACACCGGCATCGGCCACCGCGAACCGGATGACGCCTCGCCCGCCCAGCGTCTGGGCCGCCGCGAATCCGGCGGTCCCGGAGTGCTGCTCGACGTTGTCGCCCAGCTCGCCCAGGCAGTCGAACAACGCGTCGGCAAGCACCGGGTCTCGATCGACGACGCTGCCCCGCACGAGCGCGGCCAACTGCTGCACCCGGTGCGGCTGGTCGACCAGCGACAACTCGAGCAGTTGATCGGGCAACGGGCGGGCGTCCACCGCGGGGAGGTCGTGCTGGACACTCAGGTCATCCAGGACGGCGCCGAGCCGAAGCCGACCTGCGTACCGAGCGACCTGCGGCGCCAGCGGCGCCAGCACCCGCAGGCCGCCGGGGATGTCGGCGAGCTCGTAGCACAACGCGGCCACCGAGACCAGATGCACCGGATCGAACCAGGCGATCTCCCGCAGGTCCACCACCGCACCGGAGGCGGCCGGGCGGAGCACGATCGAGTCGAGCGACGGATGCCGCAGCGGGAGCTCGTCGTCCAGTGCACTCACCTTCGACTCCCCCTGCCGTGGTCCCGATGAGGCTCATCGCCACCCTGACCCGCATCTTTTGCTGTCTCCATCTTGCAGCGACAACCTCAGGATGCCGAATTCACCCAGTCACAAACGCATCACTTTCAGTACATGAATCAGCTGAGACATCGCCGCCCGGTGACGCACCCACGCGCGACGGTCGGTGAGCGGGCGTGGAGAAGGTCGGGTACCTAGACCTGCCGGAGCATCTGCGCGACCAGAAAGGCCATCTCCAGCGACTGGACCCGGTTGAGCCGCGGGTCGCAGACCGACTCGTACCGGGTGGCGAGGTCGGCGTCGGACAGCTCCTCGCCGCCGCCGAGGCACTCGGTGACGTTGTCGCCGGTGAGCTCGACGTGCAACCCGCCCGGCCAGGTGCCGAGGGCGCGGTGGACGTCGAAGAAGCCCCGGACCTCCTCCAGCACGTCGTCGAAGCGCCGGGTCTTATGGCCGGAGGGCGTGGTGAAACCGTTGCCGTGCATCGGGTCGCAGATCCAGGCCATGGCCAGACCTTCGGCGGCGGCCTTCTCGATCAGCGGGGGCAGGCCGTCGCGGATCTTCCCGGCGCCGAACCGGGTGATGAAGGTGAGCCGGCCGGGCTCGTTGCGGGGGTTGAGCTTGGCGGCGTACGCCAGCACGTCGTCCGGGGTGGTGGAGGGGCCGAGCTTCACCCCGATCGGGTTCTGGATGTGCGACGCGAGCTCCAGGTGCGCCCCGTCGAGCTGACGGGTGCGCTCCCCGATCCAGACGAAGTGCCCGGACACGTCGTACGGGAGGTTGGTGCGGTTGTCGATCCGGGTCAGGGAGTGCTCGTACTCCAGGATCAACGCCTCGTGGGAGGAGTAGAAGTCGACCCTGCCGAGCTCGTTGGAGGTGACGCCGACCGCCTTCATGAACGTGAGCGCCCGGTCGATCTCGCTCGCCAACGCCTCGTACCTGGCACCCAGCGGCGAGCCGTTCACGAAGTCGGTGTTCCAGGTGTGGACCTGCCGCAGGTCGGCGTAACCGCCGTGGACGAAAGCGCGAACCAGGTTCAGCGTCGCGGCCGAGGAGTGGTAGACCTCGACCAGCCGCTGCGGGTCGGGCACCCGCGCATCGGCCGTGAAGTCGTAGCCGTTGACGGCGTCACCGCGGTACGCCGGCAGGGTGATCTCCCCCTCGGGTGTGGACCGGGTCTCGGTGTCGCTGCTGCGCGGCTTGGCGTACTGCCCGGCGAGCCGGCCGAGCTTCACCACCGGCACCGACGCCGCGTAGGTCAGCACCACCGCCATCTGCAGCAACACCCGAAGCTTGGCGCGCACGTTGTCGGCCGTGATGCCCGCGAAGGTCTCCGCGCAGTCGCCGCCCTGCAGGACGAACGCCTCCCCGCGGGCGACCTGGGCGAGCTTGCCCTTGAGGTCGTCGCACTCGCCCGCGAACACCAGCGGCGGCATCGTCCGCAGCCGCCGCACGGTCGCATCGACGGCCGCCCGGTCTGGATACGTCGGCTGCTGGGCAGCGCCGAGCGCGTGCAGCTGCGCCAACGACGGCACACTCGCCGGGGAGCCCGAGGACTGGGACAGCGCGGGGTCTAGAGAATTCACCCGATCAGGGTACGCACGCACGCACCCAGGGTGCTCCCTGCTTTTACCTGCCGAGACGGGGCTGAGCGGCTAACTCAGCCCACGTGCCAGTGTTTGCGGACCAGCTCGTCGCGCGCATCGTCGTCCTTGGCGAGCGTCGTGAGGAGCTTCGCGTCGTCGTGCGCCCGCAGCTGGGAGAGCACGGCGTCGATCAAGAGGCTGGGGAAGACGCCATCGGCCTCGAAGACGTCGCGGTCCGCCTCCAGCCGGTCGGCCGACTCGGCGCACGAGACCGGAAGTCGTTCGAAGTCGTCGTGGTCGGCCGTGTTCAGCCGCTCGGCCACGTCGAGGGCGTCCGGGTCGGTGAGTCCCCGGCGAGCCGCCATCGCCATCCCGGCCAGGAGCAGATGTACGTCGGCGGAGCCGTCACTGAGCCGGAGCTCGATCGTCTGCGGAGCTATCGCCGGCTCGGCGATCGGGCCTGCGCCATCAGGGCTGCCAGGATTGGCGTGCGCGACCATGGCGGGCAGCACATCGCCACTCCAGGCGAGCGGCACGCGGACCAGCCCGGTGCGGTCGCGCTCGCCCCAGCAGATCCCCTCGGGTGACTCGTCGCCGTCGGTGAACCGCAAGTAGGACGTCGGGACGGTGTTGCCGAAGGCCGTGAGCGCCTTGGCCGCCGAGAGGTATCCGGCGATCAGGCGACGCCCGGTGTCGTTGATGCCGTCCTCGCCGACGATGACGCTGGCCCCGTCTCGTACCAGCCGGCTGTGGACGTGCAGGCCGTTGCCCGCGCCTTGGCCGCTCACCGAGGGAGCGAACGTGGCCTCCAGGCTGTGCGCGTAGGCGACCTCGCGCACCACCCACTTGGCCAGGACGAGGTTGTCGGCGGCCTGCTCGACGGGCGCGGGCTGGAACTCGATCTCGTGCTGCACGAATTGTCGGTCGCCTTCGAGGATGTTGCCGACCTCGCCGTGGACGTACTTCACCGCGACGCCCATCGCGGAGAGGTGTCCGAGCACCTGCTCGCGGACCTGCTGGCCCTTCGAGAACGGCGCCGACTCCTGGTAGCCGCTCTCCTCCTCGACGGGATAGATGCGCTCGGCCTCGTCGACGAGGTAGTACTCCAACTCGCCGAGGGCCTCGAGGGTCATCCCCGTCTCCTCGTTCAGCGCGGCGGCTGCACGCCTGACGATCTGCTCGCGCGCGTAGGACAGCGGCTCCCCGTCCTCCTCGTAGAACGAGCACAGCAGGTCGAGCGAAGGCCGCTCTCCGAAGGGGTTGAGAAAAGCCGTCCGGTGGCGCGGCACGATGTAGACGTCGCTGGCGTCGGTGTTGGTCGAGGCGAAGACGCTGGAGCCGTCGACCCGCTCGCCACGCGTCAACACCTCGAGCAGGTGGTCGCGCGAGTTGACTGGAAAGGCCAGGGTCTTGAGCCTGCCGTCGCCTCCCACGTAGCGCAGATTGACCTGCCGGATCTCCAGCTGCTCGACGGCCCGGACGAGATCCCCTGCCGTGAAGTCGGCGGCCGGCTTGCCGAGCAAGCGGACGAGCGGGTGCGGTTCGAGTGCGTCGATAGTCATGCTTCGTTCTATCAGCACTCACGGGACCTGGCCTGATCATCAGCATCTGACCCGACCCAGGCCCGGGTCGTGACCAAACCGCTCCCACCTTCATGTCAGAGGCCCCGCCCGGCGAACCGGACAGGGCCTCTGAACTTACTTCTGGTAGCGGGGGCAGGATTTGAACCTGCGACCTCTGGGTTATGAGCCCAGCGAGCTACCGAGCTGCTCCACCCCGCGTCGTGTCTTCAGGGTACGCCACACCCAGACGGCCCGGCAAACCGGTGCTACTCATCTGGGTGAAGCGAAGGCGGCAGGGCTGGGGGTGGCAGCACCCGGAGTGGTCGGGCCGGGTGTGGCCGGGGTCGTCGGACCAGGTGTGGCCGGGGTCGTCGGGCTGGCAGCACCACCCTGGCGCTGCACCTCGGCCTCGGCGTCGACCGCGCGCTGCAAGGCTGTTTTCAACTGAGCCTGCGCCCGGCCGTACGCCGCGAAGTCCTGCTTGGCCAACGCGCGCTGACCCTCCTGAATAGCCCGCTGCGCGTCTGCCAGCGCGGTCCGCAGCTGCTCCTGAGGTGTCTGCTCCTCGCCGCCGGTAGTGCCACCGCCGGTAGCCCCGTCGTCAGGCTTGTCACCGCCCTGGCCATCGGCACCGGCATCGCCAGCAGAGGTTCCCGAGTTGCCGCCAAACACCTGGTCCAGCGCCTCGTCCAGGGTGTCGGCGAAGCCGATCCGGTCGCCGAAGCTCACCAGGACCTTCTGCAGCAGCGGGTACGACGTCGCGCCCGCGCCCCGGACGTACACCGGCTGCACGTACAGCAGCCCGCCGCCCACCGGCAGCGTGAGCAAGTTGCCTGGCTGCACCCGGGAGTTGCCCTGACGCAGCAGGTTGAGATCCTGCGAGACGTCCGGGTTGGCGTTGAAGTTGTTCTGCACCTGACCTGGGCCGGACACCACGGTGTCCTTGGGCAGCGCCAACACCCGCAGGGTGCCGTACTCGGAACGCTTGCGACCCGCCTGGTTCCCCGCGTTGGAGTCCACCGCCGCGAACGCGGTCAGCACGTTGCGGGTGCCGGAGCCGCTCGGGATGAACGTGGACGTCAGCGAGTACTGGGCGTCGTCCTGGCCGGGCATCTTCAAGGTCAGGTAGTACGGCGGCTGGTCGACCTCGCTCGACCTGGTCGGGTCATCCGGTACCCGCCAGAAGTCCTGACCGCCGTAGAACGACCCGGGGTTGGTGACGTGGTAACGAGCGAGCAAGGACCGCTGGACCTTGAACAGATCCTCCGGGTAGCGCAAGTGGGACATCAGGTCCGCGGAGATCCGGGACAACGGCTGCACCGTGCCGGGGAACGCCTTCATCCAGGTCCGCAGCACCGGGTCCTGGTCGTCCCAGGCGTACAGGGTCACCGTGCCGTCGTACGCGTCGACGGTCGCCTTCACCGAGTTGCGGATGTAGTTGACCTGGTTGTTCGGCAGCGCCCGCACGTTGGCGGAGCCCTGGGTGACCGAGTCCTGGGTCACCGCGCCGAGCTCGGCGAGCTGGGAGTTCGGGTACTGCGCCGATGTGGTGTAGCCGTCCAGGATCCACTGCACCCGCCCGTCCACCACTGACGGATAGGCATCCCCGTCCACGGTCAACCACGGGGCGGCCTTCTGCACCCGGTCCCGTGGGCTGCGGATGTTCAGGATCCGGGAACGTTCGTTCACCCGGTCCGACAACATGATGTTGTACTCCTGCAACGAGATCGCGTAGGCGAGCCGCCGCGCGAACGAGCCAATCTCGACCCCGCCCCGGCCGCTGTAGGTGTTGTTGCGCTGGCCGGTCTCACTGGTGTCCGGATAGTCCAGCTCCACCGGCGGGGTTCCCGGCGGCGCCCCCACGATGGAGTACGACGGTGAGTTCTCGCCGAAGTAAATACGCGGCTCGTACTCGCCGAGCGACCCGGTCGGCGGGATGTTGCCCTCGTAGAAGCGGGGCTTGCCGTCACTCTCCCGCTGGTTGCCGTACGCGGCGACCACACCGAACCCGTGGGTGTAGGTGGTGTGGTCGTTCACCCAGGTGCGCTGGGAATCCGCCAGGCCGTCCTGGTTGAGCTCGCGGACCGCGACCACCGTGTCCCGGGAGCGACCGTCGATCGTGTAACGGTCGACGTCCAACGCCTCCGGGAACTGGTAGTACTGACGTACCTGCTCCAGCTGCCGGAACGCATCCGACACCACCGTGGGATCCAGCAGCCGGATACCAGGGACGGTGGCGGCGTCGTCGCGCAGCTGGTTGGCCGTCGCGGTGGTCCGGGCGTCGTACTCCTGCACCTGAACCCGGTCCAGCCCGTAGGCCGCCCGGGTCGCGGCGATATTTCGCGCGATGTACGGCGCCTCCCGCGACGACTCGCTCGGGCGGACCTGGAACCGCTGCACCGCGGCCGGGTACAGCCCACCGACCACCACCGCGCAGATCACCAGCAGGGCGGCACCCAGACCGGGCAACCGCCACGACCGCAACCAGATCGCACCGATCACCAACAGACCGACCACCACCGAAGCGATGGCCAGGAACATCCGCGCCGGCAACACCGCGTTGACGTCGGTGTAGGTCATCCCGGTGAAGTCCCGGGCCAGCGAATGCTGGGCGGTGGTGAGCTCGTAGCGGTCCAACCAGTACGAGACACCGCGCAGCAGCAGGAACAGACCGACCAGGATCGACAGGTGCACCCGCGCGGCCGTGGTGGTCCGCTGGTCGCCGCCGGTGAACCGCAACCCGCCGTACAGGTAGTGGACCGCGAACGCGGCGATGCCGGACACCACCACAGCAGCGGTGAAGATGCTGACCACCAGCAGCAAGAACGGCAGCGTGAAAACAAAAAACCCGACGTCGAGGCCGAACTGCGGGTCTTGGACGCCGAACGAGGAGCGGTGCTGCCACAGCAGGTAGACCCGCCAGCGGCTCGACGCGGCACCGCCAGCGATCAAGCCGACCACCACCGGCAGCACGATCGTGGCGACCCGTCGCAACGGCTCAACCTGCGCCCGGTACCGGTCCAAGCTCGCCTGCTCCGGCGAGACCGGTGCGTACACCGGACGCATCCGGTAACCCAAGGACAGGCTGACCGCGACCGCGACACCCACCACCACCGCCGCGACGACGAACAGCAGCGCCCTGGCCGCCAACGTCCCGGTCCAGACGCTGGCGAACCCCACCGACTGGAACCACAGGACATCGGTCCACACCCGGGACGCGACGATGACCAGGCCGACGACCCCGGCCACGATCGCGATCGTCAGGCCCAGCGGGCTGCGCCGACGGCGTGGCACCACCGGGCGATCACCGGACGGACGTTCACCACGAGGACGGTTCCCCCACGGGAGATCGAAGCTCACCGGGTCAACGTACCTGTGCCAGCTGGGTCATTCACGTCCAGGTCCTGGAACCCAGGAGCTGGACATGACCAGGACATGGACCTGGACGTGGAGATGGACCCGCCACGTGGAACGCAGAGCCGGCGCGCGCGAACTCACCGGGAGGCGGAGCACGAGGGCAAGCCAGCTCCCCGGCCGGCCGCGATGTCCTGGACGGCCAGGCGCGCCTGGTGCAACCCGGCGACCCGGACCACCCGCAAGCCGTCGGGTACCTGGCCGACCACGTCGTCACAGTTGTCGCCCGGAGCCAGGAACCACGTGGCACCCGCGGCCCGAGCCCCGATCATCTTCTGGGCAATACCGCCGATCGGTCCAACCGCTCCAGCACCGTCGATCGTGCCGGAGCCGGCGACCCGCTGGCCGCCGGGCAGGTCACCGGGCGTCAGCAGGTCGTAGATGCCCAGCGCGAACATCAGGCCGGCGCTCGGCCCGCCGACGTCCTGGTTGGCGAACCGCACAGTCGCGGGGAAGTCGTAGGCGGATCGCAGGGTCACCCCGAGCACCGTCCGCCCATCCACCGTCGTCGTCCTCGTCGAGGGCCGCACCACCTCAGCGGCTCGGCGCACCGTCAACCGGACCTGAGCACCCGAGGCCAGCGTCGACACCGTGGACTGGATGGTGGCCACGTTGCGCACCCGGCGACCGTTCACCGCGGTGATCACATCCCCGACCCGGAGCACGTCAGCCGCCGGGACGTCGGGTTGGACGCCAGCGATCGACACCCGCTCGGGCACCTGCAGCCCGGCCTCGCGCAGCCCGGCAGCGGTCGCGCGCTGCTGCGAGTCGGTCATCTCCCGCACATTGTCGGCGGACACCTGGCTCGCCGTCTGGCCAGGCGGAAACACCAGATCGCGGGGCACGACGGTGTGGTCTGGGGACCCCCAGCCACGGAGCGCGTCCATCAACGACACCCGGGAACCCGGACCGCCGAAGACCTCCACGGTGGTCATCTCCAGCGCGCCGCGCCCAGTCGGGCGGTAGCTTCGAGCGCCCGAGACGGTCATCAGCGGCTTGCCGTCCACCGTCCCGAGCACGTCGGTCGCCGGACCCGGGCCGTAGATCGCGTAGGGCACCGGCAGCATGGACATCACCGCTGCCAAGACGATCGCCAGCGCACCCGTGACCAGGATCACCATGCCCCGCTGGCCCAGTTTGGGGCGCACCTGCGACACCCCCCAGGGATCTGGCGGCGGGTCGTGTAGATCTATCACCGGCTCATGTCGGCCGTCGCTCATCGCCGCTCCGCGGAGTAGCTCATCGTCGATGCGCGGGATCCTCCGTGGAGTCCGCCGCTGGGTCTCGAACGTTCGGGCCGCGGGCAGGGCCGCCGCGCACCCGCACCATGGCAGCGCTGAATCGGGCGTAGTCGGCGATGGCATCGGTGTTGCGGGCCCAGCGCCGGCTGTGCCGAGCTACGGCCAGGACCAGAACGACCACCGTGACCACCACCGGCAGCAACAGCCAAACCCAGAACGGCGCACTGGACACCCGCGCCACACCCCCTTGGGTGCTCGATGTGGGAGAAGCCTAACTCGATCGCGCAGGGACGCGACGCGGGCGGGGCCGGCTCACCGCCTCTGCTCACGGCTTTTGCTCACGGCTTTGCTCACGGCAACCCCACCCACTCCGTCCCGCCGTCCACGAATTGCTGGTGCTTCCAGATCGGCACGGTCGCCTTCAACGTGTCGATCACGTCCCGTGCGGCAGCAAACGCGGCCGGGCGGTGACGTGCACCCGCGGCGAGCGCCACCGCCACATCACCCACCTGCAGCGCTCCGACCCGGTGCAGGACGGCGAGAGCCACGACCTCGTGCCGGTCAGCCACCTGCGCGGCCACCCGGGCCAGGTCGAGTTCGGCACGGGGGTGTGCCGAGTAGTCCAAGGCCGCGACGGCGCGATCGGGCGGGTGTTCCTGGCGTGCCCCCCGCTGCTCCGGCTGCTGCTTGTGCTCTGGCCCTTGTCGTAAGGGGCCGCCCGCGCGGTCCACATCGCGGACCGTTCCGATGAACACCACGACTCCGCCGACGCTGGGACTCAGCACTGCCGACACGACCTCGTCGATCGACAACGGCGCGTCCCGCAGCCCGGCCAGTCGGACACGTGGGTGGATCTCAGCGACAGCCATCGACACCTCCTGCGACGTCACGTTCATCATCCTGCCCGCCTGCGCTCCGGCCTGCCGTCCTGCTGCGCTCCAGGTCCGTCAATGCGGCTTCAGGTCTGTCATGTGCGCCGTCGGCGTCGACGCACCACAGCAGCGGTGCCCACCAGCGCGACGGCCGCGCCGGCCGCTCTCAGAGCGGCATCCTTGTGCTCGAACCGGCGAGCGGCCACCGCGTACCGGCCGCGGACCTGCCCCAACAGCAGGCGCAGGCAATCCGCGTTGTCGTGCCGTGGTCTCCACCCGGCGTCCTGGAGCCGCTTCGCGGACACCACCCACGGGTGGACGACGTAGGCCAGGTCGCTGGCCGGTGTCGGCAACAGGCCGAGCCGGTGCAGCCGTTGAGCGGTGCTGAACGCCAGGGACACTGGCACCTCCACCCTGCGCATCCCGGACAACCGCTCGACGTCGTCCTGGTTCAACCACCCCTCGCACCCGACGGTCAACGACCCCGTCAGCTCCGTGACGACCGCGGTAACGACGGCCGCCGCCAGGTCGTCGACGTGGCAGAACTGCCACCTGGTCTCGGCGTCCCGCACGTACAACAACCGCGGCGCCTCGAAGTGCCGGGTCATCACCGTGTCCACGCCTTCGCCCACCAACGCCGCGGGACGCAGCACCGTCAGCGCCAGACCCGGATGACTGCCCGGCACCCTGGCCCACACCCTCTCAACCTCTATCAGGTCACCCACCACACCATCGCCCAAGACCGCCGACGGTGACGCGTCGTCCAGTAACGGCACGGGGTTGTCCGGGGCCGCACCGAGCACCATCGCGCTCGTGATCGCCAGCAGCCGTCGGGCACCAACAGCGGCAGCTGCGGTCGCCACCGCCTGGGCGGACCTCACAAGCCGCGACCGGCGCTCATCGGCGGACTCGGTCAGCAGGGCACCCAGATCCTCGGCCGCACAGGCGTGGACAACGACGTCGGCCCCGCGCAACCGCGCGACCACGCTCGGGTCGTCAAGTGGACCGACCCGCCACGGCAGGTCGACCGAGCCGCGTCGATCGTCCACCGCGACAACGTCCGCCACCTGGCCAGGACACACGCCTATCAGCGCTCGGCACACGGCCGCGCCGACCGGGGTGGCAGCGCCCACGACAGCGACGACCGGGCGGGAGCCGGCATTGCCGGCTCCGACGGCGGCGGAACTCATCGGTCCCCTTCCTGGTTATCGTCTCCACGACGGTAGACGCCGTCAGCGCGACACCGATCGAGGTGTGTGCCGCGAAGCCCACGACCATGCGCGAATAACCGCTGGATGACGGCAGATCAGGAGGCGATGGATGGCCGACCGCCCCATGGGTTTCGGTCCGGACGACCCGTCTGACGATCAACCCGACGACCAACCCGAGAACTCCGCCGACCCAAGTGGCGACCTGTTCGCTCGCATGTTGTCCGGCCTGGCCGACCAAGACCCGCAGGCCCTCGCCAGCATGCTGCGTTCCGCCGGTATCGGTGAGGTCGAGCCGACCCAGCTACACGCGATGCTCCAGCAGATGCAACGGATGCTCGCGACACCAGGCGACGGGGGTCCGGTCAACTGGCAGCTCGCTGGTGACGCGGCCCGACAGGTCGTCATGGAGCACACGGACCCACCCGTCCCGTCTTCGGTCGCTCGGGCGATCGCTGACGATGTGCGACTGGCCGACACCTGGTTGACCGATCACACCGAACTACCAGCCGCCGGGGCTCGGGCACTCGCCTGGAGTGCGGCTGAGTGGGTGGAAGGCACCCGCGCGGTGTGGCGGCAGGTCGTCGAGCCGGTCGCCACCAGCGTCGCCTCCGCCATGACCCAGGCCTTGGGCCGTCAAACGCCATCAGAGCTGGCCACCAGTCTGCCCGAACCGCTCGCC
Organism: Angustibacter sp.; assembly: GCA_051657715.1. Lineage (GTDB taxonomy): Bacteria > Actinomycetota > Actinomycetes > Actinomycetales > Angustibacteraceae > JBOFBH01. The sequence goes on along the minus strand of JBOFLF010000004.1, from coordinate 45,181 downwards.
GCTCAGGCAGGAGCGATGATGCGGCAGGTCGGCGCGTCGGTCTTCGGGCTTCAGGTCGGGCGGGCCATCGGCACCCTTGCCACCGAGGTGGTCAGCGGCACGGAGATCGGCCTGCCGTTGGTGGCCACCGACAGCGTGGTGCTCATGCCCCGGGCGATCGAGGAGTTCGGCTCGGGCCTGGACGTCCCGGTGCAGGAGGTCCGGCTGTACCTGGCGATCCGCGAAGCAGCACGGTCCCGGCTCTTCGCCCACGTACCGTGGCTCCCCCCGACCCTGCTCGGCGCGGTCCAGGAGTACGCCCGCGGCATCTCGATCGACACCGAGCGGATCGAGAGCGCAGTCCACGACGTGGACCCGACGGACACCGAGGCGCTGCAGGCCGCGTTGGCGAACGGTTTGTTCGAACCCCAGGCATCCCCCGCGCAACGCGTCGTCCTGGACCGGTTGGAGACGATGCTGGCGTTGATCGAGGGATGGGTGGAGACGGTGACCGATGCCGCCGCCGCACCACTGACCCACGCGAGCCGGCTTCGGGAGGCCGTGCGTCGCCGCCGTGCCACCGGTGGTCCGGCCGAGCAGACCTTCGCCACCCTGGTAGGTCTGGAGCTTCGCCCACGCCGGCTTCGAGACGCCGCCGCGCTGTGGGCGGTCATCTCCCGCGAGCTCGGGACGACCGCACGGGACGCAGCCTGGACGCACCCAGACCTGCTGCCGTCCGCGGCCGACCTGGACGACCCGTTGGGCTACGCAGAGCGGCGGACCGCCGTCAGCGCCCATGAAGCGGGCCTGGACGCCGCGATCGCCGACATGCTCGACGACAGGGCTGGCCGCGAACCCACCGAAGACGCCCACGACCAGCAGACCGGCCACAGCAACGACGGCGAACCAGGCACCGGTTCCCGGCCACTTCCCGACCCGTGACGTGGCTCGGGCGCCGACGAGCGGTGAGCCTCGCCGAGGACATTCGCCGGACCCTCACCACCTGGCAGGCACCGTCCACCGAGCAGGATCGGCTTCGCCATTCTTACCTGCGGCACCTGCGGCAGCAGCCTGAGGCGCTGTGGCGCGACGGTCACCACCACCACTTCACCGCCAGCTGCTTCGTCATCGACCCGGGCTGCCGTCAGACGCTGCTCACCTTGCACCGCAAGGGACGTTTCTGGGTGCAGCTCGGTGGCCACCTGGAGTCCGCGGACCGTTCCCTGGTTGCCGCGGCCCACCGGGAAGCGATCGAGGAGTCCGGGCTGATCTCGCTTCGGCTGCCGGACCCGCCCATTCCGTGGCAGCTGAATCGGCACGGGCTCGCTGCCGCGTTCGGGCGCTGCCGCGAGCACCTCGACGTGGCCTACCTGACGGTGGCCGACCCGCTGACCCGCACGACGACCAGTACGGAAAGCCTGGACGTGCGGTGGTGGCCGGTGAACGCGTTGCCGGACAACGTGGCTCCCGACCTTCCCCAGCGTCTCGCCTCGATCACCACATCCTGCGTGTCTGACAGAGCCCGGCGACCGTCAGACAGAGCCCGCGACGCTAGCGAGCCGGGCCGGCGCGTCCGTCAGTCCTGAGGCGCCGACCCGTCGTGACCTTCAACACCTGCCGCGGCCGCTACTCCTTCGAGGTACCCGCGCGCACGCTCGGTACGCGGGTAGGACTCCAGCAGCGCCCAGAACGACGGGCCGTGCCGAGGCTCGATGAGGTGCGCCAGCTCATGCAGCAGGACGTAGTCGACGACCCACGACGGCATCCCCCGCACCCGCGAGCTGATCCGGATGGTCCCCGTGGCCGGGGTGCACGACCCCCATCGCGACTGCTGGTTGTCGACCCAGGCGACCGATGTCGGCTGAACCTGCCCTCCGAGGTATCGGTCGGCCAGCTCACGAGCCCGGCGCAACAGCTGCCCGTCGCTTGGTCGACGACGCCGGTCCCGCGCCTCCAGACGCCGCACCATCCGAGCCACCCACTGCGATTCCTCGGCCGGGGTGAACCGCGCGGGAACCAGGATCACGATGTGGGAGCCATCTCGATACGCGCTCACCGTGCGCCGCCGACGTCGGCTGCGCCGGACCTGGACCTGCGCTCGGCCTCCGTCCTGGGTGACGGCCGGCGACAGCTGAGACCCACGCTCGGACACCTCGGCACGGTACCTCTCGCGGTGTCCCCGGAAAGGCAACCCATGTCCGCCTGGCGGACATCGCGTCACGAAAAGCCGTTATCGCCACGCTGACCCGATAAAGATTTCCTCCACACCATGGGGAACGACATATCAGCAGCTCAGAAATGCCTCGGTACGGCTGTACACACCTTGCGTCCACAACGTCGTACACCATTCACCCACAGGTGAGATCCGGCCGGTCCCCAGGATGTCCACGGCTGTGTCCCCAGGGTGGGGACGTTCGAGATTGACCAGGCCCGATGTGCCACCTAGCGTGGCGAGCCACGAAACCCCCTGGGATAACCCGGTCAACCTGCTTCCGGGGACGAAGCAGGTGCCCGCGCGCGGCCTGGGGGGTTTCGCATGTCTGAGGGCGGCATGTCCCACGGCAGCATGTCGAACAGCTGGTCGACGGTACGTGGTCTATCGTGGGCCAGCTGGCGAGCAGGGGACCTTCCCAGCACGCGACCCGCAGGCACTGCCTGACGCACCACGGCAGGGGCCGCCGCCGGTACGTTCATTGATCGAGACAAGGAGCACCTTCATGGCTGATGAGACCTGGAGCGGCGAGTTCTACTGCGTGAAGTGCAAGGAGAAGCGCTCCACCGAGGGCCGGGTCGTGGAGACCAACGGCCGACGGATGGCGAAAGGTGTCTGCTCGGTGTGCGGGACGAACCTGAACCGCATCCTGGGCAAGGCCTAACATCGCGCGCTCCTGGCGCGCAGGGCCGGTCACCACATCGGTGACCGGCCCTGCGCACGTCCTGCCCCCGGGCGTCCTGTGGACGGCGTACCACCTGAGCCGGTGCCCGCTGCCACGCTGACGAGGTGCTGACCCGCCCCTTTCTGCTGCCTGGTCTGCACCGGGTGTGGCGCGACCCGACCACGCTCCAGGTGGGGCTGTCACCGCAGCGGGGAACCGTGGTGACCGGGTTGCGATCTGGGGACGACGCCGTGGTCGCCGCGCTCGACGGCACCCACACCATCGACCAGCTGGAGACGTTGGCCAGGTCTCACGGCCTGCCACCGGATCGCGCCCGCCGCCTGGTGCATTTGTTGAGCGAGGCAGGGGTCGTGACGGACGCCGCGCCGGCTGGCCCCGGCCAGCCGACCCGCGCCGACCGTGCGGACTTGGCTCGGTTGGGTCCGCAGCGGGCGACCCGCCTGCGCTCGGACGCCCAGACCTGGGCGCAGGTCTACCCAGGTGTCGCAGACGGCATCCGACTACTTGCTCACCGCACCGAGCGGCATGTCCAGCTCGACGGTCGAGGGGCGCTCACCGACCTGGTCGCCCAGACCCTGGTCGCTGCGGGTGTGGGACGGGTGACAGCCGTCGACTCCCCTCGTGGCGCGCACTCCAGAAGTCGCGCCGACCGGTTCGACCTGGTGGTGGTGGTCCGTGATGACCTCATCGATCTCGAGCTCGCGGATCAGCTGGACCGGGCACGGTTGCCACACCTGGCAGTCGTGTGCGCTGGTGACCGGGTGGTCGTGGGCCCCTTGGTGGCGCCTGATCGTGGCCCATGCTTGCGATGCTTGGACCTGCACCGGCGAGACCGCGACCCCGGCTGGCCGAGAGTCGCCGTCCAGGTGTCACTCCAGCGGGCTCAAGCGCCACAACGCGGCGAGGTGGCCTCCAGCACCGCGGCGGCCGGCCTGATCGGCCTGCAGGTGCTGGCCTGGCTGGACGGCAAGGCGCCGCCCGTCACGCAAGGCCGAACGATCGATGTGACGCTGCCCCAAGGCTTGCTCGAGACACGCCGCTGGCGGACTCACCCCCAGTGCGGGTGCACGGGTCGCGCCTTTCAGCGACGGCCGGGCGACGACCAACCATCCGTGGCCGCGGGCCACAACCACGCGTCGAGGGTGGATGACGGACAATGACGCCATGACCGAACTCCCACGGAAGGCGTTGACCCGCACCGCCAAACTTGCCACGCTGCCGCTGGGCCTCGCCGGCAGGACCGCGCTCGGGTTCGGCCGTCGGATCGGTGGCCGACCCGCCGACGCGGTCGCCGCGCAGGTGCAGGCGCGAACCGCCGAACAGCTGTTCCGCGTGCTCGGCGAGCTCAAGGGCGGGGCCATGAAGTTCGGGCAGGCGATGAGCATCTTCGAGGCGGGGTTGCCCGAGGAGCTGGCGGGACCGTACCGAGCGACCCTCACCAAGCTCCAGGACGCGGCGCCGCCGCTGCCGGCCTCCACCGTGCACACGGTGCTGGCGTCCGAGCTAGGGGCGGACTGGCGGGACAGGTTCCGCCGTTTCGACGACCGTCCGACGGCCGCCGCGTCCATCGGGCAGGTGCACCAGGCGGTCTGGCAGGACGGGCGCCGTGTCGCGGTGAAGGTGCAGTACCCCGGCGCCGGGGACGCCCTGCTTTCCGACCTGGCCCAGGTGGCCCGGGTGGCCCGGATGTCCGCGAGCTGGATCCCCGGGATCGACCTCAAACCGATCTTGGTCGAGCTGCAGGAGCGAGCTCGCGAAGAGCTCGATTATGACCTGGAGGCCGACGCGCAGCGCGGATTCCATGACGCCTTCGACGGGGACCCGTCGTTCGCGATCCCGGCAGTAGTGGCGTCCAGCCGGCACGTCATCGTCTCCGAGTGGCTGACCGGGCGACCGTTGTCCGCGATCATCGCCGACGGCACACCGCCGGAACGGGACCGCTCCGCTCAGCTGTACCTGGAGTTCTTGCTGGCCGGTCCGCAACGAGCACGGCTGCTGCACGCCGATCCGCACCCGGGGAACTTCCGGTTGACGCCGGACGGCCGGCTTGGCGTCCTGGACTACGGCGCGGTGAACCGGCTCCCCGACGGGTTGCCGGCTCACCTCGGGCAGCTACTGGCACGTGGCCTCACCGGAGACGGGCCGTCGGTCGTTGAAGGGTTGCGCGCCGACGGGTTCATCAAGTCCGGCATTGAGGTCGACCCGGACGCACTGCTGGAGTATCTGGACCCTTTCCTCGAGCCAGCGCGAAACCCCACCTTCCGGTTCGACCGGCCATTCATGAGGACGCTGTTCGCCCACATCAACGACCCTCGGCGCCCTCAGTGGAGCGTGGGACTGAAGTTGAACCTCCCGCCGCAGTACCTGCTGATCCACCGCGTCTGGCTCGGTGGGATCGGCGTGCTGTGTCAACTCGAGGGGGAGGTCGAGGTGGCGGAGATCGTGGCCCGCCACCTCCCAGGCTTCGCCACGGCAGCGGGCTGAGCGCCCGGCGTGCACCCGAGGCGAAACGCACCTGCCGGCTCTGCCGGAGACGCGAGTCCCCCATTCGATTGGAGGACTCGCGTCTTCCGACGGATCACCCGTTCAGCGTTCGCAAACCAGCCTGAGCTCGCTCAACCCGACGACGTGCCCGCCGCTCGGCCCGGCGAGCGCGAGTCAACCGCACCAGGTAGCTGGCACGACGCTGCCGCTGCGCGACTGACAGCTGGTGTTCCACGCGAGCACGGTTCAGCTCCTCGTGGACCAGGTAATACATGATCGTCTCCTTGATCGTGGTGATGAGCGGACGGAGCGGACGGGTCAAGCCGCCGTGCACTTGCGAGGACGTCCGCGGGGACGCTTGCGCGAAACCACCGCGCCCTGGAGGACCAGTTGGCCGCCCCAGACACCCCAGGGCTCTCGACGCTCCAGCGCCCCAGCGAGGCAATCGGGCCGCAGCGGGCAGTCGATGCACAGCGCCTTGGCGCGCTCGACGTCCTGTGGCGACTCGGCGAACCACAGCTCCGCGTCGTGAGCACGGCACGGGACCGCGATCGTGTCCAGGTCACCACCTGGACCCGGCTTCAGGGGAACGGTCGACGGCATCGATCCCGCCTCCACTTCGTTGATCGGGTGCGCGACCAGCGCACGGGCCGGTGGCCGCCTGATGGGCAGGGCGCACATCCCCGGTCAGGGATGCGGCAACGGACTGCGAACAGCGAGAGGGGCATCTGTGGTCCTGTCGGTCGGGGCGAAACAGTTCGGTCGGTCGGGTTCGGTCCTCAGGTGGTGCTGGTCGTCGCGCTCCTGCCTTCACATGTGCTCCTGGCCTTCAGCTCGACAACCGGTTCGGTGGGCACGGAAAAGGCCGCGGATCCCGAAGTCGGGTTCCGCGGCCATGGATGCCGGTCGTCGTTCGTGCTAGACCGGTGGGCTCCACGACCCGGCGCCCCGGGGACGGTTCTTGAACGCGACGGGGAATCCCGTGATATCGGACCCGGTGGTGGGCAGATCGGCGGCGCGATACGTCCCGTCGATGCCAGGCGCGCAGAGAGCCGTGACATGGCCACACGCACCCCACCCGAGGAAGTGGGAGAACCGATGGGTCGCCGAGCTGCCCGTCTTCATGGTTGGAATCTCCACCGTGTCACCTCCCTCAGCGCAGCCGCGCGTGATGCCCGCGCGTGTGTGATCACTACGCTAGGGCACCTGGTCGCGAGGTCACAACACCTTTTTCCAGCGGTCTGGCTCTAGTCGACCGTCCAATCCAGTGAGGCCGGCCACAACCTATGAGCGGCAACGGTTCTCGCTCGTTCCGTCTGCAGCCGGGCGTGGCTCGAGGTCCGATCCGGTGAGCACCGCCAACAGCTGTTGGCCGTACCGCCGCTGCTTGACAGCCCCCACCCCGGGCACCGCGGCCAGCTCGCAGGAGTCAACCGGCATCGTCTCCGCGACCGCGACCAGGGTCGCGTCGGTGAGCACGACAAAAGCTGGGATAGAGGCAGCCTCGGCCACCGCGGCGCGCCAGCTGTGCAGTCGTTTCAGCACCTCCTCGTCGACCGACGCCGGACAGCCTGGACAACGACCCACCTTGCGCTCGGCGCCGTTCGCGAGCGAGGCGCCGCACCCGCGACACCTCGTCGGCAGCGGGGAACCCGCCGACGCCGGTGGCTGGTGCGGCATGGACAGCTCGACCAGGCCGACCTGAGCCGGGCCATCGTGAGCCGGGCCAACCTCACCTGATGGCGGCTCCACCGGATCGATCTGCGACGGCGTGCCACCGGATGTCGGGTCGGCCTGATTCAGGTCTGCCGCCGGCAAGCCAGGCCTCTCTGCCGCCGGCAAGCCAGGCCTCGGCGCGGTGGCTCGGCTTGATCGCCGAAGCCCAGCGAGGAACCGGGACGGTCGCCGCCCGGCCCGTGCACCCGGGTTGCGCGCCCGCGCCCAGGACAGGTGCAGATGATCGCGGGCGCGGGTGATCCCGACGTATAGCAGCCGACGCTCCTCCTCGACCTGGGCGGGGCTGGACGCGTGGGAGATCGGCACCAGCCCCTCGCGCAGGCCGGCGATGAACACCACCTTCCACTCCAGCCCCTTGGCCGCGTGCAGTGACGCGATCGTCACGCCTCCAGCCGCGGGGGCGTGCTGGCTGGCGGACCGGTCCGCCAGCTCCGCGACCAGGTCGGCGAGGGTGATACTCGGGCGGCCACCAACCAGGTCGTCGGTCAGGGACACCAGGGCTTGCAACGACTCCCACCGATCGCGTACCGCGCCGACCGCCGGCGGGTCAGCCACCCAGCCGATGCTGCCGAACACGTCCCGGACGACCTGGCTCACGACCTGCCCCGAGGCCGCCTCGTCGGCGCGGGCGGCACCCCGAAGCAACACCATCGCGTCCCGGACCTCACGCCGCTCGAAGAACCGCTCGCCGCCGCGCAGCACGTACCCGATGCCAGCGTCGGCGAACGCGTGCTCCAGCGGCTCGGACTGGGCGTTGGTTCGGATCAGAACCGCAACGTCGCCGGCCGCGGCGCCACCGGCGAGCCGATTGGCGACCCGGGCCGCGATCGCCGTGGCCTCCTCCACGTCGTCGTCGTAGACCGTGATCGTCGGCCGTGATCCGGACGGACGGACTGCCGTCAGCGCCCCCAAGGACAACGGGGACGGCGCTGCGCCCAGGGCCGGGTCCAGCGGGGTCGGACCAACCGGGGGACGACGCGACGCTGGACCTGGCTCGGGCGCAGCGGCCAGCAGCCGGTTGGCCAGGTCGATGATCTGCGGGGTCGAGCGGTAGTCGCGGACCAGCCGCAGCAGCTGCGCCTCGGGGTGCCGCCGCGGAAAGGTGAGCAGGTAGTGGGGGGTGGCCCCGGCGAACGAGTAGATGGTCTGGTTCGGATCACCCACCACACAGACGTTCGTCCGCCCACCCAGCCACAGATCCAGGAGACGTTGCTGCAGCGGGCTGACGTCCTGGTACTCGTCGACCACGAAGTGCCGGTACTGCTGGCGGACGGCGTCCGCCACCTCGGCGTGGTCCTGCAGCACCCCAGCCGTGATCAGCAGGACGTCCTCGAAGTCGATGACCCCGCGCTCGGTCTTGACGTCCTCGTATGCCGCCAGCAGGCGGGCGGTGGCCGTGGCGTCCAGGCCTGCCGCCGACCGCCCGGCACGCTCCGCGGCTGCCGGGTAGTCGTCCGGAGCCAGCATGGTCGCCTTGGCCCATTCAATCTCCGCGGCCACGTCCCGGACGGCGAGCCGGTCCAGCCGAAGACCAACCCGGGACGCCGCCTCCGCGACCAGACCGGACTTCTGCGCCACCACGGGAGGGGGACCACCGCCGATCACCCGGGGCCAGAAGTGGTGCAGCTGCCGCAGGGCCGCGGAGTGGAACGTGCGGGCCTGGACGCCGCTGACCCGCAACGCGCGCAACCGACCACGCAGCTCGCCCGCGGCACGCGCGGTGAAGGTGACCGCGAGCACCCGCTGCGGCGGGTAGACCCCGCACCAGACCCCGTAGGCGATCCGGTGGGTGATGGCTCGGGTCTTGCCGGAGCCGGCGCCCGCCAACACGCACACCGGCCCGTGCAGGGCGGTGGCGACGGCCCGCTGCTGCTCGTCGAGTCCGATCAGGATCTCGTCGGCCGACGCGGGCTCAGCCGGCCGACCAGGGACGGTCCCAGGGGCGGTCACGGCACCATCGTGGCATTCAGCTCCTCCTCGCACCCCGCGCCCTTTGACGCGCTCGGGAAGCTCAGCTCGCGCCTCGTGGTTGCGCCTGGCGTCCAGCTCGTCCTGGACGACACCAGCCGCGAACGGACGCCGACCTCGAGGAGCCCTGATGCCCACGCCCACCCCGCCAGCCCCCGGCACCGTTGTCATGTACTCGACGAGCTGGTGCGGCTATTGCCGGCGGCTCAAGACGTTGATGGACCGCGAGGGCATCGGGTACGACGAGGTGAACATCGAGCAGGACGCGGCGGCGGCGTCCTTCGTGGAGCAGGCTAACGACGGCAACCACACCGTTCCCACGGTGCTGTTCCCGGACGGGTCGGTGGCCACCAATCCGAGCCTGGACGAGGTGAAGCAGCGGTTGTCAGCCGCCTGACGAAGGCGGGTCCGGCAGCTGGCCGCCGTACCAGCGCTCGATGAGCTGCCGGGAGATGGACAGCCGGGGTGCCAAGGTGACCGCCCCGTCGTGGACCGCGTCCACCAGCTCTGCCCGGGTGAACCACCGCGCTTGCTCGATCTCGATGCCGTCCACGGCGACCTGGGTCGTGCGGGCGTAGGCGCAGAACCCGATCATCAGAGACGACGGGAACGGCCATGGCTGGCTGCCCTGATACCGGACCTGACCGACCTGGATCCCGACCTCCTCGTACACCTCGCGCCGGACCGCTGCCTCCAGCGTCTCCCCCGGCTCGACGAACCCGGCGAGGGTGGAGAACCGACCGGTGGGCCAGGACGCCTGCCGGCCGAGCAGGATCCGCTCCCCGCGATCACGATCGCCGGTGCCGGTGCTGGTGCCATCGCCGTGACTGGTGTCTTCACTGTGAGCGGCATCTTCGCTGTGGGCGGTCTCACCGCCGTGACCGGTGCCGGGGTGGACCACAGCCATGATGACGGCAGGGTCGCTGCGCGGGTGGTGACTCGACCCGTCCGCCGGGCACCGACGCTCGTGGCCGGCGCTGATCACCTCGGTCAGCGCGCCACACCGCGGACAGCGGGGGTGGCTGTTGTGCCAGTTCACCATCGCGACCGCCTGCACCGCGAGCTCCTGGTGCAACGGCGGCAGCGACTCGCCCAGCGCCCGCAGGCTCAGCCACCGCGGCCACCGGCTCTCGGGACGGCGCGACCCGCCCGCTGCTACGTCACTAGCGTCCACATCGCCAACGACCTGCCCGGGAGAGAAGACGAGAGGCGAGACCGGGGACGAGTCCACGGCCACCGCGACATACGGGACACCGTCAGCTCGGCCGAGGAAGATCCCGGTACGGGAGACGTCCGCTGATTCGGGAGGTCGCAGCAGCAGCCGGTCCGAGGCAACCGCCGCAAGCCGGCCCGACATCACCTCGACCACCTGGCACTGCCGGTCCGCCAGAACCTCCGGCAACAGCCGCGCCGACCGAAGGTGACCGGCCCGGTCGAGCAAGGCTGATTGCCACGGCACCGCACCGAGGTCGTCAGAGAACCGCACGAACGTGCACGGTAGCTGGGCTTCAGCAAGCTGCCGCTCCGCAACCACAGCTCCCGGCAACCACGGCTCCCCGGGACCACGGCTCCCCGGGACCACGGCTGCGGGAGCTGGCCTCGGCAGGGCGCGGCTCGGTGGCCTGGCTCCGCCAGGCTGACTTCAGCGAACACGCGCCGTCCGCTACCCGGGCCGACGTCCGAGCTCGGACTACCGTTGCGGGGTGCCTCCCCGTTCTCCGCTGCAGCTCGCGGCACTGGCCACGGCAGCTGTCCCGGGGCTCACCCCGATCACCGTCCACCCGCCGTCCCAGCCAGGGACGACCTACGACGTCGCCATGCTGACCGACGACGACCAGCGTCGGTGGGTGGTCCGCGCGCCGCGACGCGCGGTCGCGGCGGCGGGCCTCGACGTCGAAGCCCGTCTGCTGCCGCGGATCGCGCGGCACCTACCGATGCCGGTGCCCTGCCCCGCTGGACCACCGACAACCCCGTCGGGAGACCCGTGCCTGGTGCACCCGTGGCTGCCGGGGCGAGCGCTGGACGTCGCCGCCCTGGCTGCTGGATCGCCGCTGGCCATCCAGGTGGGGCGAGCGCTGGCGGCGATCCACGAGGTGGACCTGCGATCCGTGGAGGGCGTCGGGCTGGCCGTCTACCCGGCGCCCCAGTACCGGGAGCGGCGCCAGAGCGAGCTGGACCGAGCGGCCCGCTCCGGGCAGGTGCCGCCGTCGTTGCTCGAGCGCTGGGGACGGGAGCTGGACGACCAGACCGGGTGGCAGTTCGCCGCCACCCTGGTGCACGGGGACCTGTCCGCCGAGCACGTGCTGGTCGCCGAGGAGGCGCTGAGCGGGATCATCGACTGGGGCGCGGCCATGGTCGCCGATCCTGCCGATGACCTGGCCTGGCTGACCGCGCACGCCACCCCGGCAGCACTCGACACCGTCTTCGAGGCGTACGCCATGGCCCGTCGGCAGGCCCCGGATCCCGGCCTGCTTCGCCGCGCCCGGTTGGTGGCCGAGTTGAGCCCGGTTCGACGCTTGCTGCACGGTGTGGCAGCGGGCGATGCCGCCGTCGTGGATCACGCGGAGCAGGCGCTGCGCGACCTGGCGGACGCGGCAGATCACGACGCGGTGGACCACAACGCTACGTCCGCGGTGTGACGAGTCCGGTGACCGACCCTGCCCTCGACCGCGCGTACCGTGACGCTTTGACCGTCGGGACGTTCAACGTCTGCTCCGGTCGCGGTCCACGGGGAGAGGTCGACCTCGACCTGCTGTCAGCGGCCATCGCCGAGCTGCCAGCGGACGTCCTTGCTGTCCAGGAGATCGACCGGAACCAGCCACGCAGCCACGGGGCGGACCAGCTGGCTCTGGCGGCCCGGGCGTTCGGCGCGGTGGCGTCCCGGATGTATCCCACCCTGATCGGCGTGCCGGGACCAGCGACCGGCTGGCGCCCGCTGCCGCCGGCTGCACCCACCGCCGTCCAGGACGCTGGTCACCAAGCCCAGGCCGCCGGCCCAGACCCGTCCGTCGACGGGAAGCCGACGTACGGCATCGGCCTGCTCTCCCGGCGGCCGGTGCTCGCCTGGCGCTCCTGCCACCTGGGCGGGTCACGGGCCGTGCTGCCGTTCCCGGTGCCGCAGCCGGATCGGCGCCGCCCGCAGGTGGTGTGGGTCCCGGACGAGCCGCGGGTCGCACTCGCCGCCGTGGTCCAGACCGAGGCCGGCCCGCTCACAGTGATCAGCACCCACCTGTCGTTCGCGCCGCTGGTCGCCGGTCGCCAGCTACGCCGGCTGGTGCGGTGGGCAGCCACCCTGCCGGGGCCGCGGGTGCTGGCCGGCGACCTCAACCTGCCGGGCGGCTGGCCGGCACGCATCAGCGGCTGGCATCCCCTGGCGGAGGGCCGGACCTACCCGGCGGCACGGCCGCGCGTCCAGCTGGATCACCTGCTGATCGATGTCCGCACCGTCCAGCACCGGCAGGTTCCGGTGACCACGCCGCCGCTGTCGGATCACCTTCCGCTATGCGCCGAGCTCGCAGACGTGAGCCGCACAGTCGCACCGGTTCGACCCTGACCGCGTGTGACCGCATGCGTGTGACCGCATGAGCGGGCCTGAGCGCCCGAGCGTGTGCGCCGGAGCACGGTCACACCTGCTCGGATACCTGCTCAGCCTGGCGGAGCAGGGCGATCAGACCGGCCTCGTCGTGCAGGTCGACAGGTCGCACAGTCCGGCCGTGGGCGACGTAGACGAACGCGGCGCCGATCCGGTCCAGCGGCGTCCCGTGCAACCGGTGCCAGGCCAGCCGGTAAGCGGCCAGTTGGACGGCCTGGGCGCGGGCGACGGCGCCGGTGGGCACCGCGCCAGTCTTCCAGTCGACAACGTCCACCCCAGCCGCGCCCACCCCAGCCGCATCCTTCCCAGCCGCATCCTCCCCAGCGCCGGCACCACTGGCTGTAACGCTGGGGTCAGCGTCCCGCGCGAACACGGCATCCACCCGGCCGCGGATCATGGTGCCGTCCACCGGAGTCTCCAGCGTGACCTCGACCGCAAGCACCCTGCGGTGCGCCCACTCGGTGGCGAGGAACCCATCGACAAGACGAGACAGCTCGTCGTCCGCGGCCGGGTCCTCGTCCGCCGCCCCGGGTAGGTCCAGCACATCCAGGATCGACCCGCCGCTCAGATGGTGCTCCACCCAGGCGTGGAACGCGGTGCCGCGCCGGGCCGCCACCGCGGGAGCGCGTGGCACCGGGCGCCGGACCGCGAGCGCCAGCCCGTCCGGATCGGCGTGCAGCTGCACCAGTCGGGACGCCGACAGGTGGGTGGGCAGCACGACCTCGGTGACGTGGGCGTCGGCCGACTGACGGTCCCGTTCGGCGAGCAGCAGATCGATGAGGTGGTCGTCGACACCGGTCGCCGAGGCCTCGAGCAGCGCCGCGCTCGGCAGGACCAGCTGCCGCTGCCCGCCGGAGGTCACCGGATGCCGCGTGGTCGGCTGGTCAGCTCGCGCCTGGTCGGCCATGGCTCGACGGACCAGCCGAGCTGCCTCCTCGACCCGGGGGCGGCGGTCGCCCAGCGGATCGTCGGGCCAGGTCGCCCCGGTTGTCGGCGGTTCTGGGTGCCGCTCGTCGGCCCCGGGCAAGCGGGTCACCTGGATCACCCACGGCACGTCGGCACCCGGGGCCTCGTCTGTGACGACGCCGGGCGCCACCTCGGCGACGAACCTGGACAGCTGCCGGGGCGTCTTGGTGGATCCCCAGACGTGCCCGGTCAGCAGCAACGAAACGCGTGCCCTGGTGCAGGCGACGTATGCCAGCCGCCGTTCCTCGGCGAGCAGGTGCTCCCCGGCGGCGGCGCGAAAGGCCTCCAGCTGCGCCCGCAGTGCCCGCTGATCCGATGCCGCCGACCAGCGGACGTCGGGCAGCGCGGCCCGGTCGCCACGCAGCGCGTGCGGGAGTGCTCCGACATCGCCGAGCCACCCCCTGGCGCTCACCGGCGGCGGCGAGCCGGGATCGGCACCTGCCCGCGACAGCGACCGGTGCTGGGGGAACACCCCTTCGACCATGCCGGGCACCGCCACGACGTCCCACTCCAAGCCCTTCGCCGCGTGCACGGTCATCACCTGGACGACCTGCTCGTCCACCTCGACCTGCCCCGGCTCCAACCCGTGCTCCTGCTCGTCCGCGGCCTGCAACCAGGAGAGAAAGGCGGGCAGGGTGGCGTGCTCGGCGCTGGCGGCGAACCTGCTCGCCACCTCGCCGATGGCGTCCAGGTGCGCCCTGGCCTGCGCCGGTGACACGCCCGGACGACTGGCCAGCTCGACGTCCAGCAGCAGCGCCTGCTCCACCTCCACCACCAGCTCCGGCAACGGCAACGCGGTCCGGCCGCGCAGTCCGCGGACGGTGTCAGCCAGGCGTTCCAGGCGGCGGCGGGCCGGGCCGGACAGCTGCCGGCCGTCACCGTCCCGCCAGCCGACATCGGGTAGCTCGTCCAGCGCCTCGACGAGACTGGCCTGCGCGTCCTCGTCGTGGGTCTCGGTGGGGCTCGTCCGCCCGTCCGTCAGGTGCCGACGGCACAACTCGCGGGACCAGCTCCCGAGCACCATCAGATCGTGCGCGCCTAGTCGGCAGCTGGGGCCGGTCAATAGCCGCATGAGCAGATCACCGCGGGTCGGGTCGGCCACCACGTGCAACGCGGCGAGCAGGTCGGCCACCTCGGGAGTGGACAGCAACCCGCCCAGGCCGACCACCTGATAGGGCAGCCCGCGCCGCAGCAGCGCCGCCTCGAGGACGGGGAACTGCGCGCGGCGCCGGCACAGCACGGCCGCGCTCCGACTGCGCCCATCCACGACCACCGGGTGACCGCCACCCGGGTCCCACCAACGGCGGGCGATCCAGTCGACGACGGCGTCCGCCTCCTGATCTGCGGTCGTCAGCGTGGCCACCTCGACCGCGCCCGGCTCGGCACCCGGGCGCGATGCCAGCTGCGTCACCGGGACGACGGTTCGTTCCCGCAGCGGGCCTGCCAGCACGTTCGCGACCCCGAGCACCGCACGGCTGTTGCGCCAGCTGGTCGCCAGGTGCCGCACCGGCGTCGGACCGTCCTCGACCGCCGGGAAGTGCCGGGTGAACGCGGCGAGCGCGTCTGCTCCCGCACCACGCCAGCCGTAGATGGACTGGTGCGGGTCACCGACCGCGGTGACCGGGTGCCCGTCGTCGAACAACCGACGCAGCATCACCAACTGTGCGTGGCTGGTGTCCTGGAACTCGTCGAGCAGCACGGCACGCGCTTGGCGTCGCTCGGCCTGCCGCACGTCGGGAGCCTCGGCGAGCCGGGCCGCGAGGGCCAGCTGATCCCCGAAGTCCACGCTGCTCTGCTCCCGTTTGAGCTGCTGGTACGCGCGCACGATCGGGATGAGCTGGCGACGAGCGGCCAGCCGCCCGAGCAGCGTGGTGATCTCCGCGTACCGCTTGCCGCCGCTCGTCGCACCACCGATCGGTGCCCTCGTCGAGGTAGACGACTCGTCGTACGGGAGCCGCTGGATGGCGGTGATGCGGTCACGGAGGTAGTCGTCCAGGTCGTCCAGGTCCACCAGGTGCTCGCTGACCTCACCAGCGAGCGTGAGCACCGCTTGGGTGACGGTGCTGGGAGCGAGGTCGACAGCGTCCATGTCACCGCTCCACCGCTCCACCACTTGGGTGGCCAGCTGCCAGCACGCCGCCTCGGTGAGCAGCCGAGCCTCCGGCTCCACGCCGAGCCGCAAACCGTGGTCCCGGACCAACCGGCCGGCATACGCGTGGTACGTGGAGACCGGGACGGCGACGTCCGCCGCGTCGGCCTGCGGTGCCCACCGGCCGGCCCGGCGCAGCGCCCGCAACCGGCCGCGGATCCGCTCGGCCAGCTCGCCGGCGGCCTTGCGGGTGAAGGTCAGGCCAAGCACCTCATCAGGAGCGACATCGCCGCCGACGATCAGCCACACCACCCGGGACGCCATGGTCTCGGTCTTGCCCGACCCAGCACCAGCGACCACCAGGTGCGGTCCAAGCGGGGCCTCGATCACCGCGATCTGCTCCGGGGTCGGGTCCGGCCGCTGGACGACCCTGGCGATCTCGACTGCCGACGGCCGTTGCTTGCCCTGAGCCGGCGTCACGACGAGATCACCCATGTCAGGAAGCCACCCACGTCCGGAAGCCACCCACGTCCGGAAGCCGGCCACGTCAGGAGCCAACCGCCGGGTTGCAGCCATGTCACGAGACCACCCGGCGACCCTCGCCACGGGCCGGGCAGGAGGTGCGGACCGGGCAGCGATCGCAGTGTTCCTGAGGGGTGGCCGGGAACTGGTGGCCCGCCATGCCCTCGGCCACCTGGGCCAGCAGCTGCCAGGCCCAGCCCCCGTCATCGGGCAACGGCGGCTGGCGCTGCAGCCCCACCCGCTTGGTCGGCGTGCCGAGCTGAACCAGCGTGGCGCCGGAGCTCACCCTGGCGGGATCAGCGGCGAAATCCGCTGCGTCAGCGGGATCCGCGGCGGGGTTGGGATCGGCGGTGAGGTCGCGGAACGCGCCGGCGTGAATCGCTAGCTGATAGATCCCCAGTTGGGGATGCTCGGGCACCTGATCGCCGGGTACCGCGGTGGCGCTCGTCTTGAGGTCCACCACGTGCAAGCCATGAGCGTCCCGCTCCAGCCGGTCCACCCGGCCGACCAGCCGGGCCGGGCCACTCGGCAGCGGGACCTCGACGTCCAGCTCCAGCTCCGTGCCCACCAGCTCCCGCCCCCCGAGAGTGGTGGCGACGTACGCGGCCAGTTTGCTCACCACCCGCTCAGCGCGGGCACGTACGACGTCGCCGACCCAGCCCTCCGACAACCCGAGCACCGACCAGCGCCGCCGTAGCTCAGCTTGCAGCTGATCCACCGAGGCGTCCGGCAGGTCCGCGGCCAACGCATGGACCAAGACGCCGAGCCCCTGCCCGGTCGAGTCCGCGGACCGGCCGCCGCTGCGCTGCAACAACCAGCGCAGCGCACACCGGTCGAACGCCTCGACGGCGGACGGCGATACCCGCACCGGCCGATCGGTGCCCAACGCCCGGATGTCCGAGACCGGTGCCAGACCCCCCCAGTCGTCCGGGTCGGCCCCCGGCACGCCCGCGCGGGCCAGCCGGGCCAGCTGCCGGGCCGCCGCCG
Source organism: Angustibacter sp. (assembly GCA_051657715.1). Classification (GTDB taxonomy): domain Bacteria; phylum Actinomycetota; class Actinomycetes; order Actinomycetales; family Angustibacteraceae; genus JBOFBH01. Next base: position 27,960 of record JBOFLF010000004.1, on the reverse strand, counting down.
CGGCCACCGGCCGAGACGTGCGCTCGTCGGTCACGACCTGCCGCAGCCGGGCGACCGCGCCAGCCAGAGTGAGCGGCGTCGGCGGCGCGGTCAGCGGCCGGACGTCGCCTACCGCCCCAGGACCGCCCGCCCCAGGACCGCCCGCCCCAGTCCGCCCTACGCCAGTCCGCCTCGGGCCAGGATCGCTGGGGAGGGGCTGATCGGGGTCGATCAGGTCAAGGAAGACCGAGGGCTGCTCCTCCTCATCACGCACCGCCGTGACCAGGAGCCATCGACTCGCTCGACTGACCGCCACGTGGAACAGCCGGGTCTCCTCGTTCCGGACCACGGACCGGTGGTCGACGCCGGAAGCATCGGCGCCGTGAGCATCGGCGCCGTGAGCATCGGCACCGTGAGCATCGGCACCGTGAGTATCGACGCCGTGGCCGCTGGCGCTGGTGGCCCGAGCGGCTGTGCCGTCGTGCACCCATCCGGCCAGCACGTCCGCCAGGTGCTGGGCACCCAGGAGCGTGCCGCGGGGCCGCAGGTCGGGCCAGGAACCGTCCTGGACGCCGGCCACCACCACCACCTGCCACTGCCGACCGGCTGCGGACGCCGGGGTGAGCACCGACACCGTTCCGGATCGGCTGCCCCGCTCCACCAGCGAGTCCCCGGGTACCTCTTGGCCACGCAGGTACTCGAGGAATTGGTGTGGTCCCGCTCGGGGCAGTCGGTCGGTGAATCGAGCCGCGGCGTCGAACAACGCGACCACGGCGTCGAGGTCGCGGTCCGCCCGGGCGGCGGCTGGACCGCCGCCCATGGCAGCGCGCCGCCAGGGATCCGCGAGCCGGGACGCCGACCAGATCGCCCACAGCACCGTCTCGACCGACCCAGTGGCTGCCCGCTCCGGGCGGCTCATGGTCGACTCCCCTCGCGACCTGTCAAGCACCGCTCCCCCGGCCGGCCACTGAGCCGATCCCGTCACCGATCCCTTGGCCGGGGCTGGAGCCGATCCGTCCCGGACCGCCGCCACTCCGGCAGCCAGCACCCCAGCCACCCGGCGAGCCGGCGACGCCACTCGTGGGTCCAGGACCGCCAACAGCGCCGGCTCCAGCACCGCGCAGATCACCAGCTCGTCGGCCGATCGCCGTCCTCCGCCCGCCCGTTCCTGCTCCAGGAGGGCACGCCGCAGCCGCCGGACGCCCAACGCGTCCGCCGCCCCCACCGGGGACTGCAGCAGAGCCTGCACCCGGTCCACCGGGACCACGTCGGGTGGCAACCAGTCGGCGTGTGGCCGCCCTGCCGGGTGGTCTTCTGCCGGATGGTCTTCTGCCGGATGGTGGCCAGCGGGGTGGTGGCCGGGTCCACGGCGGGCGGCCCAGCCGGCGATCCGCAGCGACAGGTCGAACGCGTCCAGCAGCGGGACGACCGCCGGCTGTTCGCGCACGGGGATCTCGGTCAGCGGCACGTCCACCGGCACCCCGGCGATGGCCAGTCCCCGCCGCAGCCGGGCCGCGGCCTGGGTGCCGCGGACGATCACCGCCATCTGACGCCAGGGGACGCCCGCCACCAGGTGGTGACGGCGCAGGTGTTCCACGATGACGGCCACCTGGTGGGCGACGGACCGGGTCACCTGGACCTGCACCTCACCGCGAGGCAGGCCGGCGGCCGGCCGAGGGCGTCGGTGCCGCACTCCGACCGCCGCACCGATCCGGTCTGCGACCGCACCGGTCGCGACCGCCAGTTCCTCGCCCTGCCGCCACGAGGTGCCTAGTCGAACCACCCGGCCAGCACCATCCTCGGGCTCATCGGCAGGAGCACGGTGACCAGCCCCCGCGGCGCGACGTCGCTGGCGCGGCAGGTTCGACAACAGCAGTGCCGGGTCGGCGCCCCGAAAGCCCAACGTGGTGGCATCTGGATCACCGGCCAGCATCAGGCCCACGCCCTCACCGGCGAGGGCGCGGACGAGGTCGGCGACGGCTGGCGTGGCCTCCTGCGCGTCGTCCACCGCGACGTACCGCACCCGATCCCGCACCTGGGCGAGCAGCTGGTGATCGGACCGCAACCTCGCCACCGCGGCACCCACGATCGCTGCCGGGTCAAAGCCCCTCGGTGTCGCCAACGACGTCACCTCGAGGTACTCACGGAGAACCCGAGCCCCAGCCACCCACTCCGGACGACCATGCTGGCGCCCGAGCACGGCCAGCTCCTGGGGATCGACGCCCCGTTCCACGGCGCGCATCACCAGGTCGCGCAGCTCGGCGCGAAAACCCCTCGTTCCCAGCGCGGGGTGCAGGCGCTCCGGCCACCCCGGATCGGTACCCTGCCCGGCCGCGTGCCCGGCCAGCAGCTCACGCAGGACGACGTCCTGCTCTGGGCCGCTGATCAGCCGGGGCGGCGTGTCGCCGTCCTGTGCGGCCGCCAGGCGGAGCACCCCGAAGGCGAAGGACTGCGGGGTCCGGGCCAACGGTTCGGTGACGGTCCGCCGCAACCGGGCGGTGAGTTGTTCCCGGACCCGAGCCGCCGCTGGCCTGGTAGGTGCCAACACACACACCCGGCCCGGGTCGAGCCCCGCGATCACCCGGGAGATCACCGCCTCCACGATCACCGTGGTCTTGCCGGTCCCCGGCCCCCCCAACACGATCACCGGACCGCCGCAGTGGCCGACAGCGGCCCGTTGCTCAGAATCCAGCACCACAGCTGAGTCGGCCAACACCTCCCGGCGCAGCCGGAACCGAGACCCGCCAGGGTGTCGAAGACCACCAGGGTGCCGCGCTGGTGGTCTTCCGCTCGTGGTGCTCACCTCACCGATCCCACCACAAGGCAACGACACCCCGCCCGGCCCGTCGGACCCGACACACCACCACCGCCCGACACGTTCGACAAGGCGCCGGCACCGTGACCGAAACACCGTGGCCGCACCGTCGCATCCTGAGACTTGGCCTACCCGGACCACCCGGACCACCCGGCTACCCGGACCACCTGGCCCGAGCCAGGTCCACCCGGCGACCGTCGGCGCGCAGCGGCGTTCCTTCCCGCCGATACGCCGCCAGCGCCCGACGCCACAGGTGCGGGGCAGCCGTTCCGTCCGCGCGCAACACCCGCCACCACCCGACACCCCCTCCATACCGTGCCAGCACTGCCGCCACCTGCCGAGGCCCACCCGATCCGAGGTACTCCGCGACATCGCCATAGGTCAGCACCTGGCCGGTCGGTATCCGCTCCACGACGTCCAGCACCGCCGCGGCGTAGGGCGGGATCGCATCGTCAGGGCAGAACACCGGCCCACTGTGCCAGGACCGCCTGCCGCCAACCAGGTGCCCCGTGCCACACTGCCCGCGTGTGGTCTCCTTTGCGGCGAGCTGCTCGCCCGGCCACCGGCATCCGGCTCAGCACCTGGCTCAGCACCGTGATCGCCGCGGTCGTGGTGGGCACCGTGCCCGCGTGCAGCCAAGTCCAGGACGCCGCGTCGGACACCGCCAGCCAAGCGGTCGGCGACGTCACCGAGAGCATCAAGAGCGAAGCGGCCGATCAGGTGCGGCAACAGATCTGCCAGCTCACCGAGAAAGGCGCCCCGCTGGCCAGCGGGCGGGTGAGCGCCACGGGCAAGCAGGCGGCACGCCAACTCACCTCGGTGGCGGACAGCGCTGGTGTCCCGGAGGACGTCGTCGCCCCGTTGCGGACCATCGCGGACGGCACCCAAGAGCAGGCCCAACAAGCAGTGGACGACCTCAAGAAGGCGTGTCGCTGAGTCGCGGAGCGTCCGTCCCCCCGTGTGCCGCCAGATCGTGTGCAGTCCGATACCTAAGCATCGTCGGCGTTCCGGTCCCGCCATGCGATGATCCCGCCTTCCAGGTGCCGGGCCGCGGGATGTCCCGCCGCCAGCAGCACCCTGAGCGCTCGAGCCGACCGGCTGCCTGCTGCGCAGTGCAGCACCACCGGCCGGTCGAACGGAACCTGTGACAGCGCCGCACCGGAGTCGAACAGCCCGACCGGCATCGACCACGACCCGGCGATCTGGTCGACGGCCCGCTCCTGCGCCTCCCGGACGTCGATCAGCAAGAGGTCGCGCCCGCCCCCATCCCGTTCGGCCAGCAGCTCAGCCAGCTCCGTGGCGTCGACCGCCGGCAGGGCCGACACCTCATCGGAGGAAGCCCGCCGGTCCGGCGCACCGGTTCGTCCCAGCTGGTCGTCGGAGACGATCGTCGGGACGTCACCGCAGACGTCGCATCGAGGGTCGGCGCGGACGACGATCTCCTGCCAGCTCGCCCGGAGGGCGTCGTGGACCAGGAGCCGGCCGACCAGCGGCTCACCGATCCCCGTCACCAGCTTGACCACCTCGGTGCCCTGAACGGCGCCGATCGCCCCGCACAGCAACCCGAGCACACCGGCCTGGGCGCAGGACGGGACACTGCCCGCTGGCGGCGGCTGCGGGAACAGACAGCGGTAGCACGGGCCTCGCCTACCCCAGAACACCGACGCCCGGCCGTCGAACCGCAGCACCGAGCCCCACACGCACGGCACGCCGAGCAGCACGCAGGCGTCGTTGACCAGGTAGCGGGTCGCGAACGTGTCGGTGCCGTCGACCACCACGTCGTAACCGGCGAGCAGCTGCCGGGCGTTGCCGGAGTCCAACCGCACCGGGTGGGTGACCACGTCGACGAGCGGGTTCACCTGGGCCAGCCGGTCCCGGACCGAGTCCACCTTGAGCCGGCCGAGGTCGTCCTGGCCGTGCACCACTTGGCGCTGCAGGTTGGACGCCTCGACGACGTCCGGGTCGATCACGCCGATGGTGCCGACACCGGCCGCGGCGAGGTACAGCAGTGCGGGGGAACCGAGACCTCCAGCACCCAGCACGCATACCCGAGCGGCGGCCAGCCGCCGCTGGCCCAACTCGCCGACATCGGGGATGAGCAGGTGTCGGGCGTACCGGGTGGCCTGGTCGCGGGTGAGCGGGGGGCCTGGTTCGACCACCGGTGGCAAGCTCACCCGTCGACTCTACGTCCGGGAACCGCGCCGTGTTCAGATGCCGCAGACAGCCGGGAGGCTTGCCACGGCCACATCACAGATGGGTCAAGCGGATTGCGGACCGGGCGGGTCGTGAACCGGGCGGTTAAGGATAGGGCGGTGAGGGATAGGGCGGTGAGGGATAGGGCCAGGCGTTCGGGCGGCACGGCGCCACCTGGATGGTCTGCTGCTGCATGACCGGCGCGAGCCGGCCCGCACCGGAGCAGGGTTCGTGCCCTCGGCCGAGCAGGTGGCCCACCTCGTGGTTGACGAGGTACCGGCGGTAGGTCGTCAGGTCGTCGAACTCCTCGGTACCCCGCAGCCACCGGTACATCGTGAGCACTGCTCGCTGCCCGATGCCGCACGACAACCTGCCGTAGGTCCGCAACGGCTGACACATCCGCTCCGTGGTCCCGGGGGTCGCGAGGACCACGGTGATGTCCGCGACACCTCGCACGTCGCTGCCGGTCCGAGCGAACCGGCGGGTGTTGCCGCGGCTCCAGGAACGGTCGTCGTTCAGGGTGCTCATCACGAACTGGGCGACCTTTGCCGCGTCCACCCCCGCCCTAGAAACCTCGCGCTCGACCTGCACGCGTACCCGCACGATGTCGCCCCGCCCGGGCGCTGACGTCGACCCGGGCACGGTCTGCAACACGCCAGACCCACGATCCGGGATGTCCAGCGCCACCTGCGCGGATCCGGCAGTACCCGCCGAGCCACGACCTGCCGACCCGCGCCCCGTCGAGCCGGGAGTCGTCGAGCCGGGAGCTGATCTGTCGGCGCCCGAACCGTCACCTGCTCCGAAGCTGGCACCGGCCGACCCCCGGCCGTGCTCACCATCGGCCCCACGACCGCGGGAGGACGCGGCGCCCGGCCCGGTCACCGCGGAGCCGGGTGGACTCGCCACCCCTGATGCTGCGGCGCCGCTCGCGACACCGCGACCGCCAGACCCCACGTGGCCGACCACCCCGAGAGTGGTCAACAGCGCGACCAGAGCCAGGGAGCCGACGCCAAGCCGGCGTCGGCGAAAGGTGGCCGCGGTCGGCACCGAGCCACAAGTACCGACTGGCTGGGGACCACGCACGCAGGTGAGGATGTCACGACTCGTCCTCTTCCAGAGGAAGGACACCCGGGCACATCAGGAATGGCCACCACACCGGTCCGGTGCCCGTGAGCTGGCAGGTGCGGCCGGCGGGTCGGCCGGCTCGCGTGGTCGGCCGGCTCAGGTGCGTAGGATCGATCGACCCGCGGACCGCGGCTGTGTCCTCCAGGAGGCTTCCTCGTGACGTCGCAGACGTTTCCGGCTCGGCCCGGCCGGTTGCCCCGTACCGCGCGGCGCGCTCAGCTGCTTGGCGCCGCTCAGGAGGTCTTCGTCCGCTGCGGCTATCACGCGGCCGCGATGGACGACATAGCCGAACAGGCCGGGGTGTCCAAACCTGTTCTCTACCAACACTTCCCGAGCAAGCTAGAACTCTACCTCGCGCTCTTGGACCAGCACGCCGAAGAGCTGGTCGACGCGGTCCGGCGCGCATTGGCCTCCACCCAGGACAACAAGCAGCGGGTGGCCGCAACGATGGCGGCCTATTTCGAGTTCGTGGATCGCGAGGGCGAGCCGTTCCGGCTGGTATTCGAGTCTGACCTGACCAACGAGGCAGCCGTCCGAGCTCGGGTGGACGCGGTCACCGAACGCTGCGCGGAGGCGATCGCCGAGGTAATCCAGGAGGACACCTCGCTGCCGAAGAGCCAAGCACGCCTCCTTGGCGTCGCATTGATCGGGATGGCGCAGGTCACCGCCCGGTACTGGTTGACCTGGCAGGACCAGCCTGCCGACGACCAGTCTCCGGCACCGCCGGGCCAGGAGAGCCAGCCGCAGGCAGACGAGCCCCACAAGAGCCAACCGTGGGAGAGCCAACCGGGCCGGCTGCCGCGGGACGCCGCCAGCCGGCTGATCAGCCACCTGTCGTGGCGCGGGATCGGTGGTTTCCCCAAGACCAGCGGGTCGACCACCCATCCGACGGCAGCCGACGGGCCGGCCCGCGGGGTCGCCCATCAGCTCCACCTGGATGCCGGTTAGCCTGCACATGTCCCGTCGCGCGCCCCACACGCAGCGCGAGGCTGACCGTGTGAGCACGACCATCCGCGGAGCACCACCCCGACGGATCAAGACCCTGTCAGCGCACCACCCGACGGCCCAGCCGCCGGACGTCACCGCAAGGAGGCCACTCGTGGAGGTCAGGATCGGCGTTCAGAACGTCGCTCGCGAGATCGTATTCCAGTCTGAGGAATCCGCCGACACCGTGGCCGATGCCGTGCAGCGGGCACTGTCCGGGAGCGGGCTCGTCCAGCTGACCGACGACAAGGGGAGCACCATCCTGGTCCCCGCGGACACGCTCGGCTATGTCGAGATCGGTGCGAGCAGCGAGCGTCGGGTGGGATTCGGCGCCGGCTGATCGGCAGATGATCTGGCTACGGCGCGGCACTGAGCGGGTCACCGCCCGCGGCGGCACAGCACCACGCCGGGTGATCCCGCCGTGGGTTTGCCGCAGGCTCAGGATGCCAAGCTGAGACGTTCCATCCGCCGGCTGTGCTCGTCGGTGATCCGAGCCAGCATCCGGCCCACCTCCGCCAGGTCGGATCCGCCGGCCGAGTGCTCACCGATCAACAGGGCAGCCAGCGAGTCGCGTTCCGCGGCCACCCGCTGAGCCTGGGACAACGCCTCGCCGACGAGCCGACGCCCCCATAGAGCCAACCGTCCGGCCACTGCCGGGTCGGCCTCGACCGCCTCCCGGACCGCACGAACCGCGACATCCGCCTGCCCCAGGTCCTGCAGCACCTCCAGCACCAGGGCACGGGTGTCCGCGTCCAGCGCTGAGGCCACCTCGCGAAAGAAATCCGCCGCGATGCCATCCCCGACATACGCCTTGACCAGCCCCTCCAGCCAGGTGGACGGCCGGGTCCGCTCATGGAAGTCGTCCACCGCCGCTACGAACGGTTCAACAGCCGCCGCGACATCGACGCCGAGCTCGCTCAGCCGGGTGGCCAGCAGCTCGTAGTGAGCGAACTCGGTGACCGCCTGACGACCCAGCGCTTCCTTGTCCGGCAGCGTGGGTGCCAGGTCGAGGTCGGCGGCGATGCGGTGGAACGCCGTCAGCTCGCCGTATGCCATGACGGCGAGCAGGTCGACGACCGCCGCCCGGTACCCGGGGTCGTCAAACGGGTCCACCGCGTGGTCAGGCCGGTGGGCAGCGGCGGTGGCGACCACGTCCTGCGTGGCGGACGAGGAGTCGGGGTCGGTTTCGGTCATGGGATCGCAGGGTAGTGCGAGCGTCGATCGCGCCAGGCCACGCCCATCTTCAGCAGGGTGGCAGCCAGCATGCGCAGCTGGCGGTACGATCGAGAGGTTTCAGGATGCTCACGTGGTTTCAGGACGCCTGGGTCCAAGATGCCGGATCTCAGAATGCCAGGTCTCAGAATGCCTGGTCGGTCGGCGAGCGCAGTCGATGCAGCCTCAGGTCGGGACGCGACGGCCGTCTCGAACCACACATCGCTTCTGATCCCGTGTGGGCATTCACTCGCGCGGGCCTCAATGAAGGACCAGCGCAGCGGCCGGTCGTCCAACCTGCGGCCCTGCCCGAGCAGAAGGCCACTCCGTGACCGGACCAACCATTGACCGCACCGACCAGGACACCTCCGCCACCGACCTCGGCGGGCACCTGGCACTTACTGACTCGATCGACTCCACCGCCGACGGACCCGTCACCGGCTTCTCCGCGTTCGGGGTGCACCCCGACCTGGTGCGGGGCCTGCAGCAGGTCGGCATCATCGAGCCGTTCCCTATCCAGGCGATGACCCTGCCGGTGGCGCTGGAGGGCCACGACATCATCGGCCAGGCCAAGACCGGCACCGGCAAGACCTTGGGGTTCGGGCTCCCGCTCCTACACCGCACCGAGGCGCCCGGGTCGGCTGACTTCGACTCGCTCCCGCAACCGGGTGCCCCGCAGGCGCTGGTGGTGGTGCCGACCCGCGAGCTCGCTGTTCAGGTAGCGGCCGATCTCACGACTGCCAGCTCGCTGCGTGCCACCCGGGTGCTCACCGTGTACGGCGGACGGGCGTACGAACCGCAGGTGGAGTCGTTGCGCCGAGGCGTGGAGGTCGTCGTAGGCACCCCGGGCCGGCTGCTGGATCTGGCCCAACAGGGTCACCTGCGCCTCGGGCACGTCCGCACCCTGGTGCTGGACGAGGCTGACGAGATGCTCGACCTGGGTTTCCTGCCAGACGTCGAGCGGCTCCTCGCGCTCACCCCGTCGGACCGCCAGATGATGCTGTTCTCCGCCACCATGCCGGGTGCCGTGGTTTCCCTGGCCCGGCGCTTCATGACCCAGCCGACCCACATCCGAGCGGTTGACCCCACCGACGAGGGCGTCACCCTGAAAGCGATCAGCCAGTACGTCTACCGAGCGCACGCGTTGGACAAGGCGGAGTTGTTGGCACGCCTCCTGCAGGCCACCGACCGCGGCCTGACCATGGTGTTCGCTCGCACCAAACGCACCGTCGCCAAGATCACCGATGAGCTCGGCGAGCGCGGCTTCGCGGTCGCCGCGATCCACGGCGACCTCGGACAGGGCGCCCGGGAACAGTCGTTGCGGGCGTTCCGTGCCGGCAAGGTCGACGTCCTGGTGGCGACCGACGTCGCGGCCCGTGGCATCGACGTCGACGGCATCACGCACGTGGTGAACTACCAATGCCCGGAGGACGACAAGACGTACCTGCACCGGATCGGTCGCACGGGCCGGGCCGGGCGCACCGGCACCGCGGTCACCTTCGTCGACTGGGACGACGTTCCTCGCTGGACCCTCATCAACAAGGCACTCGATCTCGGCATCCCCGAGCCGGCCGAGACGTATTCCAGCTCCTCGCACGTCTACCTCGACCTGGGCATCCCGCCGGGCACCACCGGAACCTTGCCCCGGGCTCGGCAGGTCCGGGCAGGTTTGGACGCCGAAGAAGTCGAGGATCTCGGCGACACCCGCCACCGCCGTGGCGGTCATGCGACCGCCAGCCGGGACCAAGCCTCCGGGAGGACCACAAACCGTGGTCGCCGCCGATCAGCGGGTCCCGGATCCGGTGCTACGGATCCCGACGCTCGGCGGCGCGAGCAAGCCGGCCCGGACCAGGCAGAGGTTGACGGGAGCACGAGCCGCCGACAACGGACTCGGCGACGCACCCGTGGCGCTGGAGCCGCGATCCGATCCGCCGAACCGCCAGCCGCGAGCCGTGACAGCGCCGACGATCTACCCCATGCTCAGCCGGGCAGTCCGCCGAGCACCGAATCCGGGGCTGATAGCGCGGGCCGCATCCGCCGACGCCGTCGCGGCGGGCGCGGCCCGCGGCGCGCTGCTGGACAAGGCACGTCGGTGACCGCGGCGGGTGACAACCGAGCGGATGGACCACCACCTCCGGCAGCCGGAGGACTGGCCGAGGGCTCAGGAAGACTCGTAGGGGCCGTGGTACCGGAGCCCGTTGGTGACCGCCCGACTGCAGGGTGACGCCGACCCGTCGGGCCCGCAGCCGCCACGTCCCCGTTCCCCCGGTGCGACGGACCCTCGGCCGTTGGCCCGGACCAGCCTGCTGATCGCTCTGCCTGAGCTCGCCGGGTTCACCGCCCGGTGGCGGGCCACGGCCTACGACCCCCAGCATCCGGGTCTGACCACCGAACGGCGCTTTCCACCGCACCTGACGCTGCTCACACCCTGGACGGACCCCGACCAGCCGAACGTGGCGCGCGCGGTACGACGGCTGGCGGCTCGGCACCCGCCGCTCACCCTGCGCTTCCACCACGCTGGCATCTTCGACGACGGTCGGGTGGTCTGGTTGGCCCCAGAACCGCTGGAAGCGGTCAGCCGACTCCTGGACGACGCGCTGGCTGCCTTTCCGGAATGCGAGCCGTACGACGGCGCGCATGCTGCCGTCGTCCCGCACGTGACGGTGTCCGCGGACGCCGGGCAGCACGTGCTGGCCGAGGTTCGTGACGAGCTCAAGCGCCACGGTCCGTTGACCGCGCGGGCCACCGCGCTGTCCGCCTACGCGCGAGATGAGACCGGGGTATGGCGGGAGGTCACCAGCACGCCGCTGGGCACCGCCCGCCAGCCATCACCACGACCAGTGACCGGTGAGCTGTCCTGACCAGTGGTCGGTGGACCGCCGCCATGGCTGGCGATCGGTGACCGGCCGGCAACTGTGGTCGCTCGATCTCGGTCGTTGGGTCATTGCCTAGTGACAATGTGGTGATGGAACTGGTCGAGCGGGTGCAGCACGAACCGCGGGAGGTATCCCGGGTGCGGCATGCCTTGGCCGACGCGCTGGACAGCTGGGGGGTCTGCGCAAACGATTGCGACGTCGCGGTGCTGTTGACCAGCGAAGTGGTCACAAACGCGATCCGGTATGGCGAGCCACCGGTGCAGCTGACCGCCGTGCTGGACAAAGCACAGTTGCGGGTGGTGGTCAGCGACGCGCGATCGGGCGGAGCCGACGAGCCGATCCGTCCCCGACCCGATGTGCAGTGGCATGACGGCGGCGGGCGCGGACTACATCTGGTCGAAGCTCTCGCCGACCGGTGGGGAGTGGTGGACCGTGCTGGTGCGAGCGACCCGGACGGGCCGGCCGACGGCAAAGAGGTGTGGTTCGAGCTGGCGCTCGCCCCGTAATTCATCTCCCGCGCAGCTGGCCGATCATCACCGCGCAAGCCAGCACGCAAGATCGCGCAGGTGGCCGGTGTCTCGCCTCGCAGCGGCGCCACATCAGCCGAGAGGCCGTGCGGCTCGGTGACCGCGCCACAACGTGCACGGGTGAGACGGCGGTGGCATCGTCGATCCGTGAGTACCTGGCAGGACCGCGTAGCGGTGGCGCCGATCCCCCACCTGGATGACCACACGAACCCGCACCACGCCGACCGCGGTGACGATCAGCGTGACCGTCACGATGTCGGCCTGTTCGGGCCACGATCGGTGACGTGGCGGTTGCATGCGGAGCCGGTGATGGGGTTGGCCGGGTTGCGCGCGCTGCTGCTTCAGGCGCTGCACCCGATGGCTGCGGCCGGAGTGCACCAGAATTCAGCGTTCCGCACCGATCCGTGGGGTCGTCTGGCACGGACCGCCGACTACGTGGGGACCGTCACCTTCGGCAGCACGGCAGCAGCGATGGTGTACGGCGCACGGGTGCGATCCATCCACGCCGCACTGCGCGCGGTCGATCCTCGAACCGGTCGACACTTCGCCTTGGACGACCCGGAACCGCTTGCGTGGGTGCACAACTGCTTGATCGAGTCGGTGATCTCGGTGCTCGAACGGTCCGGCGTCAGGATGGACCGGGTGGACGTCGACAGGTACGTCGCCGAGCAGGTCAGGGCAGCCAGCCTGGTCGGCCTGGAACCGGATCAGGTCCCGCACGATCGGGCCGGGTTGGACCGCTACTTCCGCCAGATGCGGTCGCGCCTGGCGATCACCGACATGGCCCGTGAAGAAGCCAGCATCGTCATCGCCCCGCCGATACCCACGCGGTACGCGCCGCTCGGCCGGCCGGCGTGGTCGGCGGTCGCCGGCCTAGCGTTCGCCGCGCTGCCCGCTTGGGCACGCCGGCTGTACGCCATCCCGCAGCTGCCGGGTGCGGCAGCGTTGCACGGTTCGGGGGTGACGGTCGCACTGCACGCGGTACGCGCCAGCATGCAGGGCGTGCAGGCGGTCGTCCCGGCTCTGTCGCAGAGCCCGCACCTGCGGTCCGCACGAGAACGCCTGGCCGCTGCCCACCTCGACCACTCGCGAGACTGACCACTTGCGAGACTGGCTACTCGCGGCGAGCGTCGGTCAGCTCGGGTCGCGCTCTACGGCCGCCCACGGGACCCGCTGTGGAGCGGCAGCTCGGCCCTGCGGGCAGTGTGCCCGGTAGTCGCACCACGAGCACCGCGGACCAGGGCGTGGTGCGAACACCTGGTCGTCCGCCGCCAGCTCACCAGCACGGTAGGCGGCATCCGTGGCGGCCAGCTCGCGGCCGATCGACTCGACCTCGACGCCCCGGCGGCGAAGGGAACGGTCCGTGTGGTCGTAGCGCAGCACCGTGCGCGTGGGGACGTGATGCAGCTCCACCGTGGTGCACGGACGCCGGAACATCCTGCTCACGGCCACTGCGTAGACCGCCAGCGCTGTCGAGGTACGGGCGTCCTGGTCGTCGGGGGTCCGGCGGGACGTCTTGTAGTCGACCACCACCAGCTGTCCGGCCCGGTCGTCCACCCGGTCGACCCGGCCGGATAACGCCAGTCGATCGGTTCGGACCGCGACCGTACGCTCGATCGCGATCGGGTCGCTGGCGGCGTCCTGGGTGGCGGTGTAGTCGGCAGCCTCCCTGGCCGCCACGCGAGCCCACCGCGTCGACTGCTCGGCGTCCTGGAAGCCCTCTGACCGCCACCGTGCCAGCACCCGGTTGCCCGCTTCCTGCGGGGTGCGTTGCGGCACCGCAAGCCCGTACCAGTCGGCGAGGCCCTGGTGCACCGCGGTGCCGAGGCTGAGGTGCGCCCACGGCGGACCCTTCGGCGGCGAGGGCCGGTCCAGGTAGGTCATGCGGTAGCGCCGCGGACAGTCCACCCACGTGAGCAGCCGGGTCGGGGTGGCCGCGTACAACGGTCGTGGCATGCCGTCGAAACCCAGCTGCTCGGGACGGTCGACGGCGGCCCGCGGCGGCTCGCCCGACTCCGTCGGCGAGGTCATCCCACGCCCTGGGTGAGGCCGGCGAGCAGAGCCAGGCTGCGGGCGGCGCGCATCAGGCGTCCACCGGACTACCGCCGGCCGGTTCAACGCTGGCGGATCGATCGACGATCTCCTGGAACACATCCGGGTCGGTGGTGTGCTCGCCGAGGCGGTTCGGCTTACCGCTGCCGTGGTAGTCGCTGGACCCGGTGCTGAGCAGACCCCACCGATCCGCGAGCCGGGTCAGGTACCGTCGAGCGTCGTCGTCGTGGTCCCGGTGCCACACCTCGAGGCCGGCCAGCCCGGCGTCCACCAGTTCCTCGACGGTCCCGTCGTCCACCACCTCGCCGCGCTGCTCGGCCCGCGGGTGAGCGAGGACCGGCACCCCGCCGGCCTCGACCACCAGCCGTACCGCACGGACGGCGTCCACCGCGTAGTAGCGGACGTAGCAGGGGCCGCGGGAGGACAGCAGGCCGGCGAACGCCTCCTCGCGATCGCGCACCAGCCCGCGGGCCACCAGGGCGTCGGCGATGTGCGGACGCCCGACCGTGGCGTCCTGGCTGACCTGGGCTTGGACGTCCGCCCAGGTGATCGGTACCTGCCGGGACAGCAGCTCGACCATCCGCCGAGCTCGCGCGTCCCGACTCCCGCGGGCCAGCTCCGCCTCACCGGCCAACCCTGGATGCATCGGGTCGTGCAGGTAGCTCAGCAGGTGCACGCCGACCCCGGCGGCCTCACAGGACAGTTCCATCCCAGGCACGACCTGGACGCCGTGCTGGCGGGCGGCCGATTCAGCCGCGGCCCAGCCCGCGGTCGTGTCGTGGTCGGTCAGCGCGATGACGTCCAGACCGGCGCGAGCCGCGACCGCCACCACCTGCTCAGCTGGTTCGGTGCCGTCCGAGCACGTCGAGTGGGTGTGCAGATCAATGCGCACGAGCCTCCTTCGAGCCTGCCCGCCGAAGCCTAGCGACGAGCGGCGTCCGGCCGCTCCCCGGACGACGTCAGGGGCGGATGACCACACCGGCCGACGGCCCGGCCCGACCGCTGACCGCCTCGCCGAAGGCCGCGGCGGCCGCGGTCAACCCCACCTGCTCCGCCACCTGCAGGAAACCGTCGAGCTCCCGCAGGTAGCGGCTCCAGCCGGGGGCGGTCGCCGCCGCGAATCCGTCCAGCCCCAGCTCCCGGATCACGACCTCGAGATGCTCCGGGGGGTAGAACAGCACCGGCTCGGGCCCAGCCAGGTCACTTGCACCACCGTCGCCCGAGCCAGCATCGCCCGAGCCAGCATCGCCCGAGCCAGCATCGCCCGAGCCGTCGCCATCAGCTTGGACACCAGCGCTCGGCCCGTCGGGAGCCCGTGAGGTGACAAACCGGAACGATGCTGCGACGGAGTCCCCCAGCCGCTGATGCACAGGCCGCAGCCACGTCAGGTCACCAGCGAGGTCCACGACGACGGTCCGGGACAAAGGAAGCGAGCCGACCTCGTGGTACCCGCACACCGTGTCGTAGAGACCGGTGGCGCGCACCGGCTCCAGCCTGCCCGGGGAGGTCAGCCCGATCCGGCGGATCTGCGGCGACTCGGCGCGAGCGATGCTGGCCAGGGCCAGTGCCGTGCGGGACGACGCGCTCGTGGTCAGCAGAGCCTGCGCGTCGTACCAGTCGTGCCGCCGGAGCGATTCCTCCAGCAGGAACGCGACCAGGAACAGCGGGCCGGCGACCATCCGGTGTGCTTCGCGATCCGGGTCGTGCCACGGGTCGCCTGCCAGTCGCTGATAGTGGTGGTACATCGGGTTCATCGGCCCGTCCGTCACCTGACGGTGCGCCGCGGTGTCGGTGAACCAGCCAGGCGTCACCGACCCGGGACGGACGTCGAGGTGGGTGGACATCGGCACGAATCCATAGATCCGCTCGCCCACCGTAAAGTCCGCGTGTCGGGACTCCTCGACACTGGCGTAGCCCCAGGCCGGCACCACGCCTCGGCCAGTTACCGGCGCCGGGAAGAAGCCCCAATACCCCAACCGCTCGCCGGACGCCGCGTAGATCACGGTGTTCGCCGTGATCGCGAAGCTGTCGACCCGCAGCCGGACGGCTCCGTCGGCCAACACCGGGTGCGCGGACCGAGTGACGGCCACGTCGGTGAGGTCAGCGCGGTTCACGTGCACGACACTGCGCACCCGGAGCCCTCCCGCTGTCGTCGATCGATCCTCCTCGACCAGATCGACGATAGCGCCGGACGCCTTGCCCGCTCCGCGCGCGGCATCCAGCACCCGAGGACACACGGACCAGCCGCGCCACAGCGATCGCGACTGGTCCGCCCGGGACAACCACCGAACACTCCTGCCACGGGCAACCGGCCTACGGTCAGCCGGACAACGGGCGAGGACCGGCGAGCGCCTCGGCCGAGGTGCGCAACGACGTCTCCAGGACGATGCCGCGCCGGGTGCTGTCCATCACGTTGGCGCCGAACGCCTCCAAGTCCTGCGGACCTGGCCCGAGCACCGTGACCTCGGTGCCGGTGGCGTGCACCTTCGCCACCTCCCGCAGGCAACGCCTGGTCATCCGCGACCGCCAGCGGCGCTCCAACCGCACCGGAATGCTCTGCGGCCGGTCCATGGCAAAGCTGATCGCCGGCGCCAGCACCCACACCTCGTCCAGTCCGCGTCCGGCCAGCAGGTCGACACTGGTCGGCGAGCAGGTGCCACCGTCCACGTACCGGTGAGCACCGATCCGCACCGGCTGGTACCAGCCGGGGATCGCGCAGGACGCCATCACCGCGTCGGCGAGCGGAACGTCCGGCTGGCTGTCGCGGCCGAACGCCACCCGCCGGCCGGTCTCGTAGTCCATCGTCACCACCCACAACCCGGCGCGGCGTGCCCAGCCGTCCCCCGCGACCGACCGCACCAGGTCGCCCACCGCCGACAGCGACCCCCGACCCTCCGGCAACAGCGCCGACAACACTGCGGCCGGTGGATACCGGCGCGGGCGCACGACACCCCGCACGAGCAGCTTGGTCGATCCCACGCCGGGCCGCGGCCGAGGCGGGGCGGATCCGCCGGTGGCGGACTCGGCATCCCAGGCGTGCCCGGCGAGCAGGCCGTCGGTGATCGGTTCGCCGAGTTGCTGGCGCCGCAGGTCCCCGACGCTGACCCCAGCCGCCAGCAGCGACCCCAGCACCGAGCCCGCGGACGTCCCGACGATCAGCTCGGCTGACCGCAGATCCTCGCCGAGCAGGTTCTCTAGGGCGCTCAGCGCACCCACCGTCCAGGCCGCGCCCAGGACGCCGCCACCGCCCAGGACCAGTCCGCGGCGCACCGACGGCTGCTGCGGCCTCGGTGCCCTCGAGGCCGATCGCCGCCGCGGGCGTCGCTGGCTGGTCACCGGCTGGTGTCCTTCAGCTCAGCGAGGGCGTCGATCAGGCACTGTCCCAGGACGTCGACGTCGGGCATGGCGTCCAGGTCGGCGTTGATCCCGTAGCAGACCCCGCCGTCGTACGACGTGAGACCGATGCTCACCGCCTGGCCCTTGACCAGCGGCATCACCGGGTACGACGCCAGCATGCGCGCGCCGGCCGCGTACATCGGGTGTTGCGGGCCGGGGACGTTGGTGATCGTGAGGTTGGCCAGCCGCCGGGACGCCGCACTCGCCACCCGGGCACCGAGCGAGTGCAGGGTGGGTGGGGCAAAGCCGGCCAACCCGACCAGGGTGTCGGCGCCGACCGCTCGACCGGCCTCGGCCTGAACACGCACCGCATAGGCCAGCCGATGCAGCCGGATGGCGGGGCTGGACTCACCTACCGGCAGGTCGACCGTGAAAGCGGCGACCCGACCACCGACCAGGCCGGAGTCGACACCACCATCCTCGTTGCCATCACTCACGTCACCACCACTCACGTCACCACCACTCACGTCACCACCACTCACGTCACCACCACTCACACCACCACCACTCACATCACCAGGGCCGACGTCGCCGCCGTGGTTGTCGCCGAAGGAGCCGGACACACTCACCGGCACCAACGCCCGAACCACCGTGGCCGGCGCCACCGGCTCTCCCCGAGTCAGCAGCCAGGAGCGCACCGCACCGGCGATCACCGCCAGGATCACGGCGGTGATGCTGAGCTCTCCACGCTGGTGACCAGCGGTGCGCGCTCGCACGGTTCGGTAGTCCTGCAGGCTGGTGGCCACCATGACGTACCGCCGCTGCTCCCCCACCGACACGTTGAACGGACTGGTGGGAGCCGGGTTGGTCGCGGACCGTGCCGCTGCCCGCACCACCGTGCCGACCTGACCCAGGAGGCGTCCTGCGGTGGCCCCGATGTCCTGTGCGCCCGCCCACGCGGACTCCAGGGCGACCCGGGGTTGGCGGACCGCATCGACCACAGCTCCCGCGATGAGCTCCACATCGGTCGGTTCAGACGCTGGGTGCCAGGTGTCGGCTGGCCGCTCGACCGGGTCAGGGTTGTCGTCCAGGATGACCTGGGTGAGATCCACCGCGCGCACCCCGTCGACCAGGGCCTGGTGGGCTTTGCTCACGACGGCGACCTGCCCGTCAGCGAGGCCTTCGACGAGATACAGCTCCCACAACGGCCGATGGCGGTCCAACCGGCGGGACTGCAGCCGGGCCACCAACTCAGCCAGTTGCTGCTCGGCGCCTGGTCGCGGAAGCGCGACCCGGCGCACGTGGTAGGCGATGTCGAAGTGCTCGTCATCCACCCAGACGGGATTCGCCAGCCGGCCCGGCACGGTCCGCACCCGTTGCCGGTACCGGGGGACGTAGGCGATCCGCGTCGCGACCAGTGCGAGGAGCCGTTCGTGGTCGAAACCGTCGGCTGGGGGCTCGAAGATCGCGACCGAGCCGACATGCATCACCGTGGCTGGTTCCTCTAGGTAGAGGAACGACGCGTCGAGGGTGCTCAGTCGGTCCGGCACCAGCCCATGGTGCCACCGGGCGGTGTGCTGCTCCGCGGCCCACCCCGGCCGCCGGACGGCAAGCGAGCGGGGTCGGGGGCATCCCTGCTAAGGACGAGAGCCTGGTCTTGCTGGCTCAGCTGACGAACCGGTGCCGCCGACGCTCGGGCGATGGTGATACCGCGCCAAGGCGGATCGCCAGGTCGAGCATCGCGTGCCGGACCGGAGAGGTTGGCGCGTGCTCGACCAAGGTGCGTCCGGCAAGCATGGCCGCGTCCAGAGCGGCACCGTCGTCTGGGATCAGGAGCGGATCCTCGACACCGGTATATCGCCGGAGCGCGTCACGGATCCGCCGGGCAGGGCTGGACCCCACCGAGCTCGACCGCACCCGGTTCACCACCACAACGGGGGTGGTTGCCGTCACCTCAACCAGATCCTGGAGGCCACGGACCAGTCGCTGCAGACCGACCGGGTCCGCGGAGCCCACCGCGACCACGGTGTCGGCGCTCTGCACCGCGACGAGGGTCGCGGCGTTCCGGCGCGGCGCCGCTGTGTCGTACACGAGTTCTTCGTCCTGCTCCAGGCAGAAGCTGGTGTCAGCGACCACCCAGTCGGCCAGGCCACGTGCCACGGTCAGAACGGCTTCGAGTGACGGCCCCCTCAGCTCCGGCCATCGGTGGGCACGGCTGATACCGGTCAGCACCCGCAGCTTCGGACCGACCGCAGGCGCGCGACGAGCCAGCTCCACGAGATTAAGACCGCCGTGATCGGCGGCTCGAGCTGCGGCGGCTAGGCCAGGGGCCTCGTCCAGCAGCCCCAGCGTCTGGGCAATGCTTGCCGCGTACGTGTCGCCGTCGACCAGCAGCGCCTCGAGACCACCTGCGGCCACCTCCGCGGCGAGGCCGATGGCCACGGTGCTACGGCCGGGGGCGCCCGCTGGACCCCACACGGCCACCACCCGGCCGCGGTCCACAGCAGAACCACCGTCTTGCGCCCTGTTCGAACCTGACGCGCCGGTGTCGGACCGGCTGTCGCCGGTCGCCGGACGACCACCCATCGGGTCGGAATCCGACACCTCGAGATCAACATGCGGTGCCGCCGGATCGGCCCACCCCGGCGCCACGGCGCCGTTGTCCCGATAGCGCACACCAGCGGGCATCGCCTCAGCAACCCGTTGCGAATCGGACTGAGGCGGGGACATCCCCAGGCCCGGTGTGGCAGTCGTCGACAGTGATGCTGATGACTCGTCACCGAGGCTTCTCGGGCTCAGCGTGCCGGACCGACGCTGCGGATCTCCCTGGCCGCCGAGCACGGCACGCACCATCTCAATGACCCGATCGAGCACCGCGTGATCGCTGACCGGCTCCGCCCCAACCGGCACCACGGCGGACACCCCCAGCTGGTGCCACCGGGTGATGGTCCTCGCCTGGTCATCCTCCACGAGCACCACAGGCGCGCACCCGGCAAGTGCCAGCCGAGCGATCGCGTCGGCGTCCAGGCCGCGCAAGTCGGCAGTCAACACCGCTGCCCGCACCTGCCGACTGGCCGCCAGGCCCAGCAAATCAGCCAGATCAGCACACCGGCGGACCACCGCGAGGTCCGGCGCGGCTGCCACGCGAGCCGCCAGACCGGTCTCCAAGCCCCCGGTTATCGCGAGCGCGATCGGAGCCGCGCCGCTCATCGTCCGGGGCGGCCGGCGGTCGGCACCGGTACGAGGGTGACTCGGGCTCCGTTGTTGACCGCACCGATCACCTGGGGCAACAGGCCCGGCGGGAGCAGCAACCGGACCGTCGTCGCGGTGGCCGAGCCCAGCGGACCAGAGGCGGTGGTGCGGCCGGCTACCGCCACCTGGGCCGCGATCTGTCGTGGATCGTCAAACGTCTCAGCCTTGTCCGGATCAGGCTCAGCCACCCAGACGTCCACTAACCCGCCAGACAGAATGTCGACGCCGTCCGAGGTGATCGGCACTGCCACCGGACGCAGCTGCACCGCGTCCGGTGGACCGACAGCGCCAGCAGCCAGCAGCTCACCCGGCCCCACAGCACGCAGCACGGTCCGGTCGCGGACCGGAGCATCCGACGTCACGTACCGGTCGCGCCCAGCGCTCATCCGGACTCGGACGACAGTGAGATCCGATTCGGTCAGCGTCTCGCCTGGTGACAAGCTGCGGGTAGCTGCCAACATCTGCACCGAGCTGTCGGCAGACCTGATGACCAGCGCCCCGCCGATCGTCGCCCCCAGCACCAGCACGAGCCCCAGCAGGAGCCGCGGATCGGCCCAGGATGGATGGCGAAGTCGGCGGGCCAACGTGACCTGCCCGTCCTGTGAGTCTCGGCCCGTCACTAGAGAAGCAACCACCCTGCGACCCCCCTGATCCATCTCGATGACCCGTGCCTGGCGCCTACGCGTCTGATGCCGATGAGTAAGACGGCCTCACGATGCGTCAGCTACGCCACTACTGTGGCGGATTCGACAGCACCTGCACGATGCCTGTCCACAGGGCGAACACGCGAAGCGAACCGCGATGGAATACTCAGTCGTGAGCGTCCGCAGCTGCCAGGTCCGGGCCATGGCTCGCGAATCGCGCGGCCGCCGCTCAGAACCATCAACGAGCCAGGCGGAGGAGACGACGAATGGCGCCACGGTTCCTCACCCTGACCGACGTCGCGGAGACTCTCTCCATCTCGCCGGCTCAGACGTACGCCCTCGTCCGGTCCGGTGAGCTGCCCGCAATCAAGGTCGGAGGCCGCGGCCAGTGGCGAGTCGAGACCGCCGCGCTCGAGGAGTACATCGCCCGCATGTACAGCAGGACCAAGCAGTACGTCGATGACCACCCGTTCCCTGGCGCGGACGGCGAGGGTGCCGAGGGGCACGAACTGGCCGGGGTCGACCGCGCGTCGGTCAGCACCGATCACGGCTAGCGCGGGTGCAGCGTTCGGTCGGGTGGACTCCACACCCAGTCGCGCTTGATCATCCGCCGCTCATTCCGACCCTCGAACCGGTGGCGGGTGACGCGGGACGCACACACGTCATCGACCACCACGGCACCAGTCGAGCGCCTCGTAGCTGAGCCATCCGGCGGGGTACGTCCGCGGCGTGCTCGGCGAGATCGAGGTGATCGGCGCCGACCGCGTCGATCGTTCCGACCACGACGTCACCTGTCACCAACGTGATCCGGACCGGTGTGCGGTCACGAGCGATGCCGCGCAGCACCACACCGAGCCCGAGTCGTCGGCCCACCCCGGACGCCTGGCTGCGATCGGCACCGCTCCCGATGCCGTGCACCCCGGTGACCGACGCGGTCAGCAGCAGCACCGGACCAAACGGCTCCTCGACCACCGCCCACTGCGCGGCCACCTCGCAAAGGGTGCCCACGATCCGGACGTCCCCCTGGGCGTGGATCGTGCATGAGCGGCCAAGCCAGGCGGCGAGCCGGTCCGCGACCGTGATCGACGCCCGTTCCGCCCGAGTGCGCTCCGCCACCTCCGCGGCCAGCTCGGCAGACGCCTGCGCGGCGAGCTGACCCTCCAGGTCGTCGAATAACCGATCCCACCGCATCACCCCAGCCTGCCCCATCCCTGGCCGCTCGCCGAAGCAAGCGCGACAGGAGCGACGGGCTAGATCGAGCCAGCATGCATCTGCGCAGACCTATCCGAGCTTCTGCCTCATCGCTGTCCACAGCTTCATCTTGGCACCCTTGACCAGCATCCCGAACTACATGAAGGTAAGTGGATGCAAACAGCATCAAACAAAGCTCGTGTGACTTCAGTGCATCCGAGAGTCATCTCCCGCAGAAGTGCAAGAGAGTGGCCCACCACATGCGATGGCATCCAGGCTCGGCCACTCTGGACGGCTGGGTTGGCCCGCGGAGCGCTCACCCTCGCGGCCATCGCTGGCCTGTGCTGGATCTGCTGGGCTCTCACCACATGGCTGCTGCACTCGTGGACGGCAGGTGCGCGGACACCAGACGATGCGCTCCTGCTGGTAGCCGGGAGCGCCCTGCTCGTCATGATGGCCCGGCTGACGCTGTGCGCCGGCATCACCTCGCTCGCCCTGGTCTCGCGACACCGCCTCAGCTGGTCTCGGTGGGCGATCAGGTGCAGCCCACGAGCGACCCGTCGTCTTGTCGGGGCGGTTCTCAGCGGGGGCTTGGTCTTCAGCGGCCACCCTGCGTACGGGTCGAGTGGGGCAGTTCACCCGCCTACGGTCGCCTCGTGGCTTGGTCCGATCGACTCGGCCGGAGCCGACTGGTTGCCAGCGCCGGCGTGGGGGATCCGACCGGCACCAACCCGGTACGAAGACCTCTCGACGGCGACAAGTGGGCGGGGCACCGACGCTGGCGACTCACCTCGGGACGGTCGTGCAGGCGAGGTGGTCGTCCAATCAGGCGAGTGCCTGTGGTCGATCGTGACGGACGCCCTCGGTCCATCGGCCTCGGAGGCGGACACCGCCCGCGAGGTGTCGCGGTGGTGGTCGGCCAACCGGCAGGCCATCGGGCCAGACCCTGACCACCTCGTCCCGGGGACTCGTCTTACCGCACCCGCAGCTGATCGCCCAGGGCATGAGGGGCAGGGCGTCCGATGACCTCGTGCAACCTTCCTCGGCTCCATCGCCGGCCAATCCCGGACGTCGTCCCACCCGTGGAATCGATGCTGGACGGACGGATCGTGATCCCGTGCCACCAGCGCCACCCCCACTCAGGCCAGTCGGTGCAGGGCACGTTGGCGCTAGCTGTCGGGCCGGCTCATCTCCCAGAACCGCTGGAGGACGACGACTTCGGCCCGGTGCACACCTCCAGCGCGCACCTTCCTGACCCGCAGCGGTGGAGCAGGGGACTCGTCCAGGTGATCATCGAGGTCATGGCCGGTGACCGGCGGGCCAGTCAGCTGGTGAGATGGACGTCGCCACAGGTCTTCGATGCCATCCGATCCCGGACTCCGCCAGCGCGGCCCAGGAGGCAACCCGGGCATGGGCGGGGGAACGGACGCGGCGATCACAGCGGACGGACTCCCGCTCGGGTCGTCAGCGTACGGGTGTGCGAGCCAGCTGACGGGGTCGCGGAGGTCAGCGCGATCGTGGCCGGCCCGCACCGCGCTCGAGCTATCGCCCTGCGATTGGAGGGAGCGGACGGCCGTTGGGTTGTCACGGCGCTCGAAGCGCAGTGACAACCCACCCGCGTCACCGACGTCGGCGTTTGGCCTTGCTTCGGTTCGATCGAGGACGACTGGCTCGAGGTGGCGCCTTCGACGTCCGTGAGTCGGCATCCTCGGCGGCGTCCTCTTCCGTACGGACCTGCAAGCCTCCTTCGCCGTCGACGGTCGGCGCGGTGTAGCGAAGGTGGGCGCGCTGGTCGGGCTGACCCAGCCCCTTGGCGTTGATCTGCGGCGCGTGCGTAGCGGCCGGCTCGTCCGCAGGGTCGCCGGCAGACTGCTCGACCTCGACCTCGAGGTTGAAGAGGTAGCCGACGGACTCCTCTTTGATCGCCTCGTTCATCGCGGTGAAGAGCTGGAAACCCTCGCGCTGGTACTCCACGAGTGGATCGCGTTGAGCCATCGCCCGCAGGCCGATCCCCTCTTGCAGGTAGTCCATCTCGTACAAGTGTTCACGCCACTTGCGGTCCAGAACGCTCAGCACGACTCGCCGCTCCAACTCACGCATCACGTCTTCGCCCAAGCTCTTCTCGCGCTGGTCGTACGCCACCTGCGCATCGGACTTCAGCTCGGTGATCACCATGTCGGTGGTGAGACCCGCACGACCACTCGCCTCCTCCAGCAGCTCGTCCACGGTGATGCCCACCGGGTAGAGCGCACGCAACGCGGTCCACAAGTGATCCAGGTCCCACTCTTCGGCGAACCTGTCCGTGGTGGCCTCGGTCACGTAGCCGGTGACGACATCGTCGATGAAGAGCCGGATCTGCTCCTGCAGGTCCTCCCCCTCCAAGACCCGCCGTCGTTCGGCGTAGATGACCTCGCGTTGCCGATTCAACACGTCGTCGTACTTCAGGACGTTCTTGCGGATCTCGAAGTTCTGCGCTTCTACCTGGCTTTGCGCCGAGGCGATCGACCGGGACACCATCCGCGACTCGATCGGGGTGTCGTCGCCGATGCCGGACGTCGCCATGACCCGATCGACCAAGCCAGCGTTGAACAGGCGCATCAGGTCGTCTTGCAAGGACAGATAGAACCGGCTCTCCCCTGGATCGCCCTGACGCCCGGATCTGCCGCGCAGCTGGTTGTCGATCCGCCGGGACTCGTGACGCTCGGTACCCAGCACATACAGGCCACCGAGTTCGGTCACCTCGTCGTGCTCACGGGTGACCGCCTGCTGGGCGGCCTCCAATGCTGCCGGCCACGCCTCCTCGTACTCCTCTGGAGTCTCCACCGGGTCCAGGCCCTGCTGCTTCAGCTCAGCCACCGCCATGAACTCGGCGTTGCCGCCGAGCATGATGTCGGTCCCCCGGCCCGCCATGTTCGTCGCCACCGTGACCGAGCCCTTGCGCCCAGCCTGCGCGACGATCGCCGCCTCCCGGGCGTGCTGCTTGGCGTTCAGCACCTCGTGCGGCACGCCTCGCTTGCTCAGCTGCTGGGACAACCGCTCGCTCTTCTCCACGCTGGTGGTCCCGACCAGCACCGGCTGACCAGCCTCGTTCTTCTCCGCGATGTCGTCGACGACCGCGGCGAACTTGACGTCCTCCGTGCGGTACACCAGGTCCGGCTGATCGATCCGAACCATCGGCTGGTTGGTCGGAATCTCGACCACACCGAGCTTGTAGATCTGGTTGAACTCGGCGGCCTCCGTCATGGCCGTTCCGGTCATCCCGGACAGCTTGTCGTACATCCGGAAGTAGTTCTGCAGCGTGATGGTGGCCAGCGTCTGGTTCTCGTTGAGGATCGGCACGCTTTCCTTGGCCTCGATGGCCTGGTGCATACCCTCGTTGTACCGACGGCCCGCCAGGATGCGGCCGGTGTGCTCGTCGACGATGAGCACCTCGCCGTTCATCACCACGTAGTCCTTGTCGCGCTTGAACAGCTCCTTGGCCTTGACCGCGTTGTTCAGGTACCCGACGAGCGGGGTGTGCGCGCTCTCGTACAGGTTGCCGATGCCGAGGTAGTCCTCCACGCGGTCGATCCCGGACTCCAGGATGCCGACCGTGCGCTTCTTCTCGTCCACCTCGTAGTCCCGGTCGCGCTGCAGTCGCTGCACGACCTTGGCAAACTCGACGTACCACTTGGTGGGCTGGTCGGCGGGGCCGCTGATGATCAGCGGGGTCCGGGCCTCGTCCACCAGGATCGAGTCGACTTCGTCGACGATCGCGAAGTGGTGGCCGCGCTGGACCAGATCCTCACCGCTCCACGCCATGTTGTCCCGCAGGTAGTCGAACCCGAACTCGTTGTTAGTGCCGTACGTGATGTCGCAGCGGTACATCTCCCGGCGCTGGTTGGGGTTCATCTGCGCCAGGATGCACCCGGTGGTCAGGCCGAGGAACCGGTGCACCCGACCCATCAGATCGGACTGGTACTCAGCCAGGTAGTCGTTCACGGTCACCACGTGAACACCCTTGCCGGACAACGCATTGAGGTAGGCCGGCGCGGTGGCGACCAATGTCTTGCCCTCGCCGGTGCGCATCTCCGCGATGTTGCCGAGGTGTAGCGCCGCGCCACCCATCATCTGGACGTCGAAGTGCCGCTGGCCGAGCGTGCGCCGCGCGGCCTCACGGACCGTGGCGAACGCCTCGGGCAGCAGGTCGTCACAGGTCTCACCCTCCGACAGTCGCGACCTGAAGCGGTCAGTCTCCTCACGCAGCTCGGCGTCGGAGAGCCGGTGAAAGTCGTTCTCCAGAGCGTTCACCTGGTCAGCCAGACCCACCAATTTCTTCAGCTGCCGCTTCTCCCCCGCGCGCAGCATCCGCTCGACGATCTTGGACACGCGATGTCTCCCGTGGGTCTCCCCGCTGCTGGGTGCCACGCTCCGACCACATCACGTCGACCGCTGGCGGCACCGGCCCACCTCGCGTAGGCCCGGTCCATCGTACGCACGAAGACCTGAAGGCCCGGATCTGCCACACCACCCGCACCGGTTGAGCGAGCCGTCAGGCGGGACCGCCCGGAGGATCGGCGCGGCGATCGTCCGGACGACAACGGCAGCGATCGCCGATCAGGCACGGCGGTGAGATGGCGGCGCGCCATGGTTGCCGAACCCGTCCCGCGGCCCCACGCTTGGCCCGGTGATCCCTCCCACGCTCACCGATGGATCCGGGCCGGACCTGCTCGTCCTGCGCCCACACGTCACCGGCGACGTCACCGCGCTGGTCACCATGTGCACCGACCCACAGGTGCAGCAGTGGACGACGGTCCCGGTGCCGTACAAGCGGCGGCATGCTGAGCAGTTCGTCGCCAGCCGCCCTCAGGGCTGGGAGCAGGACACCAGCTGGTCGTTCGCGATCGAGGCGCAGCACAGCGCCGAGGGCAGGCGGTTCGCCGGCAACCTCGACCTGCGCCCCTCGGGATCAGGCGCGGCCGACGTCGGTTTCGCCTTGAGCGGATGGGCCCGCGGCCGCGGGGTGATGAGCCGGGCGCTGCGCGCCGCCCTGCGATGGGGTTTCGAGGAAGCTGACCTCACGGTCGTGCACTGGTCGGCGCACGTCGACAACTGGGCGTCCCGGCGGGTGGCGTGGGCGTGCGGCTTCACCACCGACGGCACGGTTCGGGGGCTGTGCCAACAGCGCGGCCTGCGGCACGACGGCTGGATCGGCTCCGTGGTTCGCGCCGAACCGCTACGACCGCGCGGCCGGTGGCTCGAAGCACCACCGCTACGCGGCGATCGGGTTCTGCTGCGTCCATGGGTGGCCACGGACGCTCCCCGAGTGGTCGAGGCCTGCCGTGACCCGCTCACCCAGTTCTGGCTCACCCAGTTGCCCACGCCTTACACGCCCGCCGACGCCCAGTGGTACGTGCGTTCCCGCGAGGACCAGCACGCCGCCGGCGCCGGGGTCTACTGGTGCGTCGCCGACCCCGATGACGACGACTGCCTGGCCTCGGTCGCGGTGATGCACCTGGACGGACCAGAGCCAGAGCCCGAGATCGGCTACTGGGCGCATCCGGATGCTCGCGGTCGAGGAGTGATGACCGATGCTGTCCGGCTAGCCGCGCGGCACGCCCTGATCTGCGCGGCGGACGGCGGACTCGGCCAGCACCGGGTGACGTTGCGGGTCGCCCGCGGCAACACCGCGTCCCGACGGGTCGCCGAACAGGCCGGCTTCACCCGGTGCGGGACGCTGCACGGCGCTACCGCCCAGCGCAACGGGACCCGCGAGGACTACCTGCTCTACGAAC
>JBOFLF010000003.1:0-3694 GCA_051657715.1 Angustibacter sp. | reverse complement strand
CGCAACGCGCGCCCGAAGGGATTCGAACCCCTAACCTTCTGATCCGTAGGTCCCCGGCATCGTCCGTCGACGTCCGGATGCGCCTGCTTTGTACGGGGTCAGCGAGCCGCTGTGCGGGCATCCGTCCGTCGCTGTCCGCCGGTGTTCGGTGCGACAGGCTCCCAGATCGGCTCCTTTCCGCCTGCGGGGCGGTGAGCCGGGCAGAGGTGAGCCACCGATCCGATAAGCAGAGCGAGGAGCGGCGCGCAGGGCCGGGTCCAGGGTGGCGCAGCCATCACGTAGTGACGCCGTCAGGCGCCTTGGACGCGGACCGGAGCGCCGTCCACGATCGGCGTTCGGGTCGGGGGCGGAGGTCACCGGGGTACGTCAGCCAGTCCCCGCCCCGTGAAGTTGTAGACGGCTCCGACCGGTGTTGCACCACCGGCCGGAGCCTCGATCGCACCCCTACCGAAGAGGAGAACGACCGTGGACGACACCTTGCCCGATGACCCGGGCGTCGATCACCTGACCCTGCTGGCCGACGTCCTGGCGGCGGTGGCTGACGTGTTGGACCGCCGACCTGCGCCGCCTGTAGGTGAGTCTCACCGCTCGTGGTGCGTGCCGTCCCAACACACCGAGGGGCGCTGCGTCAGTGCCGCGCTGGACGTCTCGCCGCAGCTGAGCTGTTGGCTGGTCGATCCCGGTACCGGTCCGCTCGTCGTGGTGGACGGTGGCGGGGTGGAGCTGACGCCCGCCCAAGCAACCGACCTGGCGACTGGCTTGTTCGACCTGGTCGACGACGCACGCCGGGCGTGATGAGGGAGGTGCCCGCGTCCTTCTCGTCGCGGCTGTGGAGGCCGGGTGGGATGACCAGATCAGGGGCTACCGTGGTGGCGACGACGTCAGATGAGGAGGTGGTTGAGGTGAGCGAGCCAGGAGATGGCAGTCACCGGCCGCGGGTGCCGTGGGACAACCCGAACGCGTCCTCGCGTGAGGAGATCCTGCGTCGGGCTCGTCCGTTGCCGCCTGCGGAGGAGAGCGTCATCGAGGATCTGACCGAGGACGAGGAGCGGCGGTTCTGGACGGCGATCACCTCGGCATGAGCGGACCTGATCGTGGTCCGGTGGTGATCGACACCGGCGTGTTTGGTGCGCGGATGATGCGGCACAGTCGCGTCCTGGCGTCCGGGTACGCGCCGCTGGTGGCTGGTCGGCCGGCGATCATCTCGTTCGTGACGATGGCGGAGCTGGAGTTCGGTGCCCGGGCGGCAGGCTGGGGCGTGGCGCGGATGCGTCGGCTCGGTGGCGAGGTGGCCAACGCCGAGGTGGTCTGGCCGGACGTCCTCCTGGTGGACGCGTACGCGGACCTGCGGTCGTGGTGCGTACGTAACGGTCACGGCCTGGGGCAGAAGGAGCACGAGGCGGACCGGTGGGTTGCCGCTACGGCGCTCAATCTCGGGCTGCCGCTGGTGGCGCACGACCGAATCTTCGCCGGCATCGATGGCCTGAACCTGATCACCCGCCTGTAGGCGACCGGTGGGGGCCGCTCCGTGGTGGTCATCTCCCGCGTGCCGTCCGGCTACGACCGCGGGGCTGGTGGCGAGGCGCAGGGAGCGGGGGTGCGCGGAGGGCCGTCAGGCCCGCAGCGCGGGGGTCCCCACGGCCGGAGCCCGAGCCGCCAGGCGAGCAGCGCGCCGAAGGCGCGCCTTGATCTATCCAGAGCCGGAATCAGCAGTGCACCGCCTCAAGAGGTTGTCCTGTCCCGGTAGGTGCTTGACGGTGGTGTGTCGGTAGCTGCTTGACACTTGCCGTGGTTTCGGTGTTTCGGTCGGCGATGTTCTGTGGGTGTCGTCGGGTGGGCGGCCGGGATTGGTACTGGTTGCGTTGTCGGTGGTGGAGCAGCGGTTGGACGCGGTTCGGTTGGTGTTGGCGGGGGCTTCGGTGACCGAGGTGGCTGCGTTGGTTGGGGTTTCTCGTCAGTCGGTTCACACGTGGGTGGGTCGGTATCTGAGCTCGGGTGTGGGGGGTCTGGCGGATCGGTCCTCGCGACCGCGATCGTGTCCGCACCGGTCGTCGGGTGCTGTGGAGCGGGTGGTTCTTGAGCTGCGGCGTGAGCATCCGCGTTGGGGCGCGCGGCGGATCCGGTTGGAGTTGTTGCGTCGGCCTGCGTGGGGTGCGGAGACGGTGGTGCCGTCGGTGTCGACGATCAATCGGATTCTGCGGCGGTATCAGCTGGTGAAGGGCCGTCCGCGGAAGCGGTCACGGGATTCTTATGTCCGGTTCGAGCGGCCTGGTCCGATGCAGTTGTGGGGTATCGACATTGTGGGTGGTATCGAGTTGGTCGATATTAGGACTGGTCAGCTGCGGGAGGCGAAGATCGTCACCGGGGTTGATGACCATTCCCGGTTTTGTGTGATGGCGGTGGTGGTGGAGCGGGCGACCGCTCGAGCGGTGTGTCTGGCGTTCGCGCAGGCGTTGGCCAAGCACGGGGTGCCGCAGGAGGTGATCACCGATAACGGTAAGCAGTTCACCGACCGGTTCAACCGGTATGGGCCGAGCCGGGGCGAGGTGTTGTTCGACAAGATCTGCCGCCGTAACGCGATCACGCACCGGTTGACCGCGCCGGCATCGCCGAACCAGAACGGGAAGGTGGAACGGTTCCACGGCACGTTGCGACCCGAGATCAGCCAGGCCGGTCCGTTCACGTCGCTGGTCGGGGCGCAGGACGCGGTAGATGCCTGGGTCGATCAGTACAACCGTGATCGGCCGCATCAGGGGCTGGATCAGGACCGTCCGGTGGTGCCGGCTGACCGGTTCGCTCCTGCCGAGTCTGGCGGGTTGGACCTGTGGCTGCCGGCAACGCTCGACGTCGCCGCTACGCCGGAGCCTGGGACAGCCGCGCCCAGAACCATGGCCATCACATCGTTGACTACGCAGGTGATCGGCCCCCACGGCCCGGTGGTGGCGGGTGGGCCGATCGAGATAGACAAGCCGGTTCCGGTGTCGGGGAACATGATGGTGGCCGGTCACCAGTTCTGGCTCGGCCCCCCACGGGCCGGTCAGGTTGTGCGGTTCTGGATCGATCGTGAGTGGGTGCACTTGTCGATCGAGGGGCACCGCATCAAGTCAGTGCGGTCCAGGTTCACCACCGCGCAGATGAACAAGCTCATCGCCCAGGGCGCCGTACCAGCAGGCCCACCACCACAGGCGTCATGCAAACGTCCCGAGAACGGCGTCGTGGAGGTCGAACGGACCGTGTCATCGGGCGGGACCATTTCGTTGGGATCACGCGTGGTGCTGGTGGCGTGGATGCTGGGCGGGCGGCGGGTCGGGGTGTGGATCGAAGGCGGTGCACCGCTGCTGTTCTTCGACCCCGACACCCGAGAGCTACTACGGACCCGACCCAACCCACTCGGACCCGGTGAAGCCTGGCGGTTACAACGCCGCAAGCCTCTCGGACAACGCCCCCGCCCCTGCACCGAGCCGATCACCATCGAACGACGCTCGGACAACAGCGGCGGCATCCAGGTCACCGGCCAACGCGTCGCGCTCGGCCGACAGTTCAAACACACCACGCTCACCGTGCACGTGTCCCAGACCACCCTGGCAATCGACCTACCCGACGGCGACACCAAGATCGTCCGACGCACCACCGACCAAGCCGTCCGTAACATCAGAAGCACACGGCCACGGACCGTGTCCTCTAACCCCTAGGC
>JBOFLF010000002.1:0-47679 GCA_051657715.1 Angustibacter sp. | reverse complement strand
CCCCCCCCCCCCCCCCCGGGACGGGGGGTGGATGTCCTGCGCGATCGACTGGCTGGTGCCGTGCAACGACGGGCGGCGGCGACCCGGCGCTTGTTGAGCGACATCGCGGAGTCGGCCCAGGACGTCCGTGCTGGGCTCGCCGACTCCGAACCCGATCTGGACATCGACGAAGCGCTGCCGGGGCTCACCACGGCGCTCGCGGACACGGCCGGGGTTCCCCTGCTCGTCCAGGCTGTCCGCGACTCCTCCGAGTGCGCGGCGGTGGCTGCTGGTGGGTGGCCGGTGGCTCGTTGGGTGCGCCGGCTCCGTCCTACCGCGGTGATCGACCCGGTGTTCACGCCGGTCGGCGCCGGGGGCGCCCCGGACGATCCCGAGGACGCGGTGCGGCGGGTGCGTTCATCACTGCCACCGCCCTCAGACGCTCAACGATCTCGGGTCGAGCTGGCCACCCGACGGCTCGTCGATGCTGTCGCCCGAGACCTTCCGGAGGGCTGGGCACGTGCGGCCCGGAACACCGTGCGCTCACCGGATGGCGATCTCGTCGACACCGTCGACCAAGCGGTGTTGGCCACCGATCTGCCGCTCGACCGCCCGCCCTGGTGGTCGACGGTCAAGATGGCCCAAGCCGGTCTGACGATGCTGGCGTTGCTGGGCCTGGTGTGGTTGACGCTGGTGGTGGTCCAGGTTCTGGAGCCGTCGGCCGGCGCTCCGGTACTGCCTGCGGTGCTGGTGGTGATCGGTTTCGCGGGCGGGGCGCTGCTGGATCGAGTGGTCCGCAAGCGAGCCAGCCAGGAGGCGGCCGATCGGACAGCGGCGGCTCGCCACCAGCTGGAGGCGACGATCACTCAGATCGTGCGCGATCGTATGGCGGATCCGCTCCGGCGGCTGCTCGAGGACCACCGCCGCGCTCGGGAGGCCGCGCAACGGGCAGCTCGCTGAGTCGCGCCCTGAGGACGAGCTGCGCTGAGAACCAGGTCAGGTGCTCTAGCAGGGCAGGGTGGTCGCTGGTCAGGACGGCCTCGGCCGGACGTTAGCCTGGGGTCATGGCGGAGTTCATCTACACCATGACGCGTGCCCGCAAGGCGCACGGCGACAAGGTGATCCTCGACGACGTGACCATGTCCTTCTACCCGGGCGCGAAGATCGGCGTGGTCGGGCCGAACGGCGCGGGTAAGTCGACCATCCTGCGGATCATGGCCGGGCTGGACCAGCCGTCCAACGGCGAGGCCCGGCTCAGCCCTGGTTACACGGTCGGGATCCTCCAGCAGGAGCCACCGCTGAACGAGGGCAAGACCGTCCTGGGCAACGTCGAGGAGGGCGCTGGCGAGATCAAGGCGGCGCTCGACCGGTACAACGAGATCGCCGCCGAGATGGCGGAGAACTACTCCGACGAGCTGATGGAGGAGATGGGCAAGCTCCAGGAGCGGATCGACACCGCGGACGCCTGGGACTTGGACTCCCAGCTGGAGCAGGCGATGGACGCCTTGCGCTGCCCGCCGCCGGACGCCGACGTGCGGGTGCTGTCCGGTGGTGAGCGGCGTCGGGTGGCGCTGTGCAAGCTGCTGTTGCAACAGCCGGACCTGCTGCTGCTGGACGAGCCGACCAACCACCTGGACGCGGAGAGCGTCCAGTGGCTGGAGCAGCACCTCGCCGGCTACCCGGGCGCCGTGCTCGCGGTCACCCACGACCGGTACTTCCTGGACAACGTGGCGCAGTGGATCGCCGAGGTGGACCGCGGCCGGCTGTACCCGTACGAGGGCAACTATTCGACGTACCTGGAGAAGAAGCAGGAGCGCCTGCAGGTGCAGGGCAAGAAGGACGCCAAGCTCGCCAAGCGCCTCAGGGACGAGCTGGAGTGGGTGCGGTCCAACGCGAAGGGTCGGCAGACCAAGTCCAAGGCCCGGCTGGCCCGCTACGAGGAGATGGCCGCCGAGGCCGAGCGCACCCGCAAGCTGGACTTCGAGGAGATCCAGATCCCGCCGGGGCCGCGGTTGGGCACGGTGGTGATCGAGGCGGCCGGGCTGCGCAAGGGCTTCGACGACCGACTGCTGATCGACGGCCTGTCGTTCTCGTTGCCGCGTAACGGGATCGTCGGGGTGATCGGGCCGAACGGGGTCGGCAAGACCACGCTGTTCAAGACAATCGTCGGCCTCGAGCCGGTGGACTCCGGGGACCTGATGGTGGGGGAGACGGTCTCCATCTCCTACGTCGACCAGACCCGCGCCGGCCTCGACCCGAAGAAGACGGTGTGGGAGGTAGTCAGTGACGGCCTGGACCACATCAAGGTCGGGCACACCGAGATCCCGTCCCGCGCGTACGTGTCGACGTTCGGTTTCAAGGGTCCGGACCAGCAGAAGCCGGCCGGGGTGCTGTCCGGTGGCGAGCGCAACCGGCTCAATCTGGCCATGACCCTCAAGCAGGGCGGCAACCTGCTGCTGCTCGACGAGCCGACCAACGACCTGGACGTGGAGACTCTCGGGTCGCTGGAGAACGCCCTGCTGGAGTACCCCGGCTGTGCCGTGGTGATCAGCCACGACCGGTGGTTCCTGGACCGGGTGGCCACTCACATCCTGGCGTACGAGGGCACCGATCAGGACCCGGCCGCGTGGTACTGGTTCGAGGGGAACTTCGAGTCTTACGAGGCGAACAAGGTACAGCGGCTCGGCCCCGAGGCGGCCCGCCCGCACCGGGTCACCTACCGCAAACTCACCCGCGACTGACCGCCGTGCCGGACACTGTCCTGATCTCGGACGCGGCCACCGGCATCGGTGCTGCGAGCATCGCACCGCGAACGTGGTGGCGCCCGGATTCGTGCCGGAAACCGAGTTCTGGGACGGCCGGCTGACCGAGGACGCGGCCGGCACCCGGGTCGCGCAGACCCTGGTCGGTCGCGCCGGCTCCCCGGACGAGGTGGCGGCGCTGGTCCTGTGGCTGCTCGGCCCAGACAGCGGCTGGGTAACCGGTCAGGTGCTCTCGCCCAACGGCGGCAGCGTCTTCGGCCGCTGACCCATCGTGTCCGACGAGTTCTGCGCTGCAGAATCCTGGTACTGGCAGCTGCATGAAAGTTGTACTGCTAGGTGCATGAAGTTGGTACTCTATCGACATGGGTGCAGCTGCCTACCGTCCACGTCTGATCGATCCCGTGGTGGCCGACGCTCTCGGCGCCTTCGCCGCGGTGATGGTCGTCGGGCCGCGAGCTGCCGGCAAGACCACGACGGCGGCCCGTCTCGCGGCGCAGGTCGACGGCCTCGACATCCCCGACGTCGCCGCCACCTATCGCGCTGACCCCGACGCTGCGCTCAGGCGGGCGGAGCGCCCGCTGCTGATCGACGAGTGGCAGGAGGTCCCCGAGGTCCTACCGGCGGTGAAGCGAGCTGTCGATCGCGATCGGACGCCGGGGCAGTTCCTGCTCACCGGCAGCATCCGCGCCACGGTGGACCTGTCGACGTGGGCCGGCACCGGGAGGGTCGTGCGCATCTCCATGTATCCGCTCACCGAGCGGGAGATCGCCGGCGACGTCGGCGCCGAGGGCACTGTCACCCAGTTCCTCACCGGTCGGTTCGACGGCCTCCCCGGGCGACTCCCGACGCTCGGCATCGACGACTACCTCCACCACGCCGTCCGTGGCTCCTTCCCCGAGCTCGCCTTCACCGACCGGACGCCGCGGCAACGACGGTTGTGGCTGGACAGCTACCTCGACGACCTGGTGTCCCGCGACATGGAGGCCATCGGTGCGTCGCGCGATCCCGAACGCCTGCGCCGCTATCTCACGGCCCTGGCGCTCAACCTGGCCGGGCAGCCGTCCGACGCATCGCTGATCCGAGACGCCGGGATCAACGCCAGGACGGCTGACGCCTATGACCGGGCGTTGACGAGCCTCGCCGTCCTCGACGTCGTCCCGGCCTGGGCGTCGAGCAGGCTCAAGCGCCTGACCAAGGCGGGCAAGCGCTACCTTGTCGACACCGGGTTGGCCGCGGCCGCAGCTGGTGTCGCCGAGCACGACATCGTGCACGACGGCGACCTGCGAGGCCGCTGGTTCGACGCCTTCGCTACCTCGCAGCTGCGGGCCGAGCTGGCCGCGGCATCCCCTCGTCTGGCGGTGCACCACCTGCGGGTCGAGGGGGGGCGGCACGAGATCGACCTGGTGATCGACGTCGGCCGCGACCGGCTGTTCGGCGTCGAGTTCAAGGCAGGTGCCGCCCCGACCCACCAGGACGCCCGGCACCTGGCCTGGCTGCGCGACGAGCTGGGCAAGAACTTCGCCGGCGGCCTCGTGCTGCACGCCGGCCAGGCCGTCGTGGAGCTGGACGACCGGATCGCAGCGCTCCCCCTCAGCGCTTTGTGGACCTCTCCGAACACCCTGCGGCGTCGTGCTTCTCCGTGATCCGTGGATCACGACAGCGGTGAACCGAGTGTCGTCCGGTGCGGCTCCCCGACCGGCGGTCGAGGCTCCCGTGGGTATCGATGTCGATCGTCGGGCGGACCTGGACCGTGGTCGTCCGGAGTCGACCTGGCACGTGCCATGCTCGACGTCGTGGCCGAAGGTGCCGAGGGCTCCGGAGTGGATGCGGTGCGCCCACCCGAGCTGACGGCCGTCCTGGAGTCCGCGGCCCGGCTGCAGCAGCTGGTGCCTGACGCGGTCCTGGTGGGTGGGAGCGCCGCGGCGGCGTACGCCGGGCACCGCCTCTCGTTCGACCACGACCACGACCACGTCCTGGCCGACCTGCGGGAGCGCTTCGACGTGGTGCTGGAGGCCCTGGAGTCCGAGGGGGAGTGGGTCACCAACCGGGTCCGCCCGGGCCGGATCATCCTCGGCCGGCTCGGCGACATCGAGGCCGGCGTCCGTCAGATGATCCGTACCGCCGCGTTAGAGGTCACCGAGATCGACCTGCCGTCCGGGGCGAGCGTGCGGGTGCCCACGCCCGAGGAGACCTTGCGGATCAAGGCGTTCCTGATCGTGCGTCGTAACCAGGTCCGCGACCACCTCGACGTCGTGGCGCTCGCGGACCGGTACGGCCTGCCGCGGGCTGCGGCGGCCCTGCGGCGGGTCGACGAGTTCTACGCGGACCAGCACGGCGGTGGCGACGGTGTCGCCTCCCAGCTGGTGCGGCAGTTGGGGGATCCGCGACCGGCGGACACCGCGACGATCGCGGAACTGTCGCGGTACAAGGGCTTGGACGCGCGGTGGCACCGCTGGGCGGACGTGGTCGCCGCCTGCCGGGCGCTGGCCGGCGAGATCACCGGGGGGCCGGGCTGATGTCGCTGAGCTTCCGCAACGTCGACGCCTCACCGGAGGACCCGGTGGAGTCGTGGCCGTTCGAGGGGGTGCTCGCCGCGCTGGAGCGGGGCGGAGTGTCGGAATGGCGACGACTCGCCGCGGCGATCCGTGCGGAGCCTTGGGGCCGGGTCGCCCGGTACGTCGAACAGGCCGTCGAGGTGTCGGCGCCGTACGGGGTGTCGCAGGTGCTGACCGACGTGATCGCCCGGGCTCGGGCGGACGCCGAACCCCTGGGCCAGGACGTCGAGCTCCCGGGCTCGCGCTGACCGCAGCCATGCGACCGCCGTCCAGCCGCGGTGGCTCGAACCCGGTGGCGGCTACCCGCGGGGGCCGGGGCGCACGCCGTCCAGGACCAGGTCGACCAGCGCCCGGACGTCCACCGGGGGCAGGCCGCCGTCTGGGCTCCCGCCCGGCATCGTCGGTGGCATCGCCACGGACCGCAGCAGCAGGGGCGCGGTGAGCGCGTCCACCACCAGCTCGAGGTCGGCGCCGCGCCGGACCTCGCCGCGCTTGACGCCGCGGCGCAGTTCCTGCACCAGCTGGGCGCGACGGGGCGAGGTGAACCGCTCCCGGCAGCGGCGCATCAGCTCCAGGTCCTCGGTGCCATCGCCGAGTCGACCGAGCCGGCCGGCCACCGTCAGCACGTCGACCGTGCTCAGCAGCGAGACCAGTCGAGTGCGCACCGCCGTCCCCCCGGGGTCGGCAGCTCGACGGTCGCGCCGTCCACCGCCGCCCGTGCGAGCGTGCGCTTGTCCGACCAGCGTCGGTAGAGGCTCTGCCGGCTGACCCCCGGCCCGCGCCGCCACGTCGACGAGGCTCAGCCCGTCCAACCCGTGGTCCAGCAGCAGGTCCAGTGCCACCGGTAGGACCGCGTCGTCGATTCGCCGCTCCCTCGGCCGCGCCATCCAGGGCACCTTGTTCCGGTACACAGGTGTTGCGAAATCTGGCATGACCTGCCTACGGCCCACCATCCATCCCGTGCCGTGCTGGGTATCGCCGAAGGGAGTCGACATGCAACGGGGTCCACCTGGGTGTCGGAGTGCTGGGTGCCGCGCTGATCGGCGGATCGGTGGCGACCACGGCGGTCGCCGCGCCCGGCGGGTCGCAGCAGCGGGCCGACCAGCCCACCCGGCCGGCGTGCAGCACCGCGGTCGAGGAGCGCAACCGAATGATCTTCCAGCAGTACCTGGACGACCGGTTCAGCGGTGACCTCGAGGGTGCCGACGCGGTGTTCGCCGATGACGCGGTCGTCCAGGCGCACGGGTCCATCCCGTACCAGGGCACCTACGCCGCGGGGGACGAGTGGGGTCCATGGTTACCCGGTACTGGGCGATCACCGCCTCCGAGGACACCGTGACGCCGGTCCTGCACGTCGACTGCGGCCAGGTTGTCATGCGCATCCAGTTCCAGGCCACCGCGGTGGCGGTCGGTACGCCGGTGGACACCACCGCCATCGAGTACTTCACGTTCACCCAGGACGGCCGGATCTCCCGCGACGACTTCTACTTCACCGACACCGCCGAGGTGAACCGCGCCCTGGGCACTTGATCGGCGACCGCGCTCGAGCGTGGCGGGTTGTCGGAGTGGAGACGCCTGGCGGTAGCGATCCAGGTGGATCCATGGGGCCGGGTGGCTCAGCTGGTGGAGCAGGCCGTTCAGGTGGCTGCTCCGTACGGGGTGTCGCAGGTGATGGTTGGCGTGTCACCCAGGCGCGTGCTCAGGGGCAGGGGACAACGCCCAGCGGAGCACTCAGCTCGGTGACTGGCGAGGCTGCGGCCGAGTAGGTGCCGACTTGCTGGACCCGCTCGCCATCGGCTCGAGTGATGGGGGAGTATCGCTGGCCATTTGACATAAAAATATTCGCATGTGAGCATTTCCTGACCCCGGATCGAGGAGATGGACTGTCGTGACCACGATTGAGCACGCCCCAGCCGAGTCCCACACCCACACCCACGGCCCGGGCTGCGGGCACGAGGCCGTGCTGCACACCGATCACGTCGACTACCTCCACGACGGCCACGTGCACCGCGAGCACCGCACCGATGACGGCGTGCACTACGACGAGTGCACCGCCTGCCAGTGCGGTAACTGCTCGGACTCGTGCGCGGTCTGCTCCTGCGCTGACTGCGGCTGCCCCACCTGCAACCACGCGACCTGTTCGTGCGTGCACTGCTCGGACACCTGCGCCAGCTGCGCCTGCGCCGACTGCAGCTGCCCCACCTGTACCCACGCGGCTTGACCAGGCCGAGGTGCCAGGCCGGACCGACAGGTACCGGGGCTGGTCAGGCCGATGATTCCGCTGCGTGCTGAACGGCGTCGCTCACCACATGCAGGACGTGGTCGTCCAGGAGCTGATAGACCCGCTCGCGCTGCCGCGGTTGTGCGCTGACCAGCCGGGCCGACCGCAGTACCCGCAGATGCTGAGAGACCAGCGGCTGGCTGACCCCGAGAGCGGCGACCAGCTCCTGCACCGATCGAGGACCCTCGGCTAGCTGGAGCACGATCGCCAGCCGCACTGGCGAGGCGAGCGTTCGGAACATCTCGCTGGCAAGCTCGATGCGCTCTGATCCCACTTGCACACCGGCTCGACTATCCACCCGATCGACCCTAGGGCACGGCACCGGATGCCGGCGGGACGACCGCGGTCACGCCGCCCGAGGACGCTGGAAGGCTGCGTCATCGCGTGGGTGGTCCGGGGTGGTCAGCCAGGCACCCGGAGCATGCCTTCTTGCATCACCGAGGCGACCAAGCGGCCGTCGCGGCTGAAGATCCGGCCGGCGCCGAGGCCGCGGGCGCCGCTAGCGGACGGGCTGCTCTGCACGTACAGCAGCCACTCGTCGACCCGGGCCGGTCGGTGCCACCACATCGCGTGGTCCAGGCTGGCGGCGCGCAGGCCGGCGCTCGCCCAGGCCAGGCCGTGTCGGCGCAGGGCCGGTTCCAGCACCGTGTAGTCGCTCGCGTACCCGAGGACGGCGCGGTGCAGCAGGTCCTCGTCCGGCATCGGGGCGGTGGTGCGCATCCACACGGCCTGGTGGGCGGTCCGGTCCAGGTGCGGCGCCCAGTAGATCGGGGGCTGGACGTGGCGCAGGTCGATCGGGCGGTCCTGTGCCCAGGACCGGACGACCGGGTGGTCGATGCCGGCGAGCACCTGCGCCGCGCTCGGCAAGTCCTGCGGGCCCGGGACGTCCGGCATCTCGTCCTGGTGTTCGACCCCGAGGCTGGGCTCCTGGAAGGACGCGATCATGGACAGGATCGGCTGCCCGGCCTGCACCGCCTGCACCCGGCGGGCGCTGAAGGACCGGCCGTCCCGCAGCCGCTCGACGGTGAAGGTGATGGACGCGTCCGGGTTGCCCGGCCGCAGGAAGTACGCGTGCATCGAGTGCGGGACGCGCTCGCCCGGGCAGGTGCGCCCGGCCGCGACCATGGTCTGCCCGAGCACTTGGCCACCGAAGACCCGGCCGAGCGGTTGCGGCTGGCTGATGCCGGTGAACACATCCTGCCCACGTTCGTCGTGCCCCTGCGGGGTGAGGTCCAAGACCTCCAACAAGCTGCGCAGCAACCCGGAGCCGCCCGGCGCGCTAGCAGCGCCTAAGCCATCGGGGTGCGGGCCATCGGGGTGCGGGCCATCGGGGTGCGGGCCATCGGGGTGCGGGCTGGCCGGGTGCGGGCCGTGTGGGTTGCCGGCCCGCTCGGGCATGGCGTGGGCTTCGCTCACCTGCGCTCCGTCCGTCGGGCGTGACCCTCCAGAGTGCCGCACGTGTCACGCGGTCCAGGCGCCAGGGTTTCACCTGACTTCGTCTCGGGCACCCGGTTGACACTCCAGGCGGACCGCGTGATGGTGACAGGACGTCCCGGCTCGCCGATCGACACCCTGGGGGTCCCCGTGCGCCGCACCCTGTTCACCGAGGAGCACGAGGCGCTGCGGGCGACCGTCCGCGAGTTCCTGGACCGCACCGTCGTCCCGCGGATGGACGAGTTCATCGAGGCGCGAGGGTTGCCCCGGGACTTCTGGCTGGAGGCTGGTAAGCAGGGTCTGTTGGGTCTGCACGTGCCAGACGAGTGGGGTGGCG
This sequence comes from Angustibacter sp., assembly GCA_051657715.1. Lineage (GTDB taxonomy): Bacteria > Actinomycetota > Actinomycetes > Actinomycetales > Angustibacteraceae > JBOFBH01. The sequence continues at coordinate 38,331 of JBOFLF010000002.1, read as the reverse complement.
GCGGCAGCGAGGATCCGCTGTTCGCTGTCGTGGCCAGTGAGGAGTTCGCGCGGGTCTCCGCGGCCGTGGCGTCCTGCTGGGGCATCCACACCGCGGTGTGCGCGCCCTACCTGGTGGAGCTGACCAGTTCGGAGCAGCGGCAGCGGTGGCTACCCCGGTTCTGCACCGGGGAGCTGGTCACGGCGATCGGCATGACGGAGCCCGGGGGCGGCTCGGACCTGGCAGCACTGCGCACCACCGCTGTCCGCGACGGTGAGACGTGGGTGGTCAACGGCTCAAAGACGTTCATTACCAACGGGTACAGCGCCGACCTGGTCATCGTCGCCGCCCGCACCGACCCGAGTGCCGGCGCGAAGGGCATCACGCTGTTCGGGGTCGAGGCTGGCATGGCCGGGTTCGACCGGGGTCGCAAGCTCGACAAGGTCGGTCAGACCGAGTCGGACACCGCCGAGTTGTTCTTCACCGACGTGCGGGTACCGGACGCGTTGCGGATCGGTGACCTGGACCGTGGCTTCATCCACATGATGCAGTTCCTCGTGGGCGAGCGGATCGGTGCGGCGGTGAGCAACACCGCGCACATGGTCGGCGTCCTGGACGAGACGATCGAGTACGTCAAGGAGCGGCAGGCGTTCGGGCAGAGCATCGGGTCGTTCCAGCACAACAAGTTCACGATCGCCGAGCTGGTCACCCAGGTCGACGTGACCCGGTCGTTCGTCGACCAGTGTGTGCGCGAGCACGCCCTCGGCCAGCTGTCCGCGGCGGACGCGGCCAAGGCCAAGTGGTGGAGCGCCCAGGTGCAGAACGACGTCATCGACGCCTGTGTGCAGTTGCACGGGGGGTACGGCTACATGAACGAGTACCGGGTGGCCCGTGCCTGGCGGGATGCTCGGGTCACCAAGATCTGGGCCGGGTCCAACGAGATCATGAAGGAGCTCATCGGCCGGGATCTCGGTTTGTGACCAGGCCGGCGGACGCCGCCGGTCCGGCTGGTCCGGCTGATTCCGTTGTGTCACAGCGGTTGCAGGGCTGGGTAGCGATGTGTACCGGCGCTCTGGAACTCCTCAGCCGGAGCTGGCAACCACGACAGCGCCGCCCGCCACGAGCGTGAGCCAGCCGAGGGCGGACCGGCTCGTGAGAAGGGCCACGGCACGCCTGGTGCCTACGATCACCCGCTCGAGGTGGGATCCGGCCACGGCCAGCACGAAGATCAGCAGCAAGCACGGACCAACGTAGATGACGCAGTACGCCACCAGCGCCAGCAGCGTGGACGTGAGATCGAGGTCGGCGGCGGTGAGTCGCTCGACGGCTGCGAAGTAGGGCAGTGCCGTCGGCACGTCGGTGAACGTCCAGAAAGCACCGAACGGCACCGCTAGGTCGGGCTCGGCGTCCAGGATCGTTCGCAGGCCGTCCCGGGCCAGCGGCTGGTCGTCGGCCACCACCACCCGCACCGGCAGCGGGCCGGACTCGCGGTGGTCGGCGTGTGCGCCCGGTGCGGCGGTCACCGTGACTCGCCCACAGGCAGCACCGCGTGGACCGTCCAGCCTCCGTCGGGACGCCGGCCGGTGGTCAGCCGGCCGCCGACCAGCGCCACCCGCTCGCCCATGCCGACGACCCCGTGGCCCAGCGAGCCGGCCGAGCCGACAGCGCCGGCCCAGCGAGCCGGCCGAGCCGACAGCGCCGGCCGAGCCGACAGCGCCAGCCACCAGACCGCCGGCCAAGGCGACACTGGACGGGACGACGGCATGCGCTAGGTGTGGGACGCCTCCGTCGTCGACCACCTCGACGAGCACCGAACTCCCGTCCAGCCTCAGCCGCACCCGAACGGTCGCCCCCGGCGCGTGCCTGCTCACGTTGATCAGCGACTCCTGCACGATCCGGTAGGCACCGACGTCCACCGCCGGGGGCAGCTGGAAGTCCGCTCCGACCGCGTGCTGCATCGCGGCGTCCAGGGTCAGCTGGACGTCCAGCCCGGCCGCTCGCACCACGTCGACGAGCCGCGGCACATCCCGGATCCCGGGAACCGGTCGCAGCTGCTCGGGCTGGGGTTCGCTGCGGCCGGGCTGAGGCCCATCGGATCGGCCGCCGGGAGAATCAGGCGGTCCAGCGGCCGGCTCGCCGCGCAGCAGACCCAGCAGCCGCCGCACCTCGGTGAGCGCGGTCGTGCTGAGCTGCGCGACCGCGTCGAGGTGGTGACCTGCCTGGTCCGTGTCCGCGCTGGCGTCCACGACGGTCCGTCGTCCGGCCTGGGCCTGCAGGCTGATCGCGCTCAGGTGGTGCCCGACGACGTCGTGTACCTCCCGCGCCATCCGCACCCGCTCTTCGGCGGTGGCCCGCCGCACCTCGGCGTCCCGGATCTGCTCCAGGCGCTGAGCCCGCTCCCGGGCCGCGTCTGCTAGGGCACGTTGGGTACGCAGCGCGTCACCGATCAACGCCGGCAGCATCGCCGGCGGCGACCTCGGAGACCAGGCCCATCGGGGTGAGGGAGGTGGTCGTCGCGATCTCGGTGGTGAGCAGCAGCGCTCCGCCGACGGCCAGCCAGCGGCTCACCCGTCGGTCGGTGTGGAACGCGGCGGATCCGGCGGCGAACGCCGTCGCCAGGGCACCGACCTCGGCGGCGTAGTCGAAGCCGGCCGCGACGGCGAGAGCGGCGGTCGTGACCCCGACCACGAGCAGCGGGTGCCGCCGTCGCCAGGCCAGCGGCACGGTAGTGCCGAGCGCGAGCACCACCCCGCCGACGTCCGCCGGCCGGCCGACCGCGCGCAGCGCGTTGACCGGCTCCGCGAGCATGGTGAGGACGGCCAGGGACGCCGCCACCGTCGCCAACGCCGCGTCCTGCTGCTGCGGGGGTAGTCGCCGCCAGACCCGTGCCACCGCAGGCAGCACGGGAGCCATCGTCCGGATCATCACTTCATGATCGGGCACACTGACGGCTCGCACCTCCCTCTCAGGTCGCAAGACCGGCCATCGTCGTAGCGAACTCGTGCCATCGCCTGATCTGAAGACGGAGGCGGGGCACCGGGGGGCGGGCCTCGGGTAGTGGATCCGATGGCGGTCCCAGGTGTGGACCCAGGGCACTCCCCGGCCCGGCCGGGGGCGGGTGCACCCCCGGCGCTCGAGAGCCGGGATGATGGCGCTGTGCCCCGGTACCGCTGCGACTACCCGATGCGCTGGTCCGACATGGATGCCTACGGGCACGTCAACAACGTGCAGTACCTGCGGTTCTTCGAGGACGCGCGGATCGAGGCGTTCGCCGCGCACCACGCCGGTGCCGGCGACAAGAGCCTGCTGGACACCGGCATCCTGGTGGTGCGGCACGAGATCGAGTACCTGAAGCCGCTCAGCTGGCGCCCGGAGCCGGTGCACATCGACCTGTGGCTGACCCGGATCAGCGGCGCCCGGATCGAGGTGGGGTACGAGGTGTACGACGCGGCCGAGCCACCCGAGCGCGACCGCGTCCGCTACGCCGTCGCGGCCTCCACGCTGGTGGTCTACGACCTGGCCGCGCAGCGGCCGCGGCGGATCCCGGCCGCCGACGTCGAACGGCTGTCAGCGCTGGTGGACGACCCGGTGCCGTTCCGGATGCGTCCGCGGTGACCCGGCCCCGCGACCAGGCCAGCGTCGACCAGACCAGCGCCCGCCAGGCCGGCATCGACCAGACCGGCATCGACCAGGCTCGCCCTGGATCGGTCCGTGGTTCGGCACCTGACCGTGACCGCACGCTGCTGCTGCCGGGCGACGGCACTGCGCAGGACCTGGCCACATACCTGGCACGCGCCCGGCGGTTGGATCCGGACGGCGCTGTCCGGCTGATCGCTCGGGACGGCACGCTCGCCGCCTACGTCGCGGTGCTGCCGGGTCCGGATCCGACGGTGCTCGGCCTGCGGGTCGCCCAGATCGGCACCGACCCGCCAGCGAGGGAGGGGGACGTCGCGGAGCTGGACGTCACCGTCCCGATCGCCGCGGTCGCCGACCGGCTCGCCCGTGCCGTTCCCGGGCAGCTCGATACGCGAGCGGCGGTCGCCGATCTGACCGCCAGCTTCGGTTCGGGCGCCGGCTCCGCTCCGATGATGGCTGTGCAGGTGCCGCCGACCCTCGTGCGGGTGCCGTGGGCGGGTATCACCCCGCCGCGGTCCGGCTGGAGCCCGGTAGGTGCTGTCTCAGAACCGGTGCTGCGTGATGTCGCCCGCGACGGCATCGCCGAGGTGGCCGCTGGCGCACCCGCAGGGTCGGGATCTCTGGCGGTCACCCAGTTGCGCTCCCGAGTGTGGGGTCGTGATGTGCCGGACGTTCCTGGGCTGCCGGCCGGGGTGGCGCTCGCGGTGGACGCGCTCGGTTTTGCGGGTGCCGGCGAGCTGGTGCCGGTGCACCAGGCGGGTCGTTGGTACCGGCTCAGCACCGCGCGCGGTCACGTCCTCGCCCGACGGTCCTTGCTGTAACCGGTGGTGGGCGGCGGCGGGCAAGGCTCTCGGAACCCAAGCCGCCAGGCATACTCCCACCGGGTGTGCTGAGACGGATGGCAATCAGTGGGACCGATACACATCGCGTCGATGGTCCACCCGGTGGACGATGACCTCACGTCGTTGCTCGTCGATCTCGTAGATCACCCGATAGCCGCCTCGGCGAGCTGCCCGGCCTGGCGTCCCGTGATCGGCTGCGTCAGCGGGCCAGCACCCACGCCGTGACGTCGCTCGGCAGCACCCCGGGCTCGGGCAGCGGCTGGCTGGTCATGAGCACCTCGCCGTCCGGCAGCCGCACCGGCTCGGTGCCGACGTTCGCCACCACCACGACCGCGCCGTTGCGCAGCGCCACGACCGATCCGGGGTAGCCCTCGACCCAGGTGAGGTCGCCGCTGCCGAGCCGGTGCTCCCGGCGCAGCGTCAAGGCCGCCCGGTACATCTCGTACGTCGAGCCCGGCACGCCCCGCTGGCGGTCCAGCGCATAGTCCGACCAGCCGTCCGGGGGCGGCAGCCAGGACGCCGCGGTCGGCCCGAAGCCGCAGGACGGCCCGTCCGCCTGCCACGGCATCGGCACCCGGCAGCCGTCCCGGCCGCGTTGGGTGCGCCCGGAGCGGCGCCACGTCGGGTCCTGCCGTGCCTCGTCGGGCATCGAGGTGTGCTCAGGCAACCCGAGCTCCTCGCCCTGGTACAGGTAGGCGCTGCCAGGCAGCGCGAGCATCACCAGGCTGGCCGCGCGAGCCCGCCGCAGGCCGAGCGCGACGTCCGGCTGCGGGTCGTGGGCCGCGATGCCCTTCGGCAGCCGTGTCCCCGGGGCGTACCCGAAGCGGGTGGTGTGCCGCAGCACGTCGTGGTTGCTCAGCACCCAGGTGGTGGTCGCGCCCACGGCGTCCATGGCGCGCAGCGCCTCGGTGATGGCGGCGCGCTGGTCGTCGGCCCGCCACGGCGCGGTCAGGTAGGAGAAGTTGAACGCCTGGTGCAGTTCGTCGGCTCGCACGTACCGGGCCAGCCGCTGCGGTGGCTCCACCCACGCCTCGGCCACCAGCACCCGGTCACCGGCGTAGCTCGCGGCCACCTGGTGCCAGGCGCGGTAGATCTCGTGCACCCCGTCCTGGTCCCAGAACGGGGTGGGGGTGAAGTGGTCCTCGGTGGTCTGGGGCATGGTGGTGTCCTGCTCCCAGTCCGGCAGGCCCTCGGCCTTGATCAATCCGTGCGCGACGTCGATCCGGAACCCGTCGGCGCTGCGGTCCAGCCAGAACCGCAGCACGGACTCGAACTCGGCGCGCACCTGCGGGTGCGTCCAGTCCAGATCTGGCTGCTTGACGTCGAACAGGTGCAGGTACCACTGGCCGGGCGTTCCGTCCGGCTCGGTGACGCGCTGCCAGGCTGGTCCGCCGAACGCGGACCGCCAGCGGGTAGGCGGCAGCTCGCCGTCCTCACCGAGGCCGTCGCGGAACAGGTACCGGGCGCGCTGCGGACTGCCTGGCCCGGCGGCCAGCGCCTCGATGAACCACGGGTGCTCGTCGCTGGTGTGGTTCGGCACGACGTCGACGACCACCCGCAGGCCCAGCTCGTGGGCTCGGCCGATCAGCCGGTCGGCGTCCGCGAGGTCGCCGAACACCGGGTCGACCGCGCGGTAGTCGGCGACGTCGTAGCCGGCGTCGGCCTGCGGCGAGACGTAGAACGGGGACAGCCACAGCGCGTCCACGCCGAGCTCTGCCAGGTGCGGCAGCCGGTCGATGACGCCGGGCAGGTCCCCGACGCCGTCCCCGTCGCTGTCCGCCCAGGACCGCGGGTACACCTGATAGATCACCGCGTCCCGCCACCACTGCCGCTCGGTGGCAGCGACGTGCACCGTCTCGCCGAGGCCGAGCGCTGGAACCGCTGAGCCGGGGGGTAGCTGGGTGGGGGAGGTCTGAGCCGTCACGAGCCACGATCGTACGGGCGCACCGGTACGGGCGCATCGGTGTCGACACCTGGTGACTGGAGGCCGTGGCGTCGGTGCGTCCGGCGATGGCTCGCGTAGCACACCAACGCTACGCTTGGGGTGTGAGCGAGACGATCAGCCAGCGCGAGCTACGCAATGAGAACGCGGCGATCATGCGTCGGGTCGAGGCAGGGGAGAGCTTCGTCGTGACCCGCAACGGCGTTCCGGTAGCGGACATCGTCCCGCACCAGGTGCGGCCACGTCCGCGGACACTGGCCGAGCTGCAGCAGGCATTCCAGGATCTGCCCCCCATGGATTCTGAGCGGTGGCATGCCGAACGCCAGGCCGATGACGCCGTCTTCGGCCCTGACGACCCGTTCGAAACGCTGGCCGAAACGCCACGTCGGTGAGCGGGTCGGGCCACATCCTGCTCGACACATCTGTGGTCATCGATCTGCCCGACGTGAAGGCAGGCAGGTTGGGTAATCGCCGGCCAGTGGTCAGCGCAGTGACCGTGGCCGAGTTGTCGTACGGCCTCGACATCGACGATCCGGTCGAGCGGCTCATCAGGTCGGAGCGGTTGGATCGCCTGTTGGCGGACTGTTCAGTCCTGCCGTTCGACGCAGCCTCCGCCCGGATGTACGGAACGTTGGCCTCGATGATCCGCCGATATGGGCGCGATCCGCGCCCTCGTCGTCTCGACCTGCAGATCGCGGCCACCGCCGTCACGAACTCCGCCGTCCTGGCCACTCGCAATCCCCGGGACTTCGCTGGTACCGAGCAGTTGCTAGACGTCGTCCACGTGTGATGGTGATCGCCGGCACTTCAGGTAGGCCTTCCTGACGGCGCTACCCGGCGGTGTTGACCAGGGAGTGCGCAGCGCGCTCCAGGTAGTCCCACAGCACTGCCTCGTGCGCGGCGGGCAGGTCCAGGGAGTCGACGGCGTCCCGCATGTGGCGCAGCCAGCGGTCCCGCATGGCCAGGGTGATCGGGAACGGGTGGTGGCGCATCCGCAGCCGGGGGTGGCCGCGCTGCTCGCTGTACGTCGTCGGGCCGCCCCAGTACTGCTCCAGGAACATCAGCAGCCGCTGCTCCGCCGGGGCCAGATCCTGCTCCGGGTACAGCGCGCGCAGGTCCGGGTCCTGGGCGACGCCTTGGTAGAAGCGGTGCACCAGTGCCGCGAACGTCTCGTGCCCGCCGACCTCGTCGTAGAACGACGGCGGCCGGGGTGCCCCCGGGGTGGGGGGCTGCGGTGGCTCCGGCGCTGCCTGTGTCACGTCGACCAGTGTGGCAAGTGGGTCAGTCGGTCTGCTCGGCGACCCGCGGTGCCGGTCTGGCGCCAGGCGCGGCGGACGGTCGGCCCGCGTCGCGCCGACCCGGCGCCGTCTCCTCTCGTTCGGCCTGCTCGGCGGCGGCGGCGATGTTCCGCTGCATCCCCCCGAACACGACGCCGTGGAACGGGCTGATCGCCTTCCAGTACGCGTGTCCGGCCAGCCCGCGCGGGGCGAACAGCGCGCGCTGCCGGAACACCGGGCGGCCGGACTCGTCAGCGTCCACGATCAGCTCCAGCCACGCGAGGCCGGGCAGCCGCATCTCGGCCCGCAGCCGCAGCAGCCGGCCGTCCTCGACCTCCTCCACCCGCCACCAGTCCAACGCGTCCCCGACGGCCAGGTCGTAGGGGTGGCGGCGGCCGCGGCGCAGCCCCGGCCCGCCGGACAGGCGGTCCAGGACGCCGCGGGTCCACCAGGCCAACGGCCAGCTGTACCAGCCGTTCACGCCGCCGATGCCTTCGACCACCGACCACAACGCCTCCCGGCTGGCCAGCACCGAGCAGGACCGCTCGTCCACGTACAGCGACCCGCCGGCCCAGTCCGGGTCGCTCGGCAGCGGGTCGCTCGGCGCCCCCGGCGTGCTCGCCGAGGACCAGTTCGTCGCCACGTCGTACGCCTGCACCTTGGCCAGCGCCAGCTCGAGCGCACAGTCGAACCCGATCAGCCCGGACGTCGGGTCCGGGATGTGCTGGGCGATGTCGTGCTCCTTGCACACCACCTCGTGCACCAGCGACTCGACCAGCGGCCGGGCGATGCCGTTCGGCACCGGGGTGACCACGCCCACCCAGTGGCTGGACAGCCGCGGGGTCAGCACGTTCACCGGCAGGATCGTCCGTCGCTGCAGGCCGGCCACCCGGGCGTACCCCTGCATCATCTCCTGGTAGGTCAGCACGTCTGGGCCGCCGATGTCGAAGCCGCGGTTGACGTCGTCCGGCAGGTCCGCGGCGCCGACCAGGTAGCGCAGCACGTCCCGGACGGCGATCGGCTGGATCCGGTTGCGCACCCACCGCGGCGTGATCATGAACGGCAGCCGCTCGGTGAGGTGCCGGAGCATCTCGAACGACACCGACCCGGAGCCGATGATCACCGCCGCCCGCAACACCGCCGTCGGCACGCCAGAGTCCAGCAGGATCTCGCCGACCTCCTTGCGGGAGTCCAGGTGCGGCGACAGGTCCTCGGTGTCTGGGTAGAGGCCGCCGAGGTACACGATCCGCCGGGCGCCGCTGGCGCGCACGCCTCGGGCGAAACCGCGGGCCAGGTCCCGGTCCCGGCGTTCGAACCGGTCGCCGATGCCGAGGCTGTGCGCGAGGTAGTACGCGACATCGGTGCCCCGGGCCGCCGCTTGGACCGCGTCGGTGTCCGCGAGGTCGCCCTGGGCGACATCGACGGCATCCCGCCACGGCCGGTCCCGCAGCTTCGCCGGGGTGCGGACCAGCACCCGGACGGCGAACCCGGCGTCCAGCAGCTCCGGCACCAGTCGCCCGCCGATGTACCCGGTCGCCCCGGTGACCAGCGCGGTGCGTGTCGTCTCGGACGTCATGGTCACCAGCGTGACGTCAGCTGCGGCCTGGCGCACCACGACGGCCCGCTTGCAGCACCGAGGTCACTGCCGGCGGACGCCGGGGCTGTGGACGAACCGCCTCGACGCCCGCCACTGGTGCCATAGTGGTGCCATGAAGCGAATGAACCTGCGCGACGTCCCGGATGACGTCTACGCCGTGCTGGCATCGGCCGCCGCCGAGCGAAGCCAGTCGCTGAGCGCTTTCGTGGTCGAGCAGCTGACCGAGATCGCGAAGATCGTGACGGTCGGCGACTACCTGGCCGCGTACACCCCGCCGGCCTCGACCGGCGCCACCGTCCAAGACGCCGTCGCGGCAGTGCGCGCGGTCCGCGAGGCGTCGTGAGCCGCACGGTCGTCGACGCCTCGGTGCTGGCGGCCTTCTACGGATCCGACGACACCGGCCGGCTGACCGTGCGTGGGCGGCTGGGCCGGGGCGACGCGCTGTTCGCGCCTGCCCACCTGGACGCTGAGGTCGTGTCGGCCTTGCGCGGGATGGCACGCAGCCGGCCTGCGCTGGCGAGGGCCGTACCGGGTGCGCTGGCCCACCTGGCGGCCCTTCCGCTGCGGCGGATGCCGTTGGCACCGTTGCTCGCGCGGATGTGGCACCTGCGGCAGAACGTCACGCCCTATGACGCGGCCTACGTCGCCCTGGCCGAGCAACTCGGTGGACCGCTGCTCACCCGCGACGCCCGGCTGGCCAGCACCGCCCGGCGCTGGTGCTCGGTGGAGCTGGTGACCTGACGTCAGGTCCTCGCATCGGGCACCCCGTCCTCGCGGGCAGCCGTCTCGTCGACGAGGACGGTGAGCACGGCGTCGCCGTAGCGGGCCAGCTTCGCCTCGCCGACGCCGCCGACCGTGCCCAGCTCGGCCAGGCTGGTCGGGCGCCGGGTGGCGATCTCGCGCAGGGTCGCGTCGTGGAACACCACGTACGCCGGCACGCCCTGCTCTTTCGCGCTGACCGCCCGCCAGGCCCTCAGCCGCTCAAACACCCCGGCTGCCCCGGCGTCCAGCTCGACGGCCGGAGCCGTTGCGGCAGAACGGGTAGCACGCGCCCGGGCCGGGCGGGTCGGGTCCTTGCGCAGCGGCACCGACCGCTCGCCGCGCAGCACCCCGGCGCTGGCCTCGGTGATCGCCAGGGTCTGGTAGCTGCCCTCGACGGCGAGCAGCCCGTGCGCCAGCAGCTGCCGGACGACGCCCCGCCACTCGCCCTCGCCCAGCTCCTCACCGACGCCGAAGACGCTCAGCTCGTGATGCCGGAACTGCTCCACCTTCGGCGTCCGCTTGCCGCGCAGGATGTCCACCACCTGGCCGGCGCCGAACCGCTGGCCGCGCTCGCGGTCCAGCCGGACGATCGTGGACAGCACCTTCTGCGCGGCGACCGTGCCGTCCCAGGAGTCCGGCGGGGTCAGGCAGGTGTCGCAGTTGTCGCAGCGGTCCGGCACCTCGTCCTCACCGAAGTAGCGCAGCAGCTGCGCCCGGCGGCACTCGACGGTCTCGCACAGCGCGAGCATCGCGTCCAGGTGCTGAGCGAGCCGGCGCCGGTGCGCCAGGTCGCCGGGGCTCTCGTCCACCATCCGCCGCTGCTGGACGACGTCCGCCAACCCGTACGCCAACCAGGCGGTCGAGGGCAGGCCGTCCCGGCCGGCGCGGCCGGTCTCCTGGTAATAGCCCTCGACGGACTTCGGCAGGTCCAGGTGCGCGACGAACCGTACGTCCGGCTTGTCGATGCCCATGCCGAACGCGATCGTCGCCACCATCACCACGCCGTCCTCGCGCAGGAACCGGGCCTGGTGCGCCGCGCGGGTGGTGGCATCCAGCCCGGCATGGTAGGGCAGCGCGCGAATCCCTTGTGCCACGAGGAAATCCGCGGTCTGTTCCACCGAGCGCCGCGACAGGCAGTAGACGATGCCGGCGTCCCCGGGGTGCTCGGTCCGCAGCAGATCCAGCAGCTGTCGCCGGGGTTCGGCCTTGGGCGCGATCCGGTACTGGATGTTCGGCCGGTCGAAGCTGGCGACGAACCGGCGGGCGTCGTCCAGGTGCAGCCGGGTGGCGATCTCGGCGCGGGTGGCGGCGGTCGCGGTCGCGGTCAGCGCGACCCGCGGGACGTCCGGCCAGCGCTGCGGCAGCTGGGACAGCTCCAGGTAGTCCGGGCGGAAGTCGTGCCCCCACTGCGCCACGCAGTGCGCCTCGTCGATCGCGAACAGCGCCACCCGGCCGCGGTCCAGCAGCGCCAGCGTGGACTCGGCGCGCAGTCGTTCTGGCGCCAGGTAGAGCAGGTCCAGCTCGCCGGCGAGGAACGCTGCCTCGACCGCGCGCCGCTGGCCGGCGTCCTGGGTGGAGTTGAGGAACCCGGCCCGCACCCCGAGCGCGGTCAGCGCGTCCACCTGGTCCTGCATCAGCGCGATCAGCGGCGAGACCACCACCCCGACGCCGTCCCGGACCAGCGCCGGCACCTGGTAGCACAGCGACTTGCCACCGCCGGTGGGCATCAGCACCAGCGCATCCCCGCCGCCCACCACGTGCTCGACGACGGCCGCCTGCTCCCCCCGGAACGCCTCGTACCCGAACACCCGCCGCAGCACCTGGAGCGAGCCGGCTCCCGACGTCGCGACGGTCGAGGTCGGCGGGGGAGAAGTCACCGGCCGATCGTAGGCGGCCGGCTCGAAGGCCTACCCACCCCGACCGGTCCGTCCTTGCCCAGGTGATGCGACCGGCAGGCCGACGCTTCGGGCTTCGACCCCGAGGCGCCGGTCGTAGCAGACGAAAGCGGTGAGGTCGCTGCGGACCAGGTCCGCCGAGGCGAGGTGCAGAGCGTCCAGTGCCCGCAACCGCGGGCCGCCGATATCGCAGGCCCGGTCCTGCACGGCGCGGTCCAACGGCAGCAGGTCGAGGTCGGCGAGCAGGTCCCCGGCCCGGTCCCGCAAGGGTCGGCCGATCCGGTGAGCCGCCCGCACCACCTCGACCCGACCAAGCTCGCTGGTGATCAGCGGTGCTCGCCGTCGCGCCAGCCACGTGCTGAGCGCTGGGCTCTCCTGTTCGGCCCGGAGCAGCTTGAGCAGCGCAGAGGAGTCGAGGTAGATCACAGACGGTCGGCGCGGATCTCGTCCAGCAGCTCCTGGTTGCTGGGCTCGCCCTCGGCGATCGGCACGGGATGGAACGATCGAAGTCGCCCCGCCGGGTTGGTCGCCGGGAGCAACCGACCTTCGGCAATCAGCCGGTCGCGCGCCGTCCTGGCCCGCTGTGGTGGAACCAGCAGGGCTACCAGTTCGCCGCGCTCGGTGACCTCGACGGTCTGACCCGTCTTGACCATCGCCAGGTAGCGGGAGGCGTTCTGCCGCAGCTCCCGTACGCCGATGCGTTCCATGTTCCTACGGTAGCTCACAACGTGCTACCCCGGATCGTGCTCTTCGCAGGTGCGCAGGATCACCCGCCAGCGGTTCTCCACGCCCTCTCACGCTTGACGACGCCCACCTCTTCGACTGCTGATCACACCGTGCCGGTGATGGTGCCGCCCGGCGCGGGTCCGGCGCTGGGGCTGCCGAAGACGACCGGCGCGCGCACTCCCTCGGTGACGAACGCGCGCAGGCAGCGCTCGCGGATGTCGCGCTGGACGGCGAACTGCTCGTTGGCCACCGTCTTGGCGAACACCCGGATGGTGGCCGTGTTGCCGACCACCTGCTCGACGCCGGCCACCTCGGGCTCCTCCAGCAGGACGTCCCGCCAGCGCTCGTCCCGCCATGCCTCCTGGACGACCCGCTGCACCACCCCGCGGACCCGCTCCAGGTCCTGGTCCGAGGCCACCGGCAGGTCGATGATCCCGGTGGACCAGCCCTGGCTCTTGTTCGCCACCCGGACGACCTCGCCGTTGCGGACGTACCAGGTGACCCCGCTCGGGTCCCGCACCTGGGTGATCCGCAGCGACACCGCCTCCACGGTGCCGGCCACCTCGCCGAGGTCGACGACGTCCCCGACGCCGTACTGGTCCTCGATGAGCATGAACGCGCCGGACAGGAAGTCCTTGACCAGGCTCTGCGCGCCGAACCCGAGTGCCACGCCGGCCACCCCGGCCGACGCGAGCATCGGCGCGAGGTCGACGCCGAGATCGGCGAGCACCATGAGCAGCGCCACACCGAACACGACGCCGGTGATGATGCTGCGCAGCACCGAGCCGAGTGCCTGGGTGCGCTGCCGCCGCCGTTCGCTGGCCACCCCAGTCGCCTGGGCCAACACCCGGGTGGCCCGGTTGTCACCCAGCTTGGCGCCGAGGTCGGCCCGCACGCTGCGCTCGACCATCCGCCGGACAACTCGGATCAGCAGGTAGCGCAGCAGGACCGCGCCGACCAGGATCAACGTGATCCGCAGCGCGTGTGGGACCAGCTGGTCGGTCACCCAGCGCGGTGCCCAGTCCGCGGTCGTCATCGGACGTGACTCCCTGGCGCCTCGGGTACATCGATGTCGACCCCGCACAACTGCACGGCCTCGACGCTAACACTGCGCGCTGCGGCAACCCGGTCGAGCCCAGGTGGACGGCGATGCCGTTGGCGCCCTACGTCAGCGCCTACCGGACGTCGATCATCTGGTGGGCAAGGCCAATCCGGTGTGGTGAGCGGCGAACGACAAGGCGTCCACCGACAGCTCGATGCTGCGGGACAGCGCCCGGCCTCCGTGCCCCACGTCCGCCTCCCGCCGCAGCAGCACCGGCGCTTCGTCGGCCGGCCGGGACGTCGCGTGCTGCAGTGCCGCGGCCATCTTGCGAGCGTGCAGCGGGTCCACCCGGGTGTCGCTGTCGAACACGGTGAACAGGGTCGCCGGGTAGGCGGTGCCGTCGTCCACCCGGTGATACGGCGAGTAGGCCAACAGCCAGCGCAGCTGCTCGGGGTCAGCGGCATCGCCGTACTCGCTGCTCCAGGTCTGGCCGAGGCCGAAGCGCTGGTACCGCACCATGTCCAGCAGTGGCGCGGAGCACACCGCCGCCGCGAACAGCTGCGGCTGCTGGGTGATCGCCGCGCCGACCAGCAGCCCCCCGTTCGACCCGCCGGAGACAGACAGCTGGCCAGGTGTCGTCCACCCCTCGTCAATCAGGTAGCGCGCCGCCGCGGCGAAGTCGTCGAACACGTTCTGCTTGGTGGCCAGCATGCCGGCCCGGTGCCAGTCCTCGCCCTCCTCGCCGCCGCCGCGCAACCCGGCGATCGCGTACACCCCGCCGGACTCCACCCAAGCCAGCACCCCGGCCGAGTAGACCGGGCTCATCGACAACCCGAACCCGCCATAGCCGTACAGGATCGCCGGACGGGGTCGGTCCGGGGCCGTCGGCGTGCCCGAGCCAGCACGAGCGCTCGTCCCCGCGCCGGGGGAGATGAGCTGCATCCGGACCGTCGTGCCGTCAGCGCTGCGGTACGCCACCTGCTGGGTGTGGACGGCGGGCACCTCGACGGCACCGGGCGCGGTGGCCCAGGTGGACACCGCACCGGTTCGCGCGTCGTAGTGCAGGACGCTGCTCGGGGTAACCGCGTCGGTGTACCCGAGCCACGCCTCGTGGCCGCCCTCCGGTCGTTCGCTGAGGCCGCCGACCGATCCGACCCCGGGCAGGTCGACGCCGCCCCGCGGCCCAGCCAGCCGCTCGCCGGTGGCCAGGTCGTGCACGCTGATCTCGCTGACCGCGTGCCGGGTCCACGCGACCAGCAGCACCGGGTCGGCCAGCTCGGCGCCGTCCAGGATCGCGTAGCCGTCCAGCACCGCCTCGTCGTCCTGCGGCACGAGATCCTGCCAATGCTCGGCGGTCGGTCGGGTCGGGTCGGTAACCGCCAGCCGTCCTCGGGGGGTGCCGGCGTCGGTGACCACGTACATCCGCCCGTCCCGCCCGATGTGCAGGTCGGTCTGCGCGTCCACCCCCTCCTGGACGGTGGCCAGGACCGGTGCGTCGGCTGAGCTTGCGGTCAGGTCGGCCAGCCACAGGTCGTTGCGCGGCGCGGTGCCCTCGGCCGCGGACACCGATAGCCACCGCCCGTCCATCGAGACCGACACCCCGTAGTACTCGGTGATCGCCCGACCGGCGCCGAACACCTCGACGTCGTCATCGGCCGGGGTGCCGAGCCGGTGCCACCACACCCGCCGGTGGTACTGCTGCTCGTCCTCAGGCACCAGGGTCGGGTCGAGGCGGCGCACGTAGTAGAAGGACTGCCCGCCGGGCAGCCACGCCACCGGGGAGTACCGGGCGCGGTCGATCGGCCCGTCCACGTCCTCGCCGGACGCGACGTCTAGCACCCGCAGCACCGACTCCTCGCGACCACCCTCACTCAGCTGGTAGGCGAGCAAGTGGCCCTCCTTGCTGGGCTGCCAGCTGTCCAACGTGGTGGTGCCGGCGGGATCCAGGGCGATCGGGTCGATCAGCACCCGCTCCGTGCCGTCCGGGTCGACGGTGAGCAGCACCGGGTGCTCCTGCTCCGGTCCGCGCCGCATCAGGAACTGTCGCTCGCCCCGCCAGGCGGGGGCGCTCACGAGTCCAGCGCCGAGCAAGGTGCGCAGGCGTCCGCGCAGGTGATCCCGGCCGGACCACCGCTCACGCTGGCCCGCGAGCAGCTCGTCCTGGGACTGCGACCAGGACACGGTCCGCGCGTCCTCGGCGTCCTCCAGCCAGCGGTACGGGTCCGCGACATCTGTCACCGGGTGCTGCGCGGGGAGTCGTTCGACCAGGTTGGATCGCTCGGCTGCGGGATAGCCGTCGACGGTGGTCGCGGAGGAGCCCCGCGGGGCGGGAGGGACGACTGAGGCCATGCTCGGCAGCCTAACCGCGGGTCGCCGAGCCGCCCGTGGCAGGATCGGCGCGACCACCAGCGACAGAATGGCGTGACCTGTGACCGACGAGGCCAGCCGCGGTTGGTTCGAGGACCAGCCCCACGATTCGCTCGACGACCACCTCCAGAGGCGGCCTGAAGCGGCCCCAGTCCGTGATTCGGGCGGCGGGCCTCCTCAATCGGGGGCATCCACCGCCGAGCCCGGCGAGGCGGTGAGTGGGCCCGGCGAGCCCGGCGAGACTGCAGCCGAGCCCGGCGAGGCGGTGAGTGAGCCCGGCGAGGAAGACTCGGGCACACCAGGGCAGCACACGTCGCCGGACATGGCGCGTGAGGTGTCGCCGGACACGGCGCGTGAGGTGTCGCCGGACACGGCGCGTGAGGTGTCGCCGGACACGGCGCGTGAGGTATCGCCGCGTGAGGCCACGTCACCAGGCATGGCACGCGGGGACACGTCACCGGACATGGCACGTGAGGCACGAGAGGTGTCGCCGGGGGGCGACGCGCCCAGCGCCGTCTTGCAAGAGCTCGCCCAGGCGTACGGAGTGGCCACGGAGTACTGGGACTGGCGCGGTCAGCAGGTCACGGTGCCGGATCGGACCATCTGGGCGGTTCTGTGCTCCCTCGGTGTCGCCGGTGGCGGCGGCGTCGGGTCGCCGGGCGGGCAGGTGCCCGACGACGAGGCGGCACGGCTGGCCCTGCTCGAGCACGACCTGGCGCCGTGGCGTCGGACGTTGCCGCCGGTCGTGGTGACCCGGGCCGGGTGGACGCCACGGGTGCCGGTGCACCTTCGGCACGGAGCGCAGGTCACCGCGTGGGTGGAGCTGGAGGACGGCGGTCGCCGGGACCTCGCCCAGCTCGACGAGTGGGTCGAGCCCCGGGTGATCGATGGCGAGCAGATCGGCGAGGCCGTCTTCGTGGTTCCGGGTGACCTTCCGTTGGGGTGGCACCGGATCCAGGTCGAGATCCGAGCCGACAGCGATACCCGGGCATCTGCCGCGCCAGCGACTGATCTCGCGAGCGGTCCGACTGCCGGGCTGCCCGAGCCCGGCAGCCGGACGCTCGAGCCGGTGGCAGCCTCCTGCTCACTGGTGGTCACCCCGGGCCAGCTCATGGTGCCGTCGGCACTGGACGCCGGTCAGTCCTGGGGTTTCATGACCCAGCTCTACGCCATCCGGTCAGCACGCTCCTGGGGAGTGGGTGACCTGGACGACCTTGCTGAGCTGGCGGTATGGAGCGCGGCGGACGGTGGCGCCGACTTCGTCCTGGTGAACCCGTTGCACGCGGCTGAGCCGGTGCCCCCGATGGAGCCCTCGCCGTACCTGCCGACCACCCGCCGCTTCGTCAACCCGCTGTACATCCGGGTCGAGTCGGTGCCCGAGGTGGCGACGATGCCGTCCGCCGAGCGGCAGCTGCTGGAGTGGCAGGCCGACGCGGTGATCCCGACCAACTCCGACGACGACATCGACCGGGACGCCGCGTGGATCGCCAAGCGGTCCGCACTGGAGACGGTGTTCGCGCTGCCCCGCTCGCTCGGCCGGCGGCGCGAGTTCGCGGCGTTCTGCGACGAGCAGGGCGCGGGGCTGACCGACTTCGCCACCTGGTGCGCGTTGACCGAGGAGTACGGCCCGGCGTGGGTCCGGTGGCCTCGCGAGCTGCAGGACCCCAGGTCGCCGCAGGTCGCGCGGGAGCGAGAGCGGTTGCAGGTGCGGGTGGACTTCTACCGCTGGCTGCAATGGATCGCCGATGAGCAACTGGCCGCTGCGCACCGGCGCTCACGGGAGGCCGGGATGGCGCTCGGGGTCGTGCACGACCTCGCCGTCGGGGTGCACCCGCAGGGCGCCGACACCTGGAGCCTCGGGTCCGCGCTGGCCCGCGGTGTCACGGTGGGCGCACCGCCGGACCCGTTCAACCAGCAGGGCCAGGACTGGAGCCAGCCGCCGTGGCGCCCGGACCAGCTGGCCGAGTCGGGGTACGCCCCGTACCGGGACATGCTGCGCACCGTGCTGCGGCACGCCGGCGGGGTCCGGGTCGACCACGTGATCGGGTTGTTCCGGCTCTGGTGGGTGCCGGAGGGCGCCACCCCCGAGGACGGCACGTACGTCCGCTGCGACCACGAGGCCCTGGTCGGCATCCTCGCGTTGGAGGCGCACCGAGCGGGTGCCGTGGTCATCGGGGAGGACCTCGGGGTCGTCGAGCCCTGGGTGCGCACCTACCTGACCGAACGGGGGATCCTCGGCACCTCCATCTCCTGGTTCGAACGCACCGAGGCCGGGGACCCGCTGCCTCCGGAGCAGTGGCGTGAGCTGTGCCTGGCGACCGTGGCCACCCACGATCTGCCACCCACCGCCGGCTATCTGGCCGGCGTCCACGTCGACCTGCGCGACCAGTTGGGCCTGCTGGACCGCCCGGTGGAGGAGGAGCGCGCCGAGGACGATGCGGACCGCGAGGAGATCCTGGAGGAGCTGGCGCGTCGCGGCCTGCTCCGGGAGGGTGCCACCGAGCAGGAGACCGTGGAGGCGTTGCACCGGCTGCTCACCTGGACGCCGTCCCGGCTGGTCGGCGTCGCGGTGGCGGACGCGGTGGGGGACCGCAGGCCGATCAACCAGCCGGGCACCGATGAGGAGTACCCGAACTGGCGGCTGCCGATCACCGACAGCGCCGGTCGGGTGGTCCTGCTCGAGGATCTGCCTCGGTCGGAACGGGTGGCGAGCTTGATCCGCGCCGTCCGTTCCCCCCGCTGAGCGCGTCGGCGAGCAGCCGGGCGGTCAGCGAGATCAGCTGAAGCTGTCCGCCTGCTGGGCGCGCAGGGCGCGGGCCAGGGAGTCGCGGTGCTCGATGACCAGGCGGCGCAGTGCGACCGGGGCGCCCGGGTGGCCGGTGAGCCAGGCGTCCGTGGCCTCCAGCAGCGCCTGGTCGGCCAGGGGCATCGGATAGCCGCCCAGGACGATCTGCTGCGCGATCTCGTTGGTGCGGTTGGCCCACACACCCTCGATGGCGGAGAAGTACCGACCGATGTACGGGCGCAACAACTCGACGTCATGAACCCGGGCGAAGCCAGCCAGGACGGAATCCTGCACCGCGTTGGGCAGCTCGTCGGACTCCACGACGCTGCGCCAGGCAGCCTCCTTCGCCTCGGGCGTGGGGATCGCGGCCCGGGCGGTCGCCGCCGCGAGCTCACCGCTGGCGGTGGCGTCCCGGGTGAGCTCGTCGTCGATCGCGGCGCTGCCGGCGGCACCGGCGGCGGCCAGCGAGGTGAGCAGCGCCCAGCGCATGTCGGTGTCCACCGCCAGCCCGTCCCACATGGCGCTGCCGTCCAGCAGCGCCCGGATGACTCCCACGTGCTCGTCCGAGACGGCCATCGCGGCGAACGTGGTGGTGAGCTGGAACTGCCGGTCGCTGCCGGCCTCGGCGCCTCGGGCCAGGTCGTGCAGGGCCGCGGCCACCTGGACCCGCAGTCGCGGCCGGTGGCGCGGTGCGGCGTACATCCGCACCGCGGTGGACAGCTGAGCCAGCAGCAGCGCCAGCACGGTGGAGTCGGTCTCGTTCCGCAACGCCCCTAGTGCCAGCTCGGCGAAGTCCCGCGCGGTCGACTCGCCGTCGCGGGTCATGTCCCAGGCGGCGCCCAGTACCAGCGAGCGCGGCATCGAGTCGGTGAAGGCGTCCAGGTGCGCGACGGCGACGGCGTAGGAGTCCGGGTCGAGCCGGATCTTCGCGTACGTCAGGTCGTCGTCGTTGACCAGCAGGAGGTCCGGGCGGGTGCGTCCGACCAGCTGCGGCACGACGGTCCGCTCGCCGTCGATGTCGACCTCGATGCGCGTGGTCCGCTGCAGCGTGCCGTCCACCAGGTCGTAGCAGCCGATGGCCAGCCGGTGTGCACGCAGCACCGGGTGCTCCGCTGGTGCGGTCTGCCGGATCGCCACCTCGGTCATCGTGCGGTCGGAGTCGAGGGTGATGTCCGGGACCAACGTGTTGACGCCGGACCGCTGCAACCACTGCGCGCTCCACGCGTCCAGGTCACGTCCGCTGGCCGTGGCCAGCTCGTTCAGCAGGTCGGACAGCTCGGTGTTCCCCCAGGCGTGCTTGCGGAAGTACTGCTGGATCCCCGCCATGAACCGGTCCTGGCCGAGGTAGGCCACCAGCTGCTTGAGCACCGAGGCGCCCTTGGCGTACGTGATGCCGTCGTAGTTGACCTCCACGTCCTCCAGGTCGCGGATGTCCGCGACGATCGGGTGTGTGGTGGCGAACTGGTCCTGTCGGTAGGCCCACGCCTTCTCCGCGATGTTGAACGTCGTCCACGCCCACGGCCAGCGGGTGTTCTCCGCCTGTGCCATGGTGCTGGCCCACTCGGCGAACGACTCGTTCAGCCACAGGTCGTCCCACCAGCGCATGGTCACCAGGTCGCCGAACCACATGTGCGCCAGCTCGTGCAGCAGGGTCAACGCCCGGCGTTCCACCCTGGCCTGCGACACCTTGGACCGGAACACGTACTGCTCGATGATGGTGACCGCGCCCGCGTTCTCCATCGCGCCGGCGTTGAACTCCGGGACGAACAGCTGGTCGTACTTGGCGAACGGGTACGGCAGGTCGAATGCTCGCTCGAAGTACTCGAAGCCTTGCCGGGTCACGGTGACCAGCTCGTCGGCGTCCAGGTACGGCGCGAGCGACCGCCGGCAGTACACCCCGAGCGGGATGGTGCGGCCGTCGCTGCTGCGCACCTCGTGGTGCTCGCCGTGGTACGGCCCGGCGATGATCGCCGTCACGTACGAGGAGAACCGCGGCGTCGGTTCGAACCG
Organism: Angustibacter sp.; assembly: GCA_051657715.1. Taxonomy (GTDB): domain Bacteria; phylum Actinomycetota; class Actinomycetes; order Actinomycetales; family Angustibacteraceae; genus JBOFBH01. Next base: position 17,471 of record JBOFLF010000002.1, on the reverse strand, counting down.
CCAGATCGCCGCTGCGGCCGGGCCGGCGCCGCCGATCGGCTCGGGGGTCGGTGTCGGTTGGTTGCTCACCACCGTCCAGTGGTCCGGCGCGGTCACGGTGAACGCGAACGTCGCCTTGAGGTCGGGCTGGTCGAAGACCGCGAACATCCGCCGGGAGTCGGCCACCTCGAACTGGGTGTAGAGGTACACCTCGCCGTCCGCCGGATCGACGAACCGGTGCAGTCCCTCGCCGGTGTTCATGTACCGGCAGTCCGCGACCACCCGCAGCACGTTGTGCTCGGCCAGCCCGTCCAGCCGGATGCGCACCCCGTCCGCCACCGTCGCCGGGTCCAGCGCCCGTCCGTTCAGCTGCACCTCGTGCACGGTCGACGCCACGAGGTCGATGAAGGTGGCGGATCCTGGCCGGGTGCTGTCGAAGGTCACGACCGTCGTGGAGCCGAACACCTCGGACCCTTGGGTCAGGTCGACCGCGATGTCGTAGGACTGCACGGACAGGTGAGCGGCGCGCTCGACCGCCTCCTCGCGGGTGAGGTTCATCCCAGGCACACGGGGCTCCAAGAAGATCGAGGTCTCGTGCGGTCAGCGTGCCATGGATGCGGGAATGCGATTGCGTCGGTCTGCCTTGAGCTGAACGTCAGCTCGACTGAGATGACCGCACCGGGACTGCCGTCCGGCGCCCGGTCCCCCCTGAGGAGACGATGTGAGCGACGCTGCCCCGACTGCTACGTCCACCGACGTTGCGGATTTCTGGTTCGACCCGATCTGCCCGTGGGCGTGGATGACCTCCCGGTGGATCGGCGAGGTGGCGAAGGTCCGCGACATCGAGGTGCGCTGGCACGTGATGAGCCTGTCCGTGTTGAACGAGGGCCGCGACCTGCCCGAGCAGTACGTCGAGCGGATGGCCAAGGCGTGGGGGCCGGTGCGGGTGGTGATCGCCGCTCAGCAGCAGCACGGCGACGAGGTGGTGGGTCCGCTCTACGAGGCGATCGGCACCCGCATCCATCCCGGCGGGGACACGGACTACCAGGCGGTGGTGGCCGCTGCGCTCGAAGAGGTGGGCCTGCCCGCCGAGCTGATCGAGGCGGCCGGTTCCACCGATCACGACGAGGCGCTGCGGGCGAGCCACCAGGCCGGTATCGAGCAGGTCGGTGAGGACGTCGGCACCCCGGTGGTGTCGGTGAACGGGGTGGCGTTCTTCGGCCCCGTGGTCACGCCCGCGCCCAAGGGCGAGGCGGCCGGGAAGCTGTGGGACGGCTGTGTGCTGGTCGCCGGCACCCATGGTTTCTATGAGCTCAAGCGGACCCGCACCGCCAGGCCCATCTTCGACTGAGCGTCCAGCACTTCCCCGCCAGGTGGGAGGTGCCCGGGTCGGCCGGGTACTGGTCGCTGGCTCGAACGCGTCGGCGCAGCGGCACTCGGCGAGCGGTGACAGGATGTCCGTATGCGCGTGCACATCGGCGGGGACCATGCCTCGTACGACCTGAAGGCGTACCTGGTTCAGCACCTGCAGGGGCAAGGTTTCGACGTCATCGACCATGGGCCGGACGTGCTAGACGCCGACGATGACTACCCGGTGGCGGTGTTGCGGGCGGCCACCGGGGTGCGCAGTGATGAGGGCAGCCTCGGCGTGGTTCTCGGTGGTTCGGGCAACGGCGAGCAGATCGCCGCGAACAAGGTGCTCGGCATCCGTGCCGCGCTGGCCTGGAGCGTGCAGACGGCGCAGTTAGCTCGGGAGCACAACGACGCGCAGGTGGTGGCGGTCGGCGCGCGAATGCATTCCGAGCAGGACGCGACCGCGATCGTCGACGCGTTCCTGGCCACCCCGTTCTCCGGTGACGAACGGCATCGCCGGCGGCTGGCCATGATCGCCAGGTATGAGGACGCCGGTGAGCTGCCCCCGATCATCGGCAGCGAGGGCTAACCGCCACCACCCAGCTGATGGAGGGACTGCTGACCTGGCTGTCGCTCCTGGCCCTGCGGCCGGCCTGGCTCTGCGGCCGGCCTGGCTCTGCGGCCGGCCTGGCCCTTGCTGCTCCGATCTTGCCCTCGATGCCCGCTCTCACCCAGCTGCTGATCCCGTTGGCTGTCGGCCATCAGGCGGTGGAATTCGTCGCTCCATTTGGTTTCTTGGCTGCGAATCGGTAGGGCGGTGGGCTGTTCGAGAAGGATCCGCTCTGCCGTTCGGGGGAATCGATTCAAGACCGCGCCAAGCGGGGACGAGGTCACGGGTAGCCGCAACTCCGCGGAAGCCGTCGAGCCGAAGGATCTCCCGTGAACCACACCGATTCGCTCGTCCTGCAGGACGAGCCGCGCCGCGAGCGGCGCCGCCTGCTGGTGGGCCTGCTGGCCCTCGGCGTCACCGCCACCGGCCTGACCACCGCCGTCACCGGCGCCGTCTTCACCGACACCGAGACGGTCACCAACAACACGTTCACCACCGGCACGGTCGACATCACCGCCTCTCCGGCGACCTCCGCGATCAGCCTCGCCAACATGGCTCCCGGCGACGTGGTGACCGCGCCGATCACCGTCGCCAACGCCGGCACCCTGGCGTACCGCTACGCGCTCACGTCCACCTCGGACGCTGCGGACAGCGACTTTCTGGCAGCCCAGCTGCGGATGAGCATCAAGTCGGGGATCACCTCGGCGAACTGCACCACCGCTAACTTCTCCTCCTCGGGCGCCGCGGTGTCGACCAACACCGTGCTCGGCTCCACCACCGGAGCGGCGATCTTCGGCAGCCCGACCCAGGGCGCGCAGGCCGGCGACCGCGCCCTGGCCGCTGGTGCCAGCGAGGTGCTCTGCGTGCAGGTGTCGCTGCCGCTGTCCACCGGCAACGCCTACCAGGCCAGGACCACCACGGCGACGTTCACCTTCGACGCCGAGCAGACCGCCAACAACCCCTGATCGGCCGCCTTGGCTTGATCAGACCAGACGGCCACCCCGCCGTCCGGGACCCCGCCGACCCAAGCGAGGATGTCGTGAACTCTCCCTCACGCCCATCCGCGCTCAACAGTCGGCGCCGGTTCCGGACGGCGCGGGTGGCACGTGCGCTGCTGAGTCTGGTGTGCACGGTGAGCCTGGTGGCCGCGGTGCTCACGGTGGGGACGCTCGCGGTGCTGGCGGCGCGCGGCCAGCAGGTGCTGATCGTCACCTCAGGCAGCATGGAGCCCATGTTCGCCGCCGGCGATGTGGTGCTGGTGCACCCGGTGAACGCGGCGGACCTGCGGCCCGGCCAGGTGGTCACGTTCCGGCCGATCGGCGCGCAGGACCGGCTGACCACCCACCGGATCGAATCCTTGCGGCCCCGGCCCGACGGGCTGTACCTGCAGACCAAGGGCGACGCGAACGCCGAGCCGGACCCGAACTTCATCCCGGTCGGTAACGTGGTCGGCGTCCTGGACGGCGACCTGCCGCACGTCGGCCGGTGGTTGGCCTTCTACCAGGGGCCGGTCGGGCGGCTGGTGGTGCTGGGGGTTCCGCTGGCGCTGATCCTGATCGCCCAGCTGCTGGACCTCGGTGCGGCGTACCGGCACCGGCGAGCTCGCCAGCTGGCGCTGGCTCGGATCGCCGAAGCTCGGATCGCCGAAGAGTGTGCCGCTGAGGAGCAGGTCGCCGAGAAGTGTGCGGCCGAGGGCCGAGCAGCCGAGGGGCAAGCGGCTGGGCAGGAGCGGGGCCACACCGGCGCGGCCGGTCCGGCGGTCGCGGGTGCCGGGCCAGCTGCTACGCCGCCGGACCGGGTGCCGGTGGCGTCCCGGCTGACCGCGGTGGCGTCCGGTGCGACTGTCCTGGTGGTGTCGCTGGTCGCCGGCACCACGCTCGCCTACCTGACGTCGGCGGCGTTCTCGGAGCCGGCCGCCGCGACCGGGAACACGATCAGCACCGCGGCGAACTTCTGCGGCACCCCCACGTACAGCACCCGGGTGCTGGCCGACGGCCCGACGCGCTACTACCGGCTCGCGGAGACCACCGGGACGACCGCGGTCAACGCGATCGGCCCGGCGAACACCAACGGCACCTACACCGGCACGTTCGGTCTGAACCAAGCCGGGGCGCTGCGCTGCGACACCGACCGGGCGGCGTCGTTCAACGGGACCAACGCCTACGTGCCGACCGGCAACCCGGTGGCCAACCCGCAGGTGTTCTCGATCGAGGCGTGGTTCAAGACCTCGACCACCGTCGGCGGCAAGATCGTCGGCTTCGGCACCAACGCCGCCGGGCCGAGTGGCAGCTACGACCGGCACATCTTCCTCAACAACGCCGGCAAGGTGGTGTTCGGGGTGTACCCGGGCTCGACCAAGGTCGTGGTCAGCCCGTTGTCGTACAACGACAACCAGTGGCACCACGTGGTCGCGACGCTGAGCAGCGCCGGTATGCGGTTGTACGTCGACGGGGCGCAGGTCGCCACCGACCCCACGGTCACCACCGCGCAGAACTACACCGGCCGCTGGCGGATCGGCTACGACAACCTGAACGGCTGGGGCGCGAACACCCCGACGTCCTTCTACTTCAATGGGCTGATCGACGAGGTGGCGATCTACCCGACGGCGTTGACCGCTGGCCAGGTGTCCAACCACTACAACGGCAGCTGACCATCGGGTGCTGGAGCTGCTCAGGGTGCGGCGGCCAGGAACACGAAGCTGGCCGCGATGGTCAGGTGCACGCCGGCGCGCAGCACACCGGCCTTGCCGGACACCAGGGTCAGGGTGCCGACCACCGCGGTGAGCGCGAGCAGCACGATCTGCACCGGGTCCAGGCCGAGCACCAGGGGGTCGTCGAGCCAGATGGTCGCGACCGCGATGGCCGGGATGGTCAGCCCGATGCTGGCCATCGCGGAGCCGAGCGCGAGGTTCAGGCCGATCTGCACCCGGTCCCGGCTGGCGTTGCGCGCCGCGGCCAACGTCTCCGGCGCTAGGACGAGCAGGGCGATTACGACCCCGACGAAGGACGCCGGCAGACCGGCGGCGGCGATCGCCTCACCGACCGGTGCTGACTCGACCTTCGCCAGGCCGACGACCCCGACAAGCGCCAGGACCAGCAGGCCGACACTGCGCAGCGCCACCCGGTTGGGAACCGACGGGGCGTGCTCGTCGTCGGCGGGACCGGCATCAGGGTCGTGGTGCGGTGGCAGGAAGTAGTGGCGGTGCCGGACGTTTTGCGCGATCACGAACACCCCGTAGAGCACCAGCGACGCGAGCGCCGCGAACGTCAGCTGCGGCGGGGTGAACTCCGGTCCTGGCTGCGAGACGGCGAACCGCGGCACCACCAGGCACAGCGTCGCCAGGGTGACCACCGCACCCAGCGCGGCCGCGCTGCCTTCGGCGTTGAAGACGGCGACGTCCCGCCGGAGTGCGCCGATCAACAGGCAGAGGCCGACCATGCCGTTGCAGGTGATCATGACGGCGGCGAAGACGGTGTTGCGGGCCAGTTCTGGGGAACCATCGCCGCCGCTCGCCATCAGTGTGACGATCAGGCCCACCTCGACGATCGTCACGGCCACCGCGAGGATCAGCGAACCGAACGGCTCACCCACCCGGTGCGCCACCACCTCGGCGTGCTGCACGGCGGCCAGGACGGATCCGACGAGCATCACGGTCCCGAGCTGCGTCGCCGCAGGCATCACCTGCGTCCAAGCCAAGATCAGAAACGCAACGGCGACCGGCGGCATGATGCTGGCCCACCTCGCCGGCCGGGCCGAGGTGGGCGCAGGGCGAGCGGCGACCGGCTCGCCCTGGTCCGCCTTGCCACGGTGGTCACGACGGCCCGGTCGGTGATCGCGACGGGCGGATGGTCGTGGAGATGAGATAGAGATCTCCGTTCAGGATCTGATCGCTGAGGTGGTAGGCGATTACCCAGATGACCTTGAGGCAAACACCCACCGTTGCCCGGACCAGGCGGCGTGACTCGAGTTCGATGGGCGAGAAGGTCCGCTCTTGCCAGCCAGCCAGCCAGCCAGCCAGCCAGCCGGCTCGGTTGATTGTCGATGAGGATCGAGGTTCAGAAACGACCCCCGTGCGAGCAACAGGTGAGGCGTGCCCCTGCGCTGTTCGACCTCGTAGCCGGGGCTGCGGCGTGGAGCGGACGACGGGAATCGAACCCGCGTAGCCAGTTTGGAAGACTGGGGCTCTACCATTGAGCTACGTCCGCGAGGTCAGTCACCGAAGCTTCGATGACTGAGCTGCGGCATCAGCTTACCGGCGACGGTCAGCCAGCGGTTACGGCAGTGCGGCAACGGGGTGTGGCGCAGTTTGGTAGCGCGTCCGCTTTGGGAGCGGAAGGCCCCCGGTTCAAATCCGGGTACCCCGACCAGCAGGGACAGCTCAGCGTGACGGCCCTCGGGGGCCGCGCGGCACCATCTCGTGCACCATCTCCGGCCTCACACCCGCCTCGACAGGGTCGAGCCGTCGCCCTGGTCGGCCAGCCGGGACAGCGCGACCGCGATCTCCGCGTCCCGCCCGTCGATCGAGTGCAGGTACCGCAGCGCCGCCTCGGACGTCGAGTGCCCCAACCGCCGCTTGAGGTCGGCGAGCGACGCGCCCGCGGCGGCTGCCAGGCTCGACCCGGTGTGCCGCACCCACACCGTGCCGGCCTCGCCGACCGCCTCCTCGTCGCATAGCTCTGGCTGCTGAGGTCGCTCGCGGACCGGTGTCTACCTTCGGGACCGTGACCGCCGACTCCCCACCCCCACCGATGGCCACCTCCCGCATGGCCGCAGGCGCCCTGTTCGTCGACGACGCCGGCCGCCCCCTGCTGGTCAAGCCCACCTACAAGGACGGCTGGGACATCCCCGGCGGCTACGTCGAACCCGGCGAGTCACCCCGCGCCGCCTGCATCCGCGAAGTCCACGAAGAACTCGGCCTCACCATCACCGCCAACCGGCTCCTCGTCATCGACTGGGCACCCGCCCCCCACGAGGGCGACAAGCTCCTCTTCATCTTCGATGGCGGCACACTGACCCGCGAGCAAGTCGACGCAGTCCGTCTCGCACCAGATGAGCTGGAACGGGCGGAGCACGTCGCCCGGGGAGAGCTGGGTACCCGCCTCCCGGCTCGCCTCGAACGGCGTCTGCTCGCGGCTCTGGATGCTTGCCAGGAAGGCACGCACACCTACCTAGAGCACGGCGCCGCAGTTGGTGCTGGTGCAGCCGGGTAATGGCTCACTCGTCGACCGGGTGTTCCGCGCTCTACCCGTTCAGTTCGGTGATGAGATCGAGGCCAGGACAACCGATGAACACGCCGTCGTGTGCAACCAGCGGGATGTTCCATCGGACGGCGGTAGCGGCTATCCACAGGTCGGCCGTGTGCTGGGCCTGGTGGAGCGGGTGCCCGGCGCGTAGGCAGTCCAACCGGAGCCGAGCCGTGACCCGGGCGGTCCGGTCGTCGACCGGCATGACGGTCGCCCGGCCGAGCAGTCGCTCCATTGCCGCGAGACGTCCTTCGCCCCAGCCTGCGCGCAGCGCGCCGTACTCCGCCTCCACCTGCGTCTGGTAGGCGATCGTCAAGGCTCGGCGGTGCAGGTGTGGCGCGTACCGGGCCGCGAGGCTACTGCCAATCCGCAGCGAGGCGGTAAAGACGTTCGTGTCGACGACCACCACCGAGTCGCCTCCGCCCGCGGGCGCTCGGTGCGGTGCTCACTCAGCCAGCGCCGCGGTGAAGGACTTCCACTCCTCGTCCGTCAGGTCCGGGATCGCCCAGTGCCCGTAGGCGTCGAAGGGCTCCGCGCCCGCGAGCACCTCATCGAGCGTCTTCGACTGCCGGAAGCTCTGGTCCGGCACACCTGACCACTCCCGAGGCTCGTCCATCTGGCTCATCGCGATCACCACCCTTCGCCTCCACGGTACCCCGGCGCCGGGGCACGGACACGTAGCAGCATCCCGCGACCAGGATGCCTGTGTGATCCGCAAGGTGATGTGCGGCGTGGGTGCGTCACTTGATCTGCGACACCGGGGGAGGCGCACACCGGAGTGCCCGGCTTGGACGAACATCAAGCAGGGCAACGACTTCGAGATCTTCGCCAGCAACGAGGCCGGCAACCGCTCCCTGACGAGGTTCGAGGTGACGTCCGTATCCAGGACGATGTAGCTCACCCTCAACGACGATCAGCGGCTCAGCTCACGGCGGCGCGACGGGACTCGCGAAGATAGACGAGGAAGTCGTCCAGCTCGCCGGGCTCCGCGAACAGCTCGGCGTCCGAGTAGGCCGACCCGTCACCGATCGGCTGAGTTCTCCTCGCCTGGGCCTGCTCCGCCACCGACGGGCGTCGCAACCGGCGCACAACCCCAGGTTGCGGCTGCTCAGGTCCGCTCGTGCTCATGGCGATCACCTCCGTGGCATGGCGTGGGTCCGACGGTATCCCTGACAGGTCCAGACACCGAGATGCCGAAGCCCCGGCGGTGTGGCCTGCTCACGAGCTACCAGGGACCGTTCCGGTCACTGTTCTCCGGCGCGGGGACCTACCCGAAAGTACGCAACCTCTGCAATACCTCGGTCGAGACCGAACTCTCTCCGTATGTCAGTGCGGAGGACATCAAGAAGCGGATTGAAGCTAGCCGTCTGGTGCTTCGCCATAGCCACTTGAAGTTCTTTCGCTATCTTCTGGTGTTTCGCGGTGCCAAACATGTTGACCTCGGCTATCGCGCTCTCAAGAGAAATCGCCGCCGCATTGGTCAATTTACGATTCGTTGTTCGTTCGATATTGCGATAAGCGCCAAGCAGATACTCGGTCCGGTATCTTCGGCGTATCTCATTTGCTTGGTTCCGGTTTGCCATCAGGTAGCTCAGCCCGGCCCCAAGAAGCAGGGTAAGAATGGGAATCAGTGTGTCCGCCATGATCAAGCGTCCCACAGCGGAAGCCCCTCATTCCCTTGAAGCCGCGATCACTCAAGGTCGACGGGGTACTGCCCGGGCACGCGACCGAGGAGCTTCGGTGGCAGAGGTGACGAGGAAGCGCCGGGCTACCGCGCTGGATCGCGCCCGAGCAGCCCGACAGCGACCGGTCAGCGGGCCGTGCCCTCCGGGACGCACGGTCAGCAGGTGGGCGTCGAACGGCACGAGCGGTGCGGCAGGGTGTCGTTCACGGTCGTACTCCTTCTCACTCAGGGATGTGATCGAGGCCCTGGTCGGTGTTCCAGCACCGGCCGGGGTCGCCCGGCAGGTTCATCCTTATCTCCTCGCGTACGGAGCTGACCCCCGCCGCCGACCCGATCGCCGAGCATCCGCGGTCCTCCGGTCGGCATCAAGGGCGCCGGTGGCGTCGCTGCGCGATGGGCTGCGCCCCACCCTTGACGCCGACCTGTGGTCCGGCTTAGCGGCCGGCTCTGCCGCAGGATGAGCGGCGACCAGGCGTGTGATGTTTGCGAAGTCCGCGTACTGTTCTTCGCCTTGTGGGAGTCTTAACATTCCGTAGGCATTTCATGACTCCGGGAGAGACCTCATGAGCCGCATTTCGCGTCGCCTGACCATGTTCGTTCTCACCTTGAGCGTGGTGGCGCTGGCTGTGCCTGCGACGACGTGGGCCGCTCCGGTCGCCGCTACGCCGCCGTCTCCGGTCGGCCCGCCGATCGATCTGAGCACGATCGCCGCGCGCTACGGACTGACCATCGACCAGCTCAGCGCGCTCCTGGCCAACGACCCGACGATGAGCTTGCAGCTCGTGATCGACGCCAGCACGCGCCAGGGCACCGTCACCGACCACTTCCTTCTTGCTAGCGACCCACCAGAGCAACAGGGCCAGCTCGGTCCGACACCGGTGCAAGCTGCCGTTTCGTCGTCCCAGCAGGCCGTCGTGGCACTGCACTCCAACCCGACCGCGCCCAAAGCGCTCTACATCAACTTCGGCGGTCGCGACTTCTCAGCCACCGCGTGGGGGGCTGGCTACCAGCCAGCCTTCACTCTCGACGGCGACCCGGCCACGTTCACCGCCGACGAGCAGCAGCAGATCGAACGGATGTGGGCGGCGATCGCCGAGGACTACGCCCCGTTCGACATCGACGTCACCACCGAGCAGCCACCGGCGGGGCAGCTGCTCCAGGAGATCACAGTGACCTCCAGCGACGGCTTGTGGTACCCGCAGCGGGTGGGCGGGCTGTGCTTCTACGGCGCCGTGACGTTCGGGGATCCGGCGTACTGGCCCTGCGTCGTCTTCTCCAGCCTCCTCGGCAACAGCGAGAAGTCCGTTCCCGACGCGACCAGCCATGAGGCGGGGCACGCGTTCGGGTTGGTGCACCAGTCCCTGTGGGACGGAACGGTGAAGCTCGACGAGTACCACCCCGGGCGCGGTGGTACCGCTCCGATCATGGGGGTGTCGTACTCGCGATACCGCAGCACCTTCGCCTTCGACGACGATCCCACGATGCGGACCGCCTTAAGCAGCGGCTACCAGGACGACCTCGCGGTGATCGCTAGGAATGCCCCCTTGCGTGCCGACGATCACGCCGACCTGACCACCGGAGCCACCGCCTTGACCTCCTCGGCGACGGTGCAGGGCGTTATCGCCAGCCGCACCGATCGCGACATGTTCGTGATCCCCGACACCGGGGGGACCTTATGGCAGCTACGGGTGACGGTGCCACGCTTGGCGAACCTCGACCCGCAGTTGCGGGTGCTCGACGCGAACGGCGCTGTGGTCCGGGTCATCAACCCGGATTACTCCCAGATTACGCGACTGAGCGCCACCGGGCTGGAGATTGACGAGATCGTCGATCTTCCTGCTGGAGCCGCCTATCTCGAGGTTGATGGCGCTGGACTCGGTGACCCGACGCTTGGCGGGTACAGCGACTACGGGAGCGTCGGCCAGTTCGCCATCCGGGCAGCCGTGGTGCCTCCGCTCGGGTTCGACCCGACGATCTCCGGGCCGTTCGGCGGCACCGCTTCGGTGGCAGAGCCGTTCGACGTGTCGTACACCAACGCCCTGGCATACGAGGACCGGCTGGTCGTCGCGGCCGTCGGTTCCCCGCCGATCGAGACCGAGGGTGTGGCGTTCGCCACGGCAACCGCCGAGAACGGGTTCGCCTCGATGACGGTCAACGACGCAGGTGAGTACGAGGCGCGGTTGTTCCGGAACGGCGAGCTCCGGGCGACCAGCGCGCCGTTCACCGTTCAGTAACGGGCGGCTGATCAGCGGCGTCCGTATTTCAGGAAACGATGCTGCCGCGCTCCGGTATCGCACCGGTCGTCCTGGCCGGCCTGCTCCGTGGTGGCCTGGGACGCCCCTGGGCTTCGAGGGGAGGGTCTCAACACGGCCTTCGTGTTGGTGCCCGGTTCAGCGCGAGCTGACGAGTTGGTGCCCGGTTCAGCGCGAGCTGACGAGCGCTCGTGCGGTGGTGTCGTATGCTGATACCTCCAAGGGGTATCGAGAAGGCGGTGCTGGGTGGTTCATGTCTATCGGGTCGACGGCATGACGTGTGATCACTGTGCAGCTGCGGTCACCGCCGAGGTCGGTGCGCTTCCTGCGGTGACCGCGGTGGCCGTGGATGTCGCCGCGGGGCAGGTTGCGGTCACCAGCGAAGGTCCGCTTGACAATGCCGCGGTCGCCTCGGCAGTCGAGGAGGCCGGCTATCAGGTCGTGGCTGCCGGGCTCGACAGCTCGTGATCCCGGGCTGCACGCAGATGACCCACGCAGGTGACGTCGACGGTCCAGGAGGGAGCCCGGTGGCGGCGTACGAGTCCAGCAAGCAGCGACACCTCAATCGGCTGCGCCGAGTGGAGGGGCAGATCCGAGGTTTGCAGCGGATGGTGGAGGAGGACAAGTACTGCATCGACGTCCTGACGCAGGTGAGTGCCGCCAACAGGGCGCTGCAGGCGTTCTCGCTCGAGCTGCTGCAGGAGCACCTGGCAGGGTGTGTGGTGGACGCTGCGGCTCGCGGCGGTGACGAGGCACAGGAGAAGGTGCGCGAGGCGTCCGAGGCGATCGCGCGTCTCGTGCGGTCGTGACCGCAGAGCCGGGCGCCGTGGCGCCGCCCCAGGCCGGCGCCACGTCGCCCCGTACCGGCGAGGTGAGTTCAGGTGGGGCTGCGGAGCCTGGCCTGACCGAGCCCACCGGCGCCGCGGGGGCTAGCAAGCGCGCGGGTTCCGATGAGGCCACCGGGTCTGGGGCGCGGGTCGAACTGGCCGTTGAGGGGATGACCTGCGCGTCGTGCGCCGCCCGGATCGAGAGGCGGCTGAACCGGGTCGACGGGATCACCGCCACCGTGAACTACGCGACCGCGCGGGCTGAGGTCGAGCACGACGCACGTGTCGGGGTGGACGAGGTGGTCGAGCACATCCGCCGAATCGGCTACCCCGCCCGTCCGGTGACGCCGGTCGCGGTCGTGTCAGCCCCCGAGCCGCCTTCGACAGCGGCATCGCCAGTCCCTCCCTCCGCCCATCACCAAGGCGTCGTCCACGGATCGGGGGAGAGTCCCGAGGGCGCTGACGGTCCTCGCGATGACCTGCGCGGGCTGCGGCACCGGGTGCTGGTTTCGGCGGCCCTCAGCGCACCGGTCGTGCTGCTGGCGATGGTGCCCCCCCTGCAGTTTCGGTTTTGGCAGTGGCTGTCGCTCGTGCTCGCCGCACCCGTGGTCGTCTGGGGAGGGTGGCCGTTCCACCGTGCCGCCTGGACCACCATGCGGCACGGGTTCGCCACGATGGACACGCTCGTCTCAATGGGCACGGTCGCGGCGTTCGGCTGGTCGCTGTACGCGCTGTTCCTTGGGACCGCTGGCATGCCGGGGATGACGCACACCGTCAGCCTGACCGTGCGACGTACTGATGGCGCCGGCACCATCTACCTAGAGGCAGCGGCCGGCATCACCGCCTTGGTCCTGGCCGGGCGCTATCTCGAGGCGCGCGCCACCCGGCGTGCTGGGGCGGCGTTGCGGGCGCTGTTGCGGGTGGGCGCCAAGGACGCCGCGGTCCTGCGCTCAGAGGGTGGCCCGGGTGGCAGTTCGGTGCATCGTGAACACCGCACGCCGATCGACCAGATCGTGGTCGGCGACCTGTTCGTGGTCCGGCCCGGTGAGCGGATCGCCACCGATGGCGTCGTCGTCGAGGGAACCTCCGCGGTGGACGTCTCGATGATGACCGGGGAGCCACTGCCCGCGGATGTCAGCCCAGAGGTCGAGGTGACCGGCGGCACCGTGAACACCACCGGACGCTTGATCGTGCGGGCCACCCGGGTCGGCGCGGACACCCAGCTCGCCCAGATCACCCGGCTGGTGGTGCAGGCGCAGCACGGCAAAGCCCAGGCGCAACGGCTTGCCGACCGGGTGTCCGCGGTGTTCGTCCCGCTCGTCATCGTGGTGGCGGTCGGGACGCTGGTCGGCTGGTTGGTTCTCGGCGCGGGCGCGGGCGCGGGCGCGGCGGTCACCGCAGCCGTCGCGGTGCTGATCATCGCGTGCCCGTGCGCCCTGGGCCTGGCGACGCCGACCGCGCTGATGGTGGGGACCGGGCGCGGTGCCCAGCTCGGTCTGCTCATCCGCGGCCCGCAGGTCCTGGAGTCGACGCGGCGGGTGGACACCGTGGTGCTGGACAAGACCGGCACGGTGACCACAGGCCGGATGTCCCTGCGTCGCGTGGTGCCGGCTGCTGGCGAGGACGCTGGTCAGGTGCTCCGGAGGGCCGGCGCGCTGGAGTACGCGTCGGAACACCCGGTGGCTCAAGCGGTGGCTCGGGCCGCCACCGAGCAGGCAGGCGAGCTGCCTCGAGCTGAAGGCTTCACTTCGGTCGAGGGTCTGGGGGTGCGCGGCCGGGTCGACGGGCTCGATGTCGTGGTCGGGCGGGCCGCACTGCTCGCTCAGGACGGGGTGCCGCTGTCGGATGCGGCGCGGCAGGTGGCTGAGGCGCAGGCCGACGGCGGGACAGCGGTCGCGGTCGCCTGGGACGGGGTGCTGCGCGGCGTCCTGGTGGTCGCGGACGCCGTCCGGCCTACGTCCGCCGAAGCGGTCCAGCGACTGCGGGCGCTCGGTCTGTCGCCGGTGCTGCTCACCGGTGACAACCAGGTGGCCGCCCGGGCCGTCGCCGCCGCGGTGGGAATCGTCGACGACAAGCGCCCGGGTGGCGCCCACGGTGGCGTTGAGGGTGTGATCGCTGAGGTGCTCCCGCAGGACAAGGTGGCAGTGGTGCGGGAGCTGCAGGACCGGGGCCGGGTGGTCGCAATGGTCGGCGACGGGGTCAACGACGCGGCCGCGCTGGCCCAGGCCGACCTCGGGATCGCGTTGGGCGTCGGGGCTGACGCGGCTATCGAGGCCAGCGACCTCACCTTGGTCCGGGACGACCTGCTGGCCGCTGTGGACGCCGTCCGACTGGCTCGCCGGACGCTGACGACCATCCGCGGCAACCTGTTCTGGGCGTTGGTGTACAACGTCGCCGCGGTGCCGCTGGCTGCCGCCGGTCTGCTCAACCCGATGATCGCGGGTGCCGCGATGGCGTTGTCCTCGGTGTTCGTGGTCACCAACAGTCTGCGGCTGCGCCGGTTCCGTCCGACCCACGCTTGACGGTTTCGCGGAGTGCCAGGACCGCCGCCTCCTCGGATCACCCCTGAGCCTCAGTCAGATCCCTGGCTGGATGCGGCCCACCCGGTCGATAGCATGAGTGGTCCCGCGCTGTCCGTTCGTCGTGGCGCGTCCTACCAATCCGGGAGACCTCCCCAGTGAAGAGCGCCGTCGAGACCCTCAACCCCACCCGGGTGAAGCTGACCGTCGAGGTCCCGTTCGAGGAGCTGAAGCCGAACGTCGACGCGGCGTACCGGAGCATCGCCGAGCAGGTGCAGGTGCCTGGTTTCCGCCGTGGCAAGGTGCCGACCCGGATCATCGACCAGCGGGTGGGGCGCGGGACCGTCCTGCAGGAGGCGGTCAACGAGGCGCTGCCAGGCCTCTACGGGCGGGCCGTCGAGGAGACCCGCATCCGCCCGTTGGGCCGGCCCGAGGTGGAGATCACCGAGGCGCCGGACCCGGCAGCGGGGGGCGACCTGCGGTTCAGCGTGGAGGTCGAGGTCCGGCCGGACATCCAGCTGCCGGAGCTGACCGGGCTCGAGGTCACCGTGGACGACGCGGTCGTCGAGGACGCGGACGTGGACGCCGAGCTCACCGCGCTGCGCCAGCGGTTCGGCACCCTGCTGCCGGTGGAGCGGGCTGCGGCGGACGGCGACTTCGTCGTCCTGGACTTGGCCGCCCGGATCGGCGACGACGAGATCGACTCGGTGACCGGTGTCTCGTACGAGGTCGGCAGCAAGAACATGCTGGAGGGTCTCGACGACGCCCTGGTCGGCATGTCAGCCGGTCAGACCACGACGTTCGCCGCGCCCCTCGCCGGCGGTGACCGGGAGGGCGAGGACGCCGAGATCACCATCACCGTCCACGCGGTGAAGGAGCGCGAGCTGCCCGAGCCCGACGACGACTTCGCCCAGCTCGCCAGCGAGTTCGACACCCTCGACGAGCTGATGGCCGACCTGCGGGCGAAGGCGGAGCGGGCCGGTCGGTTGCGTCAGGGCGTGCAGGCCCGGGACGCCGTCTTGGACGCCCTGCTCGCGGCCACCGAGATCCCGGTGCCGCAGGGGGTCGTGGACGCCGAGGTCGACTCGCACCTGGAGGGCGAGGGCCGCGGCGACGATGGCGACCACCGCGGGGACGTCGCGGAGAACGTCGTGAAGGCGCTGCGCTCCCAGTTCCTGTTGGACGCGATCGCGGAGCAGGAGAAGGTCTCGGTCAGCCAACCTGAGCTGATCGAGTATCTCGTGATGAGCGCTCAGCAGTACGGGATGACACCGGACGCGTTCGCCAAGGCGATCGACGAGGCCGGCCAGGTCCAGGCCATGGTTGCCGAGGTGGCCCGGCGCAAGGCCCTGTCCGTGGCCTTGGAGCGCGCGGTGGTGACCGACGCCAGCGGGCAGCGGGTCGACCTGGAGGCGCTTCGCCCCACGCCCCAAGCCGAGGGCGCCGGTGCGGACGAGGACGGTGGGCCGGCAGCTGAGGAGCCGACCGGCGGGCCTGCTGGTGCCGCCAGCGGAGCGAGCGCCTCCGCGCCGTCCGTGAGCTCGAGCGATCCAGCCGCTCTGCCGACGTCCACACTGCCGACGCCGACCGGCACCTCTGCGACCTCGATCGACACCGGACCGTCGCGCTGACGGTAGATCCGCCCGTGCGGACCGGCGGGTTCCGCGACGCTGAGGGCGGACTCGGTGCGCTGACGGCGAACAGCACCGTTCGGTGGGAGTGGCAGGCTCAGGACCGGCGTTAGGGTCCGTATCAGGATGACGGGCCGGCCGCGCCGGGCGGTCTCAGGGCAGCAGCACACACCACGGGAGACAGCGTGAGCGAGATCATCGGCGGCGAGTCGGCCCGGGGCGAGGGCGGTCGCATGGGCCTGGACGACAGCATCTACGAGCGGTTGCTCAAGGAGCGGATCATCTTCCTCGGCTCGGAGGTCCGGGACGAGAACGCGAATGCGATCTGCTCGCAGCTGCTGCTGCTGGCGGCGGAGAACCCGGAGAAGGACATCCGGCTGTACATCAACTCACCGGGTGGCTCGGTGAGCGCTGGTATGGCGATCTACGACACCATGCGGTTCGTCCAGCCGGACATCGAGACGGTGGCGATGGGCCTGGCGGCCTCGATGGGCCAGTTCTTGTTGTCCGCCGGGACGCCCGGCAAGCGGTACGCCACCCCGCACGCGCGGATCATGATGCACCAGCCGTCCGGGGGCATCGGCGGGACCGCGAGCGACATCAAGATTCAGGCCGAGCAGATGCTGCACACCAAGCGGCAGATGGCCGAGTTGATCGCCGAGCACACCGGGCAGACCGCGGAGCAGGTCAACAAGGACTCGGACCGGGACCGGTGGTTCACCGCGCAGCAGGCCAAGGAGTACGGCTTCGTCGACCACGTGGTGTCCTCGGCCACCCAGGCTGGCGGCGCTAGGACGGCATCGTGAGACACCGTTCGATCCGACCGTCGATCAGCACCTCACGACTTCGTCAGGAGAGCACGCCATGAGCGTCCCCACCCCATACGCCGGCCTGCAGGTCCCGACCGCCGCCGGCCGGCTCGCCGTCCCAGGCCTGTCGGGCCGCTACGTCCTGCCGAATTTCGAGGAGCGCACCTCCTACGGCATGAAGCGCATGGACCCGTACACCAAGATGTTCGAGGATCGGATCATCTTCCTCGGGGTCCAGGTGGACGACGCGTCCGCGGACGACGTGATCGCCCAGCTGATCGTGCTGGAGTCGATCGACCCAGACCGCGACATCCTGATGTACATCAACTCGCCGGGGGGCTCGTTCACCGCCCTTACCGCGATCTACGACACCATGCAGTACGTCCGCCCGGACATCCAGACGTTCTGCGTGGGTCAGGCGGCCTCGGCCGCCGCGGTGCTGCTGGGCGCCGGGGCCAAAGGAAAGCGGTACGCCTTGCCGAACGCGCGGATCCTGATCCACCAGCCGGCAATGGCCGGCGGTGACTACGGGCAGGTCAGCGACCTGGAGATCCAGGCCAACGA
>JBOFLF010000001.1:0-8955 GCA_051657715.1 Angustibacter sp. | reverse complement strand
CGGCCTGACCCTCTGCTACGGGGGCACCCCGGATCTCAACGGCGGCCGCATCGTCCTGGCCGTTGCGCTCGCCTCGGCCGACGCCAACTCCGCCAACTCCGCCAACTCCGCCGACGCCAACTCTGACGCCACCGACCGTGACGCCACCGACCGTGACGCCACCGACCCCTGGTTCCTTCGCCAGGTGGCGCTCGCCCAGTCTTTGCAGATCAGGCCCGGACGACTGGACGCCCACCTGGTCCGTCGGCTGCTCGCCGAGGAGGGCGTGCGTGCCAGCGACGGTGTGCGCACCATCGACGAGGAGCCCGGAGATGTCGGGGCCGTGGCTGCCGCTGCCGCACCGATGGCAGTGGCGGCGGTCGGCGCTGACCCTGAGGACCTGCTGGGGGTGGCCTACGTCGAGCAGCGGTTCGACGGGGCTCCGGCCAGGGTCCGGGTGTGGGTGTCGCCGCGGGTGACCGCGAGCCTGGAGCACCGATTGATGCAGGAGCTGGTGGCCCAGGCCCAGCCGCAGCTGACGGCTGGTGCCCAACGCCAGGGGGTCCGGTTGCACCTGCCGGGGGTGCGGTACCCCGAGGACGTGATCCTGTCGTACCGCAACTCGCTCGTGGCGCCCGAGCAGCGCCTGGCGCTGGACGGTGACCTGTCTGGGGTGGCCGAGGTGCTGTCGGCAGACCAGCAGCGGGAGCTGATCCGACAGCTGTTCCGGGTGCTCGGCATGGGCGCCGGCCTGGACGCCGCCACCGCCGACGCGGACGCGGACGCCTACCTCAGCTCCGACAACGCCGAAGCGTTGGAGGCGCTGCTCAGCGGGTACCCGCACGTCAGCACCGGGGTGGTGCAGTCCCTGCGCACCGTGCCCGCTCCGCTGCTGGCCCTCCTGCTGCGGCAGGACGCCAACACACGGCTGATCACCGAAACGCGGAACGCGGTGGAAGCCAGCGGGCAGGCGGGGTTCGTGCTGGTCGGCTCGGTCGACGACCTCCTCACGCACGCCGCCCAACAGCTCAACCCGCAGGACAAGATCCGTGTCGTCCAGGCCGCCCTCACCGAGCTGCCGGAGTACGGCAGGGTGCGCGTCCTGTACGGCGATCTGACCGCTGTGCCCACACGGGTTGTCCGCGATCTACAGGGCTGCCTGCAACGCCGCTTCTTCCCCTGGGCGCCGGGTACCTTCCGCCCGGGCCTCACCTGGATCAGCGAGCAAGTGCGAGGGGCGGTCTTCGGTGGGTACGAGCCGCTGCTGCCCGAGCACGGGCTCAAGGAGAAGGCCGGCGCGGACTGGCGGGGTCGTTCATCCGCCCCGTTCCCCGACCTGGTCCTGCGGTTGTCCGCCGCGTCCGCTGGCGTCCTCCAGGAGTTGCGGGTGCTCCAGGCGATCCGGGAGAGCGCGGACCCCGCCGCGTCGTCCCTCGAGGGGACCCCGCTGGACGTCAATCCGCTGCGAGACCCGGCGACGCAGGCACCGGCCGCCTTAACGGCCGATCCGCTCACCCTCGACGAGAGCCGGGTCCTCGTGGATGACCTGCTGCGCTTCGCTGGCCTGCGGTCCGGCCTGGTGTTCGACGAGCGGACGGGCCGAGCTCCATACGACGATCTTCGCTACTACGAGGCCGTTCTCGACGAGCTCCGTACGCTCGCAGACCTGGTTCGCGGCCTGATCGAGCCCGGTCTGCACCGGGTGCTGTTCCAGCCCGTCGCCAGTGTTTCTGGGCCACAGATGAGCCGGGTGCTGTTTGAACGCACCGTCCTCGACGGCTTGGACGCGCTCGGTGCTCACGGCGGAGCCGATCGCCTGCCCTCTACGGTCCTCGACCGGTTGATCGCGGCTGGTGGCCCGGGGCAGCTCGATGCCCAGCTGCGCACGGTCCGTCTGGGCGAGTTCCGGTTCGTCGACCCGGTCGACCACCTCGAGCTGCTGGCCCACATGGTGCCGCTCGTGCACCAGCTCCTACCGGGCGAGACCGGCTGGCGGTTGACCTTCACCGGGCAGGACCAGGACTCGTTCTCCCTCTGGTTGCAGCGAGCCGCCGACGGCAGCCTGCTGCTCGACGGCCGCCCGCTCCCGACCACGGCGGACGACCTGGCCGTGCTCCTGCCCACCACGACCAGCCACATCGTCCTCGGCACCGTGCTCACGGGCACGGTGCCCTCCTCCCTCGCCCCCGGTTTTACCCTCGACACCGGTATCACCACAGACCTGGGAACCGGTACGGGTGGCCGCTCGCCGAGCTCGGCCGTCGATCAGCTGTCCACCGACGCGGTTGCCATCGAGGTCGAACCCGGGGTAGCGCCGCCGCAGACAGCGATCAGGCCGTTCGCTGACCTGAGCGATGGGGCCGACCTGGTCAAGCGGCTGTTCAACGACCTCGGCCTCGACGGTGCCGCGGTGCTGGCTGAGCAGGTGACCGAGGCACCGTTGGCGGCAGCGATCGTCGACCTTCGCAGCCACACGCTGTTGGGAGTCGCGATCGGTGTCCCCGCCGGCGGTATCGACGAAGACGCCGCTGGAGCCCACACCAGCGGCGTCGCGGCGGTCCGGGTATGGACGGCGCCTGGTGTGGCCGGCGCCGATCAGCGGGAGCTGCTGATCGGTCTGGTGCGGCAGGCCGATGCGGCCAAGATCCAGCTCGACCACCCGCAGATCGCGTCCCCCGGCCGGACGGTCGTGGAGTTCCTCAGAACGTTAGAACCCGAATATGCCGACGTGAGCCTCGCCGACTTGTCGATCCTCGCCGGTCGCGCGTTGCTCCCCACCCAGCGGGCCGACCTGATCCGGCTGATCTTCCGCGACATCCAGATCGCGGTCGAGGCCTCCGACCAGGACACCAAGATCTGGGTTGAAGCCAGTGTGCTGAGGTCTGCGGGCACGGCGCTCGACAAACTCGATAAGTACCTCACCCAGGTCGGCGTGGGCGCATCAGCCTTGGTGCAGGGGCCATCCGTCCTGCCGGTTCAGCTGCGGTCGTTCCTCGAGCGGCCGAGCCTCCACGAGCTGCAGCCGAGTCTGCAGGACCTGCTGATGAACCAGCTGCGGGCGCTGGTCGAGGCCCAGATCGAGGAGCAGGGCGGTGACCCGCAGGCTGGACGGGCCGAGCGAGCTCGCCCGCTTGGTCTCGCCGCTGCTTTGCGTGCCCACCCGCTGCCATCGGCGCAGCGGTTGCGTGCCGTGCTCTACGCGTTGAGCAGATACCCCGACATGCTGCAGCTGCAGGTGCTGTTCGAGTCGGATTTCTGCGAGCAGCGTGGCGTCGTCCACCGGTACTTGCTGAACGATGAGCCCGCCAGCCTCGAGGACCGGGTGCGCCGGGCCGGTTTCGTGGAGCTGCTGCTGCGCACTTTTGGTTTCTGCCTACGCGACAGCGGCCTGATCGCCGACAACCTCGGCGACGAGATCTTCGGTGCGCGGACCGTCTCACCGGTCACCGGTCCACTGGCAGCGTTCGCCTACAACGGCGACCGCCTCGTTGACGTAGTACGGCGGATCGGCGCGACGCAGCCCGGCCTCCGCGATCTGCTGGGCACGGTCGTCGGCCTGCGGGCGCTGGCTGCGGACGGCCCGGGGGCACTTGCCACAGATCCCGCGACCGGCTCGAGCACCGGCTGGCTGGATGCGTACGAGGGGCCGATCTCCGCGCTGCGGAACAACCCGCTGACGCTTGGGCAACAGGACGCGGCGTTGCGCCTGTTCCTCAAGGCGGGCGACCTCGTGTCTGAGCTGGCCTTCCAACCGGACGCTACTGCCGCGGACCTGCTGCGGCTCGAGGAGCAGTTCCTGTTCGACTGGGCATTCCTTCCACCCGAGCTGCGCACCCAGGTGTACGGACAGCGCCCCGCCAGTCCTCAGGTACGAGACGTCCTCGACGGACTGTCGCGGTTCGAGGACCCGTCCGCCCAGCTGCGCCGACTGCCGGTGCTGCCGTCCACCGGTGTGGTCAAACTCGACCCGCTGGACGTGCTGATCCGCTTGATCCCGTTCGGCTACCCATTGTGGGAAGGCATGACCGGCTGGGAGCTGACCTTCGCCCCCGACGTCGCAGACGCGGCCCCGATCACCGCATGGCTGGAGCTGTCCAAGAGCGGAGTGCTCCTGCTGGACGGCGTCCCGCTGCTCGAGGCCGCACCCACCCTGACCCGCGGGCTGGCTCCTGGGACGGCGTCCATGATCACCCTCACCGACGTCCAACGGGGCACTCGACCCGTCACCCCGCCCGGGGCTGACAAACCCGACCCGCTCGTCGGCGCCCTCGATCAGGTCATGGCCGCCCGCACCGCGCTGTTCACACAGCTGGGCCAGTTCGCTCAGACGAACGACACGGCTGCTGGTCACGACGGTGGAGAGCTCGACACGGCCGAGTTGTTGGCCGAGGCGCTGCTGGAGAAGTCGCTCAGCCCTGACGAGCGCCGGGCCGCGCTGGGCTTGGCCTGGCAGTCCGCTGGCCTGGACCTCGGCCTGTCCTTCGACCCGCGGACCGGCGCCGCCCCTCGCGGCCAGGACGTCGAGGCGGACCTGGCCATGCTCGAACGGCAGCTGCGGCACCTGCTGCCGCCCCGGCTGCGCGCCGTGCTGTTCCCGACGGACTCCGCTGCCTCGCTGATGGAGCCGGACGTCGTGGCCGGGCTGTCGCAGCTGGCGGACCAGGAGCGGGGTCTGCGCCAGCTGCCGGTGCAGCCGATGAGCGGCCTGGTCGAGGTCGACCGGCTGAACGTGCTGGCCCGGTTGGTCACGCTCGCGCACCCGCTCCCGCAGGGGGCGACCGGCTGGTGGCTGACCTTCACCTCCGACGTGGCCGATGCGGACGCCCGCACGGTCTGGCTGGAGCTGTCCGAGGACGGCGAGCTGAGGCTGAACGGCATCTCGCTGCCCGGGGCGGTGCACGGCCTGGCCCCGGCGCTGGCGTCCACCCTGATGCTCGTCCACGTCGAGCCGGGCACCCGTGATGTGGCCCCCCACAGCGATGGCTCCGCAACACCCGCGGGGTCCAGCAGCGGCCCGTCCGCGACCTCGTTGTACTGGAACCCGCCGGCGGACCTCCCGGCGACGCTCTTCCGGCATCCGTTGGACGAGATCCACCCGGACTTCGCCGATCCGAACGGGTTGTACATCACCCCGGACCTGCCTGGAGTTCCGCCGGTGTCGTCCACCACGCCGGAGGCGTCCGCGGCGACACCGCGGCTCCGACGCTTCGCCAGCATCGCCGAGGTGCAGAAGCTAGCGGCTACCGGCACGGTCGCGACCACCGACAAGACCCCGACCGCTGGTGAGGAGGTGACCGCTGATGGTGCGATCGACGATCGGCGGTGGGCGTACGAGCTGTGGCTGGACACCATCCAGCTGACGTGGGGCGGCGGTTTCGCGACGGATAGGTCCGCCGATCGACTGACCGAGCTGGCCGAGCTGGCCGAGCTGGCCGAGCTGGCCGAGCGCAGCGGACTGCCGACAGAGCTGCTCGGGAGGCTCGGGGTGACCACGATCACCAGCCTGAGCAAGCTGCCCTATCGCCCCGGCCCTGACTTCGTCGACCAGTGCGTCAGCCACATCCTGGAGCGGCTCTCGCCGGCGATCCCCGAGGCCGGTGGCCGGCTCAACGGGCCGCTCGCCAAGAAGGTCGCCGCCGAGACCGACATCTCGCAGGGATTCATCGTGGCGGTGGCCCGGCACGGCAAGGCCGGGCTCGCGGCGTACCGCGAAAACCCGCTGATCGCCCGGGCGGTCGCGGTCACGCCCGATCCGACCGAGGCTGCCGCTGAGCGGTCCGCCCCGACCGCGGCCGTGAGCACCAGCGACCCGTGGTCCGCATACGCCGAGACGGTGGACCCGCAGGTTCGCCGCGGGTGGCAGGGGACGCTGCAGAACCTGAACGCGGGCGCCCTGGCCACGCTGCTGAACGCGGTCCTGGCCGATCCGGCGTCCGCGCTCGCCAGCTCCACGACGGACTACGCCGGTGTGGACGTGCGGCAGGCGCTGAGGGCGGTGAACCTGACCAGCCTGCCCCAGCTGGTGGCCCTGATCACCGCGGGCGTGCCGACCGGGCCTGACGGCAACCCCACGGCGAACCGGTTGGTGGACGCGCTGCGCGACTGGCGGGCTCGACGTGACCACGAGCGCGGGAGAGGCGAGCGTCGCGACGTCGATGCCTCTCAAGCTCTCGGGTCGATAGCCGGCGGCCAGGCCCTCAGCGAACCGATGGCGGACGCGCTCGCCGCGTTCGTCGCGGGCGCGACCCTTCCGCCCTACAGCATTCACGTGCCAGCGATGGTGGCGACCGCCGAGCGGATCGCCGCCGGCATGGATGAGCACAACGCCACCCAGCCGGCCCGGCTCGTGCGGGTGAGCGTCGAGGAGCTGCTGTGGCTCGCGTTCCGGCTCAACCAGGCCACCCAGCCGAGGGCTAACCAGCCGGCCGCCGGCAGGCACGGCGGTCACGATGCCCCCACCACGTCGTTCGTCGCGACGTCACCGGGACGCCCCGCCGTGACGATCACCCTCAGCGGGCCGAACCACCACGCCGTCCGGGCCGTCTACGCCTACCTGACCGAAACGAAGAACCCTGCCCAGAGCGATGCGTCCGCCGCGCTCGAGCAGGCCGTGACCCGGGCGTTGAACGAGATCGACCCCGGCCGGCGCGACGACTACCCGCTCGACAACCCGATGCTCCGGGTCTTGCTGTTCCTGCTCGACTTGCAGACGATCGGCCAGCGGTCGCTCACCGCCAAGGTCAGAGCAGCGGCACTGCACCGCACAACCGAGCAGCGCAGCCCCCAGCGAGCTTCCGAGCCGGGAACCCCTGCGTCGCAGGTGGTCGAAACCGCCGACGGCGTCGACGACTCGGACGTCCATCACCTGGATCCGGATCCGCCGGGTTCCGCGGTCCCGGCGCCCGAGCCGGATGGCCGGGCGCAGGTCCGTCTCTTGGAGGAGAACGAGGAACTTCCGGATGGGGGGCTGGAGCACTTCTTGTCTCAAGTGTTGCCTCCGCAGGTGTCGGCGGAGCAGGCCCGTGCTGACGTGTCCGACACCGGCATGGCGCAGTTCGTGGTGGTTGACCGCGACATGCATGTGCGGGGTCTGCTGGGGGTGCAGCTGCCGGAGCCGGGTTCGGCGGCGTCACCGCGGATCGTGCGGTTCTGGGTCGGCCCGGGTGCTCCGCGTGACCGGGTGCGTGAGGTGGCCGCGGCGGCGGTCGCGCAGGCGGGCCTGAACCTGGCCGAGGGTGCGTTCGAGCCGTGGCGGTACTCCCACCCGCTGGCGGACCAGCTCTGCGGTTTGGTGCGGGCGGGTGAGGTCGGCGACGAGCTGGAGGTCACCCACGAGCTGATCGACTGGGTGATCACGAGCCACCCGGGCTCGGCCATGCTGCGCGAGGCGCTGCCGGTGCTGGAGGGCCGGTTCCTCGGCTTGACGATCACCGGGTCGGGAGCAGCGGTGCTGACCGCGGCGGACGCGTTGCGCCCGCTGGTGCGTCCCTCGGTCGAGGGTCCTGACGGGTCGACGGGGCCGGTCGTCGAGCTGTCTGCGAGCACGGTCCGGACCTTCGGCGCTGGGGTGGTGGCGGCGGCGCTGCGGGTGATGGCCGCCGAGCGGGGCTTCCGCGCAGATCCCGCCGCCGTGGTGGGCCGCTCCTGGCCGGCGATCCGGATCGTCGCGTACGGCGAATGGCGAGGCATCCCGGATCTGCACCTCCTGGACTGGCGGTATGCCCGTCTGGACATCCACTACCTCGACGATGTCGACCTGGCCGGGCAGGACCTGACGGGGCTGGACGCTCGCGGAGTCGTCCTGCGGCGGGTCAACCTGGAGCGCGCCGACCTGAGCGATGCCCAGTTCGGCGGCGGGACGATCCAGGACAGCACGTTCGAGGGCAGCACCCTCGCCGGTGCGTCGTTCGGCAACGTCGGAGTGCGGGGCACGACGGGTCTGCTGGACCAGCTGCCGACGCGGGTGCTGCGCGGCATGCGGCAGACCGACGACGTCCGGGCGGTGCTGTCGACCTTCGACCCCGCTGCGGATGCGCAGGCGCTGCGCGAGCAGTTCCAGGCCTTCGTGGACTCAGCGGTCAGGGTCACCTCCCGCTACGCCCAGGCCACCATCACCTTCACCCCGTCCGCCCACCCCGCCACCCCCGGCGAGCCCGACCCGACCGTCCGAGTCGTGACCGTGGAGGTGGAGCGTCACGCGGACGGCGCCACGGTCGTCACCTTGCCCGGGCAGCCCGCGACCCCGCTGCCCGAGCTCGACCTCGTACCCGTCCTGGCCCAGATCGCGCAGGGCACCGTCCGCGCCCTTGTCCAGCAGGCGCGGACCACGTGGGAGGAGGTGTACGCCGGCCCGGTACCCCTGACCCCGGCGATCATCGCCGAGCTGGGCCTGAACCCGACGCAGCAGCAGATCGCCGCCTGGTTGCTGCCGTTCCAGGGCTACTTTCGGGAGCTACGCGCACAGCGGTTCGTGGATGTGGGCACCGCGGAGATCGCCGTTCATCAGTCTTACCTGACGGTGTGCGCGCACACCCCCTTCGGGCTCACCGCCGAGGGCGGCGGGTTCTTCCGCCAGGACGCGGGCGGGGTCTTCGTCGACCTGCTGAGGCTCGGCTGTGAACGATCTATCGAGCTGGGCTACCCGACGGGCGACACCGTGGCGCTCTGGCACTCGCACCCGAGAACCCTGCACCCGCACCCGATCTGGCGCTTCCCGCGACGTTGGCAGCCGGCCCAGCTCACTTCGCACTCCACAGACGATGTGGCGTACCTGATCAACGCCGGGCAAGGCTTGCCACACCTGACGTCCTACGTCTTCGCGGACGACCTGTCGAGCAAGCTGTCCCTGACCGACCTGTTCCGCGAAGCCACCTCGGAGACGGTGGCGCGGGCGCTGGCTCAGCTGCGACAGC
Organism: Angustibacter sp.; assembly: GCA_051657715.1. GTDB lineage: Bacteria > Actinomycetota > Actinomycetes > Actinomycetales > Angustibacteraceae > JBOFBH01. The sequence goes on along the minus strand of JBOFLF010000001.1, from coordinate 64 downwards.
TGATTGATGGGGGCATCCACGTCATGCGGCTCGCGCCGACGGAGCTCCCTCGGCGGATGGTGAG